>JBATQE010000011.1:0-69272 GCA_049291875.1 Burkholderiaceae bacterium
GGTGATTTTTCGCCATCGTGTTTTATAGAAGACGCTAGTTGTGCATTTACTGTTGCTGCTGGAGTTGCTCCATCTGTTTCATAGTAGCCGCGAGACAATACTTGCTCTGATATTTCCGTGTAGTGCAATGGTATATCAGACTCTGCGAGTACCTTCTTTATTGCTTCTTTCCAAGATTTTTCCACTGTTTATTCTCCTAAAAATCTAACTATACTTATGCGTCAACATGACACATAACATGACACATAACATGACACATAATATGCCATTAAAAATTTAATTCTTTGATTTTTCGGATCAATGTAATCAAAGCGGGTTTGATAGACGGCATAATGAAAACTTAAAAGCATCATTCGTTTCTCAACACCTGTGTGTATTGTACAACTGCGCGCATTCACACACAATCCATTTACCTCAAGCCATTATTGCCAATCCGATGCAGTAAAAAGCAGTTTCGTATCATGAGCGTTCATCGCTCTTAAAGGCGCACCTCACTCAACGCCCCATCCCTCAACTCCAACACCCGATCCGTAGCTTTCGCCAATCCCAAATCATGCGACACGAGAATGAAGGCAATGCCCAGCTCACGCGCGAGCTGGCGCACGAGGGCGAACACGCGCTCGGCGGTTTCGCGATCGAGATTCCCCGTCGGTTCGTCGGCCAGCACGCACGCTGGCTCGGTCACGAGCGCGCGGGCGATGGCGACACGTTGGCGTTCGCCGCCGGAGAGTTGACTCGGCAGATGTGCGACCCGCTCGCCGAGGCCGACTTTTTCGAGAATGGCACGGGCTTTTTCGTGTGCATCGGCGCGTTTCATGCGGCGAATCAGTAGCGGCATGGCGACGTTGTCCAGTGCGGATAATTCAGGCAGCAGGTGGTGAAATTGGTAGACAAAGCCGAGGTGCTGGTTGCGCACGACGTTGCGCTCATTGTCCGAGAGCTTGGAGTAGCTTTTGCCCAGCAGGCTGACTTCGCCGCTGTCGGGTAAATCCAGCCCGCCGAGTACGTGCAGCAGCGTGGATTTGCCCGAGCCGGACGAGCCGATGATGGCGACACATTCGCCACGCTGTACCTCGATCGAGGCGGATTTGAGCACGCTGACGGCGAGGTCGTTATCCGTGAAGGATTTGCTGATGCCTTGCGCGGATAACACGGTGACGGATGCGTTTGGATTCATTTGAGTCATTGAATTCATTGGATTCATGATTACCCCTGATTATTCGTAACGCAAAGCACGCGCCGGTTCGACCGCAGCGGCTTTTCTGCTCGGGTAAATGGTGGCAAGCAGGCTCAGGCCAAAGCTGACCACGGCGATGGTGACGACCTCTTGCCAGCGAATATCGGATGGCATGCGGTTGATGAAGTACACGCCTTTGGGCAGCAGCTCAAAGCCGAGCAGATGCTCGACGCCCGCGACGATCGAGCCGATATTGGCGGCGACGAGTATGCCCAACAGCACGCCGATAATCGTGCCGAGACCGCCGATCAGTGCGCCCTGTATCATGAAAATTTTCATGATGCTGCGGCGCGATGCGCCCTGCGTGCGTAGGATGGCGATGTCGGCTTGTTTCTCATTCACGGTCATGACGAGCATGGAGACGAGGTTAAAACCGGCGACGATGGTGATGATGAGCAGGATGATGGTCATCATGGTTTTTTCGGTTTTGACGGCGGAGAACCACGCGGGGTTGATGGTGGTCCAGTCGCGTGAGAGCACTTGGAAACCGCCTTTTTCCGCGGCGCCTTCGATTTGTAATCCGACTTTTTGCGCTTGATCCATATCAGCGACTTTCACACGCAGACCGCGATTGCCATCACGAAATAGCCGCGTGGCGTCGCCCACGTTGATAAACGCGAATGAGTTATCAATCTCGAAATGCCCCGAGCTGACGATGCCCACCACTTTGAATTCGCGCATGCGCGGCATCATGCCGGCGACGGTGACGTTCGCCTCGGGTGCGAGCAGCGTCACTTCTTTGCCCAAATCAAATTGATTCGGGCCGGTTTGCAGCCCGAGCGTGCGCGCCAATTCGACGCCCAGCACGATGTTGAAGCTTTCTTCGGTCAATTCGTTCAAGCTGCCCGCGATCAGCTTTTTACCCACATCGGAGACTTGATTTTCCTGCGTCGGGTCAATGCCTTCGACCTTCACGCCAAGCATATCGCCCTGATGCAAAATGATCGATTGGCTGCTCATATAGGGTGCAACGCCCTGCACCTCGGGATTTTTCGCGATCAACTGCGACAGCGGCGTTTCCCAGCCTTCCGGCGTGTCGGGCGACGCGTACACCTGAATGTGCGGGATGACCGAGAGCATCTTTTCGCGCACTTCTTTTTGGAAACCGTTCATCACCGACAACACGATGATGAGCGCAGCCACGCCGAGGACAATACCCACCATCGAGAGGATGGAGATAAATGAAATGAAGCGGTTTTTATGCGCCCCGCGGGATACGCTGGTGTAACGCCAACCGAGCAACCATTCAAACGACCAATTCATACAATTCCTAATTCAGTATCTGTCTGCGTGAGCGTCAAATATGGATACGCGCTCGCCGACTGATTTTATCTTGTTCAACTATATGGCATCATCGCCTCATGCTTTTTGGCACAAAGCCTCACCCAAAACAAAGCCGATAGTTTATCATTCTTAGCCTAAACTCCGTTACCCATTCCTGATTAATCCGCCATTCATGACGCATTTACCCCCATCTACCTCCGTTTTATACCTGCAAGCGACCGATGAGCGCTTTTTTGACGCACTTTGGGCCAACGCTACGGCGCAGGAGCGGCAGCAATACGCCTTTTTACGCACCTTGCAGCAGGCCAACTGCCAGCACCGCGCGCAAATTTTGTCCGAGCAACCGATACACACCGCCGATGTCTGCTACACACTGGCGCAACGCGGTTTATCGGCGGATTTAGGGTTGGCGCCATGGCTCGCGGCACACGCGGGTGTGACTGCGGCACAGCAGGATATGGCTCAAACCAGCGCCACCACATGGCTGCGACTCACACCAGTGCACTGGGCGGCAGCGCGCGACCACGTGAATGTACACCGCTTTTATGGCGACATGATGGCGGCTCAGGATCACGCGGATTGGCACGCCATTTGGCTCGACCTCGTGCCGTGGCTGGACGAAATGAGCTGGACGCTGTTTCCCATTGAGTCCAATGTGACTGTTTACGCCCGCACACCGCAAGGTTTTGACTACTGCGCGCCCAGTTTGGATTATGCGCAAAGCGACATGCTGGAGGCATTTTTACCGAACGGCAGCGATTTAAAACGCTGGCAAAAACTACTGACCGAGCTGCAAATGCTGTTGCATGCGCATCCCGTCAACGCCACCCGCGCCCAACGTGGCGCCCGCCCGATCAACAGCCTGTGGCTCGATCAAGTCGCGCCCGCCAGCGCCATGCCGCACGACGCGCCCAACAGCGCGCCGCCAAAGCAAAGCAGCCTCCCGATGCTGACGTTTGCACACAGCTTGACCGACATCGCTGCGCAGCTTCAACCGCTGGCAACGCAAATTCAACAAGGACAAACAGCCACCTTGACCGTACTCGCCGACACACTGAACGAGACACCGATGGCGGTGGCGCATCATTTCACGTTCACACCGCCGACTCTGTGGCAAAAAATCCGCACCCAATTGAACAAACAGTCTGCCGACGCACACCCTTTCGGCTGGCTAAAACCCTGTTGTGAAAGTCATGAGGCGCAACCATGACCAGTCTGATCGCACGTACTTTTCACCCCGCCGATGCCGAGCAGTTACACGCGTCCGGCTACTCGCCCCTACTCGCTCGGCTGCTCGCGGCGCGTGGTGTACATTCGGCGCAGGAAGCGCAGCTTGATTTCGCGCATCTGCTGCCTCCGACCGATTTACTGAATATCAACAGCGCCGCAGCGCATTTGGCCGACGCGTTGAGCCGGCACAAAAATCTGGTGGTGATCGCCGATTACGATTGCGATGGCGCGACCGCCTGCGCGGTCGCGGTGCGCGGTTTGCGTGCCTTGGCCAAAGCGATTGGCTCGCATTCGCACATCGACTTTCTCGTGCCGAACCGTTTTGATTATGGTTATGGTTTGTCACCCGAAATCGTCGATCTGGCCGTACATTTGCACCAGACACAGCCGAACTTTCCGAAACCCGATCTGCTCATCACCGTGGACAACGGCATGGCCAGCATCGCGGGCGTTGAGCGGGCGAATGCGCTCGGCGTGCCGGTACTCATTACCGACCATCATTTACCCGCGGACGAGACGCCCGACGCAGTGAGCATCGTCAATCCGAACCAGCATGGTTGCGGCTTTGCCAGCAAAAACCTCGCCGGTGTCGGCGTGATGTTCTACGTACTGATCGCCACACGCTCGGAACTGCGTCAAAGAGCGGCATTTACCGCCACCGAACCGAATTTAGCCGAGCTGCTCGATCTCGTCGCGCTCGGCACCGTCGCCGACGTGGTCAAACTCGATCACAACAACCGCATTCTGGTCGCGCAGGGCTTGCGCCGCATACGGCAGGGCAAAATGTCGGCGGGCATCGGCGCGCTGCTGCAGGTCGCCGGACGCGATTTCACCAAAGCCTCCACCTTCGATCTTGGTTTTGCCCTCGGTCCACGACTGAATGCGGCGGGACGGCTGGACGACATGACGCTGGGGATTCGCTGTTTGCTCAGCGATTCGGCGCACGAAGCTGAGCAACTCGCGCAATCCTTGAATGAAATGAACGACGAGCGCAAAGCCATCGAAAAGCAAATGCGCGAGGAAGCCGAAGTCAACGTCGCCGCGCTCAATGTGGACGCGCACAACAGCATCTGCGTCATGCACGACGAATTTCATCAAGGCGTCATCGGCATCGTCGCCGGACGACTGAAGGAAAAATACCACCGCCCGACCATCGTATTCGCGCCGGATGGCAATGAGTTTCTCAAAGGTTCTGGTCGCTCGATTGCAGGCATCCACCTGCGCGACGTACTGGACTGGGTGAACAAACGCGCGCCCGACACCATCGTTAAATTCGGCGGGCACGCGATGGCCGCCGGACTGACCATCGTGCGCGAACATTACGAGTTATTCAAACAGACCTTGGAGCAGGCTGTCCTCGCCATGAGCGAACCGGATGCATTCATCAAACAAATCAACACCGACGGCGAACTCGCCCCCGCCGATATGACGCTGGACAATGTCGAGGCGATTCATGCGCAAGTCTGGGGACAAGGCTTCGCCCCGCCGCTGTTTGAAGGCGTTTTTGAAATCGTCGATCAGCGGGTTTTAAAAGACGCGCACCTCAAACTCACCCTGCGCAACGACGCAGGCACGCACAGCGCGATTTGGTTTTTCCACGCCGAGGAAATGCCCTCACCGATACACGCCGCGTATCAAATGCAACGCAACGAATGGAACGGCAATGTCAGTATTCAATTATTGATCGAGTTTGCGCAAACGATGGAAGAATAATGCTCGGCATCATTCAAATGTCGCAGGGCGGGTTTCAAACCCGCCCCTACAAACACCACCCTTGGATCAACATCACGCGTAAACAATAGGAATACAATAATGAAGACATCGTTACTCGGCAGCAAGTAGGATATAAAATACAGCTTTCGCACCACTTATGTGGCATATGGCTGGCAAATATTCATTTGCCCCACCTACTCACTTAATCAACGTTTCTCTGCCCCAGATATTGAGTAAATCTGAGCAAAAAACCATCGGGGTCTTGTACCAAAAACTCTTTCTGGCCTTCCTCTTGAGTCGACGAAATTTTATACCAACACTCACTCACATCACGGTATAGCTGAATCCCAAGCCGCTCCATCGCTGCCAGCACCACCGACACATCGGGTACTTCAATTTGAAAGTTAACACCTCGCCCAAGCGGTCGATCCAATGGTTCAATATTCCAACCATGTGCGTGCTGTTGCTCCAGCATCAATTGTGCTTGTCCCAACTCAAGGTACGCAAAAGGCGGGGCATCTCGACGAAACCGCACGCTAAAGCCGGTGGCCAGATAAAAATGCAACGAGGTTTCCAGCGATGTCACCGTTAGCTCGGGAACCAAAGGATTCCAATAAATTGCTTCGTTCATAACGCATCAATCTAAGTAAGGTATTGATAAGTCAGCGCGTAGGACGCAATAAGTGCAGCGCATTGCGCCGTATGTGATCCATTCAGCACCGAGCTATTTTGAATACATGCGGTGCAATGCACCTACGGTTTATTGCACCCTACATGTGCCATCAAATCACCCGACTCAAATCGCCTTTACCTTCGCGCACCACCACTATTTCAGCTTCCGTCAAATCCAGCACAGTGGTGGACTCGGGTTCGCAGTGGCCGGAGTCAATGATGAGATCGACGCGTTTGCCGATTTTCTCGGCGATGTCGTCGGCATCACTGAGCGGTACATCGTCGTCCGGCAACATGAGGGTGCAGGAGAGGATGGGTTCGCCCAAGGCTTTGAGCAAAGCTTGCGCGACGGGATGATCCGGCACACGCAGACCGATGGTGGCTCGTTTGGGGTGCAGGGTGCGACGCGGCACTTCTTTGGTCGCAGGCAGAATGAAGGTGTAAGCGCCCGGCGTGAGTTGTTTGAGCAGGCGATATTGTTGATTATCCACGCGCGCGTACTGCCCCAATTCGGACAGGTCGTGGCAGACCAGTGTGAGATGGTGCGAGAGTTCGATTTGGCGGATCTGTAAAATCCGCTCCATCGCTTCGCGGTCGCCGAGCCGACAGCCGAGCGCGTAGCCGGAGTCGGTGGGATAAACGATCACGCCATTGCGCTCGATGACCTCAACTGCTTGCGCGATCAGGCGCGCCTGCGGTGATTCGGGGTGAATACTTAACAGGGCGGCCATGACGAACTCCGTGAATAAATTTTATAAATCGGTGGAATCAATCAGCGCGTAGGCTGAGTGGTTGTGAATCGATTCGAAGTTTTCCGCCTCAACGGTGAATGCGGTCACGCCTTTTTGCGCGCGCAGCACACCGGCCACATCGCGCACGAGATCCTCGACGAATTTCGGATTGTCGTAAGCACGCTCGGTGACGTATTTTTCATCAGGGCGCTTGAGCAGGCCGTATAAATCGCAGGAGCCTTGTTGCTCCACTTCACGAATCAAATGATGCAGGTCAAAGTCGCTCAACGCATCCGCCGCCAAATCCATGTGCGCGGTGACGTGTGAACGTTGATTGTGCGCGCCGTAGTCGGAAATCTGTTTGGAGCACGGGCACAGACTGGTCATCGGGATCAGTACGGACAGCTGCACACGCGCACCGGCTTTATCCGCTGTGCCTTTGAGCGTGATTTCGTAGTCCATCAGGCTTTGAATACCCGAAATCGGCGCGGTTTTTTTGATGAAATAGGGGAAACGCACGATGATGTCACCCTCTTCGGCTTCGAGGCGTGCCAACATATCGACCGTGATGACTTGAAAACGGCTCAACGAGAACGCCTCGGTATGCTCCTCCAGCAGAGAAATAAAGCGCGACATGTGCGTGCCTTTTTTGTCTGCGGGCAGTTTGACGGTCAACTGGTAGTGACCAATGGTCGCTTGCGCGCCAGCGCCGAAATCCATCATCATCGGGAAACGCACGTCTTTGATACCGACGCGGGCGATCACCATATTGCGCGGGTCGTGGCTGCTTTGAATATCGGGAATGTGTGAATGTGTCATTGTGTTCGCTTCAGTTGTTATGCTCAATCAGGTTCATAAAATCAGTGGCGTTCTCAATTGCATCAAATTGGTTCAAGCGCACAGGCTATGTTGTGTCTATTTTCAAATCCATGCGTGATTGAATTGAGAACGGTTCTCAAGTAGAACTATGCCACAAATTGGCGAACCTTGCTGGCGACCGATTCGGCGTCCAGACCCAGACGCTGATAGATCAGATTGACGTCCCCTTGGTCAATGAACGCGTCGGGTAAACCCAAATGCAGGCATTTCGGCGCGTAGCCGTTGGCCGCGCACCATTCGGCGACCGCACTGCCCGCACCACCGGCGATACACGAGTCCTCAATGGTGACAATCTGCGTGTGGGTTTTCATCAATTCGTGCAGCAGCGCTTCGTCCAAGGGCTTGACCCAGCGCATATCCACCAGCGTCGCGTCCGTTGCCTCGGCGGCTGGATGCGCGTGGTGCAGCAATGTGCCGAAAGCCAAAATCGCCGTGGCCTGCTCGGTTTTCGTACTGCGGCGCAC
This sequence comes from Burkholderiaceae bacterium, assembly GCA_049291875.1. Lineage (GTDB taxonomy): Bacteria > Pseudomonadota > Gammaproteobacteria > Burkholderiales > Burkholderiaceae > CTSOIL-112. The sequence goes on from JBATQE010000011.1 coordinate 8,211, forward strand.
AACATTGGCCTTGCCCAACGGCAACGGCGTCAATTCATCGGATACAAGCGCGCCCACACCACTGCCGCGCGGATAACGCACCGCCGCAGGGCCGTTATACGCATACGCGCTGTTCAGCAAAGCGCGGCATTCGGCCTCATCCGACGGCGTGGCGATCATGATGTTCGGAATGCAGCGCATATACGCCACATCATACGCACCCGCGTGCGTTGCCCCGTCCGCACCGACCAGACCGGCGCGGTCTACGGCGAAGGTCACATCCAGATTTTGCAAAGCAATGTCGTGAATGATCTGGTCATACGCACGCTGCATGAAGGTGGAGTAAATCGCCAACACCGGCTTCATGCCGTCGCAAGCAATGCCAGCGGCAAACGTTGCGGCGTGCTGCTCGGCAATGCCCACATCAAAATAGCGCGTCGGGAATTTGGCCTCGAATTCGACCAGACCCGAGCCTTCGCGCATCGCCGGCGTGATGCCGATGAGTTGATCGTCCGCCTCGGCCATATCGCAAATCCAGCGACCAAACACTTGGGTAAAGGTTTGTTTGACCGGCGCATCCGGCGTTTCGATACGGACAATGCCCAAACTCGGATCGAATTTGGCCGGACCGTGGTAGGAAATCGGGTCTTGCTCGGCATACGGATAGCCGTTACCTTTTTTGGTGACGACGTGTAAAAACTGCACGCCGCCGAGTTGTTTGATGTTGTTGAGCGTTGGAATCAACGAGTCCAAATCATGCCCGTCAATCGGCCCGATGTAGTTCAGACCAAAAGCCTCAAACATCGTGGCGGGTACGAACATGCCCTTGGTATGCTCCTCGAAACGCCGCGCGAATTCGAGCACGCCCGGCGCACCCTGTAACACCTGCTTGAGTTTTTCGCGTGCGCCGGAGACCAAGCGACCGCTCATGATTTTCGCCAAATGGCGATTGAGCGCACCGACGGGCGGTGAAATCGACATATCGTTGTCATTCAAAATCACCAGTAAATTGATACCCTCGGTCACGCCCGCGTTGTTCATCGCTTCAAACGCCATACCGCCGGTCAATGCGCCGTCGCCGATCACGGCGATGTGCTGGCGTTGCGGCTGTTTCAGTTCACGCGCCGCAACCGCCATGCCCAGTGCGGCGGAAATGCTGGTCGAGGAATGCCCCGTGCCGAAGGTGTCGTATTCCGACTCTGCGCGCTTCGGAAAGCCGGAAATTCCATCGATTTGACGCAAATGCGCCATTTGCTCGCGTCGTCCGGTGATGATTTTATGACCGTAGCTTTGATGACCCACGTCCCACACGATTTTGTCATCCGGCGTGTTGAATACATGATGCAGGGCAATGGTCAGTTCTACCGTACCGAGGTTGGACGACAAATGACCGCCGGTTTGCGCCACCGAATTGAGGATAAACGCGCGCAATTCCTCAGCCAATTGCCCGAGCTGCTCGCGCGAGAGTGTACGCACATCCGCCGGTGAGGCTATGTTGGGGAGAATCGGAGCGTTGTGTGCTGTGCTATTCATAATCGTTGTTTAAAAATAATCGTTGGCGACCTTAAACAGTCTTTCGTGGCTTAATCGTGAATTAGTCGTGGTTTAAAACAGTCGTTCATGGCAATACGCGGTCAAATCGGCCAAACACTGCACGCCCTGCGTGTATTCGGGCGCGGTATTGATTTGATTCAAACTCATCAGCGCATCTTTGTACAAAGCTTGCGCGTGCTCGCGCGCACCGTCAATGCCAAGGGCCTGAACATACGTCGGTTTATTCGCCGAAGCGTCTTTGCCCGCCGTTTTACCCAAGGTTGCGGTGTCTTGCGACGCGTCCAAAATATCATCGACGACTTGGAACAGCAAGCCCAAATCCTCGGCAAAACGCGATAATGCGGCGGTTTGCGACGGCGACAGCGGATTTTGCCCACACATCGCGCCCATCATCACACTGGCGTGCAGCAATGCGCCGGTTTTCAAGCGATGCATGGTCTGCATGGTTTCACTCGCCATCACCTGACCGACGTGATGGCAATCAATCGCCTGGCCACCCGCCATACCCGCAACGCCCGAAGCGCGTGCCAAGGTGCGGATGAGTTCAACCTGCGCTTGCGCTGACAACTGCGTACTCAATTGCTCATGCGTCAGCACATCAAACGCCAACGTTTGCAAGGCATCACCCGCCAACAGCGCCTGCGCCTCGCCATAAACAATGTGCACCGTCGGCTGGCCGCGTCGCAAATCATCGTCATCCATACACGGTAAATCGTCGTGAATCAGCGAATAAGCGTGAATGTACTCCAAGGCCACGGCGATCTGCATCGCCACCGCCGGCGCGCCGCCGACCAACTGCGCCGCCGCCAAAGCGGCCAGCGCACGAACGCGTTTCCCACCATTCATCACCCCGTGGCGCATCGCCGATAGCAGTGGCGAATGCACCGCCACCGCGTGCTCGCGGTAGGCATCCAAACCCTCGGCCAAAGCCTGTTCGACCTGCGGGCGCATGCGTTGTGCCCATGCATTGAACGCTTCAGCCTCGCCTCGGATTGTTACCGTCGCCAAAACCGACGTATCGTCGTGCATCATGCCTCACCCTCGTTCAAATCCAGCGGACGCACCATATCGGCCTCGACGATTTTCACCTGCTCCTGCACTTTTTGCAGTTGCGACTGACAATATTTGACCAAAAACGCGCCGCGTTGATAGGCTTGCAACGATGCCTCCAGCGGCAAGTCGCCATTTTCCATACCGGCAATCAATTGCTCCAACTCACGCATCGCCGCTTCAAAATCAGCAGGCGATTTCTGGCTCGTTTTAAGTGTCATTTTGGGTGTCGCTTTGGCCGTTGCCATAGTGTCCTCGATATTCAAACTCTAGCGTATCCAATCGCGCCAAACAGGCGCAAAATGAATACGATAATAAGTCGCCATTTTACGCCAAAAATGCCCCAATCAACACAGTAAAACCAAAAACCGCGCACCATCATCCACAAACAGCCCCAAATACCATATCCAAGGTATAATTCACCCGTTTGTTTAGGTGCTCCCTCCCTTGGGAATGACACCGTTTACCAGACGAATGGCTGTCCATCCGTGGACATGACCGCCGGGGCCGAGCTGCCATCGCAGCCGCCGGACTTACTAAGGGATAAAACCATGACCCATCCGGGTAACACAACCGAACTGTCTATGGGGCAAACCCAACTGCCCGTCTCCGTCTACTTTGACGAATCCTTGTATCAACGCGAACTCGAACTGCTGTTCAAAAACCGCCCGCAATACGTCGGCCACGAGTTGATGGTGCCGAATGAAGGCGACTATCAAGTCCTCGCCAGCGAGCAAAACGGCCGCGCGCTGATCCGTGACAAAGGCCAAGTACGCCTGCTGTCCAACGTTTGCCGCCACCGCCAAGCCATCATGCTGACTGATCGGGGCAACGCGCAAAATATCGTCTGCCCGCTGCACCGCTGGACCTACGACCGCGCAGGCAAACTGCTCGGCGCGCCGCATTTTGCCGATGATCCCTGCCTAAACCTGCACCAAACGCCGGTAAAAAGCTGGAACGGCATGCTGTTCAAAGGTGGTAGCGAATCGCAAGTCGCGCGCGATTTGACCCAGATGGGTGTGGCCGATAAGCTCAATTTCGATAACTACGCGCTCGGTCGCATCGAGCAACACACCTGCAATTACAACTGGAAAACCTTTATCGAAGTCTATTTGGAGGACTACCACGTCGCGCCGTTTCACCCGGGCTTAAGCGGTTTTGTCACCTGCGACGACCTCGCATGGCAATTCGGTGAGCATTACAGCGTGCAAACCGTCGGCGTGTTTAACCAACTCGCCAAACCCGGCTCGCCCGCCTACCAAAAATGGCACGACGAGGTACTCAAATACCAAAACGGCGCACCACCGGCGCAAGGCGCGATTTGGCTCACCTACTACCCAAACGTCATGGTCGAATGGTATCCCAACACGCTCGTGGTCTCCACACTATACCCGCAGGGATTGAACCAAACGCTGAACGTGGTCGAATACTACTACCACGACGACATCGTCGCGTTTGAACCCGACTACATGGAGGCGCAACGCAACGCCTATATGGAAACCGTGCTGGAGGACGATGAAATCGCCGAACACATGGATCAGGGGCGGCGCGCGCTGTACGAGCGCGGCGACAACGAAATTGGCCCATATCAAAGCCCGATGGAGGATGGTATGCAGCATTTTCACGCATGGTATCGACGGATGATGGCGCTGTGAGTATCTATACCTTTTATTGATCATGGTATCAATTATGGAGCTGCACCTCCACAGTGCAATTCCATAGTTTGTACTCAGCCACCAAGTACAATGAGTGGCGTCACTCCTCACCTTCAACCCGCCTCTTTTTTATAAAAAATGAATACCCCACACCACACCAGCAGCATCGAAATTCTCAAAAGCATTGCCCTCGAAGCCGGCGCCATCGTGCGCAAAGGATTCGCCGCCAGCAAAGAAATCACCCACAAAGGCACGGCGGATTTGGTCACCCAATACGATGTGGCCACCGAGCAATTCATCATTGAAAAACTGCGCGTCGCCTTCCCCGAACACACACTGATCGGCGAAGAAACACATCGCGGGGATTTCGGCACAGTATTTGACAAAGCCATCTACATCGACCCGATTGACGGCACCACCAACTTTGTTCACGGCATACCGCACGTGGCGATCTCCATCGGCGTGTACGAGCACGGCGAAGGCGTGATGGGCGTGGTCTACAACCCAATTTTGGACGAACTGTTTTGCGCCGTGCGCGGCGAAGGTGCGTGCTGCAACGGCAAACCGATCCACGTCAGCACGCAGGACACTTTGCAACAAGCGCTGATCGCCACCGGCTTTCCCTACGACAAAAATGAACACGGCGCCAATCATCAGTGGATCATGCGCGCGATGGGCAAAATGCTGCCCCATGTGCGTGACATTCGTCGGCTCGGCTCCGCCGCATTGGATTTATGCAGCGTCGCACGCGGCGCGATGGATGGCTACTACGAAATCACACTGAATCCGTGGGATGTCGCCGCCGGACTCATCATTGCGCAGGAAGCCGGCGCCACCGTCACCTCGGCAGATGGTTCACCCGTACATTTTGACAACACCACAGTAATCGCCGCGAACCCCACACTACACACCCAAATCGTACGGCAATTAAGCACAAATTAACCATCAAATATCAAAAATACTCGTATGACCGCAGTTACGATTAGCGTAGCGTAATCGTACGCATGCGAAAGAAGAAACCGAAACATTCGTACGATTACGCGATTACATCGCTAATCGTACCTACGCGCTGATCGCCACCGGATTTCCGTACACCAAAGTCGAACGCGGCGCGGATTTTGACTGGGTCATGAACGCCATGCAGCACATGCTCGCCGACGTACGCGACATTCGCCGCCTCGGCTCGGCGGCTTTGGACCTGTGCTACGTCGCGCGCGGCGTGATGGACGGCTACTACGAAATTTGCCTCAAACCGTGGGATGCCGCCGCGGGCATGGTCATCGCACGCGAAGCGGGCGCGGTGATCACCTCAATTGACGGCACACCCGTTGACTTCAGCAACACCACCGTGGTCGCCGCCAACCCAACCTTACATCAACAGATTGTGCAACATTTGCGATAAAACCGTAGGTTGGAGGTGAGCGCAGCGAACCCCAACAATATCCAGATAACATCCATGTTGGGGTTCAAAATCAATCACCCCAACCTACGCGCTAACGCCCGCGGTAAGCTGCGCCGGAGCGAAGCGGAGGGTACCAACAGGCGGAGCCTGTTGGCGTCAGCTTGACCAAACAGTTAGGCTGGGGAGCGGAGGCAGCTTGTTGCACTTGATATCCCCTATGTTTTTGCTGATAGCGGTTCATAACCAGCATCCAAAGGCGCAACCACTGAAATGAACCGAAGTGGGCCAACGCTGGTGCAAAGAACACCGTGCACCTGCCCTTTGTTTGCAACTACGATATCCCCCGGAACAATTGCAACGGTGTTGCCTTGCTCGTCAATTTGATATTGACCTTCCCCTGAAAGGATGGTCCATGTATCTTGTCCGTCGGGGTGAATATGTGGCGCAATAGTTTGGCCGGGCTCCACATGCCAAGCCACGATAACTGAATGCGAAGATTCAACAACAACAGACCGTATTGGTTCTTTCTCGGCTGGCTGCATGAATTCATGGGACTTATACACGCGGTGAGTGCTCATTTTTTGCTCCGTAAATGCAAGCCTTTGGGCAGCAAGATTCGCGCCGCCCAAAAGTCTAACTATTGTTATGCGTCATCATGTGTCAAATAACATTCTTCAACCTGACGCATAACATTCTATTAAAAAATATAACTATTTGATTTAAAAATAGTTTTCCAAAAGCTATGCGGATAATTGGTCATCATAAAAAACAAAAACCGTCATCCACACATTACCCAACACGCAGATAATACCCGCATTCAGCATCCATTTACAACAAAAACACCGTCGCCAACCCAAGGAAAATCAGAAAGCCCATGGTGTCGGTGGCGAAGGTGAGCAGTACGCTGGAGCCGACCGCAGGGTCTTTGCCGAGTTTTTCGCGCATGATCGGGACGAACATGCCCACGCTCACGCCGACCAGCATATTGCACACCATCGAGGCCATCATCACGGCGGCGAGCGGCAGGCTGCCGGAGATCATGTAGGCGAAAATCGCGGCAATCACGCCCCCAACCAAACCGGCGAGTACGGTCACGGAGAGTTCTTTTTTAATCAAATCGCGCACATTCGAGCTGGTCACTTGGCCGAGCGCGAGCGCACGAATCACCAGCGTCATGGTTTGGTTGCCCGAGTTACCGCCAATCCCCGCGACAATGGACATGAGAAACGCGAGTACGACGATGTGCGCGACGGTGTTTTCAAAGCGCGAGGCGACGTAGGAGGCAAAACCGGCGGTACACAGATTGACCAGCAGCCACGGCGCGCGGTTGCGCACGGCGTTGAGCACGCTGGAGAAAATATCCTGCTCTTCTTTCAAACCGACTTGCGCGAGCACATCCGCGTCGCCCTGCTCGCGAATCGCATCGACTACTTCGTCAATGGTCAGACGGCCGACCAAGCGCCCTTGACCATCGACCACCGGCGCACTGACCAAGTCGTAGCGCTCGAACGCCTGCGCCGCGTCGTCCATTTCGTCCAGCGGATTGAGCTGGAACACTTCTTTGCGCATCACGTCGCCGACCAGCACATCCGGCTGATTGACCAGCAGGCGGTTCAAACTCAGACGCCCGAGGAATTGATTGTCGTCATCGACCACAAAAATCTGGTCGGTCTGCTCGGGTAGGCCATCCATTTGTCGCAACTGCGCCAACACCATTTCCAGCGTCACATCGGGACGCGTGGTGAGCATGTCGTAGTCCATCGCCGCACCGACCACGTCGTCGGGGTAGCTCATGGCGGCGCGCAATTGCGCACGCTCTTCGAGCGGCAAGCTCTCGGCGACTTCTTCCACGACCTCGCGCGGCAAGTCGTCGGCCAGATCGGCAATCTCGTCGGTATCGAGGTTTTTCGTCGCCGCCACCATCTCTTGGCGGCTCATGTCGGCGATCAGCGTTTCACGCACCGAGTCGGAGACTTCGAGCAAAATCTCACCGTCGCGCGCCGGATCGACCAAACCCCAAACATGCAAACGATCGTCCAGCGGCAAGGCTTCGAGCACGTAGGCGATATCCGCCGGATGCAGACCGTCGAGCACCCAGCGCATTTCCGTATCGGCGTGTGCGTTGACGGTCATCAGCTCATTCATATCCGTGGCCACGCCACGCACGTGCGCCTCGCGCCAATTGAGCAAGGTGTGCACCATTTCCAGCGCCTGAGCAGCCTGCTCGGTCTCGAAGTGTTGTTCGGATTCGCCCTTTGATTTGCCGTCCTGAGGCAGGTCTTCGGTTGGCGTCGGATTGAATATTTTGTCTGAATCTGCCATTTTTATATGCTCAATGCGAATGAACTTGCTCGGATGCTTGCTCTGGTGATTTGGAAAACGCCATTAAAACGATGCCCGATAAGGCGCAGGCAAACGCCACTGTGTGATAAATCGTCCAGACCTCGTGAAACCAAGTCACGCCGATCAAAGCCGCCGTCAGCGGCAAAGCCACGGTCATCACGCCCGCACGATTGGCCGGAATCCATTTTAAACCATTAAACCACAGCCACGGCGCAATTTGACTGGCCGCCACAGCATAAAACACCATCAATGCCCATCCGCTCCACGAAATCGCCGCCCAGTTCACTTGGCCGAGCTGCGTGAACGCCAATGGCGTAGTCAAAATCAGCCCGAAGGTATTCATCGCCACCGCCACCTGTTTGGGCGAATAGCCACGACTCAAATATTTTGCGCCCACCACGTAAAACGCCTCGCACAGTAGCGCACCGACCATCATCGTGTTGCCCAAAATCGTTTGCCCCGCATCCGCCTTATTCAAACTCAAACTCATCACACCCAACACCGCCAAGGCAATGGTCAACACACTCGAACGGGTCAAATGCTCGCGCAGCACCCACGCGGAAATCAGCGCGATCACCGCGGGGAGCAAACTCATAATGATGCCCGCCGCCGTCGCCGAGGTGTGCGCCACGCCGTACAGCATGCATAACGTGAACAAAAAATTGCCGAAAAACGACATGCCGAACAGCACCCAGCGATCGTGTTTCGGCACGCTCGCCACTTTGCCGCGCCACGTCAACAGCCATGGCGCCATAAACACCGCCGCGATCAAAAATCGTACCCACGCCAGCGCAAACGGCGGAAACACCGTGAGCAGCTCTTTGGACAGCGCGACATACGCGCCGACCAGCATCATCGAGGTGGCGAGCGCGGCATACGCCGTCGGCCGCCCCCAATGCTGCGGATTAAAACGTTGTGACCATGATAATGACTGAGTATGACGCGACAATTAAATCCCCTCGTCATCCGGAATTTGCGCGCCCCCCATGCGCCGCAAAATCACGTTCGCACGCCGTCCAAGGTTGCGGCTTTTGCGATTGGCATCATAAAACTTCGGCGCGGGCAACATCACCGCCAGTTTCGCCGCCTGCTGCGCGCTCAATTGACTCGCATCGCGGTTGAAATAATGCTGCGCCGCCGCCTGCGCGCCAAACACCCCTTCGCCCCACTCCACCGAGTTCAGATAAATTTCGAGGATTTTATCCTTGGGCAGCATCAGCTCCATCACATAGGTCATGCCGATTTCCTCGGCCTTGCGCAGATAACTGCGGTTGGATGAGAGAAACAGGTTTTTGGTCAACTGCATGGAGATGGTCGAGCCGCCTGCGATGATTTTGCCACGCCGTTCGTTGCGTTTTTTCGCAATTTCAATCGCGTTCCAATCCACACCGTCGTGTTCGACAAAGCCCGCATCCTCAGAGGCCACGACGGCTTTTTTCAGATTGTCCGAAATCTCGCCGTAGCTGCGCCAGTCGCGCTCCAGTAAAAACTGCCCTTTGGCCGGAATCAGGCGCATTTGCTCGTTTTTCATAAACGCTGTGAACGGATGTACGCCCAAACCATACAAAGCCAGCCATGCGACACACCAGATTTGAAACACCACAAAAATGGCGAACAGCGAATAAATATAGGGCTTGAGCCAATAACGCCACATCATGCGCCTCCTTGAGCGATCAGCGGCGCGGTATCCGGTGCAACGCCATGCCAAATATGGAAACTTCTCGCCGCCTGCTCAACCAACATACCCCAGCCGTCGGCGGTTTGCACACCATGCGCATGCGCACGCGCCCACGCGAGAAACGCGGTTGGTTTGCCATACATCATGTCATACGCCAAAGCATTCGCCGAAAACGCCACGCCCGACGGCGGCGTAAATGTGTCGGACAAGCCGCTCGCGGTCGCGTTGATGATCACATCGTATTCACTGGTGACCTCATCCGCCCACGCCGCCACGCGCAGATCGCACGCGCCAAGCACCTCGTTAAAATCCGCATTTTGCTCCATCTCGGCCAACCAAGCCTGCGCTTTGTCCAAACTGCGGTTTTTCACCACGACGCGAGCCGGTTGCTCATTTAGAATCGGGCGCAGTACACCGCGCGCCGCGCCGCCCGCGCCGAGCAGCAGCACGTTTTTCCCATGCAAACGCACGCCCAAATTGTGCGTGATGTCGCGCACCAAACCCACGCCATCGGTATTGTCGGCTTTGATGGTGTCATCGGCAAAAGTCAAGGTATTGCTCGCGCCCGCCCACCGCACATCCGGCGAGCGTTCGAGCGCATAGGCAAACGCATCCAATTTAAACGGCACGGTGACGTTACAACCACGCAAACCCTGCGCGCGCAAAGCGTCAAGCGTAGCCGCAAAACCATCAATCGGCGCCAATACACGCTCGTAGCGCAGCGCAATACCCAGCTGCGCGGCAAACTGCGCGTGGATTTCAGGCGATTTGCTGTGCGCGATCGGATTGCCGATGACGGCGAAATATTGAGCAATTTCATTCATAATGCTATTTGAAAGTAAATCATAACTAAATCATTAACCGCCGCATTGTACACCGTGAAACGGGTGAAATTGCAGATTCACGGCGCGAGAAGCCCTATTTTTCCCCGTCGCCAAAAGAAAACCGCCCAAGTCAACTTGGGCGGCTGTGCATCAAATCGTTAAACGGTCATCTGCATCAGACAAACCCACGCATGCTGGCAAAAATATAACCAAAAATACACGCGGTAGTCACACCGATCAAGCCCGGCAAAATAAAGCTGTGGTTGATCACGAATTTACCGATGTGCGTCGTGCCGCTACGGTCAAATTGAATCGCGGCCAAATCGCTCGGATAGGTTGGCAAAATGTAGTAGCCGTAACACGCAGGTGCAAAGGCGACAATCACACCCGGCGGCACGCCAATGCCCAAGGCCAGCGGCACGAAGGCGGCAATCGCAGCGGCTTGCGAGTTCACGAATTTAGAAATCAGGAGCAACATGACCGCATAGGTCCACGGATGTTGTTGCACCACACCGCCGAGCAAATCTTTAATCATCGGCGTGTGCACTTCAAACATCGAGTCGGCCATCCACGAAATCCCAAACACGGCCACCAGCGCAATCATACCGCTGCGGAAAATTTCGTTTTTACCGATTTTGCTGGCATCCACCTTGGTGAAAATCACCATGATCGCGCCGGCCAAGAGCATGAAAATCTGAATGGTATTGACCATATTCAAACGGGTCAATTTATCTTTGATCATCCATGCCGGACGCAGGTTTTCAAATGCGCCGAGCAAGGCCACGATGGCAATCGCACCCAAGAAAATCCACATGGCTTTCCAGCTTTCCATAGGCAATTTTTTACCTAACAACGTGGTCGAGTCACCGTAGACATATTCACGATTTTCCGGCACGGAAATGTATTTTTGGAAAACCTCGTCCTTATCCAAATCCTTACCTCGGAACCAACTGAAAATACCAATTGCCAACACGCCCATCATGGAAGCGGGAATGGTGATCGAGAGCAAATCCAGATAGCCGTTAAAACCATCCAGTTTGGTTCCCGCGCCCATCAAAAACGCGGTCAAAGACACCACCGCCACCGACACCGGACTGGCGATAATACCAATTTGCGACGAAATGCTGGAGGCCGCCATCGGGCGTTCAGGACGAATATTGTTTTTGATCGCGATGTCGTAAATAATCGGCAACATCGTGTACACCACGTGCCCCGTACCGCACAGCATGGTCAGGAAAAAGGTGGTAAACGGCGCCAAGATGCTGATGTATTTCGGATTTTTGCGCAAAACGCGCTCTGCCAACTGCAACATCACATCCAAACCACCGCTGGCCTGCAAAGTCGCGCTGGCCGCAACCACGGCCAAAATGGTGAGCATCACATCAACCGCAGGTTTACCCGGCTGGATTTTGAACAAAAACACCAGCATGAATAAACCGATACCGCCGAGCAAACCCAGCGCAATCCCGCCTTTCTTCGCGCCATAAAACAAACACATCAACACAATCACCAACTGAATCGCAAATTGTGTGCTCTCACTTAAATTGGTTAAAAAGTCCATTTTTTTCTCCTCTGAACGGCATCTGGCTTGACCACAATACCATTTGGATTATACGCCTGAGATTGTGCGATTTTGCAGAAACATCTATTAAACTTATTGATAAATATAGATAATATTCTTATCGAAAATACATGATTTGGTAATTTTTTTGTACAAAAACCGATACGCTCTAAGCCCTTGTTTGTGGTATAATTCGCGCCACTCATCGAGGAGCGTTGCATCGGTTATTGAATACATCCCGACAGGCTCGATGAGACGCACAAGCATTTCAACGACGCTCACTTTGACACTTTTTATGGTTGGATCATCAAGTGGTTTGAGTGAGCGAATCTTAAGTGGGTTCTGAACCCGTTTATTCTTAATATTCCCCACTGCTTCGCCACGCACTATTTATGGAGCAGACTATGTACATCACCGAAAACGCACACATCGCCGACATCACATTGGCCGACTGGGGTCGCAAAGAACTCAACATTGCCGAAACCGAAATGCCGGGTCTGATGGCGTTGCGCAGCGAGTACGGCACAAGCCAACCACTCAAAGGCGCACGCATCGCCGGTTCATTGCACATGACCATTCAGACCGCCGCGCTGATCGAGACTTTACAAGCCCTCGGCGCCGAAGTACGCTGGGTGTCGTGCAATATTTTCTCGACCCAAGATCACGCCGCCGCCGCGATTGTTGCCAAAGGCACGCCGGTATTCGCCTACAAAGGCGAATCATTGGAGGACTACTGGGCGTTCACCCACAAAATCTTCGACTGGGGCAATGGTTCGTATGCCAACATGATTCTCGATGACGGTGGCGACGCCACCATGCTGCTAATCCTCGGTGCGAAAGCGGAAAAAGACCTGAGCGTCTTGGACAACCCGACCTCGCACGAAGAAACCATTTTGTTCGCCGCGATTCGTGCGCAACTGAAAATCGATCCAACGTGGTATTCAACCCGTTTGGCCAGCATCAAGGGCGTCACCGAAGAAACCACCACAGGCGTGAAGCGTCTGTACCAAATGCAAAAAGACGGCGTTTTGCCGTTCCCAGCGATCAACGTCAACGATTCCGTCACCAAATCCAAATTTGATAATCTGTACGGCTGCCGCGAATCCTTGGTAGATGGTATCAAGCGCGCAACCGATGTGATGATCGCGGGCAAAATCGCGCTGGTGTGCGGCTACGGCGATGTGGGTAAAGGCTCGGCGCAATCCTTGCGTGGCCTCGGTGCGACCGTGATGATCACCGAAATTGACCCGATTTGCGCCCTGCAAGCGGCGATGGAAGGCTACCGCGTGGTGACCTTGGACGACGTGGTCGGTCAAGTCGACATTTTTGTCACCACCACAGGCAACAAAGACATCATCACCGCCGCGCACATGGCGAAAATGCGTGACCAGGCCATCGTCTGCAACATCGGTCATTTTGACAACGAAATCGACGTCGCGGGCATCAAAGATTTGACTTGGGAAAACATCAAACCACAGGTAGATCACATCGTGTTCCCGGATGGCAAACGCATCATTTTATTGGCCGAAGGTCGCCTGATTAACCTCGGCTGCGCCACCGGACATCCGTCGTTCGTGATGAGCAACTCATTCACCAATCAGACTTTGGCGCAAATCGAGCTGTTCCAACACGGGGAAAAATACAACAATGAAGTCTATGTTTTGCCCAAACATCTGGATGAGAAAGTCGCACGCTTGCACTTGGAGCGCATCGGTGCGAAACTAACCGTGCTGACGCCGGAGCAGGCGGACTACATTGGCGTGAAGGTTGAAGGGCCGTATAAACCGGATCACTACCGCTACTAATTTTAAGCACCAAACCGCATCACCATACGGCGTTGCAGAGCGATTTTGATTTCCTCGTGTACTTCGTGTACACGTCGTCACCAAAACCACTCTGCACCTTGTCTGGTTTCGCATTTTGGGCTTAAAAAAGCTCAACATCAATATCTCGGTTATCGCTTTTCGCAATTTTTAAGCGGAATTTCACTCACCTAACACAGGAGAAAACTCATGGCTCGTTGGTTGATTCATTGGGCAATTGCCACGGTTGCATTGTTGACCTTACCCTATTTATTCAATGGCGTGCACATTGACCAAGGCATGACCGCCTTGATCGCCGCTTTGATTTTGGGTTTGATCAATACATTCATCAAGCCGGTGGTGAGTCTTCTCACCCTGCCGTTGCAAATCCTCACACTCGGCATCGTGACGCTGTTGATCAACGCGGGGCTTCTGTATTTGGTCAGCAATATTGTCAAAGGCTTTACCATTGACACCTTTGGCACAGCGTTTTGGGCGGCGATTGTCTACAGCTTGATCACATGGGCGTCCAGCTCATTGCTCCTGCCCAATCAAGCACCGAAGCCATAATTTCTATGCCGCGTTTGGATCAGGTTCTCGTCACGCAAGGTTTGGCCGACTCGCGCGCGCATGCGCAGCGCCTGATCGGTGACGCGCGCGTGCGCTGGCACAATGGCCGCGAGTGGCAAACGCTGAAAAAAGCGGCGTACGAATTGGACGACACCGCTTTGCTTGAACTCATCCCGTCGGACACGGACAAATACGTCTCGCGCGCGGGCATGAAGCTCGCCGGTGCGCTGGCGCACACGCAGCTGTCCGTCACGGGTTTGAACGCTTTGGATTTGGGTACGAGTACCGGCGGCTTTGCCGACTGTTTGCTACAAAGCGGCGCGGCGCACGTCGTTGGCATTGACGTGGGGCACGACCAGCTACACACACGTTTACAGACAGAGTCGCGCTTGACCTTGTTTGAAAATCTCAATGCACGGCATTTGGATGCCGAGACCTTGGCGGAGCGCTGGGACGATTGGGCGAATGACACGGGTGTGTGTGATCGCACGCCGATCACGCATCATTTTGATCTGGCGGTGGCGGATTTATCCTTCATTTCACTGACCAAAATTCTACCGATTTTTGCACCGAATGAGTTCAGCTTGCTCAAACCCAACGGCCACATCCTGATGCTGGTCAAACCGCAGTTTGAATTAGACGCCGAGGCGCTGTCCAAAGCAGGCATCGTCAAAGACCCCACGCGTTACAGCGAAGTACAGAGCAACATCATCCAAGCCTGCCTCGCACAACATTTGACCGTATTAGACTACTTTGAAAGCCCGATCACCGGCACCGACGGCAACCGCGAATTTTTCGTATTCGCACAGTTCCAACCCGATTAAACCCCTTATATTTAAAGAGACAACATGAGCATCTCCATCCCCGTATCCTTTGAATTCTTCCCACCGAAAACACCGGAAGGCGAAGAAAAACTCCTGCACACCGTAGCCGAGCTCGCGCCGCACGCGCCCGAATTTTTCTCCGTCACCTACGGCGCAGGCGGCTCCACGCAAGAAGGCACCTTCAACGCCGTAGCCAACATCCGTGCGCAAGGCCATCAAGCCGCACCGCATCTATCCTGCGTCGGCGCCACACGCAGCAAAGTCACCGAGATTTTGGACGGACTCAAAGCGCAAGGCGTCAACCGCATCGTTGCGCTACGCGGCGACCTACCATCGGGCATGGGCGGCATGGGCGAATTGAACCACGCCTCCGATCTGGTCAAACTCATTCGTGAACACAGTGGCGAACATTTTCAAATCGTCGTCGCCGCCTACCCCGAATACCATCCGCAAGCGCGTACCCCGCAGGACGACCTCAAACACTTCGTCAACAAAATGCACGCCGGCGCGAATATGGCCGTCACCCAATACTTCTACAATGCCGACGCCTACGCCCGCTTCGTTGAGGACGTGCGCAAAGCCGGGGTCAATGCGCCGATCGTACCGGGCATCATGCCCATCACCAATTACAGCCGTCTGGCGCGCTTTTCCGAAACCTGCGGCGCGGAAATTCCACGCTGGATTTTGCTCAAGCTCGCCAGTTTTGGCGATGACAAAGCCAGTATTCAAGCCTTCGGCGAAGAAGTCGTCGCGCAACTGTGTGAACGCCTGATCCAACTCGGCGCACCAAGTATGCACTTTTACACGCTCAACCAGTCCGCACCGACGTTGGCGGTGTTGAAACACTTATAATGGATATTGAAAACCACTCCAATCTATTCAACCATTTGTAGTATTTAGCGGATGAATAAAACCAATAACTCAAGCGTATGAGCGATGATTGATTTTTATTTTTAACGTTTATATATGTCGACCATATCCATTATCACCCCAACCAAGCACCGCGAGGCGTTTTTCCCACGAATCGCAGCTTGTGTTCTATCGCAATCGATTGATTGGGAGTGGTTGATTTATGACGACAGTCCGCAAGCCAGTGCGTTTTTACTTGAGCTGTCGCAAACAGACCCGAGAGTTCGATATCGACATGAGCCCAATGGCTTGGCCAGTTTGGGACAAAAACGCAATGAATTAATCGCTCAAGCAAGAGGAACATTTATCGCGCATTTTGATGATGACGATTATTATGCGCCAAACTATCTCGAACAAATGTTACGTACCATTCAGCTTGAACAAGCAGACTTTGTCAAACTGGCCTCATTCTATATATTGACTCCGGGCAATGGTTTTTTTGGCTATATTGACCTCAGAGAGCAAACCGGCTGGCATTTCACGTTGGATGGAAATCATATTGGTATAGAGCAAATGACTGAACAACGTCGCTTGGGCGATGACTTCGTTTTGTTTTATGGATTTTCCTGTGTTTATCGTAAATCTGTTTGGAGCAAATCCCCATTTGCGGATATGAATCTGCGCGAGGATGCACAATTTGCGGCTGACGCGATTCGCAATAATGCCAAACTATTGGTGTTAGATGGTTCGGATATAGCGTGTTTACACACCATTCATCCTGACTCAACTTCTCGTTGTTTCGCTTCATATCGTTTACCGCTATTTTTATTGCCCAAACTATTTCCTGACCCCAACGCATACAGCTTTCCCTCATTAACGCTGTAGATGCAAATGGCGATTTATGCCGAATTTACTGCCACGCCCAAAGGTCTATTCGCAGCCAAACAGATATTTGCCAAACGCGGCTCATCCTAACAGACAGATTAAGCCCAATGATCGCTACAAAGCCTCCGCTACCTATCGCTCTTTTCATCCTCGGTCCAACCGCTTCGGGTAAAACCGCGCTCGCGCTGGCTTTGGCGCAACAGCGGCCAATCGAGATCATCAGCGTGGACTCGGCGCTGGTGTATCGGGGCATGGACATTGGCACGGCGAAACCCTCGCGCGCGGAGCAAGCGATTTGCCCGCACCATCTGATCGACATCATTGAGCCGACCGAGGCGTACAGCGCAGCGCAGTTTGCGGCGGATGCGCAGCGTCTGATTCATGAAATCCATGCGCGCGGACGTTTGCCGGTATTGGTTGGCGGGACGATGCTGTATGTCAAAGCGCTGCTGGAGCCATTGACCGAATTGCCCGAATCAGACGCACAGATTCGCGCGCAGATTGATGCGCAGGCAGCAGATTTGGGTTGGCCTGCCATGCATGCACAATTGGCGCAAATTGACCCCATCACTGCGGCGCGAATCGAGCCGAATGATGCGCAGCGTATCAACCGCGCCTTGGAAATTTTCCGCATTTCAGGCAAACCGATGGCACAGTGGTTGGCGGAGGATACCACCACGCATGAGTTGTCATTCAAACCAATTTTGACTGCGCTGATTCCTGAGCCACGCGCGATTTTGCACGAGCGTATCAATCAACGCTTTGTCACCATGCTGAACGAAGGATTTTTAGACGAGATGCGAACCTTGCGCACGCGTGGCGATCTGCATTTGGGCTTGCCGTCGATGCGTTGCGTCGGCTACCGTCAGGCGTGGGAGCACTTGGATGGCGCGTATGGATATGATGAACTGATTGAAAAAGGTCAAGCGGCGACGCGCCAATTGGCGAAACGGCAAATGACGTGGATACGTGGGATGCCGCAGATTCAAGTATACTCAAATGCAGACGCGATTTTGGATGCCATCCAGCGTCAGTAACCGCAGCGCCTCATTTGATTGGCCGAGTTTAAAGGAGACACCGTGAATCAGCCCCATCCACAGCACTTTTCTTTATTGGCCGGATTACGTCACTATCTGCCAGACGCTTCAACAGAGACCATGCATGAGCTGAGCTCGTGCTTTTCTGTACAAACCTATTCAAAAGACGCCCCTTTATTACGCCAAGGTGTTGTGTGGCAAACTGTAGGTCTCATCGAAGAGGGTGTCATTCGGATGTCATTCTTGCGCGATGATGGTCAAGAGTTCAACAAAAATTTTTATGGCGCCAATACGTTGATTGCGCCTCTAACCCCAGCAATGTGCTCGGAGCCTTCACTGTTTGGCATTCATTGCGTTACGCCTACTCGTATTTGGCAATGTTCGTATGCTCAATGGCTGGACACACTGAACGGTCAGTCCACACATTTGTGGTCAAATTTACAATTGGCTTTGTTACAAAAACTGATTACCAGTAAATTGCAACGCGAATACGATTTACTCACCCTGAGCGGTCAACAACGCTATGAAATTTTTACACAGCGGTTCCCGAATACCGCTCATGACATCCCACTCAAGCATTTGGCGAGTTATTTAGGCATCACCAATGTATCGCTATCGCGTATCCGAACGAACTGAGTAAAGCACAGTCGTAAATATACCGTTTTGGCTGAAATTATGGCTGTTGGAGACATTCGGTGGTTTTGTGCGCATTAACATTTGTTAATGACAAACGATCATCAGCCATCAATAATGCCCTCGTTATTTCACTTGATAATGAGGACATCATGAAAAAACGCACCCTATTGGGCATGATCATTGCCAGTATTACAGTCATACCCGTGATTGCGATCAGCAATGGCATACGAAAAACCAACGCTGAAATTACGCAACACACCCACGATGTGCGCCATGCGGCGAACACAGCCAAACTGAATCAGCCCAGCGCAGACAGTCTCTCTAAACTTCCGTCACCGGTGCAACGCTATTTTCAATTTGTTTTTCGTCACGGCATTCCTGATTACACAACCATGCAGATGCAGATGAGTGGGCAATTTCGACGTCCGCAAAAAACCGAATTAACCCCACGACGGCCAAGCAAACGGCCGCCATTCATGTACCCGGTTTGGTTTTTTCAGCCAACACACCGATAGTCCCGCTGGTTTGGGCCACCGCATACGATGCCTATGTCAATGGTCGCATGCAAATGAAAGCAAAAATTTTATCAACCTTTAGCGTCGTTGACGAACAATCCAGCCCTGAGCTAGACCGAGTGTCCTTGCGACGCTGGCTTTTGGAATCTGCTTTATACCCCATGGCGCTCCTACCCAGCGAACAAATCCAGTGGGAAGCGATTGACGATCAACGAGCACGAGTAACCGCACACTGGAATCAAATGTCTGTCAGCATGATAGCCACCTTTGCTCCCTCTGGTGAGTTGACACAGATGATCGCCACCGAAGAGGGCGACCTCTCAACCGCCTATCATGGCTCTGGCGAACTGGTCGAACGCTCGGACTACCAAAACGTCCAAGGCATCATGATCCCCATGAAATTTTCCATCGCTCGGGTTCATGCCAATCAAGTCTTACCGTTTTGGGTAGGGCAGATTGAGCAGATACAATTTGAGTAAACATCAATGTGATTGTCCCAGCCGCACTATCACACCTCAATTAACCGCTTTTTGTTCACAAGGATACCCGCATGATTTCTATCGAATTTATCATCACCGCTTTGATGATCTGTTTAATTCCCGGTACTGGCGTACTTTTCACCATATCCACAGCATTAAAACAGGGACACTCCGCAATCGTGTTTGCTGCGCTGGGTTGTACTTTAGGTATCGTACCCCACCTCTTGGCGACCATTTTTGGTTTAGCGGTGTTAATGCATTCCAGCGCTGTCGCATTTCATACGCTCAAGCTCATTGGGGTGGTGTATTTGTTTTACCTTGCATGGCTCACATGGCGAGACACCGAGCAATGGGATGCCGACTCCCATGCCGCCTCTGAGTCGGGTATACGATTAATCATCAAGGCCTTATTACTTAATCTTTTTAATCCGAAACTCACTTTATTCTTTTTGGCGTTCCTACCCCAATTTGTGCATGAGAATGCCCCGTACTCTGCACTCGTGCAATTACTCTTACTCAGCGCGATATTTATGGCTCTGACATTCATCACCTTTATGCTGTACGGCTTAATGGCAAATACCATACGTGCAGGAGTACTCAAATCGCCCCGGACACAACAAATATTAAGGCGATTGTTTGCATTGTCCTTCGTCGGACTCGGCGTCCATTTAGCACGACAAGAAGCCTAACTCAAACAAAAAATCCCAGACGAACTGGGATTTTTTGCTCTATTTCAAAAACAGATCAGGGAATCAATTACTTCACGGATTCGACCAAAGTGAATTTACCGCCCTTGGCTTCCAAAATCGCCACTTCTGCGTCTTTACGCTCGCCGTCCGGCAGGAAAGCCACCGTACCGCTCAAGCCATTCACGCTGACCGTTGGCAAGGCCGCGGCAATTTTCACTGCATCCGGCGCACCGGCTTTTTTAATCGCTTCAGCCAATACCATGACCGCATCGTAGGTCAATGGCGCGTAGGCTTGCACCGTTTGGCCTTTGAATTTTTGCTCGTATTGTTTGGTGAAGTCCGCGCCGCCTTTCATCGCGTCAATCGGAACAACGGTAGATGAGCAGAGTGTGCCTTCGCCCGCTGCGCCAGCCAATTTCAGATAGTTTGGCGTGCAAGCCGCATCTGGCATGAATACGAAGCTGGTCAAACCGAGTTCGCGTGCTTGTTTGGCCAATACCGCACCGGTGTCATCGTAGCCGCCCCACATGATGCCTTCAGCGCCGGATGCTTTGATTTTGGTCAGCAGTGATTTGAAGTCAACCGTTTTGTCGGTGGCCGACTCGCGCATCACAACGTCCATACCCAATTCTTTGGCTTTTTTCTCAACTTCGTCGGACAAGCCTTTGCCATATGCGGTCGCGTCATCCAAAATGGCGAATTTTTTCACGCCTTTTTTCTGTGCGTACACCGCCAATGCAGGGCCTTGCATACCGTCATGTGCGTCCATACGGAACACAGAGGTTAAATTGTCGGCCATTTTCGGCGCTTTTTTGGTCACGTCGGGGTTGGTGCTGACGGTCAATGAGGCAATGTTGGCACGCGCATAGATCGGATTGGCCACCATGGTCACGCCGGAGTTGTAGTGACCCACCACGGCGACAATGCTTTTGTCATCAGCGGTTTTTTGTGCCACGGTCGCACCGGTTTTTGGATCGGCTGCGTCGTCCTCAGAGACGATTTCAATTTTGTATTTTTTGCCGCCGACGTCCAAGCCGCCTTTGGCATTGATTTCGTCCGCTGCCAAGACCGCGCCATTGGCAAAGTCCAAACCAGCGCTGGCTTGACCGCCGGACAATGGGCTACCGGTCGCGATGCGGATCACGTCGCCTTTGGCGCCACCACCTGCTTCACCCGATTTACCACCGCACGCGCTTAAACCGCCGGCAACTGCCACGGCGACCAATGCCGCCAACCATTGTTTTTTCATCATGATGTACTCCTGAATATCGATTATTGAATTTCAATTATTTTTATCGGACCTGATCTCTCATTATGGGTTCGCCGCTGTTAAAGCGATACGTCCGACACAAAAAACAGCTATGGCGCGCAGTCTAATGGCGATTGTGGATAAAAACAAGAGCACAGGCGGAATATTTGGTAAATAAATCCGTAATTATTTTTAGCAGAACTCCGATCAGCGGCATAAATCACTGCCAAACCACGCCATCCTTGCATTTTTTTGCCATTTGTTCGAGGTATTGTTGATGCAGAGTTTGATCACTTTCGTCCACAGTGATCGCCGATAAAACCAGTTGACGCACGTCGAGCGCGACGCCGGATGCGTTTTCCGCCGAGCCGTGGTGAATGTCGATGCTCAAGGTTTCCTGCCCGCGCGTCATGGCGAGGTACACTTCGGCGAGAATCTCGGCATCGAGCAGGGCGCCGTGCAGCACGCGGTGCGCATTCGATACGCCGAGGCGCTCGCACAGCGCGTCCAAGTTGTTGCGCTTGCCGGGGAACATTTGCCGCGCCATGTGCAGGGTGTCTTCCACCGCGCAAATGGTCTCCATCGGCGCGCGCTGGATGGCGGCCAATTCGGCATTGATGAATTTGGTATCAAACGCGGCGTTATGAATCAATACCGTCGCGCCGTCGATGAATTCGAGCAGATCGTCGGCAATGGTTTTGAACAGCGGTTTGTCGCGGAGAAACTCGGTGGTCAAGCCATGCACCGCGAGCGCACCCTCGTCCGAATCACGTTGCGGATTGAGGTAGTGATGAAAGTGACGGCCGGTGAGCTGCCGATCGATCATTTCAACCGCGCCGATTTCCACCAATTTGTGCCCCAATTCCGGCTCAAAACCGGTGGTTTCCGTATCGAGTATGACGTAACGCATGTTTATCCCTCATTCTGTTCGGCTTGTGTTTTGCCTTGCGCTTGTACGCTGGCAACGCCGCGATTGGCCAATTCGTCCGCGCGCTCGTTGTCCGCATGACCGGCGTGGCCTTTGACCCAGTGCCAGCTCAAATCGTGGGTGTGCAGCAGGGCATCCAGCGTTTTCCACAAATCGTCGTTTTTGACCGCTTGCTTGCTCGCGGTTTTCCAGCCGCGCGCTTTCCAGTTCTCCAGCCATTCGGTCACGCCTTTTTGCACATATTGCGAGTCGGTGTAAATGTCGACTTGCGAGCGCTTTTTCAGCGCACGCAATCCTTCGATCACCGCGAGCAGCTCCATGCGGTTGTTCGTGGTGTGCGCTTCGCCGCCGAATAATTCCTTTTCATGCGCGCCGTAGCGCAACAGCGCACCCCAGCCGCCCACGCCCGGATTGCCTTTGCACGCGCCATCGGTATACATTTCTACTGTTTTTTTGCTTTGCATCGATTTATTCTGTTCAATACTGATTTGTTGCCATTTTGTTGCTATTGAGGCGTCTGCGTCGAGTTGTCTGCCCGCGCCGCCGGCTGCACCACCCATTTTTTACTGGCTTTTTTCTCGTCAATCAGCCCCACCAGTGTCGGCGAATATACCCGTTTGACCACCAAAAGCGCGTACACGGCACCGGCAAAACCCCACCAGCGATCGCCCGCTTTGTCCAACCACAGGCTGCGATTAAGCCATTTATCCTGCGTCACATACGGCGTATAGCAAGCGTATTTGCCCTGCATCACGTCGCAATTGAGCAGTTCAATCCAGTCCTTGAGCCGACTGATGTGCAACGGCGGATGCGGCATATTGCGGTACACACCAAAGCGTTGACCGCTTTGAAATTTTGCCTGCAAACCCCACAAGCTAAACGGATTAAAGCCCAAAATAATCATGCGCCCTTCCGCGCGCAACACGCGGTAGGCTTCGCGCAAAACCCCATGCGGGTCGGGATGCTCGTCCAGCGTGTGCGGCAAAATCACCAGATCCAAGCTATCACTGGAAAACGGCAGTACCGAAAAATCGCCCACGTCCAAACGTCGCACGCCATCCTCATCCGGCTGACTCGGCTGCACATGCACATCATCGCGCTCAATCATGTAACGTTCGGAGCAACGATTCGCGGCCAATCCGGCAATCCGCCCATAATGCCCCAATTGAATGGCATAATAGCCAAATGCATCGCTCAACCATTCATTGAGTAACTGTCGCTCCCATGCCGTGACCGCCTGACCGGACACGCTGTCCCAGTAGGCCACGGGCGCTGTTTTGACCGCGCGCCCCGCATCGGAAGAAAACTGATTGTGTGTACTCATCACTGATTTTTGGAAATGCCCTATGACTTATCAAACAACGGTTTCATCGGATTCATCGGCTTCACCAACCCATGGATCGCACCCTAAACCGCATTACGAACTCATCGCTCTGCCCGCGCGCAACGACAACTACATCTGGTTGATTCGCAACCCAACCCACGCATGGGCCGTCGATCCGTCGCTGGCCGAAGCTGTGCGTGATTATATCGCGCAACACGATTTGACATTGGCCGATCTGCTGATCACGCACCACCACTACGATCATGTGGAAGGCATTGCCGAGTTAACCCCGTTGGTGCAAGGCCGCATTATTGGCGACTCTGAGCGCATCCACGGTCTGACCGAGCGTGTTCATGCGCCGACCGAGTTCACGCTGTCGTTTAGCGACATCCGCACGCAGGTGCTGAGCACGCCCGGTCACACCTACGACCATGTGAGCTACTACTGTCCACATTTGCTCCAAACCCCCGTGCTATTCTGCGGCGATGCCTTGTTCAGCGCCGGATGCGGCCGAATTTTTGACGGGACGATGGCGCAAGCCTTTGAAACCATTGAACAATTCATCCAATTACCGGATGAAACGCTGATCGCGTGTGCGCATGAGTACACCTTGAGCAATTTGGACTTTGCCCTGCGCATCCAGAGCGCGCACGAGGATACTCAAGCCTATTTAAATCAGGTAAAATACGCGCGCGAACGCGGGCTGCCGAGCCTGCCAAGCAGCATTGGGCTGGAAAAACGCATCAATCCGTTTTGCCGTGCTGTTCGTATCGGACTGTCAACCGAACCGCTGGATACGGCTTGGATTGAAGGGCTGAATCATTTGGCGCAGAGCGTCCAGTTGCCTGCCGTTTCGCTGGCCAACGTAGACACCCGCGAGCCGAACGCCCGAAAAGCACTGGCCTTGGCCTTGTTCACATTGTGTCGTGAACTGAAAAACCGAATTTAACGACGTTTTGCCGTATTTCATCGTACACGACCGAATCGGCAGAGCGCCCCACCCAAGCGCGATGAGCCGCTTGGCATGAAGGAATTTTATGTTGCGTAAAACCCCCGGCAAGCGAGCAGCCGCGCCACAGAGCCTAAAATTACGTTTGGGCGCACAAGCCACGCTGATTGCGCTGTCCGCGCTGTTTATGAGCGCCTGTTCCACCCCGCAAGGTGCCGACACCACCGGCCACCATAAAATCCAATCGGCGCACTCCAGCGACATCTGGCAACGCATCCGCGATAATTTCTCCATGCCGGAGTTGGAAAACCAAGAAGTCTACGCCCGCGAAAACTATTACGCCACCCGTGCCGACTACGTCGGACGCATGGCCACGCGCTCCGGCGACTTTCTGTATTTAATCATGGACGAGGTTGAGCGCCGCCACATGCCGTCCGAATTGGCATTGTTGCCGTTTGTCGAAAGCGCCTTCGTCACCACCGCCCGTTCACCCGTCTCCGCCTCCGGCCTGTGGCAATTCATGCCCGCAACGGGACGCGATTTTTCGCTGCAGCAAAACCGTTTCGCCGATCAGCGCAACGACGTCATGGCCTCCACCAACGCCGCATTGGACTATTTGCAACGGCTGTATGATCGCTTTGGCGACTGGCATCTGGCATTGGCCGCGTACAACTGGGGACAAGGCAACGTCAACCGTGCGGTTAACCGCTCCGTAGCAGCAGGCGGCTCAGGCAAATACACCGACATCAATATGCCCGCCGAAACGCGCCAATACGTACCCAAATTACAGGCAATCAAAAACATCGTGCGCAATCCGGCGCAATACGGCATCAGTCTGCCCAACATCCCCAATCGTCTGCGCCACGAAGCCGTTCTCGTCACACGCGACATCGACGTATCCAAAGCCGCTGATCTGGCCAATCTGTCCGAAGACGAATTCAAACGCCTCAACCCTGCGTATAAACGCCCGGTGATCGTGGCCGCGCTCAACAGCAAAATCATCGTACCCGCCGATCGTGCCGACGATTTCCGCCGAGCCTTCAGTGACAAACACCGTCAACTGGCCAGTTTGACCACCTACACCACGTACAGCACGGAAGCATTGGCCGACATCGCCAGCAAATACAACACCGACGAAAACCGCCTACGCGAGCTGAATGACATTCCGTACAGCCACAGCTATGTACGCGCCGACTCCACTCTGATCGTGCCACGCACCCGCGCCACCGACGAAATTTCCTACTTAGCCTTAAATTCCAGCGTCCGCTCCATCACCGGCGACGTCGGTATTACCGATTACAACAGCTACAGCACACCGACACTGGTGACTGACGCAGGCAAAAGTACCACCAGCATCACCGCACCCGGTAAATCCAGCACCGGCTTAGTCGCCGAAGCCAGCGATGCCGACCAACTCGGCACACTGATTAGCAACGCACCGAGCACACCCAACACACCGGCGTATGTACCCACAGTGGCCAGCATCGTAAAACCAAACGACACACCGACCATCCGCAACACCATTGAACCGCGCGTAGATCAACCGGTAACAAGCATCGCCACCCAAACAAACCCAAGCAACGCTCGCACCAGCGACATCCTCACCATGCCGCCGGTCGCCAAATCCGCCGCTGATCCGATTGCGCAACTGACCGCAAACAACACCAGCGACACCAGCGACCTAAACGACACCTCCAGTCGATTGAACGCCACCCATGACAACAGCATCGAGCCGAAACAGCTCACCGCTCAAGTCACAGACACCGCCGACAAAGCCCAGCCCATAGAACACCTTACCGAAAAAAGCCAAGTAGCGACAGAGGCTACAGTCGCCGAAATCACCGACATCGGTTCAATAAACGCTGCAAATGCGACCACCGCGTCTAATACAAACAGTTCTAACACACCAACCCAAGGCCTCAGCAACACCGAAAAAATCGTCGCTGCCGCCGCAGCGAGCGCCATTATTTCCACAGCGAATGAACCCAACCGAACCGTGGTCAAAACCAATTACCGAGTTCCCCAAACCCCGCAAACATCGCCAGCGAGTCAAGTGCCTGTGAAACCTGCCCCAATTAAAGCACCGGCGCTGGTAAAATCCCCGACAACCAACCCAAACAAAGCGGCTGTCAGCAACAACAAACCCAGCGCACAACCCGCCAAAGCAGCCACCACAGTCAACAAACCCGCACTTAAGGTCAACAACAAGCAAGCAACCGAAAAAGTGAGCAGCAAAGGCCCCACATCAACCAAACCCGCGCCGGTCAAACCCGAGCCAAAAAAAGCGGAAAGCAAACCGGCACTGAAAGCAACGCCACCCAATACCGCAAAAACCAAAGTAGCCAACACGCAACAAACCACCCAAAAGCCGGTGACTGCGGGTAAAATGCCAGTCAAAGCCGAGCTGAAAAAGGCCGAGGTCAAACCCAAAGCCGCAACAGCAAGCAAAACCCCGGCCAAAACGCCCGCTCAAACAACACCAAAAACCGCCACGAAAACGGTGGTCAAACCGGTGATAACGCCGAAGAAAAAATAAACAGATCATCAACATAACCCCATCCGACGACGACCATCGTCGGACGGAACAACGAGGAGAACAACGTGGGATTTTTACAAGGGAAACGAATTTTGATTACCGGCGTGCTATCGAATCGCTCGATTGCCTACGGTATTGCGCAGGCCTGCCATCGCGAGGGCGCAGAGCTGGCGTTCACCTACGTCGGCGAGCGTTTCAAAGACCGCATCACTGAATTTGCCAATGAATTTGGCTCGAACTTAGTATACGAGTGTGACGTCAGCGATGACGCGCAGATCGACGCCGTATTCAGCCAATTGCGCCAAGTATGGCCACAATTGGACGGTTTGGTACACGCCATCGGTTTTGCGCCGAAAGAGGCGATTGCCGGCGACTTTCTCGAAGGCCTGTCGCGCGAAGCGTTCAAAACCGCGCATGACATTTCGGCGTACAGCTTCCCCGCCTTGGCCAAAGCCGCACAGCCCATGCTATCGGAGCGCTCGGCACTGTTGACCCTGACCTATTTGGGTGCTGCGAAAGTCGTTCCGAACTACAACACCATGGGCTTGGCCAAAGCCTCACTGGAAGCCTCTGTGCGTTATTTGGCCAGCAGCATGGGACCCAAAGGCGTGCGTGTGAACGGCATCTCCGCCGGACCGATTCGCACCTTGGCCGCCAAAGGCATCAAAGGCTTTGACAAAATTTTGAGCGAAGTCGAAGCCACCGCGCCAATCCGTCGCAACGTGACAATTGAGGACGTGGGCAATGCAGCAGCGTTCTTGCTGTCCGATTTGGCCAGCGGCATCACCGGCGAAATCACCTACGTCGATGGTGGCTTTAGCCAAGTGGTCGGCGGTATGTCGGATTTTTAAGCGCTTCTTTAAAAAGCAAAAAAGCGAGCCAATTGGCTCGCTTTGTTTTTTTACCAACGACCGCCACCCGCACCACGACCAGTGCCCATGCCACCACCCATGCCGCCGCGCTCTGGCGCAGAGTAGACGATCGCGTCGTATTCGGATTGACTGAAGGAAGTGCGAAACAACCCAAACCAGTCTGCGTTCTGAGCAAAAAACATTCAGAACGCGGCGCAGAATAGGAGTCGTAGTCGCTCTACGACAGCTCCTATTCTGCAACAAAGTTCTGGGTGTTTTTTGCCAGAACCCGAAGGGCTGGCGATTGGCGAGTGATTAAACGCTTGTCTAGGGAATGACCATAGACTGCGCGCCACGCCTCATTACTCATCACGCCAATCAGCCAGCGCAGACGGTAGGGGTTATTTCGTACTTCCTCAATGCTGAGGCTGATACGCACTTGCACCGGACTGTCGTTTGAGGGTCATATCAAACGAGCGCAGATGATTGCGCGAGCCACGGTTGAGATTGGCATAGACCCATTTAATGTCTGCACGCTGGGTCTGTCGCGTCAGTTCATTTAAATCGGCGATATCCAATTCTTCGATCAAAACACCTACTTTGAGCGCGTCCACATTTGAACGTGCACCTTGCGTCACCAGTTGTTGGTACAGCCGCGTGAATTCAGGATCGGTGAATTCCCCTGCGCGCTTGCCTGCCGTCGGATCGGTAAGGCGGTACGTTTGCAACAAAGATTGTACCGCACGCTGATGTTGGCGCTCACTCTGAACGATATTGCCGAAATTGCGTAGACCGGTGCGCTCGTACAGAGCTTGGTAGACATCACCGGCAAGCTTTTCTTCCTCAACCATGCGCAATAAACCGCGCACTTCCTGCTCAGACAACGGATGGGTCGCCGTAGTTTGCGCATAAGCGGGAACACCACTCAAAACGGCTGCGCCCAACAGCGCCGATGCCCAATAACGATGGATGGATAAATGTTTCATACTGACCTCCTGAGTTTAAAAAAACCTGTACTCAATCTTTAAGATCACTATAACCCCATTCTATGAATCCCTCATGTCCCTCGTGTAAAGTTTTGTAAAACACCAAACGGACTCAATTCCGCGCTTGCCAAATATTGCGACAACGGGTTTCGCGCAACCACCACGTCGAAGCAGCACCCAAAACCGCCAGCAACACCATCACCACCATGCCATATTGCCAAGTGCTCAGATCGTAAATGCGCACACCGTTGTTCAGCGCACCATGCCAACCCAAATCCATCACCCAGCCAAACAACGGCTGCATCAGCGCCGCCGCTAAAAAGCCCCCCATATTCGCCACGCTGGTGGACATGCCGGATAAATGCGCGGGATTAACTTCTTTCGCACACGCCCACGTTAGGCTAAAGCTGGAAGTCAACACACCTAATAACGCAAACAAACCATAAGTCACTGACAACGGCAATGCCACACACGAACCGAGCAACAGCCAAATGGCAGCATACAAATGCGCCGCCGTCATCATCACCGGTTTGCGCCAACCCAGACGATCGGACAACGTACCGATGAAAAAACAGCCGATGGCAAAGCCGCCAAACCACAAAGACAAATGCACCGACGCCACTGCACGCGACATACCATGCACCTGCATCAGATACGGCGTCGCCCACAAGCCCGCGAAAGCAAAAAACGAGCCGGATATACCCGCATTGGTCAGCACCGTAGGCCACGTGTCGCGATTTCCCAGCACCAGTTTAAATCCGCTCCACACCTGTGCCCACGGCATTTGCGCCGCTCCCTTTTGTTTAGGATTCGGCGTATCACGCACCACCCATCCACACAACAGCGCCCCGATCAGCGACAGCGCCCCGACCAATACAAACACACTGCGCCAACCAAACATCTGTGCGCCCTGTGACAACGGCGATCCAGCCAAAACCGAACCCAAATTACCGATCAACATACACACGCCGACCAAGGTCGCAAAACGCGCTTCCTCAAACCACACCGCGATCAGTTTCAGCATTGCAATGAAAGTCACCGACACGCCCAAACCGATTAGCGTACGCCCCAGCAAAGCCCACGAAAACGTCGGCGCCAAACCGAACAGCACACTCCCCGCGCCACCCATCACACCGCCCAAAATCAAAATCCGTCGTGGCCCCCAAGTATCGGCCAAAACCCCCGTCGGAATCTGCATCACGGTATACACATAAAAATACGTCGCCGCCAACGCCCCGAGTGAAGCCGCCGAAATATCAAACGCAGCGGATAAATCGGTCGCAATGCTGGTGGGCGCAAAACGCTGGAAAAACGACACAATATAACTCACCGCCACCACACCCAGCATCAGCCAACGCTGCTGCTTCTGTCTGGCGGTCAAAACCCCATTCGTCATATGCCTCCCCACGATTGTATTGAATTCATTGAATGCGCCGAATGGATGATGTCAATCCGACACCGCACCGACTCATGCCACCGACCAGCGATCAAAAAAGGCCTGCAAACCCACATTCGCCTCATGCAGTTTATCTTCCCAGTCCTGCACCGAATTCTCACCGATGCGGTCGGTGATGTACTTCACGGACAACAGCGGGATGCCCTCACGCTGACACACCGCCGCCACCGCAAAATTTTCCATATCCACCACGTCCGCCTGCGCGATCACCTCGGTCACAAACGAATCGCCGGTGTTGCACACATGTGAATAATCGACCCGACGGCACCAATCAATTCGCGCCAGATCAGCCGAAAAATCATACCAATACGGCACACCGAACTCTTTCACCTTTTCCATATCGCGATCCAAAAAACGTCCGCAGGCCAAGATCGAGCCGACCGCCTGCGTGGCCGAACCGGCCGTGCCGACATTCAGCACAAAATCCGGCCGCAGTTCACGCACCGCCGCATACACTGCCAATGCGGCATTCACCTTGCCAATGCCGGTTTCGCAATAACGCACCTGACAACCCGCAAACTCAATCCGAATGCGCTCGGCCGCAATGGCATAAGTCACCAAAATATTCATCTTATCCACGCTTGATGTCGATCATCTATAAAAAACGGGGGCGTTAACCCCCGTTTCCCCGTTTCATACTTCGTTTTTATCACAATTGATCAGCAGGACGCATTGCTGCATG
The DNA here is from genome assembly GCA_049291875.1 of Burkholderiaceae bacterium. Lineage (GTDB taxonomy): Bacteria > Pseudomonadota > Gammaproteobacteria > Burkholderiales > Burkholderiaceae > CTSOIL-112. Next base: position 39,504 of record JBATQE010000011.1, read on the forward strand.
GTATTGCGCCGCATGACAGCACATTATGCCGGTTGCTCCGGCTTTTTGTCGTCCGTATTCGCCGCGTGCTCGTCTGCAATCGCTTGACCGACATTCTCGGTTTCTTCCTGCACCAGCACTTCCGCCACCGAATGATGCGCGCCCGCGCCCACTGCCGAAGTGCCTACACCAACCGCAGCGGCAGAAATCACTTGAGCCAAACGTTGACCTCTGCTCAATGCGCCATCGGCCGGCTCAGTTGCGTCAGCAGGACGTTCTTCGGTAATTGTTGCGGGAGTTGCAGCTACAGCCGTTGCTGCCGGAGCAACGCTTTCCAATACGCCCACACTTTCGGCGCCCCATTCCTCGGACACGCTATCGGCCACGCTGGAAACCAGTGGCGCGCTGGCTGCTGCACCGGCTGCGCCCGCTACCACCGCAGTGTTGGCACTGACAGAGTTGCCAGCTTGTTCGGCTTTGTTGACATGATGAGCATCATTGCCATTGGCCGCGCTTGGGCTACTCGGCGCATTCGGTTTGGTCGCTGCCGGAGGTGGCGTATTGCCTTTACCACCTTTGTTTTTGCGCCACAAGAACCACACGGCCAAAGCGAGCAGCGCCAGTACCGCGAGTACAAACAGCCACGTCGCATTTTGCGATTGTTTCGGACGGGTCACGATGACATAGGACGGTTTGTCGGCGATGTCCATGAAATTGATGGTCATTTCGCGACCGGCGTTTTTGACCTCTTGCCCATCCACGCTGACGATGTCGTTGGCGAAATTCACTTTCAGAACAATGCTCAAGCCCTCGTTTAAATAAGTTTGACGACGAGCGCTTTGCAACGGCAACAGCGGCTGCACGTCCGAGCCGATCAAGGCGCCTTGTGCGCTGTTGCGCTGAACCATGCCTTTGATGTCCGTCACATGTGCGAAAAATTTGACCGCATCAAAGCTGAGATCGCCGGTTTTTTCATCCAGCGTCACGCCGACCGGTTGATCCATTTCGTCGCTCATTTTGTATTTCAAAACGCCTTCGTCCTCGCATTTGAAATTTTTGCTGTCGCTGACGAAAATTTTGCAATCAAAGCCTTCCATGCGCTCGGTCAACGCCGGGTTTTGACCTTTTAAGTTATTGAATACTTTCGAAAAATCATAGGTGGTCACGACTTTGACGTGGCCTTTGGCGTCCACATCGGCTTTGCCATTGATCTCCACGCAGGCAAATAAAGATAAACTGACCCCAATCAGTGCCAAGCGCATCAAACCGCGCTGCCACCATGTGGATGAACTCGGATGAGTTGTGTGTGTGTGTCCGTCTGCTTTCATACTGTCCTCATGTGCCATACATTGCGTAGATGGATATACCAATGGAAATGTGGCGTTGCACATCCCGATATAAAAATACCATAAGTTCAGTACATTAAGCTGACATTATTTGACTCACAAGGGACGATATATGCCCAATGTGTGTTTTGCCCGATTTTTCTACCACTTTTATGGTTTTTATGCTTTGGGCTGTTGTTTTTGTGTCTCACTCTTTGTGTGCAATCCAGTGCGCCACGATCTGCGGGTTGCTTGCCTCATCGTTCAACAGCGCCTGTGCCAATAGGCGATGTCCGGTTTGTTGGGTGAATACCGCCAAGTCATCCACCGCCGCCGGATCGGTGGTGATGACTTTGAGAATTTGCCCTGCGCTCATTTGCGCCAAAGCCTTTTTGGTGCGCAAAATCGGCATCGGACAACGCAGGCCATGCAAGTCCTCTGTACGGCTGACCTGCGCGTCAATCGCACTTAATTCGGCGGCATCCATGATGAGCATTTTGTACGACCCGTTATGGTTATGCGACAAATTCAATCGGCGCGGGTTTCATCGGAAAGCCCAATGCTTCGCGCGATTCGTAATAGGTTTGCGCAACTTTACGCGACAGATTGCGAATCCGTCCGATGTAGGCGGCGCGTTCGGTCACGGAGATGGCGCCGCGCGCGTCCAGCAGATTAAAGGTATGCGCCGCTTTGAGTACCTGCTCGTAAGCAGGCAACGCCAATTTGCGCGCGCCTTCGATCGCTTCGCCCGTGTCGGGATTCTCGCCCATCAGTTTTTTCGCTTCGCGTTCGTGATCGGCAAAGTGTTGGAACAACACATCGGCATTGGCGTATTCAAAGTTGTACGTGGACTGCTCCACCTCGTTTTGGTGGAACACGTCGCCGTATTTCAACTCGTGCGTCACGCCGTTTTCTTCCCAGCGCGTCCATACGAGATCGTAGACGTTTTCCACTTTTTGCAAATACATTGCCAGACGCTCCAAACCATAAGTGATTTCGCCCAGAACCGGCTTGCAGTCAATGCCACCGACCTGTTGGAAATAGGTAAACTGCGTCACTTCCATGCCGTTGAGCCAAACCTCCCAACCCAAGCCCCACGCGCCGAGCGTCGGATTTTCCCAATCGTCCTCGACAAAACGCACGTCGTTGGCATTCAAATCCAAACCCAAGGCGGTCAATGAGCCCAAGTACAAATCCAAAATATTTTCCGGCGCGGGTTTGAGCACCACTTGGTATTGATAGTAGTGCTGCAAACGGTTCGGATTCTCACCGTAGCGGCCGTCTTTCGGACGGCGTGATGGCTGCACATACGCGGCGCGCCAGTACTCCGGCCCGATCGCGCGCAAAAAAGTCGCCGTATGGCTGGTGCCTGCACCGACTTCCAAATCGTAGGGTTGCAGCAATGCGCAGCCTTGCGCATTCCAGTAATTTTGCAGGTCTAAAATGGTTTCTTGAAAAGTTTTCACCGCGTGCGTCATGTTCATCCTTCTGATTCTGGCAATCGGTATGTTCGCTAACCACACCACATATGCCGTGCGCGAATGAATACCGTAACGGCGATATTGTACCCGAACGGCCTGTTTTGAAGAAGCTCTTGCGTTAAATTAAGCACGATCGCGCAGCGATTGGCTGCCATCACGCCCGCGCCTACACCGCTTTTTCAGGATCGCCCCAGAATTTATTGCGTTTAAAATGTGATTTGTATCGAATAAACCCTGCCATTTGGTTACAATAAAGGCTCATCTTCTCAAAAAATCACAGGTGTCCTATGAAATTACTTCAAACAAGCGGTTTGATTGTGGCCTGCGCCAGCCTTTTTGCCTGCGCCTCTCCGATCAAAAATATGTCACCTCATGAGGCCATCCAATTTGGCAACAACCAGTTTTACGAAATGCCCAGCTACCGCATGGACATGAGCAGTAAAGTGGTCAATATGGGCTTGGTTGGCAACGCAGGAGAAGACGCCGAAAAAAGTAACGAAGCCTTCAATAAATACCTGAACTTTTTCAGCAAAAAATTTGTCTTTAACGGTGTTGGCGTATTTGACATCGCGAACGATCAATACCAAATCATCCCCGAATACGGCTACGAAGCCAAAAATGTCAACGCACGCATTCGCTTCCCCATCGTTTTGGATCGTAAAGCCAAAGCCCTGTACGCCGATCTGAGCGCACTGGATGGGATCGTCACCAATTTGGACAACGCGGGTAAATACTCACGCTTTGACCTATCCAAACTGCCGATTGCCGAAGGTGCAGATAAAAAGCTGGTGGACGTCATGCGCAAATACACCAAGCTCGTATTCGACAAAGTACCCACCGAGGCCATCAGCGAGCAGCCGTTAAGCGCAGAAGATCGCAAAGTGAACGCCGTGCGCAAATTACAATTAGCCCTCAAGCCGACAGATCAGCTCGCACTCTACCCGGAGATGCTCAATGAGATGGCCGCGATTGTATTTCCCAATCCAGACAAAAACCAAGAGGGCTTCAAGCAAGATACGGACAAACTCAGCCAAGAGATGAGCAAGCTGTTCTCCCCCGAGTCTCGCGACGTCTACACCATCGCATTCAATCGCGCCGGGCAAATTGTATCGATGAAAGCGGATTCCAACTACATCATCAATCCAAAAATTAATGAACACAAGCATGACGAACTGAATTCATCTGCCGAAACAAACAATCCACCTAAAGACGGCTTTCAGCTTCATTTCGTCACCGACATGATCATCAGCGACATAGGCAAAGCCAAACTGATCGACCCACCCACCGCGGAAAATAGCGTGGATGGAATGGAAAATTTCAAACAAAGTCCGTTTGGTAAATCGTTCTTGGGTAAATACAACGACAATGCAGGTAACGAGACTTGGCAAAACAGCGATGTGGCTGTGGTGGATGCTGCTACTTCCGCCTCACCAGCCAAACCCGCGAAAAAAGCGAGCAAATCCAACAAGCAGAAACGTCGCTAATGTGACATTACCTTGCAAGTATTAAAAAGGGCGCCGATGGCGCCCTTTTGTTATGGATAAATCATTCATGCGTGATGAGTGATGAATCAAACCTCAATGCCACAGATAATACGCCGCGCTACAGGTCAGTGCCGAATTTTTGACCTCCGTGCGTTCAAACATTTTCTCGCCGACCGCTTGCAGATTTTGCCGCTGGCGCATTTGGCGAATCAGCTCCTCGCGTTCTCTACTGGAGAGGACGTTGAGCATATCACGCGCCACGCAGCGACAGCTAAATTGCAATTGATCCGGCGCCATTTTCAGCGAGGAAATGTAGCGATTGCTCGGCGCTTGCGCCACGCAGGTTTGCGTGGCCAATCCGATCCAAGTGGATGTGCTTTCATCCGCCCGTGCAGGAGCGGATGCAGTCAACAGCACCAGCGCACCGATGCTTGCAAGGATGCGTGAAAAACGTCGGATCATATCCGCCCGAGCATTCGTGCCATTCACACCGTTCACCATGGGCGCTCACCAACCCATGTAGCCACGAAAATGCGAGCGCGGGTAAGGCCCGTACCAAAACGGGTCATGCGGCCAGAAAAATGGATTGTAGTAATACGGGTCATAGTAGTACACCGGCTGCGGATTCGCATCGCGGTATTGTTTCAACGCGTACAAATACTCTTTGAGAAATGGCGCCTCGACCTCTTTCGGACACACGCCGAGGTATTCTTGTCCCAGCAAGCCAACACGTTCGCCATTGGCCGGTGTGCAGTATTCGGCCAAACCTTTTTGGTAGGCTTTCAGGTAGTCGTTTTTAAAGCGCGATACGTCGCTGATACTGCCCGCGCGTTTGCCGGACTGACAAGTTGAGAGCAGTTGATCGACACTGCGCGTGGTCAATCCTTTTTGCCCATCGGCGTAGCCTTGTGCCTGCGGATCAACGCTTTGGCATTGCTCACGCGTCATACTCGCGCAGCCGCTCATCAGCAATACCACCATCAAAGCCCATGCGTATTTCATCGTTTTCTCCCAATGAGAAGCTACTTTGCCTATGACTATTCCATGCGGTTCGGTGCCAGAATTTCACGCGAACCGTTACTCTGCATCGGTGATACCACACCGCTGCGCTCCATTTGTTCGAGCAATCGCGCCGAGCGGTTGTAGCCGATGCGAAATTCGCGCTGAACCGAGGAAATCGAGGCTTTTTTAGTCCGCAGGATGAAGGACACCGCTTGATCGTACAATGGATCGGCTTCGCCATCGCCATCCTCGCCGCCTTCTCCGTCTGCACCCGCGCCTCCTGTTAAAACGTCTTCGATGTAGTTTGGTTGACCATTTTCGCGCAAGAATTCGGCCACGCGAATCACCTCATCGTCCGAGGCAAACGCGCCGTGTACGCGCACCGGCAGCCCCGTTCCGGGTGCGAGATAAAGCATATCACCCTGTCCGAGCAAGGCTTCTGCGCCCTGCTGATCGAGAATCGTGCGCGAGTCGATTTTGCTGGAGACTTGGAATGCCACGCGCGTCGGTACGTTCGCCTTAATCAAGCCGGTGATGACGTCCACGCTCGGGCGCTGCGTCGCTAAGATCAAATGAATACCGGCAGCGCGAGCTTTTTGCGCAATACGCGCGATCAATTCCTCCACCTTTTTCCCGACCACCATCATCAGATCGGCCAACTCGTCAATCACGACGACGATCATCGGCAGTTTGTCCAACGGCTCGGGATCGTCCGGCGTCAAACTGAACGGATTCGGAATGTTTTCACCTTTGGCGCGCGCTTCGTCAATTTTTTTGTTGTAACCCGCCAAATTGCGTGCGCCGAGCGTACTCATGAGTTTATAGCGCCGCTCCATCTCGCCGACCGTCCAATTGAGCGCGTGTCCCGCTTGACGCATATCAGTCACAACCGGACAGAGCAGGTGCGGAATGCCCTCGTATACGCTCATTTCCAACATTTTCGGGTCAATCAAAATCAGGCGAACTTGCTCCGGTGTCGCACGATACAGCAGTGACAAGATCATGGTGTTGATCCCGACCGACTTACCCGAGCCGGTGGTACCGGCCACCAGCAAATGCGGCATTTTCGCCAAATCGGCCACCATCGGATTGCCGCCGATGTCTTTACCCAGCGCGACGGTGAGTAGCGAATGCGCCTCGTGGTAAATTTGCGAACCAATGATTTCGGACAGGCGCACGATTTGGCGCTTCGGATTCGGCAACTCCAGCGCCATGAAGTTTTTGCCCGGAATGGTTTCGACCACACGGATGGACACCAGCGCGAGCGAACGCGCCAAATCCTTGGACAAATTCACAATCTGGCTGCCCTTCACACCGGTCGCCGGCTCGATTTCGTAACGTGTCACCACTGGCCCCGGATAGGCCGCCACGACCTGTACCTCAACGCCAAAATCGCGCAATTTTTTCTCAATCAGGCGCGAATTAAATTCCAGCGTATCGTGCGCCACAGTTTCTTGATTGCGATCGGCCGGATCGAGCAACGCCAATTCCGGCAAGGATTTGTCCGCCATTTCGTTGAACAGCGGTACTTGTTTTTCCTTCTGACGGCGTTGAGATTGCACCACCGGCGGCGCTGGCGGCTCGATATGCACCGGGACGGTTTTCTCGACGCGCTGTTTTTCCTGCGCCAATTCACGCTCGCGCACCGCGACCAGCGCCTCGCCGACTTTCTCATCCTTTTTCGCGTCAAAATAGCCGAGCAATTTCATGACCGACAACTCCAGCACCGTACCGACACGCTCAAACACCGACAGCCACGAGAAATTAAAAAACCAGCTCAAGCCCGCGCAAAAAAGCACCACCAGCAGCAAGGTCGTGAAAATTTGCCCCAGAACCGAATTCAAGCCTTTCGCGATCATCTCACCGAGCACGCCACCGTGATCATAGGGCAAAGGAATCGCCCAGCCAACGGTGTGCAAATATTCCAACCCCACACTGCTCAACAACACCACGGCAAAGCCCAAACGAAACAGCAACGTATCGCGCTTTTCCTGCTCCGTTTTCACCAAAGCCGCGCGCTCCTGCGGCGTGTACAAACTCAAACGCAGAAAACGCCGCACGCCACGATAGATCACCCAGCCGCACAGCAGCACCCACCAATACGCCGACAGGCCAAACACATACAACAAAGTCGCCGATACCCACGCACCCAAGCTGCCGACCCAGTTGTGAACCTCCTTCACATCCGAACCCGCGTGGAAAAACGACGGATCGCGCGGATCAAAGCTAACCAGCATACTCAGCAAAGCCAAGCCCAACAAGGCCAAAACAATCCATTTAGCCTCGCGGAACAACTGCTGTGTGCGCTCAGAAAACGACGAACTTTTTAAAACTTCAGGGGTAGTGCCCATGTGATACCTATTCAAACAAGTGCCGACCCGTCACACAGACGAGGTCAAAAAATTCAATGCCTGATATTCTAACGTGCTACGGTAAAAATCGCACGGAAAATACTGATTTGATTGACATTTATTTTTCAATCGATCGACTCTGCCAAATATTATTCGATAAAAAAGCCCAAACACGGTTTGGGCTTTTTAAATCGCACGTCACATCGGTTCAATATTACATTTCATGTGCCCACAACTCTTCCAAATGCTCACGCCGACGAATCACCCGCGCATCCGCGCCATCAACCAACACCTCAGCCGCACGCGCGCGCGTGTTGTAGTTTGAACTCATGCTAAAGCCATACGCACCCGCAGACAGCACCGCCAGCACATCGCCCTGCTTCACCTTCAGTGCCCGATCATGCGCCAGCCAATCACCCGACTCGCATACCGGTCCGACCACATCGTACACTTGCGCATCAACGTCATCGTGCTGCGTGCAATTTTCCACACCAACCCACGCCTGATATAGCGTCGGACGGATGAAATCATTCATGCCCGCATCAACGATGGCAAAATTTTTGTCGTCGTTGTGTTTGAGGTATTCCACTTGAGTCAGCAACACACACGAATTTGCCACCACCGAACGACCCGGTTCAAACAGCAAATCATGCGTAAAGCCCGCGTCGCTCAGCCCTTTGAGCGACTGCTCAATTAACTCGCGCGGCGCCGGTGGCGTTTCGTCGCGATAACGCACGCCCAATCCACCACCCAAATCAATGTGTTTTAACTCAATGCCCTGCGCGCGTAACTGGCGCACCAGCTCAAATAAGCGCTTTTGCGCATCGAAAAACGGCGACAGTTCAGTGATTTGCGAACCGATGTGGTAGTCAATGCCGATCACCTCCAAACCCGGCAAACTGGCCGCGCGCTGATACACCGCGAGCGCATCGGTGTGCGCCACGCCGAACTTATTCGCCTTCAGACCGGTGGAAATATACGGATGCGTTTTCGGATCCACGTCGGGATTCACGCGCAAGGACACCGGTGCGCGTTTGCCCATGCGCAGGGCGATTTCGTTGATGCGCTCCAATTCGGGCGCGGATTCTGCGTTGAAACAAAAAATGCCCTGCTCCAGCGCAAACGTGATTTCACGTTCCGACTTGGCCACACCCGAGAACACCACACGATTAGCCGGCGCACCCGCCGCCAAAGCGCGCGCGATTTCACCCTCGGACACGGTGTCGAAAAATGCTCCGCGCTCGGCGAACAGACGCAAAACGCTCAAATTCGAGCACGCCTTGACCGCATAGCACACATGAATGTTACGTTCATCCGTCGGGTACTGCCACGCCGCCCAGTCTGCCAACAACTGCGCCTGCGAATAAACGTACAACGGCGTGCCAAAACGCTTGGCCAAATCATTCAACGCGGTATTTTCTAAAAACAACTGCGTCCCGCTCTCGGTGGGACGCAAGGACAATTCACTCACAGGATACGACGCACTCATTGATAACTTTCTCTCAAACAATATCAAACCAACAACATCCATTCAAATTACTTTTTCACACCCATGCCCGACTCATCGACCGGCGCAACCGTGGTTGACCCGCTGATTTTGGTCTGCTCCAGCGGCGGCTGTGCGGACACCGACGTCGGCGGCATAACCAACGGCCCTTTGAAACCGCACGCACTCACGCACGCACTCGCTACGCCCAGCACCGCCGCCATTTTCATCACCGCCCGCAAAGTCAAAGCCCGATTCATATATAATCCGTCCGTAGATTTAATCATGGAAAGCGCTATTATGACCGAAACCGAATACTTGCAACAGGCAAAACGCCTGTTTGATGCCATCCTGTCGCACATTGAGGACACGCACGACGATTTGGAAACCCAAGCGCACGGCGCCGTACTGGAAATCGAAAACGACGACGGGCAAAAAGTCATCATCAATCAGCAAGCAGCCATGCAAGAGGTATGGCTCGCCTCACGCGTGGGCGGCTATCATTTCAAGTTTGAGAACGACGCGTGGGTCAATACCCGCGATGGGCGGGATTTTTGGGATTATTTGGCAGAGGCGGTGGAAGGTTTGGAATAATCAACATAGAACAAGGTAGCACCCGAAATCTATCATGATGTCGATTTTAGTAGGGGCGGGTTTCAAACCCGCCCCTGCGTATCTATTACTATTCGCAAACACTTATTTTTCAGGTCTCGCCTCACCCACCGTCATATCGACATTCTGACTGCGTCCTTCGCGCCAGACTTCGAGTTGCAGGCGTGTTCCGGGTTTGCTCTCGCCAATGTAGCGCGCGAAATCGCGGATGGACTCAACGACTGCACCATTGATTTTGGTGACGACATCTCCGGTTTGCAATCCCGCTTGCGCCGCTGGCGAACCGGCTTCAATCTGCGCAATCACGACGCCTTGGGCTTTGCTCAGGCCGAGTTCTTTGGCCATTTCTTCGGTCACAGGTTGAATGCTGACGCCGACGCGACCGCGCTCAACCTTGCCTTTGGTGCGCAGTTGTTCGGCCACTTGCAGCGCATCGTTGATCGGAATGGCGAGGGCAATGCCTGAAAACGCGCCGCTCGGGGTAAGGATTTGTGAGTTGATGCCGACCACTTCGCCGGACATATTGACCAGCGGGCCGCCAGAGTTGCCCGGATTGACCGCCGCGTCGGTCTGGATGAAGGATAGATAATCACCGGTATCGCGATTGATCGCGCTGACTACGCCGGCGGTGATGGTGTTTTTCAGGCCAAACGGTGAACCGGCTGCCACGACCCATTCGCCGACTTTGAGTTTGTTGGAGTCAGCCATACGCAGGAAGGGTAAATTGGTCGCGTCGATTTTGAGCAATGCGACATCGGTGCGCGCATCGCTGCCGATGACTTGGGCTTTGAATTCGCGGTTGTCCGGCAGGGCAACGGTGATGCTGCTCGCGCCATTGATGACGTGGTGGTTGGTCAAAACGTAGCCGTCCTGCGAGGTGATGAAGCCGGAGCCTTGTCCCGCTTCGCGCTCGGTCGGCGCATTGCCGCCTGCGTTGGGCGCGGCACGGCCACTGCAGCCGGGTAAGTCTGGCCAGATCATGCAAATGGGATGGCCGCGCAAATCCATGCCTTGCTGCGCGGATACTTTTTCACTGACGCGAATATTGACCACGGCGGGTGAAACGTAGTCCACCAATTTGGTAAAGTCCGGCAAGCCCGTAACCAGCGGCGCGCCCTGTTGCGTCGGCGCCGGCGTATGGATGGGCGACTCTTGCGGCTTGACCGCTGCCGTGTTGTTCTCCTGCGCGTGACAGCCGACCAATGCGCCACTGAGCGCAAACAGCAGGGATGGCAGCAGCCAATACCGCTTGCCGATACGGGAAAATAGGTGATGACGATTCATGGGGCAATCCTTTGGATATACAAGAAAACTTTGAACATGCGAGAAAAGTATAGTCTATTCTTTGTCAGAATGAGCCAACCGCGACGCATTATCAATAACGCTTTTGAATTAAATATGGACGAGCCGCGTAGAAACAAGGTTATACGAAAATTGGGGCGGATAAAAACGTGATTTTTAGCATTGATTGGACAATAGCGCACCGCTCAGGTGCATTTTCAGCCAATATTTGAGAAAACCGGGCATTTTGCGCACGTCTTTATATCTTTTGGTGCAAACGATTCTTTACTTTAAACATCAGCCTGTGCATAATCGGCTCTGGCAAAAAGTCAAATCATTTTGCCGCACCATAATGACCATAAAACAGACAACGAGAGGCTGATCATGCCCACACATTTTTACGATGAAATGTATGCGGACACTGCCAAAACCAGTGTCCGTGCGCACTACGTCGCACTGAACGACTGGATGAGCCGGCAGACCGCCGAGCTGATTTCTGATAAACGCCAGCAGGCCGATTTAATGTTTCGCAAAGTCGGTATTACCTTCGCGGTCTATGGCGAAGGTGCGGACACCGAGCGCCTGATTCCGTTTGACCTGATTCCGCGCGTGTTTCCGCAGTCCGAATGGAGTGCGCTGGAAAAAGGTTTGCGCCAGCGGGTGCAGGCGTTGAATATGTTCTTGCACGACGTGTATCACGAGCAAAACATCATCAAAGCGGGATTGATTCCCGCCGAACGGATTTTTAACAACAGCCAATACCGCCCCGAAATGCAGGGAGTCAATGTCGCGCGCGGCATCTACTCGCACATCAGCGGCATTGACATCGTGCGCGCGGGCGAAGGCGAGTTTTATGTGCTGGAGGACAATCTGCGCGTGCCCTCGGGCGTCTCGTATATGCTCGAAGACCGCAAAATGATGATGCGGCTGTTCCCCGAGTTATTCTCCAAATACCGCGTCGCGCCGGTGGCGCACTACCCCGATCTGTTGCTCGAAACCCTGCGCAGCGTTGCACCCGCAGGCATTGACAACCCGACCATCGTGGTCATGACGCCGGGCGCCTACAACAGCGCGTATTTTGAGCACGCCTTCCTTGCGCAGCAAATGGGCGTGGAGCTGGTCGAAGGACAGGATTTATTCGTCGATGATCTGCATGTGTACATGCGCACAACCAACGGTCCGAAACGCGTCGATGTGATTTACCGTCGGATTGACGACGATTTTCTCGATCCGCTGGCGTTTCGCCCGGATTCCGCGCTCGGCGTGCCGGGTTTGCTCAATTGCTACCGCGCCGGTCACGTCACACTGACCAACGCGATTGGCACGGGCGTGGCGGACGACAAATCGATTTACCCGTTCGTACCGGACATGATTCGTTTTTACCTGTCCGAAGAACCGATTTTGAACAACGTCCCGACCTACCAATGCCGCAAGCCGGACGAGCTTGAATACACCTTGGCGAATTTGGACAAACTGGTGGTGAAAGAAACCCACGGCGCGGGCGGCTACGGCATGCTCGTCGGCCCGGCAGCGAGCAAAGCCGAAATCGAAGAATTCCGCCGCGTGCTGATCGCCAAACCGGAGCAATACATTTCGCAGCCCACCCTCGCGCTGTCCACCTGTCCGACCTTTGTCGATGCGGGCATCGCGCCGCGTCACATTGACCTGCGCCCGTTCGTATTGTCCGGCAAAGAGGTGCAGCTCGTACCGGGCGGTCTGACCCGCGTCGCACTCAAGGAAGGCTCACTGGTCGTGAACAGCTCACAAGGCGGCGGCACCAAAGACACTTGGGTTTTAGAATAAAAATTTTTGATTGAGAGACAGCCATGCTACTTTCACGCACCGCCGATCACCTATACTGGCACGCACGCTACATCGAGCGCGCCGAAAACACCGCGCGCATGCTCGGTGTGAACTACGACACCCTACTGATGCCGCATGAGCCGCAAAATGAAATCAATCTGTGGCGCGCTACGCTCGGCCTATCCGAACTCGAACCGCAATTTCTCGAACTCTACGGTGAAATCAGCACCGAAAACGTGTTGCGCTTCATGGTAACCGATCAACGCAACCTGTCCTCCATCGTCTCCTGCCTCTGGTCGGCGCGTGAAAACGCCCGCGCCGTGCGCGACAGCCTGACTTCGGAAATGTGGGAAACGGTCAACGATATGTGGCTCGAATCCTGCCAATGGATCAAATCCGACCGCGCGATCACCCAAGTACGCGAATATCTGGACTGGATCAAACTGCGCTCGCACCTGATTCTCGGCGTGGCGCTCGGAACGATGCTCAAGGACGAAACCTTCAACTTCCTGCGCATGGGCACCTTCATCGAACGCGCGGACAACACCGCACGGCTGCTGGATTTAAAATTCTTTGAATCATCCGAGATTCAACACAAAACGCAAGACGTCACCAGCGAATACGACGACACCAAAGATTTTTACCACTGGGCCGCATTGCTGCGCTCCGTTTCCGGCTTTGAAGTCTACCGCCAGACCTACCACGACGTCATCACGCCCGCGCGCGTGGCCGAATTGCTCATTTTCCGCAAAGAAATGCCGCGCTCGCTCGCCGCCTGCTTAACTGATTTGAACAAAAATATCGCGCATGTGCGCAACGCGTATTCACAAAAAACCGAACGATTAGCGGGTAAAATGCTGGCAGACCTGCAATACGGTCAAATTGAAGAGGTTTTGCACGACGGCATCCACGAATATTTAACCGAATTTTTGGAAAAAACCTACGCTCTGGGACACCAGATCAGCCAAGACTTCTTGGTACCGCTGAATCCGGCGCACAGCAAAAGCGCGTCCCAGTGAACACACCCGCAACGAATGAACGTATGCGTTTTGAAATTACACACAACACCGACTACCACTACGAAGACCCCGTTTCGTACCTGATCCAGCTGCTGCGCCTGACGCCGCGCAGTGACGCCGGTCAAACCGTGATCAACTGGCACATTGGCGCGCCCACGCGCCTACACGCCCAGATCGATGCGTTTGGCAACCACACGCACCTGCTGACCCTGAACCAAGCCACGAAACAATTGCTGATCGAAGTGCGCGGCACCGTTGAGGTTAACGAAGACGCCTCATCCAACCGCCGACCGGCCAAAAACAGCCGCATCTCGCCGCTGATTTTTACCCAAGCCACGCGCTACACCACCGCAGATGCCGAATTGAATGCCTTTGCACAAGCATTCGCACAGCCGAACGGTATGCTGTCCGAAGACAACGCCCTGCGCCTGATGCAAGCCGTACATGAGCGCATCCAATACGTGAGCGGTGCAACCACCGTGCAAACCACCGCGCCGCAAGCATTCGCCCAAGCGCAAGGCGTATGCCAAGACCAAGCGCACGTTTTCCTCGCCGCAGCACGCGCCATCGGCATCCCCGCGCGCTACGTCAGCGGCTACCTCAATACCGGCGACATCGGCCACCTTGCCAGCCACGCTTGGGTGGACGTCTACACCGACCGCCACGAATGGCTCAGTCTGGACATCACCCATAACTGCGTCACCGACGGGCGACACTGCCGCCTCGCCATTGGCCGTGACTACGACAGCGCCGCACCGGTGCGCGGCTCACGCATGGGCGGTGGATTTGAAGCGCTCAATGCCTACGTTCACGTTTCGGCACAAGGCGACGATCCGCACATCATGTGGATGCAACAGCAGTGATTCACGCTCAGTGAACCAGCAGAAACCGCCCACGTCCATCATTTCGCCCGTAATGTACGTTATGATTGGTGCTTATTGAAATCAATCGAAATCAATCCCATCACGTTACAATTCTAAAAAATAAAATAACAAGGCAGCGCGCCGCAGATAGTACAAGTCGTACAGCAAGGCGAGCCAACACCGTTAGCTTATTTTTTAGAATGGGTATTAGATCACAAAGGAACTTCATCATGCGACTACTCCACACCATGCTGCGCGTTGGCAATCTCGAACGCTCCTTGGCGTTTTACCAAGATGTATTGGACATGCAACTGCTGCGCCAACAGGATTATCCCGAAGGGCGCTTTACCCTCGCCTTCATTGGCTACGGTGACGAGGCCAACCACACCGTGATTGAGTTGACCCACAACTGGGACACCGAGCAGTATGAGCTGGGCAACGCCTACGGCCACATCGCCATCGAGGTGGACAATGCGGCAGCAGCCTGCGATGCGGTGCGCGCACGCGGCGGCAAGGTCACCCGCGAAGCAGGGCCGATGAAACACGGTACGACCGTGATTGCTTTTGTCGAGGATCCAGACGGCTACAAAATCGAATTCATTGAGAAAAAATAATCGGCTGTGTTCAGCCGCTGATGATTCGCTGATGGTTCGTTGCGTGTTTATTGAGCCGTTCACTGACCACTCGCACCAGACGTCACAAATTCGCCCATTTCTCCACAATTGGCTTATAATTTCGCATCCTTTAAACTCCTTATGACAAGGTTGCTATGACTTACTGCGTCGGCATCAAACTCAATCAGGGCTTGGTTTTTCTCTCAGACACGCGCACCAATGCCGGCGTCGATTTAATCAATCGTTTTCGAAAAATGACGGTATTCGAGGTACCGGGCGAGCGCACCATCGTGTTGATGACGGCGGGTAATTTATCCATCAGCCAGTCGGTTGTGCAGCTATTGCAATCGCAGACGGGCAACGAGGCGAACAGTTCGCTGTGGAATGCGACCAATATGTTTGAAGCGGCGCGCTTGGTCGGTCAGGCCACGCGCGAAGTACATGCGCACGATGCGAAGGCATTGGGACAATTTAACGTCGATTTTAACGTGAGCTTCATCATCGGCGGGCAGATTCATGGCGAGGAAATGCGCCTGTTCCAAGTCTACGCCGCCGGCAATTTCATCGAGGCGACGCAGGAAAATCCGTTTTTCCAAATTGGTGAGGCCAAATACGGCAAACCGATTTTGGATCGCGTGATCACGCCGGAAACCTCCTTGGACGATGCGGCCAAATGTGCTTTGGTATCGATGGATTCGACGCTGCAAAGTAATATCTCGGTCGGTTTACCGCTGGATTTGCTGGTGTATGAGCAAAACGCCTTGCGCGTGACCAAATTCAGCCGCATCACCCACGAAAACCCGTATTTCCAAATGATTCACCGCGAATGGGGCAAACGTCTACTCAGTGTTTTTGAAGATATGGCGCCGCCGATTTGGAATGCACACCCTGAATTGAGCGTGAGCGACGAGACCGACAAACTGGTACGCCCGATCATCGCTCAACGCCGTGTGAATGCGGCTCCATCCACCGCACAACCGAACGCAACAGTCAGCACGGGACAGGAAGCACAGACACCCAGCCCTATACAGACGATGGCGGAACACTACTGAGCATCGCGGCCAAATGCTTCCATTGCCACCCACAAACATTGATTCATACTCCAAAAGCGACCCATGTCCGACACCATTCATACCAATACGCCTGAAGTGATCACCATCGTTACCCGCGAGTCGCGCTTGGCTCTGTGGCAAGCGCACCACATCCGCGACCGCCTGAGTGCGCTTTATCCCAATATGACGGTGAAAATTCTCGGTACGACCACGCGCGGCGACCAGATTCTCGATCAGAGCCTGTCCAAAATCGGCGGAAAAGGCCTGTTTGTCAAGGAACTCGAAGTCGCGTTGCACAACGGTTCAGCGGATATCGCGGTGCATTCGCTCAAAGACGTGCCGATGAATCTGCCCGACGGTTTTGCACTCGCCTGCGTGACCGCGCGCGAGAATGCGCAAGATGCGTTCATCTCCAACCAATACGCCTCGCTAGAAGATTTACCCGCAGGCGCTGTCGTCGGCACTTCCAGCCTGCGCCGCTCAGCGCAATTACAAGCGCGCTTCCCACATTTGAAAATCGCCGCACTGCGTGGCAATCTCGACACCCGTTTTCGCAAACTGGACGAGGGGCAATTCGACGCCATCATCCTCGCCGCCGCCGGTGTGATTCGCTTGGGGCTGAAAGAACGCGTGCGCTCGTTCATCCCGCTGGAGCACGCGCTGCCCGCTGCCGGACAAGGTGCGCTCGGCATTGAAATTGCCGCGCACCGCAGCGATCTATTGGCGGTGTTGCAACCGTTGATGTGCGCGGAGACCTTCACCTGCACCGCTGCCGAACGCGCCGTATCGCGCGCATTGGGCGGCTCGTGTCAAACACCGCTGGCCGCACACGCCATCGTGGACAATGGCGAGCTATGGCTGCGTGCCAGCATCGCCCTGCCGGATGGCTCGCGCGTCCTGCACGCGCAAGCGCGCGGTGCGCTCAACGATGCGGAGCCAATCGGTAACGCCGTCGTCGCAGATCTGAACCGCCAAGGCGCGCAGGACATCCTCGCCGCATTGGCCCACTGGGTCGCGCCCGAGCCGACGGTTTAATCGCTTACCTCAAACGGCCTCACGCCCATGCGCACCATTGTCCTCACCCGCCCATTGCCCCGTGCCGATACATTACACACCCAATTAATGCAGATGGGTTTGCATGTGTACCACCTACCGACACTGAGTTTGAGCGCGTTTCAGGATGATGGCGCAGAAGCGCGCATCCGCAAGCATTGGCCCAATTACACCGTCACCATGTTCGTTAGCCAACACGCCGCTGCGTTCGCTCATCAGCACATGACGCGTTTGGGCTTAACTTGGCCAGCCGACATCCGCTTCGCCACCGTTGGGCAAGGCACGGTGGATGCCTTGCGCCAACTCTGGCCTGCGCACCAGCTTTTCATCCAGCCGGCGTCCGCCGACACACAGGACAGCGAGGGACTGTGGCGCGCCATTGGCGCGCATCCCGAGCTGCAAAGCCCTCAAAATCTGCTCCTCATTCGCGCCGAGCAGGGGCGCGATCTGTTGCTACAACTCACGCAACAAGCCCACTGGCACAGCGATATTTGGCCATGTTATCGCCGAGCGCCACGCCATTGGAATGACGACGAATTGGCGCAATTTGCCCATGCCTGCGCACAAAAAGCCATGCTGGTCATCACCAGCATCGAAGGCCTCAGCGCACTCATCGAACAACTCAGCCCCGAACTGCACCACACCGCGCAGCAACAGCGTGTGGTCGCCATTCACCCGCGCATTGCGCAATTTGCCCAAGCGTCAGGCTTTAGCGACGTGCATGTGTGCCTACCGAGCCAATTGGCCGAGCAGTTGCCGCAACTGGCGCACATTGATCGGTAAATCCAGCGCGCCCCCCCTACCCCACATCAACACCCCACGCAAAAACCCACAGGGTGCGCACATTGTTTTACAATACAGGCAAAACCCATTTAAGGAGTCGCCATGAGCAATACCCCCGAAAACCAGTTGAACACCTCGGCCACAGACAGCACCACCGCCAAAAAATCCGGCGGCTTGGGGTTCAAATTGGCACTGACCTTATTGGTTCTACTCGCCGGAACCGGCGCAGCAGGCTATTTGGCTTACGAGCGCGGCATGGCCAATCCGTATTTGCCGGAAGTTTTACAAAAGAAAACGCCGGAAACAGTCACTCTGACGCCAGTATCACCGACAGCACCTGCAACACCCGGCACGAGCAATGAATCCGCGTCAGCCACAGCACCAAGCGGCGCCGTAACCGGCAATGAACAGCCAGCCAATGCGGCCGGCTCATCCGCAGCAATGACACCACCGCCAGCCGATGGCAATGCAACACCACCTACGGCCAATCCAAACGCCGCAGATCATGCCGCCACAGTAGCACCGAATGCAGCACCGAACACAGCCACTGCGCCAGCCGCGCCTGCACCAGCCGCACCTGCCGCAGCCAAACCGCTCATCAGCAATGCGGTCACCAGCGCACTGTTGACCACCATGGATGCGCAAAATCAATGGCAAGCCCTGCAATACGACTTTCACCAAAATTGGGATACCGCCAACGCCTTGCAACAAATCCAAATGCTGAAAAACCAATTGCAAGCAGCGAACAACAGCGCGCTCCTGCCCTCAATCAGCGCCCTGACCCAAGTGGAAGGCCAGATTCAAGCATGGAACAGCCTCAACCCAAAAGCCAACTTGGCCGCATTGCAACAAAGCATGAGCGACATCGGCCAGCTGCACATCCGCACCACGCAAGAGCAGCAAAAAGCCGAAGAACAAGCCGCACCGAGTGGCTGGTGGAACCGTTTCATCGCCACGCTCAAACAGGTTTTTGAAGTCAAACGCGTGAATACCAACGAAGTGCAAGCCTTGGACAACGCCACCGCCGCGATTGTCAAACAAGGCATCAACGCCAACCTCACCACCGCCCTGTGGTCCGCGCGCAGTGGCCAATGGAGCGTGGCGCAAGAGCAAATCCGCATGGCGAGCAGCACCATTGCGCAATACGGACAAGGCTACAACCTCGACGCACTCAAACCGCTGATCGACAATACCGGCGCATGGCCGAGTTCACCTGATTTCACCGTCGTACAACAGGCGCTCACCCAAGCACGCGCACAATTGACCGCACAAATGCAAAGCGAATCCGGCGTGAGCGTCACACCTGTCCAACCAACACAAGCCACACCACCCGCTGCACCAACGAGCCAACCCAACTCAGCAGGGTCAAATAAAGGAGTGTCACTATGACGCGTAAAATCATTTGGACGCTGCTGTTGATCGCGATTGCCGGTGCACTGGCCTACGGCATGAACCACTACCCCGGCAGCGTCAGTTTTGAATGGTTCTCATGGCGCATCAGCATGTCGGTGTACGTGTTTATTCTGCTCGGCTTGATCGCGTTTACCCTGCTGTTCTGGCTCTGGCGCCTGTATCGCGGCATGGTCGCATTGCCCAGCCGATTCAGCGGCTGGCGTGAACAAAAACGTGAGCAGCGCGCCTTGGCTGCATTACAAACCGCAACCATCGCCCTGCAAGAAGGCCGCTGGGCTCATGCCGAAAAAGCCGCGAAAATCGCCGCACGCCGCCCTGAAGCGGTCGGCTTGGCCTCCTTGCTCGGCGCAGCCAGCGCACATGCGCGCGCCGATCAAAGCAGCGCGAGCGAATGGCTCAATCGCTTGGACGAATTTCCCGAGTTTGCCGACGCCAAATTTTTGCAACAGGCGCAAATGGCTTTGGACAATCAAGACAGCATGCAGGCATTGACGCTGCTCGACAAAGTATCGCCGAATCTGCGCAAACACAGCCTGCGCTACAAAGAACTGCTGCTCCAAGCGCAAGCTCAGTCGAACAACTGGCACGAAGTCAAACAACTGGCCTCGGAACGCAAAACCGTGATTTCCGCCGAGCAGAAAAACGAATGGATGAAACGTGCGATAGCCGGTTTGTCCGCCGACGACAGCCTGTCACTCGATTATCTGCGCAAACTGTACAAAGACATGCCTGACGAAGTACGCGACGACGACTCGGCCATGCAAACCTACATCCAAGCGCTGCTCCAGCGCCACGCCTACGGCGACGCGCGCATGGTCATTCAAGAAGCCATGCGCCACCGTTGGCGCCCCGCGCTTTTGCCCGACTACGTACACGCAGCGCAGACCGACTCGATCACCGATCAGCTAAAAATGTGCGATGCGTGGCAAAAACTCGGCTACGCCGATGACGCGTTGTACACCACCGCCGGTCAACTGTGCATTCGGGCGCAAATGTGGGGACAGGCGAAGAAAAATTTTGACGACGCCATCCGTCTGAATCCATCCATCGTGAATTACTCAGGACTGGCGCAGGCATTAAACGGCATGGGCGATACGGCGGGCGCGCAAGCGGCAGAACATCAAACCAGCCGGCTCAACCAAGTCAATGTATTGCACCACGACGATTAAACGTTAAAATTCAGCGTTAAAAATAGAGGAGCGCACGATGAACCCCAGCAAAGTCACTCGTGCGCGCCTGAGTCATTTGACCGATCTGCCCAATGTCGGCTCAGCCATAGCCGACGATTTGCGCTTACTCGGTATCGAGCATCCCGCGCAATTGATCGGTCTGTGTCCATATGCGCTGTACGAGCGGCTCAATCAAATCACCGGCCTGCGCCATGATCCATGCATGTTGGATACCTTCATCAGCATCACGCGGTTCATGGATGGCGAGCCAGCCCAACCGTGGTGGCACTACACCGCTGAACGAAAGACCCGATTGAACACCGAAAAATTGTCATAAAAAGGGGATGCGCGCGCATCCCTTTTCACGACACCCATGATAGGGCATAAGCCATACGGCTTATTTAGCGCCGGCCAAAATCCACTCGACCAATGCCGACGCCTCATTTTCTTTGACCATGGCTTTATTCGGCGGCATGGGCACAGCGCCCCAAACACCGGAACCACCCTCCAAGACTTTTTTGACCAACATGGCTTTGGCATCTTTTTGTCCGGCATACTTTTTCGCCACATCCTGATAGGCGGGGCCGATCAGTTTGGCATCGACTTTGTGGCACGCCACGCAGCCTTTCGCGGTCATCAGTTTGTGCGGGTCCATCGCTGGATCAGCCGCAGCCGTTGCCCCTGCCGCCGGTGCCGCAGGCGGAGTTTCTGCCGCAGGCGCAGCGGGTGCTGGTTGCGCCGGTGCTGGTGCGGATGCGACCGGTTTTTCTGCGGGTTTAGCCGGTTCCTGCGAGCAAGCGGACAGCCCCATTAATGAAGCCATGATGGCGATCATCGCATATTGTTTATTCATCTTTTTTCCTTTTAAATCATGTGGATATTATTGCAACGCATTATTTTTTCGTATACGGTTGCGGCAATGGCGTTTTTTCAGTGGATGGCGGCAACAGCGGCATTTCCAGTTTCGGACGCTCGCCGGTCAGGGTTTTGAGGAAGGCCACGATTTGCGCGTTTTCTTCCGCTGTGAAGGTTTTATTCAACTGAATTTTGCCCATGATGTTGACCGCTTCGGCCAATGAGTTCACCGCGCCATCGTGGAAGTAAGGATAGGTCAGATCGATATTGCGCAGATTCGGCACTTTGAACACCATCATTTCGTCCGGATTTTTGGTCACGCCCGCACGGCCGGTTGCACCGTTTTTGGTCAGGTATTTGCCGTACACGCCGAATTTTTGGAACGAGGTACCACCCACACCCGGGCCATTGTGACATGCGATACAGCCAACTGAGTTGAACAATTCATAGCCTTTTTTCTCTTGTTCGTTCAAGGCTTGCTCGTCGCCCGTTAACCATTTATCGAAACGCGAATTCGGCGTGACCAGCGTTTCCTCGAACAAGGCAATCGCATCAACCACTTGGTCAATGCTGATTTGATCAACGTTGTAGGCCTTTTTGAATTCTGCTTGATATTGTGGAATCGAGTTCAACACCGTCACCACGTGCTCATGAGTAGAGGCCATTTCTTTCGGATTTTCTATCGGGCCGCCTGCTTGCGCTTTCAAGGTGTCCGCGCGTCCATCCCAGAATTGTTTGATGTTGAACACCGAGTTGTACACTGTCGGTGAATTGATGGGACCTTCAACCCATTTGTGGCCGATCGAGCTGGTCAGGTTATCCGTACCGCTGGTCATCAAATTGTGACAAGAGTTGCACGACAGCGCGCCGGATTTGGACAAGCGGGTGTCAAACCACAATTTTTTGCCCAGCTCTACTTTGGCTGGCTCAGCCACCGTCGGCACCGGAATCGGCTTGATCAAAGACTCCTTGACTGCCACCGGCGTCGCTGCAGGCGTAGGAGCCGATGCTGTGCTTGCAGCCGGCTCTACAGCGACTTTCGGTTTCTCCACCTCGGCTTTTTGACCACAGGCGGAAAAGACCAAACCGGCCATCACCGTCAGTGCCAACTTATGTAGATTTTTCATAAACTACCTGACCTTTCTGTATTAAATGAAACAAATACTGCTAAAAAATAGGCCTGCTATTGCGAATTAATGATGAAGCCTTAATGCGCTTGATCACATTCACTCTCTATTCGCAACGCGCCTATGCAGCCATTCTACATAAAGCCTCCATTCAAAACCATTTGAATAACATGGTTTTGATCATGATATTTTCCTATGAGTGTGATAGTTAAACTTTATCACTGCATATTTTCAGCTCTCATCCATCTGAAAAAATAAAAATATCCAATTGATTTTAAATGTATTTTATACAAAAACCTCTTTAACCGAATCATTTATCCTGATCATATATGAAAATATTGACGAGAAAAAATCCCCTGATGAAACAGGGGATTTTTAAGGGGTCATACCAATACATTAGTTAATCAGCCCGCCGAAAGCGCGGATCATCCGACCACTCGTCCGTCTGGCGCTGCTCCTGCTGCTTTTGCCAGTCGGGTTTGTGATTCTCGGCCAACTCGACCAAAGCCTCGCGCAGTAAATCCATGCCCGCACCGGTTTTCGCGCTGATGTAGATACGCGCAATGCGACCATGCTCGTCGCGCTCGATTTTCGGTTCATGTCCGGACAGATCGATTTTGTTCCAAATCAGCACCTGCGGAATCTGATCGGCGCCAATTTCTTTGAGCACCTTATTCACTTCGTCAATCTGATCCAAGCGGACATTGCTCGCGGCATCGACCACATGAAACAGCACATCAGCGTGGATGGTTTCCTCCAACGTCGCGCGAAACGCGGCGACCAATTGGTGCGGTAGTTCACGCACAAACCCAACCGTGTCCGAGACCACGATTTGCCCCGCGCCTTCGATATACACTTTGCGCGTGGTGGTGTCCAAGGTGGCGAACAGTTGATCGGCCGCATAGCTGCGCGCGCTGGTGAGCGTATTGAATAACGTGGATTTGCCCGCATTGGTATAGCCAACCAGCGAGACATTCAGGGTATTGCTGCGCGCCCGCGCGCTGCGCTGAGTCAAATGCTGTTTCTCGAATTTGGCCAATTGCGCCTTGAGGTATTTCATGCGCTCGCCGATCAGTCGTTTGTCAATCTCCAGCTGCGACTCACCCATACCGCCCATACCGCCCATACCGGATTTACCGCGTTGACGCTCCAAGTGGGTCCACAAACCGGCCAAACGCGATTGATGGTATTCCAATTGCGCCATCTCGACCTGCAGTTTGCCCTCATGGCTTTGCGCGCGCTGGGCAAAAATATCGAGAATCAGACCCGTGCGATCCATGACCTGCACTTCGAGTTTCGCTTCCAAATTGCGCTGTTGCGCGGGGCTGAGGCTGTGGTTAAACACCACGATTTCCGCGCGATGCTCATGCACGGCCAGCTTGATTTCCTCAACTTTGCCGCTACCGGCAAAGAGTGCGGCATCCGGAGTTTTGCGACTGCCGGTGACGGCACCGACCACTTGGCCGCCATCACTTTGCACCAGCAGATGCAATTCCTCCATCGACGCTTCAAAATCGCCTTTACCAAAATAAATCCCTACGATAATGGCTCGCATATATATTCCTATCTATTATTCTAAAAACAACCAACCCGCTCACCTAAGCGAGCGGGTTGGTCTAAATACGTGTCGTATGGCAATGCCACATCCTGAGGATGCGCGCTACCGAAACACCATCCGATTATTCTGCGCTGGCAGTCGGTTGGATTTCTTGGATATTCACAGGACGCGCCGGAACAATCGTTGAAATCGCGTGTTTATAGACCATTTGGGTGACCGTGTTGCGCAGCAGCACAACGTATTGGTCAAAAGATTCGATGTTTCCTTGCAATTTAATACCGTTTACCAAGTAAATAGACACCGGTACATGCTCGCGGCGCAGGGCATTTAAAAACGGATCTTGCAAAAGCTGTCCTTTGTTCATGATTTATTTCTCCAAGGGCAAAATGAATAGAATTATTTTTGTGCATTCCGAAATGATCGAAACGATAGGGTTATGTGATATTAACACAAATTATTTATACATGACTTTTTTTGTCAACTGTTCGTCGCAAAAGCGCGAATTTGTGCGTATGAAACCGCTCTCAGAGCGCTCTCAGAGCCCTATCCGAGCCAATCTCCACAATTAACCGCGTGCGGCATACGGATTTTTGCTCGATTTAAACTCGATGCGCAAAGGCGTTCCTTGCAATTTAAATGCCTCGCGAAAACGCCCTTCGAGATAGCGCTGATAGGTTTTCGGCACATTTTCCAACGAGTTGCCATGAATAATAATGATCGGTGGATTTTGCCCACCTTGGTGCGCGTAGCGCAATTTCGGACGGTTCGAACCTTGACCTTTGCGCGGTGGCGCTTGATGCTCGATCGCCGCCTGCAACACACGTGTCAATTTTGGCGTCGGCAGCTTGGCAAAGGCCGCTGCGTGCGCCTCCAACACCGATTTGAGCAGACCATCCACGCCCTGACCTTTAAGCGCGCTCGTAAAATGAAAGCGCGCAAAGTCCAAAAATGGCAGCTTACGCACGATATCGACCTTCACGCGATCTTTTTCATACGCATCCACGGTATCCCATTTGTTCACCGCGACCACCAACGCACGCCCCGACTCCAAAATGAATCCGGCCACGTGCGCATCCTGCTCCGAAATATCCTGATTGGCATCCAGCATCAAAATCGCCACATTCGCGTTCGAAATCGCCTGCAAGGTTTTGACCACGGAAAATTTTTCAATGGACTCAAACACTTTTCCGCGTTTTCGCAATCCGGCAGTATCAATCAGCACAAACTTTTGCCCATCGCGTTCAAAATCAATCTCAATCGCATCGCGCGTCGTACCCGGCATGTCGAACGCAATCACGCGCTCTTCACCCACCAGCGCATTGATCAGCGTGGATTTACCCACATTCGGGCGACCCACCACCGCGATTTTAATCGGTTGCAGACTGCGGTGTTTGGAAATGGCCTTGTGTTCATCCGGCTCTATTTCCTCATCCGGCGCAGCCAGCAAGCGCGAAATGCCGTCATCGTCCAAATGCGCGAACGGATCATCGCTCGGTAAATCGGACACATCCAGCCAATCAGGCGTACCCGCATTGCGCTCGGGAATCTGCTCCAACGCATATTCGAGCATCTCGCGCACGCCATCGCCGTGCGCACTGGAAATCACCACCGGCTCGCCCAATCCGAGCGCGTAAAAATCCGCCGTCACGGTCGCGTGGCGCATTCCTTCGGCTTTATTCACCGCCAAAATCACCGGACGACCAGTTTTGCGCAAATCGTCGGCAATGATTTGATCGTGCGCATTCAATCCCGCACGGCCGTCCACCAAAAACACCACCAAGTCGGATTCGTCTATCGCCTGACGCGTCTGTTTCGCCATTTCATGGTAAATCCCGTCCTTAGCCACCGGCTCAAAACCACCGGTATCAATCACCAAAAATGGCCGCTCGCCCATGCGTCCCTCGCCATAATGGCGATCGCGCGTCAACCCCGCGTAGTCGGCGACGATCGCGTCGCGTGAGCGGGTCAAGCGGTTAAACAATGTGGATTTGCCGACATTCGGACGGCCAACCAAGGCGATAACAGGTTTCATGTATTCCTAATACTGAGGTGATCTTGCCGATTAATACGGTGATTAATGCGGCAATAATTTCAATTTTGCTTCCAATGACTCGACCGTCACGAGATCCACCGGCTGCGCTTTTTTCGCGGTCTCAATCGCCGCTGTCAGCACTTCCTGCGCTTTGGCCGTGTCGCCACTCATCATGTAAATATCGGCTTTTTTCGCGGCAAATGCACTGGTGTATTGCGCCACCGGCGCCTCCAAGGTCTTCAACGCCGCATCCTTTTGGTTCAACTGCATCTGAATATCGGCCAAACGCAAACGCGCCGCGCCTTGATTCTCCGCCTGACCGTGCTCAATCACCCATTGCAAAGGCGCTTGCGCTTGATCGTATTTACCATCGGTGGCCAACACAGCCGCCATTTGCAAGCTGGCCAATGAAGCATAATTCGTCTTACCAAAGCTGCCTTGCAGCCCCGCCAATTTTGGCGCCAAATCCGCGTCTTTCTTTTGAATCGAGGCGTTAAACGACGCAAACGCGGCCTCAGCCTGCGCGACTTGGCGTTTTTGATACCAACCGTAGCCTTGCCAACCAAAGTACGCAATCGCCGCTGCAACAACCACGCCCGTAACCAGTGTCCCCCATTTTTCCCAAAATGCTTTGATCTGCGCTATCTGCTCTTGTTCTTCCAAATCGTATGCCATAAATCCTCTGCCCTTTAATTGCCTTTAATGGATGAATTACTTATTAAATATCTGATTATATTGAATTTATTCGTCAAACGTACCCGCAATCGCCTGCAGCAACCACTGCGCCGCATCCGCCGATGGTACCGTGACCTGCGTCGGATTGCTCGCGTCACCGCGCAAATGTTTGATCGTCAGCGTGCCGTTGTTCACCTCGTCTTCGCCGATAATCAAGGCGTAGCTGGCCTGCGCCGCATCCGCTTTTTTCATCTGAGATTTGAAACTCCCCAATCCGTCCGCGCCCGCGCAGTGCAACACCACATCCAAGCCGACTTGGCGCAAATGCCCAGCCACGCCAAAGGCCACTCGCTCCGCCGCCTCACCTTGATGCACCACATACACGTCACAGCCGACATCGGCCTCTTTCGACAATACGTCTTGCGTGAGCAGCAGCAAGCGCTCCAAACCCATGCCAAAACCCACCGCAGGTGTCGCTTTGCCACCCAAAATTTCAAACAAGCCATCGTAGCGACCGCCGCCGCAGACCGTGCCCTGAGAACCCAAATCCGTGCTGATCCACTCAAACACCGTGTGCGAGTAGTAGTCCAAACCACGCACCAGACGCGGATTCACCGTGAATGCCACACCCACGTCGGACAACAAACGCTGCACCTTGGCAAAATGCGCACACGACGCTTCGCCCAAATGCTCGGTTAATTTGGGTGCATGATTCACCAACTCCTGCATCGCCGGATTTTTCGTATCCAAAATACGCAGCGGATTGCTGTGCAAGCGGCGTTGCGCTTCCTCATCCAGCAAGTTTTGGTTCGCCTCAAAATACGCAATCAACGCCTCGCGGTGCGCCGCGCGTTCACTCGCCACACCCAAGGTATTGATCTCCAAACGCACGTTCAAACCCAAATCATCCCACAAATCGCGTAGCATCACGATCAGCTCCGCGTCCATGTCCGCACCCGCGTAACCCAGCGCCTCCACGCTCAATTGGTGAAACTGGCGGTAGCGACCTTTTTGCGGACGCTCGTGGCGAAACACCGGCCCCATGCTGTACACGCGCTGCGGGCCGTTGTAGGTCAGATTGCTCTCAATCGCCGCGCGCACCACGCCCGCCGTGAACTCAGGGCGCATGGTCAGTTCGTCGCCATTCAAACGATCGGTGAAACTGAACATTTCTTTTTCCACGATGTCCGTCACGTCGCCAATGCCACGCGCAAACAACGCCGTCTGCTCCAACACCGGCGCGCGCATATTGCGATAACCATAGCTTTTCAGCCAGCCGCGCAGAATGGTTTCCAACGCTTCCCACTGCGCCGCCTCATCCGGCAGAATGTCGTTCATGCCTTTGACGGCGCGGAATTTTTCTACTTTCAAATTACTCATCATTCAATCATGCTTTTACTAAAATTGTAGGGCGCAATAAACCGAAGGTGCATTGCGCCGTATGTCTCGATTATGCCACCCATTTATTGAAACACATGCGGCGCAATGCGCATAAACCGCTAATTGCGCCCGACGAGCTTCAATCGATTTTTATTGCGATGAAACAAATACTTTTTGGGACTTGTAGTAAACAGTCCATGTGTTTGATCTCAATGCTTTATAAAACTCATCACTCAATTTTATGATCTTTTCATAAACAGGTTCAATTACAAATTGCCCCTTAGTGTCAATAAGCCCCCATTTCCCGCCAACAGAAACTTGAGCAAGGTTATTTGAGGTAAAGCCGCTTGTATAATCAAATTGAGGAGAAATTACCAATTGACCATTGCGATCGATAAATCCCCACGAACCATTTTTCTGTACAGCCGCAAACCCATTACTTTGAAAATAGTGTGCTTGTTCGAACTGTGGCTTAACAACGAATTTTCCATGTGTATTAATTAGACCATATAAACCACCCTGTTTCACAAGAGCTAAATTATTCGACTCAAACACATAAGCATCTTCAAACTGCGGCTTAATAAGAATGCGATCATTGCGATCAATAAAGCCATATTGACCATTTTGCTTAAACGAGGCCAAACCATTGACACCAAAACGCCATAACGATTCAAACTTGGGCGGAATAACAATATTACCTTTCATGTCAATTGCGCCAACTTTATTTTGCTCGTAAATAAGGGCGCGATCTTTGGACATAAAACCCGTTGTTTCCTGAAACACGAATGGAATCTTAATTTCACCTCGTGAATCTATATATCCCCACTTACCATTTTTCTTTACGGCCGCCAAACCATTTGGAGCAAAACCATAAGACATATCAAACTGCGGCGGAATGACCAGATTGCCCTCTCTGTCAATAAATCCCCTTTTCCATCTCAACTCAATCATGGCCAAATCATTCGAATCATGTTCCCAAACTCGATCATAAAGAGGAGTGATCACAATTTGTCCTTGCAAATTAATAAAACCCCACTTATTGCCTTGTCTAACAGGAGCAAGTCCATCGGACGAAAACTCTCCAACCTCATCAAAAGCCGTTGTTTTCCTCCACGTACCATCTGCATTTAAAAAACCACAACCATCTCCATTCAAACACAGAGGAAACTCAGCCGCCTGAACAGTGAAAACCAATGCTGGCAAAAACAATAGACCGATAATGGACTTTAGTTTCATGTTTTAAATGGTGAATTCAAGCACGAAGTGCAACGCTGTTAAAAAGACTTGCAGGAGAAATAAACCCATGCCGTTTACGCGGTCGGTTGTTTAATTTCTGCATGATTGTATCCAAGAAATCGGCATCGATGTGCGC
>JBATQE010000012.1:0-9389 GCA_049291875.1 Burkholderiaceae bacterium
GTCCAACGCCCCGCCCCAGACCGCCAGCGCCGTGGTCTCGCCGTAGCGCACGCGCGCCCAGCGCACGCCGCCGCCCAGCCATTTCGGACGTAACAGCAATACCAACACAAAAGCCAGCAAACTCACAGGCAATGCCCACAACACGCCCAGCCAGCCAAAAATACGACGCCCCATTTTGTCAAACCATCCCAATTCAAACCCGCACCCGCAAAAGGATGTGCGATAATTCGCTCAACCTTGTTATCCCCATTTCATCCTGCATCATTATTTTAACGGCACACCTATGTTCGCACGCATCACCGGCATCCTGATCGACAAAAAACCACCGACCGTGGTCATTGACACCCCATCGGGTTTAGCCTACGAAATCGACGTACCGATGAGCACATTGTACACGCTCCCCGAACTCGGGCAAAAAGTCAGCTTATTCCTACATTTGGCAATCCGCGAGGACGCGCATGTGCTGTATGGTTTTGCCTCCGCCGCCGAACGCGCCAGTTTTCGCCAACTCATCAAAATCACCGGCATCGGCGCGCGCACCGCGCTGGGCATACTCTCCGGCCTGTCATCGGACGATTTGCAACAAGCGATTGCGCAGCAAGACGTCTCGCGTCTGACCAGCATTCCCGGCATTGGCAAAAAAACCGCCGAACGACTGGTGTTGGAACTGAAAGACAAAGTTGCCAACCTCTCGTTTGACCACAAACCGAGCGAAAAAACAGTGGACACCTCGGCGCGCGTGGACGTCTACGCCGCGCTGATGGCGCTGGGCTACGCGGAAAAAGAGATCAACCACGTGCTGAAACACTTCCCGAACGATTTGGACGTCAACAACGGCATCCGCTGGGCGCTACAACAATTTTCTAAGTAATCTGGACACCATAATCTGGACAAAACCGCACCATGAGCCAAATCATCACCGACGACTTTTCCGCCCACTTACCGAATCAAACCGCGCAAGAGCGTCTGATCGAAGCCGAGCCGCTGAACCCGCACGAGGAGCAATCCGAGCGCGCCCTGCGCCCGAAACTATTGGACGAATACGTCGGGCAAATAAAAATTCGCGAACAGCTTGATATTTTTATCGGCGCGGCGCGCACGCGCCAAGAAGCACTTGATCACACCTTGCTGTTCGGCCCGCCGGGTTTGGGCAAAACCACGCTCGCACACATCATCGCGCGCGAAATGGGCGTCAACCTCAAACAAACCTCCGGCCCCGTGCTCGAACGCGCGGGCGATTTGGCCGCGCTGCTGACCAATTTGGAGACCAACGACGTCCTGTTCATCGACGAAATTCACCGCCTCTCCCCCGTGGTGGAGGAAATCCTCTATCCAGCGCTGGAAGACTACCAAATCGACATCATGATCGGCGAAGGCCCCGCTGCGCGCTCGGTCAAACTGGACCTCAAGCCGTTCACGCTGATCGGCGCGACCACCCGCGCGGGGATGCTGACCAACCCGCTGCGTGACCGATTCGGCATCGTCGGGCGGCTCGAATTCTACACCATCCCCGAGTTGACCCACATCGTCACGCGTTCCGCCGGACTGCTTGGCTGCCAAATTGAAACCGAAGGCGCCATCGAAATCGCCCGTCGCTCACGCGGCACGCCGCGTGTGGCCAATCGCCTGCTGCGCCGCGTACGCGATTACGCACAAGTGAAAAGCAACGGCGTGATTACCCAAAAAGTCGCCGATGCCGCGCTGAAAATGCTCGATGTGGATTCGGCGGGACTCGACGTGATGGATAAAAAACTGCTCGAAGCGATTTTGTACCGTTTCAACGGCGGCCCCGTCGGTCTGGACAACCTCGCCGCCTCGATCGGCGAAGCCAAAGACACCATCGAAGACATCATCGAGCCGTATTTGATCCAACAAGGCTACCTGCAACGCACCCCGCGCGGACGCATCGCCAGCGCCATGACCTATCAGCATTTTGGCTTGACGCCTCCGGCAAGCGAAGGCAGTTTGCTGTGACGACTGTGACCAAACCGCCAAAAAGCCAAATAAATAGGGCTAAATGACACCGTGTACTGAATGATTCGCGTATCATAATAAAGGACTGATACGAGACATCTGCGTTGTTTAAGTCGCGTTTCTGTGTGGCGTCGTTATCTGCATTGCCACCACACCAACCCACTCATTCTGGCCGAAGGAAAGACATTTTATGAGTTCAAATACCTCCGCCGTCAAAGCGCCCATCAATTGGCCCGCTTTGATCGTTCTCACTTTGACCCCGTTGGCAGCCCTGATTTTAATTCCTTGGTACGCGTGGTCGCATGATTTCAGCATGGCGGCTTGGATTTCTTTTGTCGTCATTTTGGCGCTCAATGGCTTGAGCATAACAGCGGGCTATCATCGCCTGTGGTCGCATCGCGCGTACGAGGCCAGTTGGCCGGTGCGTTTCGTTCTGATGATTTTTGGCACGATGGCCACGCAAAACTCGATCCTGAATTGGTGCTCCGGACACCGCAACCATCACCGCCATGTCGATGATTTGGATTTAGACCCGTATTCAGCCAAACGCGGCTTTTGGTTCTCACACATCGGCTGGATGCTGCGCGACTATCCAAGCGGTCAATTGGATTATAAAAATGCACCGGATCTGCTCAAAGACAAAATGGTGATGTTCCAACATAAGTATTATGTGCCACTCGCGTTGGCCATCAACTTTGGCATTCCCATCGGCCTTGGCTATCTGGTTGGTGACGTAGCGGGCGTGGTATTGTTGGCCGGTTTATTGCGTTTGGTTGTGAGTCACCATTTCACCTTTTTCATCAATTCATGGGCGCACGTCAGCGGCAAACAACCCTACACCGATACCAACACCGCGCGCGACAATCCGATTTTGGCTTTATTTACTTGGGGTGAGGGTTACCACAACTTCCACCACATCTTTCAATATGATTACCGCAATGGCGTGAAATGGTGGCAATATGACCCGACCAAATGGCTGATTTACGGTCTCTCGCGCGTGGGTTTGACCAGCAATTTGCGTCGAATCCCGCGCTTTACCATCGTCAAAGCCGAAGTGGAAATGAAGTTCAAACGTGCCGAACAGTCTTTGGAAGTCTATGGTTTGGAATTCAAACAAGACATCAAAACCCTGAAAGACAAAATCAGCCACGAATACGAGCTGTACAAACAAACAGCCAACGCTTGGACGCAACTCAAAGAGCAAGAATTCAACGCTAAAAAAGAGCAAGTCAGCCAAAGTTTCAAAACGGCAGACAAAAAACTTCGAGCCGAATACAAGCTCATTGAGCAAAAAATGACTGCGCACTCCGAGCGTATGCAAGCTTTGCTAACCAATCTCAACAAACAATTGGCTGCGGCGAAGGTTTAACCATACCGTTCAAATACTAAACAGGATTAAAGACAAAGAAAACGGTTGATTGTTATAAAAATGGGGTGGGTACATTCAGTGACCCACCCCATTTATTTATTGGCATCAACCTAACACCAGCATATGCGCACGACCCAATCAATCGAATCGACGAACGCTCAGGGGATGTCATGCTCCGCAGCCATGCCTATTCAATGACAGCGATGCGCCTAAACAACTGCTTCCTGCTCATTGCGCAACGCACGAAAACAGGCGGGCAATTGGCGAACAATCATACTCAGTTGCTGCCACAGAATCACACGCTGCCGATCGGTGGTGTCGCTTGCGGGGCGCATGGCGGCCAACTCGGCACTCAAACCACGGTGAATCGCGTCAAACGCACTCGGCTCCAGCGAGGCGATCGCATCCAATGCATCGGCCACGCGATAAGCCATTCGGTAAAACGGCTCGGTAAAGTCGGTATCGTCAAGTTCCGATTGAGGCTGTAAATGCTGCCGATACGCGCCCAAAGCGGAAATATAGCCAATCAAATGATAGTTAAGCCGCAGTAGATTAAACCCATTGTGCAGATGATCGGCATATTTTTTCGGCTCACTGCTCATATTGGACAAGGTATTGCTCAGCGCCACCGCACGTTCATGCGCTTGGCGCCGCACGCTGCGATAGCCGATGTCATCCATGCCGCCGTGTTGCAATTGATCCAGAATCACCCTGAGGTAAGTACCGTTATAGGTAATCGCGCGACGGGCGGTGTGATCCAAAGTGAGATAACGCCAATCCGGCCACAAATACGATACCGCCACCCACGCAATCGCCGAACCGATCAGTGTGTCCACAATGCGCAAGGGCATGGCAGCGTACATGTCCAACCCCGCCAGCGAAAAACTGGTCATGGCCTGAATGGTAATGAAAAACGTTGAGAAGCGATAATCATTGCTGCGAAAGAAGAAAAACAGCGTCGTGGCCGCAACCACAATCCACAATTTAGTCTCGATGGAGGGCGTGAAATACGGAATCAGCGCGCTGACCAATACCCCCAAAATAGTACCGATGATGCGTTGATTGACACGGCTTTTGGTACTCGAATAATTGGGCTGGCAGACAAACAGCGCAGTCAACAAAATCCAATAGCCAAGCTTCAAATCCAAGACCTCGACCGTCATACAGGCCGTGAACACCACGATAGCCAAGCGCACCGCGTGGCGAAACACCACCGACTCGAACGTCATCTGGCTGCGCATCGTGCGCCACGCGTGTTTCAAACCCGTTTGCTCCAACGCCGCAATCCGGCTCGCATCCGAATCCGTCTCCAAATCCGTCGCATCCCGAGTATTCAGATGAGCGAGCTGATAATCAATGCTGCGCAAATTATCCAAAAGGCGTTGCAGCGCATGCACATCCATACCGTCGTGCGTGTCCGCATAGTGATTGAGTGACTGCCTGCTGCCCTCAATGGCGCGGGTCAAACGGCTGCTGTACGCATACGGCTCATTGCTGCGCAAACTCTCGGCAATATCGCGGCACGCCTGCGCTTGCAGTTCCAGTAGCCGCTGGATGCGAAAAATCAAATCGGTATTTTTGAGTTTTTCCGCCAAGGCGCGGTATTCAAAATGCGCCGAACTGATGCGCTCATGAATATCCTGCGCCGTGAAATAAAAACGCAACATCCGCACCGTGCGCGGATGACGGTTTTGCCCACGCATACGATAAAACAACGCACTGCGGCACTCATTAAACGCCGCAATCACCCGCGCATTTTTCATCGCCAGTTCAACTTGCCGACTATCGAGCAAATCCGCCTCATCGGGATCAAAAAACGCCGATTTGGCATCAAAATACGCACCCAATGCCGCATACGCTCGCCCGACCGTTTGCTGCACCGTCCGATGCGGAAAAATCATATGGGACAACAACGTCACGCCACCATACAGCGACGTGCCGAGCAAAATCATCAAGGGGTTCACCAGCCACATGCCATCCGGCTTATGCGTCAAAGTGGTGTACGTCGCCACCGCCAGAGTACCGAACGCAATCGTGCGGTAACGCAAACCAATCGCACCGAGCCAAGTAAAGCCAAACGTAATCGCGGTCATCCACAGCACAAACCACATACCCTTACCCAACATGATTTGCGAGCCGACGGACGCAAAAGCAAAGGCACACAGGGTAAATAGCATATTTTTCAGCCGACCCGTCAGGCGATTATCCAAATCCACCAAACCGCCTGCAATAATCCCCAGCACCAGCGGCATCGACAAGGCCGGCGCATGGAAATACCACACCAACACAGCAGCGATCAGCACACTGATGAAGACGGGAATCGTATTGATAATTTTCGGATGGAACGAGCTTATTTTCATGGTAATGCGACAGAGGAATGGAGACGCGCCGTTTTTACCTCATGGCACAAATAGGCGCGAGTGCTATTGTAACGCAGAGCGCCAACAACGCGCCGACGACCATAGCCAGCATTTGCCCCAAATGGGTGCGTAAACGCCATTGATTGCCGAATTAATGGCCGGATTGATTGACATCTGGATGATTTCAAGAAGGCGTGTGAAACGATTCGTATGCCCGTCGGAATCATTCCACATCGCTCACACTGAACGAACGGCGCCTACGGTATCACTTTAATTTTAATCGTCGCCACACCAACACCGCCAAAACCAAACTGGTGATGAGGTAGAGCACTTGCGACACGCCATGCAGTTGCATAAACGCACTGGCGTTGCTGAGCATATTGGCTTTGAGTGCCTGCATTTTTGGGGTAATGACGGCGTATTGAATGATAACGATGAACAAAGCAATCAGCGTCAGCCACAGATTTTGGTTATGCAATAGTTTTTGTGCGTGGCGCACGCGGCAGTCGATCAGCACAAGTAGCGCACAGATGAGGCTGATGAGGTAGGTCGCTTGGAGCAATTCGCCAGTGATCAGCCCCGCTTCGATTTTCGGCCATTTGGCGAA
This sequence comes from Burkholderiaceae bacterium, assembly GCA_049291875.1. GTDB lineage: Bacteria > Pseudomonadota > Gammaproteobacteria > Burkholderiales > Burkholderiaceae > CTSOIL-112. The sequence continues at coordinate 6,311 of JBATQE010000012.1, forward strand.
CATCAGCGGCGCAAACACATAGCCGGTAATCCATGTGGTGACCGCCCAGACCATCAAGGCCAAAAAAGACAACCGCGCCAGCAGTTCATGCCAACGCGGTTTTTGTACGGTTTCAGTCATTGTCTCTGCGCGCATGACCGATCGATCCGATTAAATATACAGTACTTCGACGACTTCGTACTCGCGCACGCCCGACGGAGCCTGCACTTGTGCGACGTCACCCGCATATTTGCCGATCAATGCGCGTGCAATCGGTGAGCTGATCGAGATTTTGGATTCTTTGATATCCGCTTCGTCGTCGCCAACGATTTGGTAGCGTACTTCTTGGTTGCTTTCCAAGTCTTCCAGCACCACGGTCGCACCAAATACGACACGGCCTTCGGCATCCAGCGTGGATGGGTCGATGACTTGCGCATTGGCTAATTTGGCTTCGAGTTCGATGATGCGACCTTCAACAAAGCCTTGCTTTTCCTTAGCAGCATCGTACTCGGCATTTTCCGACAAGTCGCCTTGCGCACGCGCCTCGGAAATCGCAGTAATGACAGCGGGACGCTCAACGTGTTTGAGGTGTTGTAATTCATCACGCAAGCGTTGTTCGCCAATTTTGGTAATCGGGGTTTTCATACTTCCTCTCCAACAGCAAAGGGGGTTCGAGTGCGTTTTTCGCGCATTCGAGATGTTTTTGAATGTAAAAAATCACCGCAGTCCTCGCACGGCTGTGCACTGCGGTGGCGCGGGTCATTATCGACCTTGATGGTGTTATTGTACACACAACACGCACCATTGTGGCGAGAATTGTGGCGCTGTGTGTTGTCGTTGCGAATGCGTTTATGCGCTCGGATGACTGGCCAATTTTGGCTCGCTTGGGTGTTCTTCCAAGGTATTGCCACAGCTGGAGCAGAATTTAAAAAAGGTGCTGCATCGTGTGCCACAGCGCGCGCAGGCTTTGAAAACACATAGACCACAATGCACGCAGTAGTCCGCCGGCACGCCCGATGAGCCGGTATTGAGCGGACGCTCGCAGCTCGGACAGACGTTTTTCGCCAGATGACCGAGCGCTTGTTCGTAGTTGAATTCTTTGCGCCGTTCTTCCTGCGAGCTTTGGCTCATTTTCAGCTCTTCTTCCTGCTTGCGCCGCAGGTATTTTTGCATGTTCATAATGCCGTAGTAGCCGCCGACCATCGTCAACACAATACCGACGATGTAGCGCACATAGCCGCCATAGCTGGGTAAGTACGGCACCAGCTCGATGAAAAACACGATCAGCGCGAAGAAGATAAAGCCCCAAACAAACGGCCAGTAGCGGCTTTGACGCTTTTTGGCGAACAGCCATGCGCCGAGCGCCAACGCAGGCAAGGCAATCAATAAACGCCACAAAAAGACTTTTAAATCATAGGCATTGCGTGCGCTTTCATAGTTTTTATACGCCTGATCGCGCAATTCTTGTTCGCGCGTCGTGTCTACCGTGCGCTCGTTGTCCAAAACGGCCTGATTGAGTTGCTCGACCGACTTTTGTGCCGCGCTGACCCGCGCTTGCAATTGATCCAAAGCGCGCGTACGCTCAAGGACTTGTGCATCTTGTGCGGTGTTTCCTGTCGCGGTGCGCGTCTGAATCCAGTTGTCAAATTTATTTTTTTCTTCGTCGTAGCGCTTTTGTTCGGTTTCCAGCGTCAAATACGCTTGCTCCAACTCACGCCGTACCTGTTTATTTTTTTGCTCAACCGCTTCTCGCTGCGTCTGGATATTTTTTAACTCGACCGGCTCATACTGCGCCAACTCCGGCGCATTGCCCACCTTGGGCAAATCACCAATTATTTTGCCACCCAATCCGGTCAAAAATGCGGCGAACAGCACGGCGATACCCCACATCACCACGGTAAAAATTTGCTCGGGTAAGCGTTTGTTTTTATTCATTTTAAACATGGCGTCCTCGCATGACAGGCTACAACAATGGATACACCATATGATAACTGAGTTTATCTGTGCTTGGCACTTTTGCGGCCTTTTTCATAGGATATGAGCCAATCCGATTGATGCATCTATGCCCCAACCAAAGGCAAAAATCAAGCGGATGAATGTCGCGATTGTTACTTTTATGATGAAATTATGTTCAATAGTAAAATTATTTTGTTCAAATATGAAATTTGTGTTACCCTGTCATTGCACTCAGTCAGTGCATGAGTGCATGTGACAAGCCTCCATAAAACGATAGCTAACAAAGCAATAAAAAGGTGAACATATGTTTAATTTCTTAAAACCCGCTCCGTACAAGCCGGAGCTTCCTCCCGATCAAATCGATCCCACATATAAGCGGCTTCGCTGGCAAGTATTCATGGGGATTTTCTTCGGTTACGCCGCGTATTACTTGGTGCGCAGTAACTTTGACCTCGCACAAAAAGGCTTGATTGAAGCGGGTATGTATAACAAGGCGCAGCTCGGTATCATCGGTACCGGTGCTGGTTTAGCCTATGGTTTGTCCAAATTTCTGATGGCTGCGTGGTCGGATCGCTCCAATCCGAAAAAATTCATGCCGCTGGGTCTGCTGTTATCCGGTCTGTGTATGACCTTGATGGGCTTGATGCCGTGGGCAACCTCCAGCATCGCGATCATGTTTATCATGATTTTCCTGAACGGTTGGTTCCAAGGTATGGGTTGGCCACCGGCAGGTCGCACTATGGTGCACTGGTGGTCGAAAAAAGAACGCGGCGGTATCGTTTCCGTATGGAATACCGCTCATAATTTGGGCGGCACAATGCCCGGTCTGTTGGTGGTGCTCGCTACGGTGATCTTTGCTACGAATCATCCCGACATTGCCAAAGTCACCGCCAAACATGTGTGGCAACAGGCCTTGTACTACCCGGGTATTTTGGCGATGGTTTTGTCTGTACCGTTGTATTTCGCACTCAAGGACACACCGCAGTCTTGTGGTTTGCCGCCGATTGAAAAATACAAAAACGGTAATACCCCCTAAAAAAGCCAGCACCTAAAAGTAGAACCCTTTAAACTAACCCAAAGGAGTTTTACATGAAAGTATCCAAATTCAGCGACAGCCAAATCGCCAGCATTCTAAAACAAGCCG
>JBATQE010000013.1:0-17077 GCA_049291875.1 Burkholderiaceae bacterium
CCGCCACCGCCGGCTGCTGCGGCTGCGCCCAATCCTGCCAATACAAATGGCCACCAAGCCACTTGTTCATGTAATTCGCCCAAACTCTGGTAGGTGCTCGCTCCATCAGCCATCTTCCATGACAGTAGATCGGTCGTGCCTTCTTGCGGTAGGTAGGTGTAGTATTGGCCGTCTTCGGATAAGCCTATCAGCTTGACTTTGCCTTCGCCGTAGTAGTTTTCTATCACGATGTCCGCCGGCTGCTCTTGGTCTGCGTCTGTGCCTTCGGCATTGAGTAGGATCAGTAGGTCTTTGCCTTTGCGTTTGAATAGTAATTGGTCCGGTGCGCGGTTTTTGATGATGTCGCGCAGTTCGTAGCTCACCCCTGCTTGGGCTTTGATGATGGTCGGTTGTCCTGCTTTGCCGGCTCCGACTTTGACTACTACGGTGCTTTCTTCCGCTGTCTTGGCGCTCTTGGTGATGAGTTGAATGTCGTTGATCATCTGGGGTTCCTCTTACTCTTTATTTGTGTCTGTGCCACCCCTGGTGGGGTGGCTTGGTGTGCTGTTCTTTGGCTTGGCTCTTTATTTGGAGCTGATGCCTTTGTTTTCTATTTGTTCTACTGTGCCCATGAGGTCTATGCTGACTCGTCTGTCCGGTTGGAGACATTGGATGAGTTTGCGGGCGTTGGTTTGGTTTTTGCATCCGTTGGTCACCGGTTCGCGACTGCCGCGTCCTTCTGTGACGGTTGGGATATTAAGCCCGTGTTGTTTCATGTAGAGGGCTACTGTCTTGGCGCGTTCTTGCGATAGGCGGTCGTTGTAGGCAACGGCTCCGAGTCGGTCGGTGTGGCCAATGATGCGGATTTGTTCGACTTGCGCGCCCATGCTTTGGATGTCGCGAATGAGTTTGTCTACACGTGCTTGTCCCGCCGGAATCATTTGCGTGGAGTCGAATTTGAATAGGGCATCGGCTGCAAGGTTGATGTTTTTAATCACTTTGAGCGGTGCGTTGCAGATCGGTTGGTGCCGATTGATGACGTGACTTTGACTCAGCCCTTTGCTGAGGTCTTTGACTTGTTCTTCGCTGATTTCGCGTATCCCAAAGTCGGTGTCGTTGCTTTCGTATACTTGGAGGTATTGGGTGCTCCCCGCCGCTACGCTGATCTGTTGCTCTGCTCCGTGCAGGTTGGTGCCTGTGCGCGTGTCAATCCGGATGACTTGCTCGCCCGGACATACTAAGCTTTCTGTGTAACGTTCCGGTGGCAGTGAGCCCATCACCCGTTCGTTGATGAATATCGTCGGGATGTGTTGATTCGACGCTTCTTTGCGTATAAATACGATACGACCTATCTCTTCCGATAGCCGCTCCGGTAACGCTACCTTTGTCTCGCTTAAATAGCCTCCCGTCGTCTTCACTCGCGCAAATTCCGGTGTGCTGCAGCCAAGCAGTAATAAGCTTGTGGCTAAGATGGAACTTTGGATAGCGCGCTTTAGATAGTAGTGAATTTTCATCATGAACCTCAAGTGTATAAACATTATGACAAGACAGATTTAATTATACCAAAATATATTATTTTCTGCTTACAGGGCATCTATGTTGGCTCATCATAGTAAGTATTCTTTACATTGTAAAGTCATTTGTTTTTCAATAACTTAACTTATTACAAAATCAAAGTATTGAAATAAAAATTATATTAACTTTTAGGAATAGTACGCATCGATTTAATGAAAGTTATCGAGATTTAAGGAAAGCTTTATTTGTATATGGCAACAGAAAATATATCTTTTAAAAGGATAAATGAAAGAGAATAGATATATATAATTATTTTAATTCAATCAGGCAGCAATATAATTGCTGCCTGTTGGTTTAGAATTCTCTATTCACTCGCTGCATCGCACGGCGCGAGTTGGTATTGGCTTGGCCTGAGGTCATAACGACTTTGGCTTTTTGGGATGATGAGGTATTGCGGATTTTGACATTGAGATTGCCGCCACCCATGCTATTGCCGTTATATACCTGATAATACTGCATCACGGTTCGGACGTAGTTTTGCGTTTCGGCGTAGGGAGGAATGCGACGATTGTATTTATATACGGCGCCCTCGCCTGCGTTGTAAGCGGCGATAATCAGATCGGGGCGACCTTGAAACATGCGTGATAAGTCGCGCAGATAGCGCACACCGGCGTAGATATTGCGTTCGGGATTCATCAATTGTTCGGCAGTAACGCCGTAGCGCGCGGCCGTAGGCGGAATCACTTGCATCAATCCCATCGCGTTTTTAGGTGAAATGGCGGAGGAGTTGAATCCCGATTCGGCGGCCATGACGGCTTTGACCAAGTTGACGTCTACCCCGTGTGTACTGGCATGTTTGCGGATGGTGGCTTCAAAACGTGCTAAATTCGGGCTGTTGAGCAAACGGCGTTGTACCGCGGCCGAGGCGCCACCATAACCGTACATATCAAGGCTGCCCAAATTGGTATCGGGCATGCCGACCGCTAATTTGATGTCGCTATCCAAAACGGGGCCCGCGTTGGCAAACAGTTGATAGCGCTCGTCAATTGGTTGCAAGGAGTAATGCGGTACGCCCATTTCATCGACATAGACATACAGTCCGCCCAATACGCTGACTTCGCTATCGGTGGTTTTTTTCGCTTTGTTTTGCTCGGAGGCACGCTCAGAGGTGTTTTTGGCGGCTTTGACGCTGTTGATCGCTTTGGCAGATTTGTCCGTTTTAGTCGGCGCGGCTGGTTGGAGCAAATCAGAGTGCGGATTCAGCACAATCACGTCGTTGCCCAGACTCGCACCTGATGAACTGTTGTTTGCGGGTGTTGGTGTGGCGGACAAGGCCGGTGGCGTGGTTAAATCATCATTCGCTGCTTCATCCGCCCAAGCGCTTTGCCCCATAGACAAACCCAGCAGAATCGGCGTGAGCCATGCCCAACGGAATTTCGGTGTTGCTATCATCATATATACTATTCATATCAAAAGAGATATGACAGCCTACCAATCAACCGTGGATTCAATGCGTGCATATCTCAAAAATCGGGTCTATTTCGCATTCTACCTTAAAAACAAATACTTAGGGAAATACGGAAAAAGTAAGCCCCTACTTTTTCCGTGCTTAGGATTGGAAATTTTGTCAGGGAAACCCTGACAAAATTTGGACAAAATCAAGATGTTAAAATTGCGTAACTTTCAAACGACGCTTGCATCTATCAATGCTTGAACTGAAAAACGAACTTATTTCGCGTTTTCTTAGCTTTAACGACCGCATTTTATTGAGAGATATATACATGGATATTTGCGTATGCAATCCGCATTGTCAAATATCCGCCTGTGCCAAATTGCCCTTTTCTTCCAGCCAAGCGCGTCGTGCCGGTGATTCGGATTTGCCCATCAACATGTGCATCATACTTTTGCTATCGCCCTGATCGATCACCTGCGACAGGCGGCGCGTGTCGGGATTCATCGTGGTTTCCCACAGTTGTTCGGCGTTCATCTCGCCCAACCCTTTGAAACGCGACACTTGCCAAGAGCCATCTTTCAAGCCGTCTTTGAGCAATTTATCCTGCGTGCGGTTGAGCTCGTCCACGTCGAGGCAATACACCTTCTGCGCCATTTTTTTGCCACGCGCCGGTACATCCACGCGGAACAACGGTGGCCGTGCGATGTACACATGACCGGCCTCAATGAGTTTGGGAAAGTGTTTGAAAAACAGCGTCAACAGCAATACTTGAATATGCGAGCCATCCACGTCCGCATCCGACAAAATGCAAATTTTGCCATAGCGCAAACCCGATAAATCCGGTGTGTCGTTCAGACTATGCGGATCCACACCAATCGCGACTGCAATATCGTGTACCTCATTATTGGCAAACAGGCGGTCTTTATCCACTTCCCACGTATTGAGCACCTTGCCGCGCAACGGTAAAATCGCTTGAAACTCTTTGTCGCGCCCCATTTTCGCCGAGCCGCCCGCAGAATCGCCTTCCACCAAAAACAATTCGTTCAAACCGATGTCGTCCGATTCGCAATCGGTCAATTTGCCCGGCAACACGGCCACGCCGGAGCTTTTTTTCTTCTCCACTTTTTGCGCGGCCTTGTTGCGTGCTTGCGCCTGCGCGATCACCAATTCGGCCAGCGCCTTGCCGTAATCCACATGCTGATTGAGCCACAATTCGAGCGCCGGACGCGTCGCCTGCGCGACCAATTTCACCGCATCGCGATTGTTCAAACGTTCCTTGGTTTGTCCTTGAAATTGCGGATCGAGCACCTTGGTGGACAATACGAACGACGCGCGGCTGAACACGTCATCAGAAATCAGTTTCACGCCTTTGGGCAACAAGGCGTGCAGTTCAATGAAACTTTTCACCGCGCCAAATACGCCTTCGCGGATACCCGCCTCATGCGTACCGCCCGCCGGCGTGCTGATCAGATTGACATAGCTCTCGCGCAGCAAACCGCCCTCGCGTGTCCACGTCAACACCCATTCAGCGCCCTCACCTTCGGCAAACTGATCGTCGTTCGCACCCGCAAACGAGCTGCCTGAAAACAGCGGAATCAGCGCATCCTGCTCCAAATGCTCGCGCAAATAGCCCTGCAAACCATCCTGATACAGCCACGTTTGCGTTTGACCCGTTTTTTCGTTGGTCAACGTGACCTTCACGCCCGACATCAGCACCGCTTTGGCGCGCAGCAGGCGTTCCAATTCGGCCTGCGGAATATTCGGCGAGTCGAAATACTTCACATCCGGCACGATGTGTACGCGCGTACCGTTTTTTTTCTCGCCGCGCGTCGCCGCACGCGTTTGCAGCGGCGCCACCACATCGCCGCCCGAGAAACCAATCGTCGCCACCTGCTTATCACGCCAAACGGTGACATCCAACTGGGTGGACAGCGCATTGGTCACAGACACGCCCACGCCGTGTAAACCGCCGGAGAAGGCATACGCGCCGCCGTCGGCTTTGTTAAATTTACCACCGGCGTGCAAGCGCGTGAACACGATTTCCAATACCGGTACACCCTCCTCCGGATGAATCCCGATCGGAATCCCGCGCCCGTCGTCCTCCACCGTGATCGAGCCATCGGCGTGTTGCACCACGTCAATGCTCGAACCAAAGCCACCGAGCGCCTCGTCGGCGGCGTTATCGATCACCTCTTGAATAATGTGCAAAGGATTTTCAGTGCGGGTGTACATGCCCGGTCGCTCTTTGACCGGCTCTAAACCTTTGAGTACGCGTATGTCGGTTTCTGAATAGTGCTGATTCATATTTTTATGAGGTAAAAACTGCGAAACGATCGTTAAAGATGTCGCTGATAAAGGCGCGACGATTCGGCATTGTACCGTAAGCACAGCCCAATAACCAACAAACCCCCGCGATTTGCGGGGTTGGTCGTATTTCCGATCGCCCAGATCAATCTTTGACCTTGCGCGTAATCGTATTTCGCCCAATCCCGAGCAGTTGCGCGGCTTTTTGGCGATGGTTGTGGGTGTATTTGAGTGCCTCGTTGATGACCACTTGCTCGAACTGATCTTGTAACTTGAGCATCACCGCGGGCATTTGATCATTCAGCCCTTGACGCACCGCGACCCGCAGCAGCTCCTGCCATGTATTCGTGCCGGTGACGCCACCTGCCGTACCGCCATGCATAGCCGAATTCATCTGCGCCGGACGCTCGCGCACCTCGGCAGGCAAATCCGATTCATTGATCAACTGCGTCGGCGTCATGACGGTCAACCAACGACACACATTGTCCAACTGCCGCACATTGCCGCTCCAAACGGCTTTTTGACACACTTCGATTGCCGTCGGCGACAGGCTTTTCGGCACGGACAAATGCAACTCTTTCGCCGCCTGCGTCAGGAAATGTTGCATCAGCAAGGGAATATCTTCGGGGCGCTCGTGCAATGCGGGCAATTGAATTCCGACCACATTTAATCGGTGGTACAGATCCGCGCGAAACAGCCCTTGTTCCACCCGCTGCGCGAGGTTTTGATGCGACGCGGCGATGATGCGCACATTAGTCTTGACCAATTCGCTACCGCCAACGCGGTACAACACGCCTTCGGACAGCACGCGCAGCAGACGCGCCTGCAAATCCAGCGGCATATCGCCGATTTCGTCTAAAAACAGGGTTCCGCCTTCGGCCTCTTCAAAGCGTCCAATGCGCGCCTGCCCCGCGCCGGAAAACGCGCCCTTTTCGTGGCCAAACAGTTCGGATTCGAGCATATACGCGGGAATCGCCGCCGTGCTGATGGCGATGAATGGTTTGCCCGCACGCGCGCTGGTGGTGTGAATCGCGCGCGCAACCAGCTCTTTGCCGGTGCCGGTCTCTCCGGTGAGCAAGACATTAACCTCGGTCGCCGACAGTCGACCGATGGTGCGTAACACCTGCAAAATCGCGGGACTGCTGCCCAGCAAGCCGTAGCGTTGCTCCAAAGTCTCAGCATCGTCCGCCGTATGGGTGTTATTCGCCTGATCCGGCGTGGTTTTGCCCGGTTGCACGAATCGTTTGATCAAGCCCACCAATTCTTCGGTATCAAACGGTTTGGCAATGTATTCGGCAGCGCCTTCTTGAAACGTGGACACGGCGTTTTCCAAATCGGCGTGCGCGGTCATCATCACCACCGGTACGTCCGGTGCGAGCTTTTTAAAATCGCGCAACAGAGAAATTCCCGAAACGCCGGGCATGCGGATGTCCGACAGCAGCAATGCGGGATAATCACCGGGTTGGCGTTTGCCTTCCGCTTGCGTGTGCCAATAGTCCAGCGCCTCTAAGACCTCCTGTCCATCGGCAAACATACGATACGGTAGGCGTGATTTTTGCAAGGCTTTGTCCAGCACCCAGCGTATGCTTTTATCATCATCCACCACCCAGATGGTCGGTTTGTCGTTTAAGCCATACATAACGCCTCCTTGCTCCATTTCATGTATTCGGCATGGGATGATTATCCGCGTGCTTACACGGTGTCAGCGCAATACTTCGGTGCACAATTATAATTCATTTGCACCTTAATGGTGCAAAATCAGCTCGGAGAAAATAAGGTTTGAGTGATTATAGCGGCAGTAATACCCGCATTTGCGTGCCGGATGAACGCTGAGAACGTTGAGATAAACGATGTGAACGACTGATCACCTCGATCGTTCCACCGTGTTGCTGTGCGATTTGCATGGCGACTGATAACCCCAAGCCCGTGCCGCCTTCGCGCTGCGTCACCAACGGTAAAAACAGCGTATCGCCAATTTCCTCGGGAATCCCGGGGCCATTGTCCAGCACCGAAATTTCCAGCATCATCGCGTGTTTGACCTGATTCACCAGACAATGCCGCGCAATTCGGGTACGCAAGGTGATTTTGGGTACTTCGGGGTTGTCGCGATTGCTCACGCCCACCACCGCTTGCGCCGCATTTTGAATGAGGTTGAGCAATAATTGTTGCACATAGTCGGCGACCGCGCGCACCGGCGGAATACTGACATCGTAATCGCGCTGCCAATCAATCTGCGCCTGTCCAAACTCGATCTGTGCCAAGCGAAACGCGGCGTCACACACCTCATGAATATTGATCAAGCTCGCCTGCGCCGTACCCTGACGGTACGGTACCAAGTATTGATCGACCAGATTTTTTAGGCGATCGACCTGCCCCAAAACCATTTCGGTGTATTCCACCAGCTCGGGTTGCAAGGTTTCCAGTTCGTCCTGCAATAATTGCGTAGCGCCGCGAATGCCGCCCAGCGGGTTTTTGATTTCATGCGCCAATTGTCGCATCAGCAATTGATGACTCTGTGTACGCGCCCGCGACTGCGTGTCCTGCTGCACCTGCTCGTATGCGCCCAGCTCAAAGCATTCGAGCAGGTACATCGGCTCATTTTCCCCCTCAGTCATCAGCATGGGCGAGAGGGCAGCGTAGACGGACAAGGGATTGTCCAACTCCGAACCGCCGCCTTGCCGAATCAGGCGCAGCACGCAGCGATATACGGTTTCACTGCCGGTCTCGATGTGGCGAATAATGTGTTTCAAGGTTTCATCGGCATCAAACCACTGTGTCAGCGGCACATCGTAGGCATGGCTTTGAGGCGAGCGCAGCAGCATTTGTGCCGCCGTGTTGAGATGCTGAACCCGCGCACGCCGATCCAACACGATCAAGCCCAGTTGTAATGAGTCAAATTCTGTGTGCTTGGCCAACCTCACGGCGCACCTCCAATGGTATTGATTTCTCTGCGCAGCGCGGCAATGCTCGCTTCGGTCAGGCGGATATTTTGCTGTAGCTCGGCGGTGCGATCCAAGTATTTTTGGTAATTGCGCTCATTGCCCAGGCGCTCAGGCTGGCCGTCACGATATTCGGCTTTGAGGGCTTGTAAACGCTGCTCCGCCGAACTCAACTCGGCAAGGAGTATGCGTTTGCGCCCGAGGTCGCGTTGCCACTGCACATTTGGCGGCACTTGCATGCCAACCACCAAGGTATTCGCCGTGCGCTGCGGGTCATTCCACATGGATGACGCGATCGGCACGCCAGCAGAATTGAGCTGCGGCATGGTAGATGTTGTCGATCGACTGATGTTTTGAGGTGACGCCGCTTTAGTCTTCATGGTTTTGCGTGTGCATTGCATCTGCGCCATTTGCCCCGCCTGCGCGCTGGTCGGCGGCGTATTGCGCAGCACCGTCACGCCCTGCTGTTCGCACACATAGACCGTATTCTGAATGGTTGGTTGAGTGAATCCTGCTTCGGATAAGGTTTGCGCATGAGATATGCCGAACGACATCAGATAAGCGCCCATCACCGTCGCGCGCGCCATCACCGCCATTGCATAGCGATGCGGGTACAGCGAAGGACGGGGCAGGCTTAATACAGGATTCATGAAAGTCAGAAATGATTTAATAAAGGCGGTTCAGTTGAACGATATTATAACGGCTTCCGCCCATGCGCCATAAAAAATACCGACGCTGTTGCCAGCATCGGTATTGAAGATCACAAGAAGATCAATAATGCACTGAACCTTACAGGCTGTAGTACATTTCAAATTCCAACGGATGCACATTCATACGCATTTTCTTCACGTCTTCCATTTTCAATTCGATATACGCGTCGATCATCGCTTTGGTGAATACACCGCCGCGCGTCAAGAATTCGTGATCGGCTTCCAAAGCTTCCAACGCTTGTTCCAAGCTGTTGCATACGGTTGGAATTTGCGCGTCTTCTTCCGGCGGCAAATCGTACAGGTTTTTCAGTGCAGGATCGCCCGGATGGATTTTGTTTTGAATACCGTCCAAACCGGCCATCAGCAAGGCTGAAAAACACAAATATGGATTCGCCATTGGATCTGGGAAGCGCGCTTCAATGCGGCGTGCTTTCGGATTCGATACGAACGGAATACGGATAGAAGCCGAACGGTTTTTCGCAGAGTACGCCAATTTCACCGGTGCTTCGTAGTGTGGTACCAAACGTTTGTACGAGTTGATTGACGGGTTACAAATCGCGTTCAATGCACGCGCGTGTTTGATGATACCGCCGATGTAGTACAAAGCGGTGTCAGACAAGCCCGCATAGCCGTCACCCGCGAAGGTATTCACGCCGTCTTTCCAGATCGATTGGTGAACGTGCATGCCCGAGCCATTGTCGCCTACCACTGGTTTTGGCATGAAGGTTGCGGTTTTACCGTAGGCATCGGCCACGTTAAACACCACATATTTCAAAATTTGCGTCCAGTCGGCGCGTTGAACCAAAGTCGAGAACTTCGTACCGATTTCGTTTTGGCCTTGACCCGCCACTTCGTGGTGATGCACTTCGACAGGCACACCCATTTGTTCGAGCAACAAGCACATTTCAGAACGCATGTCTTGGAATCGATCGGTCGGTGCCACAGGGAAATAACCGCCTTTTACGCCCGGACGATGACCCAGATTGCCGCCTTCGGTTTTTACTGAAGAGGACCAAGACGCCTCGTCGGAACCAATGCGCACGAAACAACCTTGCATATCGGTTTTGTAACGGATTGAGTCGAAAATAAAAAACTCTGGTTCAGGACCAAAATACGCCGTGTCGCCGATACCGGTTGATTTCAAATACGCTTCCGCACGACGTGCCAATGAGCGTGGATCGCGTTCATAACCTTTGCCATCCGCCGGATCAATCACGTCACAAGTCAGAATCAAGGTCGTTTCTGCAGTGAACGGATCAATGTTCGCCGTTTTCGGATCCGGAATCAACAGCATATCGGATGCTTCAATGCCTTTCCAACCCGCGATCGACGAGCCGTCAAACGCTTGACCAGACTCGAATTTATCTTCGTCAAACGCAGAAATCGGCACAGAAACGTGTTGTTCCTTACCCTTGGTGTCGGTAAAACGAAAATCCACAAATTTAACGTCATGGTCTTTGACCATTTGCATGACTTTTGCAACATCACTCATATATAGCTCCTGAAAAAAGCGTTCACGAAAAATACATCAAACCTTAAAAATGCCCTCAAAACATAGGCCACAGTGTACCAATCAAATCACAGAAACCGTGTCTTTTTTGGTGCAAACCTGATTTGCAACGCACCAAAATGGTGCTAATTGCTCAATTATCACTGCTTTGGTGCAAAAAGACGCCGCTCTTTGCCCGCCAATAAATTCTGAATATTGCTGTGATGACGGTAAAACATCAACACCACCATCAGCATAATCGGTAACAAAAACCAACCAATCCCCCAAAAAGCCGCAAACAAAATCAGCGCCGCCACACTCGCGGTCAATGATGACAAAGACGAATAGCGAAACAGCGCCGCCATCGCCACCCAGACCACAATCACCCACAGACCGATCTGCGCCGACAAACCCAAAACCGCGCCCAAAAACGTCGCCACGCCTTTCCCGCCCTGAAAGCGGAAAAAGATCGGATACAAATGCCCTAAAAACGCCGCCAATGCCACCCAAGCCAAAGCAACCGGCGACAACTCACCCCAACGCGCCGCCAAATACACCGGCAAAAAACCCTTGAGCGCATCACCCAGCAGCGTCAACAGCGCCACCTCCTTGCGTCCCGAGCGCAGCATATTCGTCGCCCCCGGATTATTCGAGCCGTACGAACGCGGATCCGCCATGCCAAACAACTTGGACAACACAATCGCAAACGAGACCGAGCCGGCCAAATACGCCAGCACCACCCAAAAACCACCACTCAACCAAGCACCCATGATATTCCTCACGCAAACGATCTTCGCATTGTATCCAGCCCAATACAGAAAGGTCAAAAAACTTTTGCTACAATGCCCTCAATAACCTCAGCGCCAACACCACCTCACACAAAACAAAGGAACCCCATGTATCCACAATCGAACGACCAACGCGATCATAGCGACGAATTCGGCACCGCCCTCAAAATCGCCACCTTCAATCTGCGCAACTGCGCCCTACCCCATTTCCAATTCTACGACAACCAAGACCCCTACGACGAAAACCTCTACCGCGCCAAACGCGACTGGACCGCACACCAAATCGACGCCATCAACGCCGACATCATCGTGTTCCAAGAAGTCTTTCAAGTACAAGCCCTGCAAGAAGCCCTACAAGCCAGCCGGACCATGAACCAAGCCAAACTCATTGCGCGCGACGCCGTCAAAATGCCCCCTAAAAACACCTGGGTACCGCAAGTCGCCATCGCCACCAAACTCCCTCTGCTCGCCGAACCCACCTGGGTCGTAGACTACGGCACCGCCATCAACCTCCCCGACTACGCTCAAACCGTCACCCAAATCACCCGCGCCGTACCGCACATCACCGTCAAAGCCTACAACGGCAGTCCGCTGCACATCCTCGGCGTTCACCTCAAATCCAAACGCCCCGACTACCTCAACACCGAAACCGCCGACAACGCCAACGACCTCGCGCTCTCCACCTACCGCTCACTCATGCGCCGAGGCGCCGACGCCGTTGCCCTGCGCCGCTACCTCAACCAACTGCTCAAAGGCAACCGCATCCCCTGCATCATCGCAGGCGACTTCAACGACGACGCAAAATCCGTCACCTCACAAATCATCGCTGGCTCCGGCGGCTTTGGCAAAACCTTCTACGACAGCCAATTTTTCGATGCCGAACGCATCCAAACGCGCAACGACCCCATGCGCAACGTCGTCTACTCCAACATCCACCAAGGCTCGCTCGAAGTGCTCGACCACATCTTCGTCACCGAAGAATTTCACCCACAATCACGCTACCAAATCGCCCAAGTCCGCGAAGTCTACTGCCTGAACGACCACCTGCACAGTCGCGAACCCCATACCTCCGATCATGGGCAGGTTGTGGCGCAGTTGCTGTTTAAAAACAAAGCGGATTGATCAAGCAAATCAAACAAAAAAGCCGCCCAACAAGATTGAGCGGCAGAAAAAGTAAAAGCCACGCATGCGTGGCTTTTCATTTGGTGCATCTTTCTGTAAACAGATTAGCTTGTTAACATCCAGTACACATTTCCCAGTAGGATTGTGGTTCACATTCTACCGAAACAAGCATAGAATGCAAGATAAATTTTTAATACATCTTTTGACAGAAACCACACTATAGGAACACAAATGAACTATCGTCTTGCATTGGACTTGGGTACTACCTCTTTGGGCTGGGCATTGATTAAACTCAATACCGAAAATCAGCCGGTTGCCGTTATCAAAGCCGGTGTGCGCATTTTTTCGGATGGGCGCAATCCAAAGGATGGTTCATCGTTGGCAGTCACTCGCCGCAACGCCCGCGCCATGCGCCGTCGTCGCGACCGCCTACTCAAACGCAAAGAGCGCATGATGGGCACATTGATTCGACTGGGCTTTTTCCCAGCCAATGAAGCCGAGCGCAAAGCTTTGGCTGATCTGAATCCGTATGAGCTGCGCGCCAAAGGTTTGACTGAAGCGCTCACACCCACCGAGTTTGCCCGAGCTTTATTTCATATCAATCAACGTCGTGGTTTCAAAAGCAATCGTAAAACCGATAAAGCGGACAATGAATCCGGCGCACTGAAAACCGCGATCAGCGCATTGCGTACCACTTTAGAACACGAACAATGCCGTACCGTCGGCGAATGGCTTTATAAGCGTCATTGCGCAGGCGAAAGTGTACGTGCACGTTTTCGCCAAAAGCCATACACCACAGAGGAAGGCAAAAAACGCATCGAGAAAAGTTACGATCTGTACATTGACCGCAAAATGATTGAGGATGAGTTCGATGCACTGTGGGCGGCGCAATCCGCATTCAATCCAGAGCTATTCAACGAAGTCGCAGGCGCCGAGCTCAAAGATATTTTATTGTTTCAACGCAAATTACGCCCAGTGCTCGCCGGACGTTGTACCTTATTGCCGGATGAAGAGCGTGCACCTTTAGCGCTACCGAGCGTACAGCGTATACGGATGTATCAGGAAGTCAATCATTTGCGCATTTTGGGCGCACAATTATCCGAAAATGCACTGACACTACCACAACGCAATGAGCTGATTCATGCGCTGGAGCATAACAGCAAACGCACTTTTACTCAGATCAAAAAGCTGTTGAATTTGAGTGGCGCGACTCAGTTTAATTTTGAGGATGTGAAACGCCAAGAACTCAAGGGCAACACCACCAGTGCGATTTTGGGTAGTGATAAATATTTCGGCCAAGCATGGTATCAATTGACCGAAAGCCTGCAAGACGAAATCGTCTGGCAACTGCTCAAAGAGGAAAATGAAAGTGTGTTGATTCAATGGTTGATGAGTCATACAGGCGTCGATGAAATCACTGCCGAGCGGATCGCTAATGTCAATTTACCTGAAGGTTATGGCCGCTTAAGCATCAAAGCAGTCGAACGAATTTTGCCCGAATTGCGCAAGGCTGTGATTACCTATGATAAGGCAGTGATCAATGCGGGATTTGATCACCACAGCCATTTGAATCCATCCAGAGTAACAGGTGAGATTTTGCCTGAACTGCCCTATTACGGCGAGCCATTACAACGCTTTGTGGGGTTTGGTACGGGTAAAGTGGATGATCGCCCTGAAAAGCGCTTTGGCCGCATTGCCAATCCAACCGTTCATGTGGGTTTAAATCAGGTACGCACAGTCGTGAATACCTTGATTAAACGTTATGGCCATCCGTCTGAAATCATTGTCGAAGTGGCGCGTGAGTTGAAGCAAAGTAAAGCGCAACGCGATGAAGAAGCTAAACGTCAAGCACAAAATCAAAAACGCAATGAACGCATTCGGACTGAAATTGCACAGATTAAATTCGGTGGTAATGAACATTTAGTCAAATATGACGATATTCAAAAATGGATTTTGTGGGAGGAGTTGAGTTTTGATCCAGTGAAGCGCCTATGCCCCTACACTGGCCGCCCAATTTCTGCCGAAATGCTACTCTCTGACCAAATTGAGATTGAACATATTTTGCCATTCGCCATGACGCTGGACGATAGCCTGAATAACAAAACCGTCTCTATACGCAGCGCCAACCGCATCAAAGGCAATATGACGCCTTGGCAAGCGTTTGGTGAGCGAACCATTGATGGATTTGATTACGAAGCGATTTTGCAACGCGCTGAGCTCATGCCAAAAGGCAAACGCTATCGTTTCGCCAAAGATGGCTATGCACAATGGCTCAGAGAAGACAAAGATTTTCTTGCCCGAGCATTGAATGACACCCGTTATCTCTCACGTGTAGCGAAAGAATACCTCACCCTGATTTGTCCGCAAAATACTCGCGTGATTCCGGGGCAAATGACGGCGTTACTTCGTGCGAAATTTGGCTTGAATAATATTTTGGGATTGGATGGACTGAAAAATCGCGAAGATCACCGCCATCATGCCATTGATGCCTGTGTTATTGGCGTGACCGATCAGGGTTTATTGCAACGCTTCGCTAATGCCAGCGCATCGGCTCGACAAAAACAAGTGGATAAACTGGTGGAACACATGCCCGCCCCATGGCCAACCTACCGAGATCATGTGCAACGCGCAGTTGGCAATATTTACGTGAGTCATAAACCCGATCACAGCTACGAAGGTGCGATGCACGAAGAAACCGCGTGGGGATTACGCGCCGATGGCTTTGCCAGTCGTCGCATTCGCAATGAAGATGGGTACCGAGAACGCGATGATAAAAAACTCAATGTCATACCATTTAACAGCACGCGCGACCCAAACCGTCACGGGCTCAATGAAGTGGGTGAACCTAAAGCCTATAAAGGTTACTTGGGCGGCAGTAACTTTTGCATTGACATCGTCTGCAATGACAAAGGCAAATGGGAAGGTGAAGTGGTATCCACTTATACTGCCTATCAATTGATTCGCCAACTGGGTAAAACCAAAGGCGAGCTGCGTCTGTATTCACGCACTACCAGCATTTCTGGCAAACCATTGGTGATGCGATTGCAGATTGATGACACGGTGTATATGATGATGGATGAGCGTTGGTGTTTGATGCGAGTGGTAAAAATCGGCGGAAATGGTCAAATATTTTTTGCCGAGCACAATGAAGCCAATGTCGATGCCCGTAATCGAGATAAAGAAAATCCATACGCTTATTTAACCAAATACGCTGGCTCTTTACAAAAAACCCAAGCCCGCAAAGTCATGGTATCCCCAATCGGTGAACTGAAGAAATAAGGAGCGCATCATGATTGGTCGCATTGTAGAAATCGCAGATGACAATCGCCACCTCTCTCTACAACGCGGCTTCATGGTCGTGACCGATACGAGTCCACCACGCAAAGAAATGGGACAAGTTCCCATTGATGATATTTACGCAGTCATCGCCAATGCGCATGGCATGAGCTACACCAATAATCTATTGGTCGCACTCGCAGAACGTGGTGCGCCGGTCGTGCTATGTGCCGCGAATCACAATCCGATGGGTATGCTGATCCCAGTCGATGGCAATTACAATCAAGCCAAGCGCTTTGACGCACAGATTGCCGCCAGCAAACCCACACATAAGCGCATGTGGGCAGAAATAGTCCGCAGCAAGGTTCAGCAACAAGCCGCTGTGATCGAAGCCATCGGCGGTAACTCCATTCCGCTCAACGCCATGCTAAGCAAAATAAAATCGGGGGATCCGGCGAATATTGAAGCACAAGCCGCACGGCTCTACTGGACGCAACTCATGGGCAATGATTTTCGCCGCGATCAAAACAGCGGCGGCCTCAACGCCATGCTCAACTACGGCTACACCATTCTTCGTGCTTGCACCGCTCGCTCCGTAATTGCCGCTGGCTTGCACCCAACAATTAGCCTCTATCACAGCAATGCAAACAATGCCATGCGTCTTGTTGACGACCTTATGGAACCGTTTCGCCCCATGGTGGACCTCAAAGTGTGGCAACTGGCACAACAAAGTGAAACCGAACTACAGCCGAATACCAAACGCGCATTGGTACACGTCATGTATGACGATATGCAAACTGACTTGGGTGCCACACCTGTCATGACGTGTATCCAACGATTAGCCACCTCATTGGTTCAAGTCTATTTGGGGGAAAAGAATGCACTGGATGTACCATTACCTAGCTTACCGATTGACTTAGCCAGTTACTCATTAGAGGATTAATAGATACCATGGAGAACCAACCATGCTCTCAGGATACCGTCTAATGTGGCTCGTCGTCATGTTTGATCTACCCGTTATCGAAAGAGAAGAACGCAAAGCGGCGACAGCTTTTCGCAATGACCTACTGGATATGGGATTTGAGATGAGCCAGTTTTCAGTCTATGTCCGATTTTGCAGCAGCCCAAACCAAATAGAAACCTACTGTAAACGCATCGAAAACTGCTTGCCCAAAGGCGGAAAAGTCAGTATTCTACAATTCACAGACAAACAGTACGAACGCATTATTTCATACCACGGAACCGAACAACAAGCTGCCCAAAAACCACCCGATCAATTCGATTTATTCTAATAAAATGAATGTTTTTTCCAAATCAAAAACGAAAAACCCTCTGACGAATCAGAGGGTTATCGCGGTCATATTATAACCTACTGGGAAATGTGCACTAGCTGGAACGCCGCGACTGCGCGCTCGATGACATCGCCGATTATAACCTACTGGGAAATGTGCACTAGCTGGAACTGGCGTCTCAGCGGCTTCCTCTAGCTCCTCATTATAACC
>JBATQE010000014.1:0-18337 GCA_049291875.1 Burkholderiaceae bacterium
CGGCTTGTTTTAGAATGCTGGCGATTTGGCTGTCGCTGAATTTGGATACTTTCATGTAAAACTCCTTTGGGTTAGTTTAAAGGGTTCTACTTTTAGGTGCTGGCTTTTTTAGGGGGTATTACCGTTTCAAATTTGAACTATTCGATTTTCTCGAATAGTTGTCTTATGAATACTATTTTTAACATGCAATAAAACACGTGTTAATAAAACGCTATTTTCGTTAACATGAAAAAGACTCATGTTAAGTAACAACCGCTTTGTTGACATATTCGCCATGACTGTCCTTTTAACGTCCCACATTAAAAAGCAGTTCAAATAAACCATCGTTGAGGTAATAGTTCTCTTTGCCCAATCTATGTTTGCTCAAAATTTTAATAGTCACCAACTCATCCAAATACTTGCTTGCTGTTTGACGCGTCACTTTCAGTTCATCGGCAACAAAATCAATCTTGGTATAGGGATGGCGAAAGATATTATTGATGAGGTCTTGGCTATAGATTTTGGGCTTTTCGTCTCGCAATCGCTGTTTGTACATTTGCATCAATTCCTTAATCGACACAACCAACCGCGTGGTTTGAATAGCAGTCTTCTCCACGGCATCCAACATATAAAGCAACCATTCTGCCCAATCGTTGGTATCTCGCGTGGTTTGTAAAAGCCTATAATAATCTGCTTTGTTTTGATTGATATAGCGCGACAGGTACAATATCGGTGTATCGAGTAAACCCTGTTGCACCAAATACAAGATATTGATGACGCGACCTGTGCGCCCATTGCCATCGTAAAACGGGTGAATACTTTCAAATTGATGGTGTATTACCGCCATTTTGACCAATACATCCCAGTCACATAATTCGGGCTGATTGATAAACTGCTCTAAATTATTCATCAATGCAATAATTTCATCGGGATGTTGGGGGGGTAAATATACCACTTCGCCCGTTTGGTCATTTTTCAATGCTGTACCCGACTGCTTGCGATAGCCCGCTTGATTTTGCTCAATACCTGCCTGTATGTCTAAAATGTCGTTATTGGTCAACAAGCCTGTTTGACGGATTCGCTCAAAACCTGCACGCAATGCTTCGGCGTAATTGTGTACTTCTTTAGCGGCTATCGTCACAAAATGGCGCTGTGCGCTATCGCTACGATACAAATCATCATGTGTGGTGATGATGTTTTCAATCGCTGAACTGTCTTTGGCTTCTTGCAAAGACAGTGTATTGATTAAAATGCTTTGATTCGGCATGGATGCTGCCACCCCCTTTAACTCAGCCAATGCCTTATGCGCAAGGGTGGCTTTTTTGAGGATGGGCTTGGTTTCAATATCACCCAAATTGGGTAACGTCGGTAATTGATGTGTTGTCATAGGTCAAAATGAGGTTTAAATTATGCTGTGCGCAATGGTATCACTTTGCCGACTTCACCTGTTAGGGCTTCCTTTTCCAGTCGCGTTAATTTATCCCCCAACATTTGCCACGCCCGTTTTTTCTCGGTCGCATAGCTGGCGCGTTGGTAAATGCGTTTAATTTTGGATTGCTCGGTATGGTTCAAACACCGTTCCACCGCTTCGGGCGATATGCCCAATTCCACCGCGATTGTTGCCCCTGTCCTGCGTAAATCATGCGGTCGCCATTGCCCACCTGCAAGTATCAATGAATCAGTTTGCTTGGTACGATTGGTCATTGGTGGGTGTTCGCCTCGCTGACGGTCTGCCACTTGCTTGGTGATGGTTTTGTTACACACCCCGCTGTCTAATCGTGCAGATGGAAATAAATACGGTGTTATGCCTGTATGCTCACGCAACTGCGCAATTTTGTTCAAAGCATAGTCACTCAAATACACGTCATGGGTTTTGCCGTTTTTGGTTTCGGGTATGTGCCAAACTCGCTCTTGTACATTGACATCACTCCATTTTGCCGCCAACACCTCGGATATGCGTGTCATGGTGGCAAATTGTATGAGTAGTGCAAGTTGTGCCATTTCACTCAAACCGCTCAGCGGCATTTTTTTGAACAACTCGATTATTTCTTGTGAGGATAAAACACGGTCACGCTCATTGTCTTTGCCCAAGGATGCTTTCTTTATCCGCGCCGTCGGGTCTGCTTCAATGATTTCTCTATCCACTGCAAAATTAAACATTTGTCGCATGGCAGATAATACCGCTTTATTCATCCGCACCACGCCCCGCATGGTGACATTGTCAATAATCTCTTGAATATGCGCCCGTTTGACATCCTCTAATGCCATTTCACCAATCAGCGGGAAAACATCCTTATTAAACATCCGTAAAACATCGATACCACCATCTTTGCGCCGACGCAACTCCAGACTTTGCCACGTGTCAAAAAAACGCCTCACGGTGACTCTCGCTTGTTTGGCCGCCATTTCTAATTTGACGCGTTCTTTTTCTGCAATTGCGGCTTGTTTTCGCCGCTCTAACTCTGCCAAAGTTTCCAGTTTCTTAGCAGCTTTATCTTCTTTGGTGATTTTTGTTTGCTCAATTGGGTCAATGCCAGCATTTAATTGATCTTGAATTACCTTGCGTTTTGCTCGTAAATCGGTAAGTGAATCAGCAGGATACACCCCCAAGCGTACTTCACGGATTTTAGTATTCACCTTAAAACGATAACCCACATACACTCGCACCAAACCGTCTTTGGTCACTCGCACATCACCGCGCATATTCAAACCCATTGATATTCTGCGCCCATGGTCACTTGCACTCAAAGCGTTTAACTGCATCACTGTGGTATATTGGTTTTTCGCCATACAAAAAACACCCTAAAATTGCCCCCACTATTGCCCCCACCGCAAAGAGAGATTTTACAAAATTTCGTTGGATGTCATTGTACGTCATTTTTCGTACAAATCAATGTAATCAATTGATTTATATTAATTTTATTTCAAAAAATACATTTAATTGAATTTTTTGAAACTCTCAATATTAAAAATGGGGTGCAAGGGGTAGCGAGTTCGAATCCCGCCGTTCCGACCAGACCATAAAAAAGGCTTACAGTTTCTACACTGTAAGCCTTTTTCGCATCCACTTCATATCCAACACCACTCAAACCTCAGCCAGTTCACTCACCACTTTAAACGTCACCTGATCTTTAAATAGTTCAAAATGCTTCGCACCGCACTTAATCTTACCCAGCTCTTTTAAGCGTAAAGTGGTTTGATCCTGCATTGCTGCCGCACCTTTGGTTTCGGCCACGAAGTACAACTTGGGCGCATCCTCGTTTTCACGTTTAATCAATGCCCAATCAGGATTGTAGTTGCCCAACGGCGTTTTAATCTTAAACTGGCGTGGCAGCTTTACATAAAACAACACATCATCACGCGCATCACACGCCTGAGCAAAGACACGCTCGGTCGGTGAGTCGGTTTCGATATAATCACACACCGTCTTATCCAACTGCGTCACCGGTACCAGATTATCCAAATAACGTTCGATTTCTCCGATATCAAAAATCTCCACCTGATAAAACTCATTAGCGATTTTCTCATACTTGATATGATCGATTTTGAGCTGGTCAAACGAAAAATTAATCGCTCTGGCCGCCTGCTCCATAAACATCTGTGGATTCACCAGCACATCACTCAAACGCCCCGACTGCTCAATGATACGTACCACTGTCTGACGAGTTAGCTCCGTTTTACTCTGAATAAAGCCTACAAAATCCGGTATCGGATAACGCACGCCATCCACGCTTTGGCTCATGCCTTTGGTGACTGTGGCATTCACCCCTGTATTCGACACATTCACCTGAGCCAAAGTACGCACGATCTGCGGGCGCAAAACTTCCGGCATCGTGCGCACACGCTCAGCTGCAGAGGCAATTAACTCATCCGTGTCATACATCACGCGATACTGGGTTTTATGCTTAATGCGCGCCCACAAATCCAAAAAGACCGCATCATCACGCCATTTGGAACGATTGCGCACAATCACTTTATCCCGTTTTGCATTCTTGATACGATCGCTGAAATCAACGCCGGTATCCTCCTCGATTTCCGTCTGCAAAGCCTTGGCAAAGCCCTCATAGCTCTCATTCGCCACCACAGTCAAACGGTTCACATCGCGCGTGTGCACCCGCTCACCGTCCTGATTCACACACAAACGCAAGCCTCGACCGATTTCCTGCCGCTTCTTAACCGTAGAAACCGTTTCATTCAGCGTACAAATCTGAAACACATTCGGATTGTCCCAGCCTTCGCGCAGCGCCGAGTGGCTAAAGATAAAGCGCAATGGCGTTTGCATATCCAGCAAACGCTCCTTATCACGCATAATCAGCTCAAACGCCGCCTGATCGTCCTTGGTACTCTTCTCCTTACTGTCCTTAACCCGATGCTGCTTATCCTCTGAAAAATACCCATCATGCAGATCACCCACGACGAAATCCGCATACATCCCTCTAAAGCGCGGCGACTGGAGCAACTGCGCCAAAATCTCCTCAAACCAGCGAGCAAACTTCCCTGCCACCGCAGCGCCCGACTCATCATAAGTTCGATAATTTGCCACACGGTCAATGAAAAAAATTGACAAAACCTTCACCCCTAAACCCTCTTTGGCAAAGCGCTTCTCTTTTTCCAAATGCCGCTCAATCGTCGCACGTATCATCGCCTGCTGAATCTCATCGTTCAAACCACCGCTGGCTTGTCCCAGCGCCACCACCTCACCGTTGGCAAATTCGACGAAGCCCTCCTCCGAATCAATGACCACGATCTGATAGCCGTCCCGATACGCCGCCACCTGATGGGATAACTGATACAAATCATCATTCACCCTAGCGGTCACACTCACCTTATCCACGCCATTGGCCTGTGCTTTATGAATCGACAACTGCACTGCGATTGATTTGGCTGCTTTCTTAAACTTCTCGATTTTCACAAACGCACCGCTGTTGGCATGCGCTTCCACCACCGAATCAACCTCAATCTGCTTAACCAGCCCCAAGTCATAGGCACGTACCGGGTCGAGCTTATAGATCAAGTCATACGCCTCCTTGTGCGTTGCCGAATAACGCAAACAACACAACGGATTCAAATTCGCCAGAGCCGCTCGGCGCGTATCCGTCTCAAAATTCTGCGGCTCATCGACAATCACAACCGGATGCGTCGCCTGAATGAACTCAATCGGCGCAATCCCCTGCTCGCGCACCTGATTGATCACCACACCATCACCGGCAAACGCATCAATATTCATCACCAGAATCTGAATCGCATTGCTGCGCGCAAAATTACTCAAAACATTCAGCTTCTTCGAGTCATACACGCTGAACTGCGCGGGCACTTGGTAAATCTGCCTAAAATGCTCCTCGGTGATTTGCAGGTTTTTCAACACGCCCTCACGAATCGCCACGCTCGGCACGGCAATCACAAATTTGGTAAAACCATATTGACAGTTCAGCTCAAAAATCGTGCGCAAATACACATACGTTTTACCCGTACCCGTTTCCATCTCAATCGACAGGTTGGGAAAATCACAGGCAATATCGCGCTCCTCACTCGGACGCTCCCCAACTCGCATACCGACACGGAAAGGCAAATAAACCGTTTTTTTCACCATCATCGGCTTCAACTGCTCCGACACCGCGATATGACGCTTCTGGCTCGCCGCACCCTCGCCCATCATTTGATTATAGGTACACTGCACCGCCTGCACATTGTGCAAAATCTGCTCCGGCGTAATGGTCAACACATTCGCCACCGCCGACTGAATCAAAGCCTGCGACACACCCGCATTCGGCGCACCCCATGACGGTTGCAAACTCAGCTCAAAGTCCCGCGCCGCCAAAGCCTGCCCGTCAAACACACGCACCACCGCATCAATCGCTTCCAACTGATACGCTTGGTTCTGGTCAAATTGAATCTTCATTGCGCGCGTCCTCAAACCGTCCGAAAGGCTATGCCCTGATCTTCAAAGGTCAACTGCGCATTGGTTTTCACCGCATCACCGTTGCTCAAACCGGCGAAAAGTGAATCGAGCAAAAGCACCTGTTTCGGTCGCAGCGTCAGCACCGCATCCTGCACCGCCGCGCTGAACCCATCCAATACCAAGGCCAAATGCCCATCCGCCGTGTGATATACGCGCAAACCATCATCCAGCGTCAAAACCGTGACCGGCTCGCTCAAACCATAACCATTTTTCAGCAACAACTCCCACGCCATATCCGATGTGGTCGCCGTCGCGCGCTGTGGCGTGGTGAATAAATGCATCTGCCGCACCAAATCCGCTTCGGTTTCGATCACATCGCCACGCCAAAGTTTAAAATTCGACGGTGCGAGCGTGAATTTACGAAAGCCCAATTTCGGTAACGATTTGTTTTCATTCAACAAATCGGCGTTTTGCGCGCGCGCCGCTTCGATCTTCTCTATCACTTTTTTAATCCGCGCCGCGGTAATATCCGCAATCGTGGCATAGCCGGCCTTCGCCGCCTCGGACTGCTCCTCAGTTTTTTCAGGCAACTGCACGCAGATATAACGACGGTTACCGCCATCGGCTTCGTTCAACTCCATTACGGCTTGCGCTGTGGTGCCGCTACCAGCAAAGAAGTCTAAAATCACACAGTCCACGTGACCAGAGGTCGTTTGAGTAACAAGCTCTTTCAATAGAGAAGAGGGCTTCGGAAAATCAAAATAGCGGTTCTCAAACAAGTCTTGTATTTCCACAGTGCCATTTCTTGTGTAAACATCAGCACCAATAATAGAGGAATATCCAGATAACTCATTAGATAATTCACTTAAAAAAACTTTTCTGCGAGGTCTTCCTTGAGGAGATTCTGGCCAAAGAATTCGATTCTCAGAGATAAGTCGTTTCATTGTATTTTTATCATATCTCCACCCCATTTTTGGTTTTCCGTAATTAACTCCAGTTTCAGGATTAACCAAGTCATAGTGACAATTAGGACGTAAACTTTCTGACAAAATACCTACCATATTTCCACTTGCCCAACTTCCTCTTGGATCATTGTCAGGGTTTGTATATGACTTTATATTTCTTTCCGCCCCCTTAAATGTTCTAAAGTCAGTACTGCGTGAATAACCCAGCACATATTCATGATCTATAGACACACCCGTGAAATTTCGATTATCTTTATTTTGACGGCTTTTCCATACAAGTTGCGCCACAAAATTCTCCGCCCCAAAAACTTCATCCATCAGCAGTTTCAGATTCGCCGCTTCATTGTCATCAATGCTGACAAAGATCACGCCATCGTCACGTAGCAGACTGCGTGCCAGATAAAGGCGCGGCAACATCATGTTCAGCCAGTTGCTGTGGTATTGGCCGTTTTCTTTACGGTTGGGGCGAAATGCGCCTTCGCGTAGCATGTAGCCTTCGTCGTTTTTATCGCCGATGCGTTGCAGGTATTCCTCTTTGCTCTCTGAGAATTTGTCGGGGTAGATGAAGGAATCGCTACCGGTGTTGTACGGCGGGTCGATGTAGATCATTTTGACCTGCCCAAAATAGCTTTTTTGTAGCAGTTTGAGCACTTCGAGGTTTTCACCTTCGATTAGGACGTGTTCGGCATGATCCCAGTCCACCGACTGTTCCGGCTCGGGCAGCAGCGTGGTGGTGGTTTGCTGTTGCAGCACTTGGTAGGCTTCGGTTTTGCCCGCCCAGTTCAGTCCGTAACGCTCGCCCTGCACAAAGACGTCTTCGCCCAGCAATCGTTTGAGCGCGACAGTATCGAGTTTGCCCTCGGAGAAGGCTTGGGGAACGAGTTGTTGCAGTTGTTGCAGGAGTTCATGCGTGAGGTTGAGGGATTTTCCGTCCATGTGTTTTACTCTAATCATTGGATCATTAAATACAGACTGCTGACAACACCCATCACCCTTTAGGGAGGGGTACAGGATGAAGAATAACGAATTTTAACTTTTTAAAATCAATTGGCTAAAGTTCACCACAACCTCTTAACTCTATCCGCAACACGGACGATGAGGCAAAATATGCATTTGTCAGTAATCGGCTTAATGGGGTTGGCTGAAAATTTGTTGTCATTTTATCTGAACTACGAAATTAGTTCGTGATTAATGCTATTGCGTTGCTGCTGCGTGTTGCTTGTTGCGTGCTGTTTATTGCGTTTTGTTGTCCTCTACCATCGGATGTGGTTTAATTGTTTCGTATATTTGGAGGAGCTATGATTGTCCATTCTACTCAGTGGGTCAGCGCTTGGCCGATCATCGTGGTGGTCGTTCATTATGTGTTGGTGTTGTATTTTGTCGGGCGGGTGATGTTGCGCCCGTACCGCGAGCCGGCCTCGCGCATCGCGTGGATGTTGTTGATTTTGGCCATTCCGGTGTTCGGTATGGTGGTTTATGTGTTGTTGGGTGAGACGAATGTCGGGGCGAAACGCGCGCAGCGCATGCATGAGGTGCGTGAGAGTTTGATTGAACGGTTTAAGGCTTCGCACATGGCGGATTTGATTCCGACTGCGATTTTGGACACGATTCCGGAGCGTTTTCATCAGGTGTTTCGCATTGGTCAGTCGGTCAATGGTTTTGCGCCGGTGGCGGGGAATCGAGCGGATTTGACCCGCGATTCGGCCAGTATGATTGATGATTTGGTGGCGGATATTGATGCGGCGACACAGCATGTGCATCTGTTGTTTTATATTTGGTTGGCGGATGAGAGCGGACTGAAGGTGGCGCATGCCTTGATCCGCGCGGCTCAGCGCGGGGTGGTGTGCCGCGTGTTGGTCGATGCTTTGGGTTCACGCGCCTTGATGCGTTCGCCGCATTGGCAGGAGATGCGTACGGCTGGGGTGCAGCAGGGGGTGGCTTTGTCGGTGGGCAATCCGTTTTTGCGCGTTTTGTATGGTCGGATTGATCTGCGCAATCACCGTAAAATCATGGTGATTGATAATGCGATCACGTATTGCGGCAGCCAAAATTGTGCGGATGCGGCATTCACGCCGAAGGCGAAATTTGCGCCGTGGGTGGATACGGTGGTGCGTTTTACCGGGCCGATTGTGTTTCAAAATCAGTTGGTGTTTATCAGTGACTGGGAGGCGACCACGGGCGAACGCTTGGATTTGTTGGATGAAATCGATCCGTCCATCGCCCACGAAACCGATGGTTTCCCCGCTCAGGTGATCGCGACCGGCCCGACCGAGCGGCATTCGGCCATGTCGGATGTGTTCATGAAGCTGATTGATATTGCCCAACATGAGTTGATCATCACCACGCCGTATTTCGTGCCGAATGAGGCGATTTTGAATGCTCTGTGCGTGGCTGCGCGCTGCGGTACGCAGGTGACGCTGATCGTGCCGCGCCGCAATGATTCGTGGATTGTCGCCGCCGCCAGCCGCAGTTATTACCGCACCTTGGTTCAGGCAGGCGTGCGAATTTTCGAATACAACGGCGGTTTGCTGCACGCGAAACTGCTGACCATCGACGGTGAAGTCACCCTGATCGGCTCGGCCAATATGGATCGTCGCAGTTTTGAGCTGAATTACGAGAACAACATTGCCCTGTATGACCGCACCCTGACCCAAAGCATCATCGCACGCCAAAACGAGTACATCGCGGCGTCCACACCGGTTACCTTGGCCGACATAGATCAATGGCGCAAACCCAAACTGCTGTGGTACAACACGGTGGCGACCATGGGGCCGGTGCTTTAATGATCTGCTGGCAGCACATCGCCCACGCCAACCACATGCACCAGCCGCTCGCCATCGTACAGCAAGGGTAGCTGCCCGCGCAGCATCGGCGCGACGCCATACATTTGATAAGCGTGTTTCAGGTCAATGCTCGGACGATGATTCGCCAAACGCAAACGCTCGCCCCCCATTCGAGCGCGTATGCTCAGTCCCTCACGCGTGATGCGCGCACGCACCTCATCCGTCAAAAACCACTGGCCCGTCGGTAACAAGCGCGCGGCAATCCAATCGTGTTTTAACTGCGTCACCGCCCAGCCATCGGCATGCCGCCAACACATCTGCCGATTGTGCGCCGGTTTGCTCAATTGTCGGAGCAACTCATCCAACGCTGCGCGCGACGGCATACGCCAACCCATTTGCGCCATCCATTCGCGTAGCAAAATATGCGCCTGCTCTGCCGCATACTCACTCAAATTCACCGCACGCAAACGACCGCATTCGCCAATATCCACGCGGTGCGATACGCTGTGCCGCGCAATGATCTGCTGCGCCCACGCACTATCACTCGCCTGCTGCCGTTGCGCCGTTTGAATCGCATTCAAAATATCGGCGCGCCGTTGCGCCGTCAACGGCGCTTGCGCCAACTGCACCCGAATGGCGCTGCGTTTAAAGCGCGGATCAACATTCGACGGATCGTGTACATACTCAATGCCTTGCGCATGCGCATAGGCATAAATCTGCGCCCGCGACACCGTCAACCACGGGCGCAACCACGCGATACCATGCCGCTCCATGCGTGTCGGCATAGCGGACTGTCCACGCACCCCTGCGCCGCGCTCAGTTTGCAACAAATACGTTTCGATTTGATCATCCTCATGATGCGCCAGCACGATTTGCCGCACACCGTGCTGCCGCGCCAGATCGGCCAACGCACGATAACGCCCTTGCCGCGCCCACTCCTCCACACTCTGCGCCGGCGCCTGCGTGCGCGCATCCAAACGCCGCGTGTCAAACGACACGCCGAGCCGAGCCGCCGCCTCGCGTACCAAAACCTGCCAGCCATCGGCGGCAGCCTGCAAATCATGATGAATGTGAAATGCCCACAACGGCTGTTGAACCTCACGCGCCCGCGATGCGAGTACGTGCAGCAGACTCATTGAATCCACGCCGCCACTGACCGCTACCGCAGTCGGGATGCGCAAATCGACGGATGAAAGGTTTTGAATCATATCGTTCATGGTGCGAAAATTGAATTCAAACATCATAACAAAAACAAAAAAATAGGGCGCAGAAATGCGCCCTGTTTGATGAGTTAAACCACTTCCCAATGTTTATTTTTTCGCCTCGGTGAAATTGCCGTAGTTCATGATTTTTTCCATGCGGCCGGCGAGTAGTTCGTCATTCGGTTTGCTTTGCAGGGAAATCAGCGCGTCGGCCAAGGCTTTTTTGATGGTTTGCGCCGTGGCTTTGTGGTTGCGTTGTGCGCCGCCCAATGGCTCGCTCAGCACTTTATCGACCAAGCCGAGCTGTTTCAAGCGCGCGGCAGTAATGCCCATGGCTTCAGCCGCTTCCGATGCTTTGTCCGCGCTTTTCCACAGGATTGAGGCGCAGCCTTCGGGCGAAATCACGGAGTAGATGGCGTATTGCAACATCAGTACGGTATCGGCCACCGCCACTGCGAGCGCACCGCCCGAGCCGCCTTCGCCAATTACGGTGGCGATGATCGGGGTTTTGAGTTTGGCCATTTCAAACAGGTTGCGGCCAATGGCTTCGGACTGGCCGCGTTCTTCCGCACCGATGCCCGGATATGCACCCGGCGTGTCGATGAATGTGAAAATCGGCAGGCGATATTTTTCGGCCAAGTGCATCAGGCGCAACGCTTTGCGGTAGCCTTCGGGACGCGGCATGCCGAAATTGCGCAGGCCACGTTCTTTGGTATCACGGCCTTTTTGATGGCCGATGACCATGCACGGTTGGCCTTCGAATCGTGCCAAGCCGCCGACAATCGCGGCGTCATCGGCAAATGCACGGTCGCCGTGCAGTTCGTGAAAATCGGTGAAAATCAGGTCGATGTAGTCGAGCGTGTAAGGGCGTTGCGCATGACGCGCGACTTTGACCACTTGCCACGGTTCGAGTTTGGCGTAGGTGTCTTTGGTCAATTCATCGCTTTTTTTCTTCAGGCGCGCGATTTCTTCTGAGATATCGACCGCCGAGTCGCTTTGCACCAAACGCAGTTCTTCGATTTTGCTTTCTAAATCCGCAATTGGCTGTTCAAAGTCTAAAAATATTTGTCTCACACCATTTCTCCGTGATTAGAACGGGCGCATTTTAACAAAGTTTTTCGCGCCCATGTGGGCAAAACACCGCACGTCCGTTCGTAAAATCGCTCTGCTCAAACACAGGAAAACCCGCGTCAATACGCAACTTCGACCGGATCAAGGCTGCGCCATAGGTACCATGTGGCGACACTCGCCCAAGGGGAAAATCGTTCAAAGTACAAAACCCGCGCCTGTTTGGGTGTCAGGCGCTGATCGATATGATAAGCCTTTTCCAAGCCGCGCAATAGCCCAATATCATCTACGGGGAATACATTGGGGCGCAGCAGCGTGAACATCAGGAACATTTCCGCTGTCCAACGACCTATCCCATGAATGCCGGACAACTCGTCAATGATGGCCTGATCGCTGCGCTGCGCCCAATAGTCGTGCCCTCGATGACTGATGCGATTGCGCACGAAAAATTGCGCCACTTCGTGCACATATTGCGCTTTTCGCGCTGACAGTCCGACGCTGCGCAATTGTTCCGGCGTACATTGCAGCATGGTTCTCGGCGTCATGCGCGGACACAGCGCCTCCAGGCGCGCCCAAATGCTATCGGCGGCGCGCACGGAGATTTGTTGCCCCACCACCGAGCGCATCAGGGTGTAAAACGGTTGCCCGCGCGAGCTCATAATGCTGTCGGGGTAACGTTGGATCAACGCCGCCATCACCGCATCGTTCTGCGCCAATTCGTGCGTGGCCTGCGACCAGTAATCGGGTCGCTGGTATCCGTTGCGACGGGAACTACGCCGAACGGGTTTGGAGGTGTTTTGAACGGCGGAGGTGGTCATATCTCTATCAGAAATACGGAAAAAGTAAAACCCTACTTGTCCCGCGTTTTCTATGTTTATTCGCTCAAGACCACGTATCAATCAGCGCACCGCCTTGTTCGAGCAAAAAGTGTTTAAATGCTTTGAGCGTCGGTGAGAGTTTTTTGTTTTTCAGGTGAATCACCTGCCATTTGCCCTGAATCGGTGTATCCACCACATCGAGCAGTACCATATAGCCCGCAGCCAATTCATGCCGAATCGTGCGTTGCGACAAAAAGCTCAAGCCCATATTCGCCATCACCGCCTGCTTGATGGTTTCGTTGCTCGGCATTTCCATGAACACCTTCATCTGCGCCTGATGTTCATCAAAACAGCGCTCCATCGCCGCGCGCGTGCCGGAGCCGCGTTCGCGCACGACGAACGGGTACTCGCTCAGCAATTCGTAGCTGATGTTTTTCTTACGCGAGAGCGGATGCGAAGGTGCGCAGACGAAGGCTTGCGGATTGCTGGCAAACGGCTCGCCCACATAGTCGGACGAATCGGGAACGCGCCCTGAAATGGCCAAATCCACTTCGTTGCGCTCAATCATGCCAAACACGTTTTCCTTGTTATCGATGTGCAAGCGCACATCAATCGTCGGGAACATGCGGTTAAACTGCACTAAAAGCATTGGGATAAAGTATTTACTGGTGCTGACAATCGCCAAGTCAATCTGCCCGCGTTTCATGCCGACGTGCTCGGCCATGACGGCTTCCAAATCCTTCAGCGAAGCGATCACTTGGCCGGCCTGCGCCATGAAGTCCTGTCCGGCGTGGGTCAGGCGAATATTGCGGCCGACACTTTCAAACAGCGCGATGCCGAATTCATCCTCCAACTGACGCAATTGCATCGATACCGCCGGCTGCGTGATGAATAATTTCTCTGCGGCCTTGGAAACCGAGCCGAGTTTGGCAACCTCGAAAAACGTCTTGAGCTGACGCAAGGTATAGTTAGGCATAAAATGCTCCGTGTGTTGTGCTGTGATGGCTGTTATGTCAAACAACCCTTTAAATAATCCTTTTAGTTGGATTTTTTGAAAATTTACGCAAAAAATCAAATCACGCTGATTCTTTAAAAAAATTGAAACTTTCTGCTGCGAATCATACCAAGTCATATCGAATTTATCAATTTTTTTGATGCGATAGAACCAATCAATACGATTTTTTTATCAATCACACCACAGCGCTGACGCTAAATAAACACATCCGTTTGACCACGGATGCAAATTGCCCTACCCGTTCAGGTGCTTTACAATGGCGCATTGTCATTTTTTAGAAAGCCAAACCATGAGCGCAGCTTATCTCCCCCCGCAATTACGCATCGCCCCATCGATTTTATCGGCGGATTTCGCCCGACTCGGTGAG
Source organism: Burkholderiaceae bacterium (assembly GCA_049291875.1). Taxonomy (GTDB): domain Bacteria; phylum Pseudomonadota; class Gammaproteobacteria; order Burkholderiales; family Burkholderiaceae; genus CTSOIL-112. The sequence continues at coordinate 14,097 of JBATQE010000014.1, forward strand.
GAAGTGCGCGCCATCGAGGCCGCCGGTGCGGACTGGGTGCATTTTGATGTGATGGATAATCATTATGTGCCGAACCTGACCATCGGTCCGCTGGTGTGCGAGGCGATTCGCCCGCACGTGCAGATTCCGATTGACGTGCATTTGATGGTCGAGCCGGTCGATGCGCTGATTCCGATGTTTGCCAAAGCGGGCGCGAACATCATTACCTTTCACCCCGAAGCCTCGCGCCACATTGACCGCACCTTGTCCTTGATTCGTGATCATGGCTGTCAAGCGGGTTTGGTGTTCAATCCGGCAACGCCGCTGTCGTTCATGGATCATGTCATGGACAAACTGGACGTGGTGTTATTAATGAGTGTGAACCCGGGATTCGGCGGGCAAGCGTTCATTCCCGAAACGCTGAATAAACTGCGCGCCGCACGCGCCAAAATCGATGCGCATATGCAATCCGGCGGGCAAAAAATTCTGCTCGAAATCGACGGAGGCGTAAAAGTGGACAACATCGCGCAGATCGTTGCCGCCGGCGCGGATGTCTGCGTCGCAGGCAGCGCCGTTTTTGGCGCACCGGACGCAGATGGCGGCTATCGCGGCGTGATGCAGGCCTTGCGCGCGCCGGTTGAATTGAGCCAATAAACATGCCGCAAGTTGACCGATAAATCCTCACGAATGACCGCCCATCAATGATAAAATGGCGGTCATTATTTTTTTCCTATTTTCTATCACGCAGCACTCGTTTTAATTGTTCATCATTATTCTTTGAGAAAGCAAACAACATGAGCACACAAACCCCAGAGATGTCCCGCCAAATGGCCAACGCAATTCGCGTCCTATCCATTGATGCCGTAGAAAAGGCCAAATCCGGCCATCCGGGCGCACCGATGGGCATGGCGGAAATCGCCCAAGTATTGTGGGGTAGCCACCTGAGCCACAACCCAAAAAATCCGAACTGGTTCAATCGTGACCGCTTTATTCTGTCCAACGGCCACGGCTCCATGTTGATCTACTCATTGTTGCATCTGACCTGCTACGATTTGCCGATGGAAGAGATCAAAAACTTCCGTCAATTGCACAGCAAAACCGCCGGCCATCCCGAATACGGTATCACTCCGGGCGTTGAAACCACCACCGGCCCGCTCGGTCAAGGCATTGCCAACGCGGTCGGCATGGCGTTGAGCGAAAAACTGCTCGGCCAAGAGTTCAACAAACCCGAACACACCATCGTCGATCATTTCACCTACGCCTTTTTGGGTGACGGCTGCATGATGGAAGGCATCAGCCACGAAGCCTGCGCTTTGGCGGGTACGCTCAAATTATCTAAATTGATCGCGTTCTGGGATGACAACGGCATTTCGATTGACGGCCACGTTGAAGACTGGTTCTCTGACGACACACCGGCGCGCTTTGCCGCCTACGGCTGGAACGTGATTGCCAACGTCGATGGTCACGATACCGCCGCCATTGAAGCAGCCCTGCTCGCCGCCCAAGCGCAAGCCAAAACCGCCGACGGCAAACCGACGCTGATCTGCTGTAAAACCGTGATTGGCAAAGGCGCACCGAATAAACAAGGCACGCACGACGTACACGGTGCGGCACTGGGTCCGGATGAAATCGCCGCCACCCGCGCACAACTGGGCTGGACAGCAGAACCATTCGTGATTCCGGCGGATATCAAAGCCGCATGGGACGCCACCGCCAAAGGTGCAGCACTTGAAGCTGCGTGGGACGCACAATTCGCCGCCTATCGCACCGCCTATCCAGCAGAAGCTGCCGAGTTTGAACGCCGTATGAACAAACAACTGCCTGCCGATTTTGCGGATAAATTGCATGGCGTATACGCACAAATTGCCGAAAAAACCGATGCAGTGGCCACGCGCAAAGCCAGCCAAAACGCATTGGATGCACTCGCGCCGCTGTTGCCAGAATTTTTCGGCGGCTCAGCCGACCTGACCGGTTCAAATTTAACCAATTTCAAAGGCTGCGTGCGCGTCAAACCCGGCGTTTGGGGCAACCATCTGTCCTACGGCGTACGCGAATTCGGCATGGCCGCGATGATGAACGGCATGGCGCTGTACGGTGGCTACATCCCCTACGGCGGCACCTTCCTCACCTTCTGCGACTACTCGCGCAACGCGATTCGCATGGCCGCATTGATGAAACTACGCGTGATTCACGTATTCACCCATGACTCGATCGGCTTGGGCGAAGACGGTCCGACGCACCAAAGCGTTGAACACGTTCCCAGCCTGCGCATCATCCCGAATCTGGACGTTTGGCGTCCGGCGGATGGCTTGGAAACCGCCGTGGCGTGGGGCGAATCCATTCTGCGCGCCGACGGCCCAAGCGCATTGATCCTGTCGCGTCAAAACCTGCCAAACGTTACCCAGCTCAATCAAGCCGAATTGATCGCCAAAGGCGGCTATATCCTGAAAGATGCCGACAACGCTCAAGCCATCATCATCGCTACCGGTTCGGAAATCGAAATCGCCCTCAAGGCGCAACAACAATTGGCAGAACAAGGCATCGCCGTTCGGGTCGTCTCTATGCCTTGTACTTCCGCATTTGACCGTCAAACCGCTGAGTATCAAAACAGCGTATTGCCGCGCAATCTGCCTGCCGTTGCGATTGAAGCGGCGCAGCCGGACTTCTGGCACAAATACGTCGGACGCGGTGCTGTGATTGGCATGACCACCTTTGGCGAATCCGCCCCTGCCAAAGATTTGTACCCATATTTTGGCATTACCGCAGAAAAAACGGTTGAAGCAGTTAAGCAACAATTGGCATAAAAGATATCTTAGGTAATCGTTTAAATAGCATAAAGTTATACCGATAAGCGCATCAAATACCGTAAAAAATGATAACGGTTTGGAGTACAATAAGCGCTGTGACTTTCATCGGTTGTAACCACTAACAAGGAGTGAACAATGACTATCAAAGTAGGGATTAACGGTTTTGGTCGTATCGGTCGCATGGTATTTCGTGCGGCAGTTGCGGATTTCAAAGACGATATCGAAATCGTCGGTATCAACGACTTGCTCGAGCCAGACTATTTGGCATACATGCTCAAATTCGACTCAGTACATGGTCGCTTCAAAGGCGACGTCAAAGTTGAAGGTTCTAACCTCATCATCAATGGCAAAACCATTCGCCTGACCGCGATCAAAGACCCTGCTGAATTGAAATGGGACGAAGTGGGCGCGGACGTTGTGGTTGAATCAACCGGTCTGTTCCTGACCAAAGAAACCGCACAAAAACACATCGATGCCGGCGCGAAAAAAGTCATCATGTCCGCACCATCCAAAGACGACACCCCAATGTTCGTTTATGGCGTGAACTGCGGTACCTACGCAGGTCAAACCATCATCTCTAATGCATCATGCACCACCAACTGCTTGGCACCGGTAGCCAAAGTACTGAACGACAACTTCGGTATCAAACGCGGCCTGATGACCACCGTTCACGCAGCAACAGCAACTCAAAAAACCGTTGACGGCCCGTCAAACAAAGACTGGCGCGGTGGCCGTGGTATTTTGGAAAACATCATTCCATCATCCACTGGCGCAGCCAAAGCCGTTGGCGTCGTGATTCCAGAACTTAACAAAAAACTCACCGGTATGGCATTCCGCGTACCGACTTCAGACGTGTCTGTGGTCGACTTGACCGTTGAGTTGGAGAAACCAGCTAAATACGAAGACATCTGCAAAGCCATGAAAGCAGCATCCGAAGGCGCGATGAAAGGCGTACTCGGCTACACCGAAGAAAAAGTCGTGGCCACTGACTTCCGTGGCGAAGCATGCACTTCTACATTCGATGCCGAAGCCGGTATCGCTCTGGACGACACCTTTGTTAAAGTCGTAGCTTGGTACGACAACGAATGGGGCTACTCTTGCAAAGTACTCGAAATGATTCGAGTCATGAGTAAATAACTCATTCGGTAAACGGTAAGAATAAAAAACGCATCCATCGGATGCGTTTTTTATTTCAAAGCACAAGTGGTGCAATATTAGCTTTAAGTCCTTCTAACCAATCTAAGCGCACGCATCATCAATTAATCTGCAACATGCCAGAGTTTCTCTAGCTAACGAACTTAATCATTCCACTTCATCCACAGCTCACTAAAAACCACGCATTTAAGTGCGTGGTTTAAGATAAAAGGGCGTTATTGACTGTTAATGGTATTCAATTGGAATTATCGCTATTGATTTTCTTTTGAGATTTACTGTTTGATTGAGTTGCGGATTTTG
>JBATQE010000015.1:0-11179 GCA_049291875.1 Burkholderiaceae bacterium
GTGCTATACAGTACATAGCGTTTGTGTTTTTTTGGCTCAAAACGCTATATAGCACTTGTGGTTTTCTACGGTGGTTTGTCGATTCTTTGACTGCTGCCTTTACCCTTACTGGTCATAATCTGCACGAATGACTTTTCAGGTTTTTTCAGGTTGTTGATGGTCACGCCCAAAACATCGGCGAACGGTTGCGGATCGCGTTTGATGCAATCAAAGAACAATACCCAAAGTTTTGAATGGGTCGCGGGGTCTTGGCACTGGTCGAGTTCGTGGCGCACGGCCTGAGCCAATTTTGCCCGCGCATTGCTACTCAATCGCCGCTCCATGCGTAAACCGTGCCGATTGCCCACCTGCTGCATAAAATCGCTGCGCAGTCGGTATATGTTCGCCACATCGCCCATAATCCGCCTGCCTTGTAATTTGCCCTCCAGAATCGGCAAAATCAGCGCGTGGGCGTGCGGGGCGGCTTCGTCGAGGTGAACATCAAAACTCAACAATTCCCCCTGTATTGCCCCATTGAGCCAAATCAAACAATCGGCAAAGTACGGGCGGCAGTCACGCTCATGCCATGACGTGTGCAAACTGAATATCACCTCAATGGCAATTACAGCGTTTTTACGCGGTTTAATGTCGTTTTCAGCTAAAACCACGTTCACACGTCTATAAATCGTCTGCGCGTCGTTTTGAGGCGTTAGGGCGTAGTTCAAAGGCGTGCGGCTCGGGTCAATGTGGCCTCGCTCGGGTAATTCACGCTTGTTATGACGCAGGGCGGGCAATAACCCGCCTCTGGCCATACTCACACTGCCCATGCGAAAAAATCCGCTATCGGCTGGCATAGTCTATACCTTGGGTTGGCGAATCAATACATAGACACCGACACGGTGCAGTTTGCCACAGTCGGTAGGGTGATCTTCCCAAAGGGTATCAATCTGCCAATTGCGGTAGCGCAGTTCCTTAATGCGTCCCGAAGGGTGCAGTACATCCAGCTTACTGCGCAGTTCCAAGGTGGTCGCACGCCCATGTGCCGCTAAATAATTGGCTATGCGTTGCCTTTGGGCGTGGGCGTTGTTAGAATGGTTTGAAGTTTCGATATTTACGCCCTGCATCGTCGGGGCTTTCTTTTTGTCGCTCATGTTTACCCCCAGTTCGCCACACGGTCGTTTTCCAAAGACTGAACCAGCGCCTTGATCTCAGTCTCACTCTTGCCCGCTATGCGTGCCGCCATGATCGCGTTAACTTCGCTTTCCAGCCATCCGCTCATGCGTTCCCCGAGTTTAATCGGGCGCGGGAATAAGCCTTGTTGAATGTGGTAGTAAACCGTTGAATTGGGTAAACCCGTTTGCGCCTTGATCTGCTTGACGCGCAGAATTTTTAAGGCCTCTTTGATTTGTTGCGCCATATTGTTCCTCAATATTTGAATCCGCTTTTACCGTTTCGGTTAGCGTGTATATATTCAAGCATACGTAAAAAACAATAGGAATTAGGCGCACGGTAGGAGGAATACCCTTCCCCCTACCGTATAGGGTATTGCTTGTTTTTTAACCAATAACAAAAAACCCCTGAGGTTTTGCAAGGGTTTTGATTAAGGGCGTAAGAGATTCACTGCTCTGATTTTCTATTATCACCGCCTGATCGTGCTTTAAATTCGGGGTTAGCCTCTTTGTACCATTTCATTAAGGTGTCTATGGTGTAATCAATATTAAACTCACCAAAACAATCAAGTTTTTTTAATCCCAGCTTATTCTTAGGGTTAATTTCCACACCTTTTACTTGTTGCATAAACGCATTTTTGCTCCTATAGTTTTTATGGTGTGTTTTTGACCTTTCGGTAATATCCAAGTTAATTAAATGGTGATTCAATAAAACGGCTATATGTCCCAGCCAATACCATGCTGAAGTTAAGCATGTCACCGCATAGGAATCCCCTTGCCCATCAAGCCTTATAGCATTGGCGCAAAAATTAATAACGATGTGAGGTATATATTTCCCATGATCTACCTTGATTATATTGTGGCTGTCTTTTTGTTGGCACTCATTGAAATATTGGCCGATTAATGCTTGATTTACCTCTGTATTATCGGCTATCTGTGCGATTAGACTTTCATATATTTTTCTCTCTTCAACGTGAGGGGCGGTCAATCTGCACAGCGCCTCTATTGCGGCGTAAGCCTCTTGTGTTACCGCGCTTTTATCGTTTATGTAATTTAATGCCATCTCGCGCCATCCTAACGCCGTCCAAAGGTTTACCCAATGCCAACGGGTGGACTTCCCGCTTTTCCCGCCGTCGCGGTAGGCATTGAGGTAATCTATTTCAATCTATTTTAGATAACAGTTTGCTCGGGTTCAATGTGTATTTAGAACTCGATCAAACTGGGGTTTTGTTGGTTGTTTGCTTGGATAAAAAAGGTAAACATTTTTAAAACAGGTAATTTTTTTTGCGCATGGGGTGAACGCTGGTCTATGGCTTGAGGCCGCCCGAAGTTTTACCCTGCCCTATGCCCTGAGCGGCATTTTGATGACCTTGCCGCCTTCTTTGAGTTCGTCGAGGTAGTCGCTCCATACCTGCATCATGCGTTTGCGGTCGTCGAGGTATTTGGTGCGGTTGTATGACGTTCCCAGCGTGTCAGGCACGCGGTGGGCTAACTGGTGTTCAATGATTTCAGGCTGAACCCGTAAACGCTCTGCCAATATGGTGCGTGCCATCGCGCGTGCGCCATGTCCTGTGTACTCGGTTTGGGTGTTCCACCCGAGGCGGCGCAGGGCTTTATTCACTGTGCCGTCACTCATGGGCGCATTTTTGTTGATCGCAAACACATAATCGCAATGCCCTGTGAGGGCGTGTAAGTCGTTCAGTAACGCGATTGCTTGCGTGGATAAGGGGACAATATGCGGTGTCTTGGTTTTGCTCACTGTGAACCGCCATTCGCCCGCCTCAAGGTCAAAATCTGCCCAGCGTGCCGTGCGTAGTTCGCTCGGACGTACAAACCACATCACGGATAACTTCAAAGCGCATTGCACGGGGTATGAACCCGTGAAGTCGTCGAATGATTGCAATAGCCGCCGCACGTCTTTGGGTTCGGTCAGGCTGGCCATTTGCCCGCGTATGGGTTGCGGGATTGCGCCGCGTAGGTCGTAGGTCACATCGCGCAGGCATTTGCCCGTTTGTACGCCATAGCGGAATATCTGCCCACAGTTGCCCATGGCGCGGTGTGCTGTTTCGAGTACGCCCCGATCTTTGATGCGACGTATCACGGTTAATACCTCGGGTGCGGTGATCTCGGCAATGTCTTTTTTGCCAATCCACGGGAAAACGTCTTTTTCCAGCCGTCGCATGATGCGCTCACCGTGTGATGCTGTCCATGTGTCCTTGTACTCATTGAACCACTCACGCGCCACCAGTTCAAACGCATTGGGGTGAAAACCGTCGGGCGTGGCTTTATCGGCCTTGCGCTGTTCGCTCGGGTTGATGCCTTGATTGATTAAATCCTTGAGGCGGTCACGTTCTAAACGGGCTTCTTTGAGGGTTACGTCTGGGTACACGCCCAAAGAGAGCAATTGTTCTTTGCCCTCGAACTGAAAACGGTAACGCCACCGCTTTGAACCGTTTGGCTCAACGTACAGGAATAAACCGCCGCCGTCTTTGAGTTTTTGGGTTGCGCTGGTTGGTTTGGCGTTTCTAATGGCTGTGTCGTTTAGGTGTTGTTTCATGTCGCGCCCCATTGGGTAAGTCTTGGCGTAAAAATTGGGTAACTTTTTTCAGGAAATACCCAGTTACCCAGAAAGTTACCCATTTTTTGGGTAACTGTCAATGTTTGCATTGGATGGCTTTAGACAAAGAAAAACCCCGTAAACGTTGAATTTACGGGGTTTGTTGGGTGTTATCGGTTGTCTCTGATAACTGTTTTGGTGGAGGCGGCGGGAATCGAACCCGCGTCCGCAAGCCCTCTACAGAGCGTTCTACATGTTTAGTTTAGCGGTTTAAATTTAATGCTGTTTGCACCCGTTAAACACGCACGCACAGCACGAGTCACCTTGGATTTAAACGTGGCTTAAGTAACCCAAACCACGTCGGTTCTTTGTGAGTGACGTTGATTATCCCAACCAAAGACAATCGGGGTCAACGGCTAGCCTTAAGCGGCTAAAGCGAAACGCTTGTTGTTTGCGTTTAAAGTTTTCTGTAGGATTTACGAGGTATACAGTCCTCGACATGCCCGCATCTGCTTTGCAACCCACGTCGAAAGCCAGGTCGCCCCCGGTTCGTGCGCGCGTCGTGTCGGTCAAACGATAATAATGGATAACATTGACACGATGCGTTGTTTCAAGTCAGGCCTGTATTTTAGCATAGTACGGTAAGATACGTTTTTATCATTGTTGTTGGATTGTTTGAAAGTGTTGCGGTGCGAAAATTATTGATTGTCGGTTTGGGGGATGTGGCGCAGCGCGCGCTGCCGGAGTTGTTGTCTCGCTATGAGGTAACGGTGCTGTCGCGTTCGGCTGACTCGGGGGATTGGGGTGCGTCGCTGCGGCATGTGGCGGCGAATTTGGACGAGTGGGCATTATCTACGCAGCAGCAATTGGCTTTGGCGCAGTCCTTTGATGCGGTGCTGTATACCGTGCCGCCGCTACTGCGAGCTGATTCGGGCGCTGACGTTGATGTGCGCTTGCGTGCTTTGCTGGGCTTTTGGCAGCAGCGGGGCATCGCGCCGAAACGTGTGGTGTATATCAGCACGACCGGTGTGTACGGGGATTGTGGCGGTGACTGGGTGGACGAGGCGCGTGCGGTCAATCCGCAGTCGGCTCGGGCGCTAGGACGCGTGGCGGCGGAGCGCGCATGGCGTGATTTTTCGTATGTGACGGGTGCGCAGGTGACGGTGCTTCGCGCACCGGGGATTTATGCGCTGGAGCGTTTGCCGTATGCCTCGGTATTGGCTGATTCGCCGGTATTGTTGTCGCAGGAGGATGGTTTTAGCAACCACATTCATGCGGATGATTTGGCGCAGGCGTGTGTGTTTTTCCTCAATCCAATCGAGCAAAATGAAGTGTGTTTGCCATTTGAAGTGTTCAATGTTTGTGATGACGAGCCGCTGTTGATGGGCGAATGGATGGCGGCGCTGGCGCAGGTATTGCAGCGCGTGCCGCCAGAACAGATTTCGCGGGCGCAGATGCAGGCGCAGGTCTCGCCCATGCGCTGGAGCTTTATGCGTGAATCGCGTCGTCTGCGCAATGCGAAGCTTAAATCTACGGGCTTTATACTGCGCCACCCGTCGGCATTGGCGTTCTTACACACACAGGCCGAGGCGATTCGGGTATTTGCGGCGCAAGCGGGAGGCTATCATGAGGCATAGCCGTTCTTTGCGCTGGTTGGTGATTGTGGCTGTGGTTTTTGCGGTGCATGCGGCCATTTTTGCCGGTCTAATGCAGCGGCGTCCTATTTCGCCCAAACCGCAGTCCAATGGCATTGAGGTGCAAACTGAAACGTCATCAGCCGCCGCCGAAGCAGCGGGTGTTGATGCTAAAAACCCTGCTGTGGAGTCGGTTAATGCAACCTCGACAACCAAGTCGGCACTTGCTTCTTCATCCGAAACTGTGGCGAAAAATACAAATGTTCATACGTCGCAACAGGTCAATTCTCTCTCGAATGCCGCACCTTCGGGTATTCATCCGCCCGCTGAAAACAGCGGTGAACGTCATGATGGAGCGATAACCTCATCCGATGTCGGGGCAAGTGGAACATCCGCTAAAAATGCGGACGCATCCGGCGGGCGTGTGCTCGGTAGTTTATCCGCTGGTGGGGCGGGTGGTGGTTCGGCAACAGGTTCAGGCGCCGTGGATTGCGCAGCAACGGTGAAACCGCCGAATGCATCAGCGGCCGGATTGGATGTTTCGGTTTGGGTGGAGCGTTCGGCAGGCGGTGTGCGCTTTGTCGGCTTGGTCAATCAAGCGGGCGAAGGCAGTCGCTATCTGCGCGAAATTCGCACTGCGGTGGTGGGCGTGCGATTTGTGGCGCATGATGCGCAATGCGTCGGGCAAAAAGTGAAAGTCAAAGTACGCATTACCTCATGAGTGTATCGGATATGGCTTAGTAAACCTCAATAAAAAGCCACTGGTTGGATCCAGTGGCTTTTTTGAGACAAATTGTAACGTATGCGGCGCAACTTATTTTTTCAGGCTGTCACGGATTTCACGCAACAAAACCACGTCTTCGCTGGGTTCTGCCGGCGCTTCTTCTTTTTCCGCCACCATTTTGTTGGCCAATTTGACGATGATGAATACGCCCAAGGCCAACAGCAAGAAGTTGATCAATACGGTAATGAAGTTGCCGTAGGCAAATACGTTCACCCCTGCTTTGGTCAACGCATCGTATGTGCGAGGCACACCGGCTGGAATATCACCGAAAACCACGAACAAATTGCTAAAATCCACTTTACCAAAAACGGCGCCGATCAACGGCATGATCAAATCTTTGACCGCCGAATCAACAATTTTGCCAAATGCTGCGCCGATGATCACACCGACCGCCAAGCTCAACACCGGACCCTTCATCACAAACTCTTTAAACTCTTTCCACATCATGCTTCCTCTCAAAAAAATGGCTTACAAACAGAGCGACATCTGTCACCTTTATATATGGTTCACAGAATAACCACGGCCGAGATTATATCTTTTTTCTCCATAATGTTGTGTGCAGGCCTCGAAAATTCACAATTTTCAGCAAGTTTCGTCATAAATGGGCTTTGAGTGTCGGCGAGTTTACGATACAATAATAGGGTTATTTGTGTAAAAATCATGGGCATGCAGTGCTTTTGCGCTCAAAATTTAAACACAGCAATCAGGGTTTAGTGGTTTTATTTTAGTTAATCTTACGATATGGGGGTCGTTTATGAGCGATCAAAATCCAAAAGACCTACAAGACAAAGAACGTCGCAATCTATTGATTGCCACGGGCGGCGTCGGGGCTTTAGGTGCGTGCGCGATGGCCGCGCCAATGGTGGCCAGTTTTGCGCCGTCGGTTCGAGCCAAAGCCAGCGGTGGGCCGGTTGAAGTAGAAATCGGCGATATCAAGCCGGGTGAGCAAAAAGTGGTGGAATGGCGCGGCAAACCTGTTTGGATCATGCGTCGCACCGAAGAAATGACGGGCAAATTGCATGCGCATGATGGCGAGTTGGCTGATCCCAAATCTGAAAACCCATACAGCATGCCCTTGCCGGATTACTGCAACAACGAATTTCGTTGCCGCCCTGAGCATAAAGATGTGATGGTGATGGTCGGTGTGTGTACCCATCTGGGTTGCTCGCCGGACAGCAAGTTCAAAGAGGGCGGCGGTGGTTCGCTCCCAGCCGATTGGCCGGGCGGCTATCTGTGTCCTTGCCACGGTTCGACCTTTGACTTGGCAGGCCGCGTGTTTAAAAACAAACCAGCACCGAAAAACTTGGACGTACCGCGTTATATGTTTGTGTCAGACACCAAGTTGGTCATTGGTAAAGATGAGAAAGGCGAAGCATAATCATGGCAGATCACAATCAAACCACTGAAACAGGCGGCTTGATCGGTTGGATCGATCAGCGCTTTCCTCTGACCAAAATGTACAAAGAGCATATGTCCGAGTACTATGCACCGAAGAATTTTAACTTCTGGTACATTTTTGGCGTTTTGTCCATGGTCGTTCTGGCCATTCAAATCGTGACCGGCATTTTCTTGGTGATGAACTACAAACCCGATGCGGCATTGAACTCAGCCGGCGTGCCGGTAGCGTTTGCCAGCGTGGAGTACATCATGCGTGAAGTCTCGGGTGGTAAATACATCCGTTTCATGCACTCGACCGGCGCATCGGCGTTCTTCATCGTCGTCTATTTGCATATGTTCCGTGGCTTGCTCTACGGCTCATACCGCAAACCACGCGAATTGGTGTGGATTTTCGGCTGTGCGATTTTCCTCGCATTGATGGCCGAAGCCTTCATGGGCTACTTGTTGCCTTGGGGACAAATGTCCTTCTGGGGCGCGCAAGTGATCGTGAACTTGTTCTCCGCCATTCCATTGATCGGCCCTGACCTGTCGGTATTCATTCGTGGTGACTTCGTGGTCGGTGATGCCACCTTGAACCGCTTCTTCTCATTGCACGTGATTGCCGTACCATTGGTGTTGATCGGTTTGGTTGTGGCGCACGTGATTGCTTTGCACGAAGTCGGATCAAATAACCCGGACGGTATCGAAATTAAAAAACTGAAAGATGCAAACGGCAAGCCGCTGGATGGTATTCCATTCCATCCGTACTACTCCGTACATGATTTCTTCGGTATTGCGGTGTTCTTCATCCTGTTCTTTGCCGTGGTATTCTTCTGGCCAACCTTTGGTGGTTATTTCCTCGAAGACAATAACTACTTGGCGGCGAACCCAATGCAAACGCCACCGCACATTGCACCGGTTTGGTACTTCACACCGTTCTACTCCATGTTGCGCGCGGTGACCAGCCAAATGAAATACGTGTTCATCGCCTTGACTTTGTTGGCCGGCGTGATGGCGTATCTGCGCGGCAATTTCTCTGCAAAAACCAAGCTCAAATTGCTCGTCGGCTCTGTGGTATTGGCCGTATTCATGGCCTTGACCGAAGCGGCTTTCTGGGGCGTGGTGGTGATGGGTGGCGCGATTGTGATCTTGTTCTTCCTGCCTTGGCTGGATCGCTCACCGGTTAAATCCATGCGCTATCGTCCAAAATGGCATATGGGTCTGTTGATCTGTTTCGTGATCAACTTCCTGATCTTGGGTTATTTGGGCGTACAGCCACCGAGCACAGTGGGCGGTTACGTTGCACAATTGGGTACGTTACTCTACTTCGGCTTCTTCTTGCTGATGCCTTGGTGGACGTCTGTGGGTGAATTCAAACAGCCTCCGGAACGCGTTAATTTCAAACCCCACTGAGTCGATAGAGGATAGAAAATGAGATCACTTATTGTTAAATTAGTCTATTTATTGACTGCGTGTATGGTTGCGGCGACGCTGTACTTGATGTTCTTTGGTGCGGCGCATACAACCACGCCTCCGTTGAAAAATGCGAAGGTGAATCTGTCTGACAAAGCTTCGTTGCAACGCGGTGCGGCGGCATTCCGTGACTATTGTTTTTCATGCCACGGCCTGTCTGCGGTGCGTTACAACCAGCTGACTAAAATCGGCTTGTCGGATGACAACATCAAGCAATATATGTTGACCACGACCACCAAGCCGGGCGACATGATGACCATCGGCATGACTGCTGCGGATGCGAAAAAATGGTTCGGTACGACGCCTCCGGATTTGTCTTTGATCACCAGTGCCAAAGGCGAAAACTATGTGTATTCGTATTTGAACGGTTTCTACAAAGACGATACCCGTGCCACCGGCTGGAATAACTTATACTTCCCGAATGTGGGTATGCCGCATGCGTTGTGGGAAGAACAGGGCATCTTGGTGCCGACTTATGAAGACAAGCCCAGTCATGAAGACCACACCAAAATGGTTCCGACTATGACGGGTTTTGTGAAAGCGACTGCTGGCAAGAAAGATGAAGCGGAGTACGAGCAAATGACCCGCGACATCACCAATTTCTTGTACTGGGCGGCTGAGCCGGATCGTTCATCGCGTCATATGATTGGTTACTTTGTGATGGCGTTCTTGCTGTTGTTGGCTTTCTTGGCACGCAAGCTCAGCAAAAATTACTGGAAAGATATTAAATAATCAGTAATATTTACCAAAAAGGCAAGCATCGCTTGCCTTTTTTGTTTGGATTCGTCACACTAACACCTGCTTGAAACTTAGCTATGAACCATAGTTGAGCGTTTATTCAAAATTTAAAAAACGAATGCTTCATTGATAAACCCTTAATAAAGGAAGAACACCATGATGGTTCTCTACTCGGGTACAACCTGCCCGTTTTCACAACGTTGCCGCTTTGTCTTGTTTGAAAAAGGCATGGATTTTGAAATCCGTGATGTGGATTTATTCCAGAAGCCGGAAGACATCATGATGATGAATCCATACGGCCAATTGCCGATTTTGGTGGATCGCGATCTGATTTTGTACGAGTCCAACATCATCAATGAGTACATCGACGAGCGTTTCCCGCATCCGCAACTCATGCCGGCTGATCCGGTAATGCGCGCGCGCGTGCGTTTGATGCTGCTCACGTTTGAGCGCGAATTGTTCGTGCATGTGCAGACCTTGGAAACGCCAAGCAAAAGCGCCGAACACGATCATGCACGCAAACAGATTGCCGATCAATTGACGCAGCTCGCACCGGTATTTGCCAACAGCAAATACATGCTCGGCGATGAATTCACCATGCCCGACATCGCCATTGCGCCGTTGTTGTGGCGTTTGGAACACTACGGCATTCATTTGCCGAAAGCCGCTGCGCCGTTGTCCAAATACGCTGAGCGCCTATTCTCACGTCCCAAATATATTGAGGCATTGACGCCGTCTGAAAAAGTCATGCGTCGTTAATTACATCGTCTGCTTATGAATCCGAATCTGTCACAAACCCCGTATTTCATCCGCGCACTGTGGGAATGGTGCTCGGATGCGGGACTGAGTCCGCAAATTGTGGTGCATGTGGATGCATCTACGCAAGTGCCGCACGGCTTCGTGGTTGATGGTCGCATCGTCTTGGATATCAGCGCGGAGGCGACCAATCAATTGGAGCTGGGCGACGAATGGATCACCTTTCAGGCGCGGTTCGGCACCAAAGTTGAAAACATCGCCATTCCGGTAGGCAATGTGATGGCGATTTTCGCCGAAGAAACCAATCAAGGCATGGCGTTTGACCTTGATTTGCAGTCGGAATCCATGTCTGCAGAGGAATCAGAGGCGGCTGAAAATTCGGAGTCGGAAGCTCTGTTGGTAGCGGATCAGCCGTCAGAGATGCCGTCGAGTGCGTCGGATAAACCCAAAGGCAGCCCGCTTAAAATTGTCAAATAAACCAATATGGCAAGCTTTGATAAAGCGAGTAGCGAAGTTTCTATAAAGCCGTTTTTACTTCGAGTTGATGTCATCCCATTCGCCGTTTTAACCCATGGCTTTTAATTGAAA
The DNA here is from genome assembly GCA_049291875.1 of Burkholderiaceae bacterium. Lineage (GTDB taxonomy): Bacteria > Pseudomonadota > Gammaproteobacteria > Burkholderiales > Burkholderiaceae > CTSOIL-112. The sequence goes on from JBATQE010000015.1 coordinate 11,056, forward strand.
TTTCTGGATACTCCGAATTCACAAACCAAGTGCAACAGAGTAAATTATTGCAGGAGGTATTATTATGGGAGCGAAGTACAAGCAGCTTGATATGGAAGAGCGGATTGAGATTGCCCGGCGTCGT
>JBATQE010000016.1:0-45829 GCA_049291875.1 Burkholderiaceae bacterium
CGGCTTGTTTTAGAATGCTGGCGATTTGGCTGTCGCTGAATTTGGATACTTTCATGTAAAACTCCTTTGGGTTAGTTTAAAGGGTTCTACTTTTAGGTGCTGGCTTTTTTAGGGGGTATTACCGAATGAGCGCATTATAGCAAAAGCAAAAAGGCCTATGAACATGGTTCATAGGCCTGAAATTTCTGGCTCCCCGTTTGTATCAATCTAAGAACCAAAGCTATGGTTTTAGAATTTCCTACTCTTCTAATTCGTAAGCGCGTTGCGTAGAAATTTGAATTTTTTACACTAAAATCCCCGTGTGTTTTGCTTTGCAGAGCCATGTCTAATGTGGCATGGCCAAAAAAAGAGATCTATCAATCCCCCTCAATCTTGTTACCTTCCGATGCGACGATTGTGAACACACTTTCGACGCAGTGCCGTCGCGCGTGGTGGATTGTTTGGAGCTGGTTCATCATCCATTCGAGTATTACGGAATATGTCCTACATGCGATACAGAAGTGCCGCAAGCGTCCCATCATCGCAACTTACTCAAAGCATGGGCGAATGCCACGGGGCCGCGCTCCGTGGCGGGAAAGGCGGCTACTGCGCAGAATTTGGCGGGGCATCCTACTCCAGAAGAGGCGTTGCGCACCCGTTTTAATGCCATGAAGCATGGTTTAACGGCTCAGGTCGCACAGTATTTTCCCGCGCGGCCCGATAAATATCCGGCGTGTCGTCAGTGTGAGGTTGAACGTGCTTACTGTGCCTCACAGCCGGCTTGTGTGAAGCAAACCGAGCTGTTCATGCTCCATCACGCGGCCTTTGAGCAAAAGGATCCGAAGGTACTCCAGCCGATTTTTGCGAATATACAGGCGTCGATCACGGCGCTGGTGCAGCAGATTATCCAGACGATCATTGCCGATGGGGTCAAATTGGAGGTTCCGGCGTGGGCGATCAATAACAAGACGGGCGATATTGTCATTGGCGAGTACGTAGATGGTGAGGGTAATATGCGCACGATCATGGAGGTCAAGGCGCATCCGTTGATCAAGTCTTTGCAAGAATTTTTATCGCGCAACAACATGGCTCTGTCTGATCTGGGCATGACGCCAAAAATGATTGAGAAAGAGGATGATGGAATATCCGGTCGGTTTGGATCCGCTGATGGGACTCGAATTACGGACATGGACGAATATATGCGCTTGCAAGCCGAATCCATGTCCAAGTTACGCGAATTGACCGAACGCGCTCGGTTGAAAAAAGAATCAGACCCAGTTTTGCTTGAATACCGCAGCCAGAATGGTAGCGAAGAGGTGCCGGTATGAGCACCGTCGCGCAACGCATACAGGTGAGCCACCGAGCCGAGCAGGAAATCCAACGCTTCGCGCAGGTGGATCCGGTCACTGGGTTGCGTCCACATGCTTTGTGGCATAAGCACGTACACAACGTGGATCTGGATGCTTTTCAAGTGCTGAAAATGCATGAGATGGATGAGCACGATTCGACGGTGGACTTTTCTTGTCGGCGTACCGGCAAGACCGCCGTCAAGGAAATGTACTGCCTTGAAATGTTGGCGACCACACCGTTTCAAGAGGAGGGGATTGTTGCGCCACGTCTGCAACAGTCGCAGACCAATATCACGTATCACCTCGATGCGATCCGACGATCGCCGATTCTGAGCAATTATCTGGCGTACAAAAACGGGCGCAAGCAGATGCAGGATCTGCGTTATCAGTTCCACAATCAGAGTAAAGCGACCTGCTACGGCATCATGTCGCAGATTGACGGTGATGGGATTGCCATTGCCTCGCTCGAAGAAACCGACGACATGCCTGCCGATCGTCTGTTTTCGCGTTTCCTGCCGATGCTGGGGTCAGCGCGACGGCTCGGGGTAGACGCCGATGTGTCGTTCAAGCCGAAAATCCGCATTACCGGCGTGCACAAAGGCGCGGATGTACTCGATCACCTGATCAAAACCGGTGGCTACCATATTTTGCCGATCGTTGATGTGCACCTTGGCGTGGAGTTGGGCATCTTGAACACCGCATTTGTGGACGAGATGCGCAGTCAACTGCCCGAGGCTGAGTATATACGGCAGTTTTTATGTATTAATGCCGCCGCACGCAACTGGATTTGGGAAAAGTTCATTCGGCGCGCGATGGGTGTTGGTTTGTCTGCTGGCTTAGAACCTGCGAGTCCAATGCCCGGGGCACGTTATAAAAAGCGTGGTTTGATTTCCTTCGGTTATGACCACTCCGGTCACGGTGAGAATCCGACGGCCTCTAAATATGCCTTTGTGGTGTCCGAGCAGGTGGGTAATTACGTCACATTCCCGTTTGTCAAAACATGGCCGGCGGGATTGGATGAAACCGTGGTGATGCGCGATTTAATCGGATTTTGGCGTTACTTTGATCCCGATTATGCGATGGGTGATGCGTATGGCATCGGCATGCTGACTTCACTCAACGATCGGCTGTATTTCGATGGGCTGACCGATGTGGATCGGCGCACCATCGGGGACGGTGAGAGTACGGCGAGCACTTGGGGCGAATGGCCATTTGCACCGATTCGATTCGAGGGCATGACCAAACATTCGATGGCGGCGGCACTACGCACGGCATTTCATCAAGGGCAGGCGGCGATTCCGTATGTGGATGATGGCAGTGATGCACTCAAAGCCAAAAACTCGGCCAACACCCATTGGGGGCCATCGTCGCTCGATCTGGTGCAGTCCGATGCGTCGGACTGGAGCGCGTTTATCCGTCAGGTAGGCAATATCCGCGAAAAGCCGGTGCAAGGAGGCGGGTACAGCAGTTTCAAAATGGTCAATCCTAAATTTGGCGATGATTTGTTCGATGCGGCCTGTGCATCGGTGTGGGCGCTGATTACACGAGGCGAATCGGGCAAGGTGCCGACGGTGATCGGCACACGCGCGATGACGCCAGAACAACTATTGGGGGCGCGATGACACAACAATACGGGCAATACAAACGAACGGCAATGGAGGCCACAAAACTCTCGGTACGCAGACCTGCTCCGACACCATTGACCGCGCAAGAATTGGCAAAAGCACGCCAAGCACAAGCCGATTGGCATGCGCATTTTGGGAATGATCCATTGATCAAAGAATTACACGCCGCCGGATTGATTGACGGCTGGCGTGATGTGACGGTGACAGTCAACGAGGATGAATAATCATGGGTATTTTTGACTCAATTAAGGGATTTTTCGGTGTATCGGCAAAGTCATCCATCAATCCAACGCAAACCTCCTCAGCGACGGATAACACGGTCGCCAGTGGGGGGCAAACCGGCACCGATACCGAGCGTGGGCGTAGACCGACGCCGGAGAACCAAACTAAAGCCGCCTATGCGTATTTGACCGTTGATTATGCTTTGCGCGCCACCATCCAAGACATCCGCATGATGGATCGCAGTGATGGGCGGGTGAAACGGGTGCACAATCGTGTGGCACGTGATGTGACGCGTGGCGGTCTGGTCATGCAGCACAAAGATCCGAACAGTAAAATTGCCAAAGAATGGGATGCGTTTCGTTTGCGTTTGAATTTGCACAAGGCCGAAAAACTCAAGTCCGACGCGCGAGGGCTGATCATGGAAGGCAATTTGCCGTATCAGTGGGTGGCAGATCCGACTTTGCGCGCAGTGGTTGCGGGGGTGCGCATGCCGAGTGAAACGATACGCCCGAACGTTGGCGTTAATGGTCGGTTCGTGGATGTGAGCAAAGCCTACACGCAAATGGATTTGAACAGCGGCAATGAGCTGTGCCATTTCGGGCTGTGGCAGTTGACTCTGGCGCGTCTGGACCCAGACAACTACGACGATATGCTGTGCATGGGGCGGCCATTTATTGACGCCAGTCGCGAGGTCTGGCGCAAGCTGAACATGACCGACACCGATCTGGTGATTCGGCGCAAACATCGTTCGCCCTTGAGATTGTCGCATGTGCTGGAAAATGCAACGGAATCCGAACTCAATGAGTATCAGGCCAAAATTGAAGCCAACAAGGACCTGGTAACCACCGATTTTTATCAAAACAAAAAGGGAGCGGTCACAGCAGTACAGGGCGATGCGAATCTGGGTGATATCGAAGACGTGCTGTATTTGCTCGATACCTTCTTTGCCGGTACCCCCTTACCCAAAGGTTTGATGGGTTACACCGACGGCATGGCGCGGGACATCCTCGAAGATTTGAAGCGCGATTACTACGACGAAGTAGATCAATTGCAAGACATCCTTGCCGATGTGTACCGCGTGGGATTTACTTTGCATTTACTGCTCAAAGGCATCAACCCTGATTCGGAAACATTCACCATCACATTCAAAGAGCGCCGTACCGAAACCCTGAGCCAAACGACCGATCGTGGGCTGAAACTCAAAGCGCTGGGCTTGCCACAGTCTATGGTCTGGGAAGAGTTGGGTTATAACGCCGCTGAGGTTGAGGATCGGCGACAGTCGGACGCGCAGAACTATGATCCCTACCCGGATGGCGATGAGAGTGGGCAAGGTCTGATGCCTAAAGTCACGATCACCGAGCGCAATGCCCCCAAAGGCGACTCGGCGACGGATGTGAGTCACTGATGAGTGCGCTCAAAAAGCCCACGCTCACCACGAGACAACGCGCGGCCATCATCCGCGCGGCCAGCCGTGCCAGCGTACAACAGCGCGATCGCTTGATCCGTGAGATCGAGGCCGAAGTACAGCAACTCTACGCAGAAGCAGCTCAAACAATCGTGGAGCATATTCAACAGGCCGGCAATGACGACGGACGGGTGGAATTGGCGCAATTGCAAGCGGTACTCCAGTACGTCAATTTGCAACTGAGCCAAATGAGTCGCAAGCGGGATGGCAAGCTGATGGATGCCATAGCCCGCAGTGCCGCACTCGGTAGCTCGGCTTTTGGCGGGGTATTACAGGCGGATCGATTGGCGCACGCGAATCAGAGCGCGGTGGCGTTTGTACGGGGTTTTGTGGAAGAGGATGGTTTGCAGTTATCGGATCGGCTGTGGCGGCTGGATCGCGGTGCTAAAGAGGCATTGGCTGACCACATTCAGCACGCCGTGATATATGGCGAATCGGCGTTCGAGGCCATGCGGCGCAGTATGGGCAGGGGCGAAGGCGTACCGGACGACATTGCCCGTGCAGTCAATGCCGCGAAAGTGGGCAAACTCGGGCCATCGGTACGCGCACTGATGACCGGTGCGCCTGATCCGCGCAATGGCAAGGGCGTGGTGTATCAAGCGCAACGTGTGTTTAATTCAGAGCTGATGCGGGCGCATGGCGAGGCGTATATGGCGGCTGGGTTTGATACCGATGGTGTCGTCGGCGTGCGCTTTAATCTGTCACCGAATCACAAAAAGGTCGATGTGTGCGATCATCATGCCACCGCAGACTTATACAATATGGGGGCTGGGGTGTACCCAAGCCGTGACGCCTGCCCGTGGCCCGCGCATCCGAATACGTGGTCATATGTGACGGTGGTGTTTGATTATGAGGTTGAGGCGCACAAAGCTAAAAAAAATAGAATCATCCAGCCCTCAGATCTACCGATTGATCCAGATATTCCTACTCTACCGTCGAATATCGAAAAATCGAAAGAATTCCTTCATGTGCCTGAATTACCACTCAAACGATATGGATTAGATGAGTTGGTGGATATGGGGCGATCTGTCTCAAATCAACTGTTGGCCGATAACGATGATGCTGGCTTCTTAGCGCGATTCCATAAGGCATTGAGCGCACATCGTGAAGTAGGGGAAACCGCTCAAATCAAGGGGAAAAATATCTCGTCAGAAACGACGAAATATGCCAGTCAGATATTTCCATCATCGTGGGTGCGGGCAGGTCATAAGCTGCCACTGCGTGCCGGCTATGTTCCAAAAACCGGAAATTATCGTGGGGCCTATCAATATCGCAGCGAACGGCTTGCAACGCTTCGTGCGCGTAGTTTTTCGTCTGCTGTGCACGAGTACACGCACCACTTGCAGCACACGGTTCCCGGATTGGATGATATATTTCAAGAGTTGCATGGACGCAGAACTAAGGGTGAGCGCCGCGTTACTTTGACTCGCTTCAATGCATCGTATGACTGGCGAGAGGCTGCTCGCAGGGATCACTATGTGATTCCATACCAAGGCAAAGAGTACAAAGCCAAATACGGTTACAAAAATCTGGGGCGATATGGTGCGATGGAGGTGATGACCATCGCCTTTCAATACTCACTATCCGGTGACCCAAGACTGTTGCGCTCACTGCTTGATGCTGATCGGGAAATGTTTGATTTGACAATGGGGGCGTTGTTTTATTATGAGCCGTAACTATCGTTTGCCCATATATGGGACGCGTAATTATTTGGAGTTTGAGTGGGATGAGTCTGCCGGTACGATTATTGGGCGTGATGCCATCCGCGTGCTGGGAGCCATGTTGAATGCCCAGCGTTTGGGTGGCGTGACCACGCACCCATTCCCTACCGATTATGAAATTCACGATCCACTGCATCAAATTGAAGAATTTGCCACTGTGCTGACCACATTTAATGTGGTGTTAGAAGGGGATTTAAAGGTTGCTTTTGAACGTATCAGTTCAGGTAATACACATCCTGATAAGTGCGTTTTGTATTAAAAGTTCGCTTTTCATTTGCCTGTGCTTATCCGATAATGTGCTTTTTGTGGGGTAGATATGGCAAAGAAAGAGAATGATCCGTATACTGGTTTGGCAATAATTATTGGGATAATTGCGGCTCCATTTGTTTGGTTGTATCAGAAGTTGGGAGATGTAGGTTTTTGGCTTGTTATCGTTGGGATTCCTGTGCTATGGATTGCCTATTTGATTTATCGTGCTAAAAAACAAACCAAAGCGATCAATAAAACAGTCCCCTCAAGTTCAAAACTAAACGATGATATCGTTATTAGCATAGAAACGATATCCCCAGGGTCCGGAATCAATAGGAAGCCTAATGATGATATTGAACTTGAAGGGTACATTCGTATCATAGGTGAGCGTATCGATCGAAGCGATTGGGATGGCGCGCGACAAATGTTGAGGAGTGTTGCATACCTTAGCACCAGTGCGCCTATGTGGTTTAAGATCAAATGGCGAGATTTAACGGCTCGATTTGCTGAACGTGATCCGCTCATTATTCAGAATTTCCCCGACGTAGAGCGTATCATCAGTGACAGCCCGGGTATCTTACAGAGTAAAATTTACGGATTTTTCCCTCATCTGACAACCGATGAAATGCGCTACATTCTTTATTTTGCTGAAGTCAATGAATCAATCCTCCGTATGAGGAAAGGGAATTCATATCAGTTATTTGCTAAAAGCTCGATGATCGGCCAACATTCCAATATTGAATCAAGAGTAGATCAGTTTAGCCCTGCTCATTGGCAGATGGTCAATGATTTGCACATGAGAAAGTGGATTCCTTTGCCATTACACACCTACTGGAATAAGCACTTTGATGACCCTCAAGCCGCTTTCATGGAGTTGGTTTCAGAGGGATATTTTGAAAAAGCCTCTGATTCTGAGATCATTGAGTATGCGTTTACAAAGGACGAGTTAACTTCACTTTTACGCGAACACAGTATGCCCGTATCAGGTAAAAAGGCTGATTTGGTTGAACGAGTTTTATCAAAGCCCATGCAGCCGATAGAGCTAAAACTGGGTGAGCTGCGCTTGTATAAGCCCGCTCGCAAACCAGAACGCTATGTACGCGATCTGGATTTTCATTAAAGTAATTTAATTTGACATGCCCCCTTAATGGGGGTATTATTTTTGCAAGTGCTGAACACACTTTCAACAAGCGGTATCTGCGCCCGAAGCGTGGTTTTTTTACGTCCATAGTGCGTCTTCTATGGTCGGGTGAAGGGCTAATACAACACCACCTTTGGGTGGGAATACGCCAGCCGTCTTGTTGCGGTGTTCAAGCACCCGACCGCCCTCCGAACAAGGGCAATTCTGAACATATCAACAAGGAATTCACCATGAACGCTCAAGCCACGCCAATCAAAAAATCGGCTAAATCCACCACCCCTATCCCTGCCTCACCCCTTACCGATGCGCCGGTGTCTGCGCCTTATTTACCCAATCTCAGCCTACTCAATGAGGCGAGCGATATGCTGTCTCAGACCCATTCGATGCTGTTGTGCATCACACAATTGCTGTGCGCGGCGCGGCGGGGCGAATCGGTGTCGTGTGAGCAGTTGGCGACGCTGTTGCGCCCGATTGAGTGCAATCTGTACACCGCCGATGATCTGTTGACGCAGGCATTGGATGAGTTCGAGGATATGCGCCCCACACCCGCGCCGGTGCGACGGCCCATTGTTTTGATTTAATTCGCTCTCTACCAGCCCCGATCGTCGGGGCTTTTTTAATTGCTCTCGCTATAAAGTCTGTTTTACACCAATTTCCCCGTGTGTTTTTCTTAACATAAGGTCGTACTCTGTCAGCATCGAAATCCATACCGTGCTGACCATGCAACGCTTTTCTATTCCCCGTTTATTCCGTTTGTCCGAGCGCACACAGGGCGGTTTCCGCGTGGTGCGTATGCTGTCGTCCGTATTGCCTGAGATGCCGGAAACGGCGGGCAAACAAACGTGGGTAACTCTGACCAAAACCGGTACGTTCACCGATCCGCGCTATGGGACGTTTGCGATTACGCTGGATATGCTGCACAACATGGTGCAGCAGTTCAACGCCAAGGCCGTTGGAACGGATATTTTCCTCGACGTTTCGCACGAGCCGGACAAGGGCGCGGCGGCCACCATCATTAAATTATCAGTTGAGGGTAAACGTCTGCGCGCATTGGTCGAGTGGACAAAGTACGGTCTGGAGGCGGTAAAAAACCGTGGCTTTAAATACCTCTCGGCTGAATATCATGAAAACTGGGTCGGTAACGAGGTGGGGGTGAATGATTACCCGCACGGCGCCGTCCTGCTGGGTGGGGGCTTGACCGTGCGTCCGGTCATCAAGGGCAACGATCCCATAACTCTGTCGAGCGATTCCGACGGTACGAAAATCCTGTTTGTGCATCCTGATCTGGCGCACATCTTACTTACGGAAGTGAAAAATACCATGAACATTTTGGAAAAATTATTGGCAAGCATCGGCGCATCTGCATTGAGCGAAGCGGCGAAAACCGAATTTAAAAATCTGGCACAGGCGCAGTTGAAAGACGTGACCGACGAGGCGCAAGCGAAAGCATTGGCCGCGGCGATCGAAGCCTCCATGACTGCGGCGGTCAAAGCCTTGGCTGAAAAACCGGCCACGCCTGCACCCCAAACCCCGCCCGCCGTGGTAACTGCCACAACAACCACTGCTCCAGCACCTGTGGCGACCGAGCCGCGCACCCTGTCGGAAACGCAAGTGGCAGAGATGGTGACTATGCAGTTGGCTCAGGCTAAGCAAGCGGAAGAGAAGCAAGCAAGCGATTTAAAAGCCAAACAAAAATTGTTGTCCGACACCATTGCCGCTGTGCAGGGCTTGGATGATGAGCTGAAAAAAGAATTGTCCGATGCGGCTACGCCGTTCATTACTGTGAATAGCACGGATGAACTGGTCAAGGATTTGGCGCAGATGCAGATCAATCAGGGTCATCAGATCATGGCCGCGCGTCAGTTGGCAAATATGGGTTATCACGGTACTGCACCGCAAGGCTCACCACACATCGTGGTGGTGAATGACGATGCGAAAACCTTGGCGCAAATTTACATGGACAACCTTGGTAAAAGCAACTCGGCGCGGGCATTGTATTTGGATCCAAAAGCCACACTGCCTCCATTCTGTCAGCGTATTTTGGCTGAGTTTGACCGTCAAAATGCCCCGCGTCTGGCGCATGAGCGCAAAACTTTGGCCGGTGGTACGGGCACGATGGACACCAGCAATGCCACGTTGCCGATGGGCTTTGTGCGTGAGGTATTGCGTCAATCTTTGAGCGATTTGCGCATTTTGGAATTGGTGCAAAACCTGACCGATTTCAGCGCACAGGCAACCACACAAATTCCGTTTGAACTGCGCGATACCTCGCAGATCGTGAATATGGCGATGGTGGCCGAGGGCAAGCCAATTCCGTTTGCCGGCGTGACGCAGGGCATGGAGCTGGCGTACATCAATCAGATGAAACTGGCGATGTCGATCACCAACGAGGTGATCCACTTCACCCGCGCGTCGATGATCAACTGGGATGCGATGGGGCGCAATATCGAATCGAATGCGCGCGTACTGCGTGAATTGATCGCGCTGCGTATTGCCAACGAAATCCAACGGGCGGCCGATAGCTTTGCCTCGGTCGCCGTAGCCAATGAATCCTTTGCCGCTCAGTTGACCGGGGCGAAATCTGTGGTCAAAACCACTTATTTCCCAATCGTCGCACCGTATCAGCCACGCGACTTGCAAGGCAATGCGGTGGGTACGGCCGAAAACTTGATCACTGTTACCCTGAACAGCGCGGTCATTCAGCCATACGATGGGTCGAACAAGCAGGCGACTGGGACGTATTACAAAGTGACCAGCTACAACACTGGTTTGATTCAGTTCGTCAATCAATTGGGTGTGGCGGTCACGCCGGCCAACACCGGTACCAACACGATCAGCTACTCACGTGCGACCAATGTGGCGCTGTGGGATTCCGATCCAGCCTCGGGCGTGAAGTACGAAGATCATTTGAATAGTCTGTTGCGTGCGATCGGCAAAGCCAAAGCCATGATGAAATCGACCCGTTACAGTACGCCGGATTATCTGCTGATGTCGTCGGTGTTGAACGATGAAGTGAGTAATGCCACTCAGTTCATTACCTCGCTCAAGCGCGACGGCAGTGACACCACCGGCGGCGGTGATTTGGGTATGGTGAAAGCCATCCCAGTATTTACCACCGATGTGCCAGGCGCGGCCTTGGGTGATGATCGCATTATTCTGGGTCAGCGCGGCGTGACGGCCTACACGGTCGCCAAACCGTATGCGCTGGGTGAAATGATCGAGTTGATCGATCCGAATACCGGCGCACCGATTGGTAAGAAAGTGGCCTACGGCGAAGAGTACAACTCGATTTATACGCCGAAAGCGGTGCGCGATCGTGCGACCTCCATCATCAAATACAGCTCATCCGCACGTGCGGCGATCTGATGATCGAATGAGTGACAGAGGGGCAGGCTGTCCCTCTGTTCAAATGCTTTGACCACAAACCCACGTCAACCAAGGATTGAAACAAAATGAAAATCGCTTACCAAAACACCAGTGATCACCCCCAGTATGTGGCCGGTCAACTGGTTCAACCGAATGAAACGATCTGGCTGTCCCCTGCGGACCATCCCGATCATCGAGTCACTGGCGTGGATCCGGCACAGCCCGCCCCACAGCACATTGTCGATGTGTTGTTGGGCGGTGCTGAATCGGATTTGATGGCCGCACTACCGTCCTTGTGTGACGAGGATTTAGACGATTTGGGCAGTCGCGAGCAAGACGGTGCCGCACGTAAAGCTGTGCTTGGTGAAATCGCACAAATTAAGCTGAACCGAGCCAACGCGCAACATGGTGGTAGCAGTGCGGCGTTTGACATCAATGCCAAGGCCGAAGATTTAATTGCCACGATGGTTGACCTAAGCGATGCGGATTTGCAAGCCTTGCACGACGCGGAAAGCCTCGGCAAAAAGCGTAAAACCGTGCTGGATGCGGTACTGGCCGAACAAGCCAAACGCAAAACGGCGTAATTAAGCCTACGAGCCTGCGATCATGAACCGCCCCGATCTACTCAAAGCCTACTCGGAAAGCCTGCTGGACAGTCAGCGGGCGTTTAAGGCTGAGGATTTTGAGCGGCACATGGACACCGCACTGCGCGAATTGGCGCAGTTTCGTCCCCGTCGCGTGTTGGCCGAGCTGAATGTGCTACCGATGCAGAGGGAGTACGAATGCCCGGTGGATTTGGTTCAGGTATTGGCCACTCATTATGGACGCGCGGAGAAAACGCAACGTCAGCCGTGGGATGCTGGTTATCCGACACAACGATTGCCGGATGTGACGGTGCAATATCGAGCGGATGGCTCGCGCTATTTGCAGGTGTTCCCCGCGCCGAGTTATCAATTGCTGGCGCAGATCGGCGCTGTGGTGGGCTATGAGTACAGTGCGGCGCATGTGGTGACAGATACTTATAGCTCGCTCACGCCGGTACTGGTGCAATTGACCATTTTGCGGGCGCAGGCCGAGGCCATGCGCGAATTGGCAATGCGCAACAGCACGGAGCCGACCCAATTGCGTGATGGTCTGACCAACACGGCGGCCAATGGGACACCATCGCATCTGTATACCCTACTGATGTCCGAATTTAACGAGCGGGTGAGGCTGATATGTTGAACATTGAGGTTCACATCGATGATGTCGGCGTTAAAGCGGCATTTGACCGTGCCCCGCAGGTCATGACCCGCACGCTCAATCGCTATTTGAATCGCGCCGCGACGGAGATGGTGCGGGCGGAACAGGACGAGGTGCGGGCGAATGATTCGATTTTTCGATCAACTTTGGTGCAGTCGTTTCATCACACCACGCCGATTGAGTTTGTGCGTGAGGTGCGCAGTGGTGTGAACTACGCGGGCTATGTCAATGACGGTACCCGACCGGGCGGTGCCCCGCCCTTGCGTGAGGCAAAAGAGTGGTTGCGTATCCGTAAAAACGTACCATCCGATGAGCTGGAATTTCGTGCGCGTCGTTTACGCAAACACATTGCCGAGAACGGAACCAAGGCGACGAATTTCAACGAGCACGTCGTGGATAAAAAGGAATCGCGCTTGCACGCCTTAATCCGTGAAGGTGTGGGCGTCGGCATTATGGCGACCTTTGGACGATAGGACGATCAACGATGCAAAGTGTGCATACCGTATTAACCCAATTGCGCAGTCGTATGGCGCAGGCATTACCGAATCGGGTGGTGACTACTGATTACGTGGATTTCGCACAGCGTCGGCGCGATGAGCTGCTCAAAGGGGTGATCAGCGTGCTGCTGACCGATGTGAAGCCGCACGGCGATTGGACGTGCATGGCCGATGTGACGGTGGTGGGGCAGATCGAAGTACAGACCCGCGACGGTCATCCGTCCGACGGTGAGCTGGCCGAGCAGATTTTAGCGGGTGAAATTCGTGCCTTTTTGCGCAACCCGGGGGGTGCTATTCCGCGCGTTGATGTATCGAATATTGGCTATTCGGCGCAACGTGAGCATCCGTACCACTGGTGCGCATTTCGCTGTGGCGTCGGTCTGATTGATGAGTCCGGCGAGGGGTTACAGGATGGTCAGTTGTACCCGACGTGGGTCAATCCGCAGGTGCTGGCCGGTATGACGGTCAATATTGACATTGATCCGCACGAGACCCGAGCACAGCACGATGCGTGGCTGGCTGGGAATGAAACCCCGAATCCCCCTGATCTTAAATTAACCGTGGAGCTAAACAAATGACACAAATGAACACCATCCAAGTCGTACCCGTGACCGGCAAACTGGTTCGTAAAGAGGACGGTACCGGCTTTATCGCCGAGCAAGGCGAAACCGTCCCAGAAAGCATTTATTACCTGCGTCGTATTGACGATGGTGATTTGCAGGTCATCGCTGAACCTGCAAAAAAAGGCAAAGAAACAGACGGCCAGTAACCCCCCTGTTTTTATCAATCAACGTAACAAAGGAGTCACCCTATGGGCGCACCTGACAATATGGTTTTTATGGGCATCCCGATCGGCATGACCGGCGGTGTATTTTTGGAAATCAACCCCGTTCCCAGCGATGCTCTGCCGGATATGGATCGTAAATTTTTGCTGATCGGGCAAAAATTAAGCACGGGCACCGATGCGGCGCTCTCCCCCGTGCGTGTGAGCAATGCTGAGGATGCGGCCTTGCGTTATGGTCGTGAATCGGTACTGCATCGCATGATGATGTATGTCGATCAAGCGAAAGCCATGTACGGCACGATTGACGTATGGGCAATGGCGCTCGATGACAATGCCGCCGGTACAGCGGCGACGGGCACGCTGGTGTATACCGGCACCGCAACCGAGGCACGATCTATGCCCCTGTGGGTCGGTGGTAATTATATGACCGTGGGTGTGGCCTACGGTGATACGGCGGCGCAAGTGGCGACCAAGGTGGCGGCCGCGATCAATGCCGATACCAATTTGCCCGTGACCGCCACCGCCGCGACCAGCACGGTCACGGTGACCTCCCGCCACAAAGGCGAAATCGGTAACGGTTTGGAATTGGCCGCCGTTTACTACACCGACGATCGTTTACCATCCGGGATTACGCTGATGGCGAACAACCTGTCCGGCGGTACGGGTAATCCAACGGTTTCAGCCGCGATTGCGGCGATTGCCGGTGAGCCGTTTTACTCGATCGTTGTACCGTATACCGATAGCGCGAATTTGACGGCTCTGGAGGCGGAGATGGCGGTGCGTTTCGGTGGTATGCAGATGATGACGGGCCATGTATTCAATGCCAAAGACGATACGATGGCCGGCCTGACCACATGGGGTGCGCTACGTAACAGCGCCAATAGTACCACTTGGGGGCTGAAAGGCTGTCCGACGTGGCACGCCGAGCGCATTGCGGGATTTGCGGCGGTGTGCGAAGCCAGCGGCGCGCAACATCCGGCGATGCCATTGCGCAATTTGGAAATCCCCGGTGTACTCGCGCCCCGCATCAAAGATCGTTTTAGCCGCGATGAGCGTGAAATGTTGCTCAAAGACGGGATTTCATCCACATGGTCCACGCGCGACAATAAGGTGTATTTGGAGCGTGTGATTACCAACTACCAGAAAAATCCACAAGGCATTGACGATCAGTCTTTGTTGCGTCTGGAGTCGAAATGGCAGGTGGATTACTATCGCTATGCACACAAAGTGGATGTGGCTTTGCGCCACCCACGCGCGATCTTGGTCGATGACGATGCGAACATCTCCCCAGATTTGCCACACGTCAAGCCGAAGATTCTGGCCGCTGAAGCGTATGCGCTCGATCTGAAATTGGAGTATGCCGGCATCATCGAAGGGGTCAAAGCCAATAAGGACAAATACCGCTTCATGCGCAGTATGGTGGACAAGGACCGCGTGAATGCTGTTTTGCCGCCGAATTTGGCCAATCAATTCGTCACCTTCGCGGCTTCCGTTCAATTTCAACTGTAAAGGAATTTATCATGGCACTAACAGGATTGTCGTACATCAATATCAAGGGTGGGCGTGTACGCAGTGAAAAGGGCGCAACGCTCGAAGTGGGCGGAAAAGTCGGTAAATCAGCGCTCAGTACCACGGGTTTTGAGGGCACCTTCACCGATGAGATTAAACCCGGCAAGGTTTCGTTCTCGGTCATTCATACCGACAAGGATGATTTGACGACCTATCAAAATTTACGCGACGAACCCGTGACCTTTGAAACCGACTCGGGTCAAACCTATTTAATCAACCGCGCCGGTACAGTGGGTGAGGTGAAACTCAAGGGCAATACCTTTGATGTTGAAATGGAAGGCGACCCCGCAGAATTGTTGTAACACGGAGCATGTTGACTCCCCTGGGTTGGATAAACCCTTTGCCCCGCTATGTGCGGGGCTTTTTTGCATCCAAAAACCCTCGTGTGAAAACCACGCGAGATTACACCAATTTCCCCGTGTGTTTTTCAGTGCGCGGGTCAGTAGGATGGGCTTGTCGTGAACCACTTTAACTTTCATGGAGCCTCAGATGAGCAACGCCGAACAAAACTTCGTCACTCAAAAAATCACTTTGCCGATCGGCCTCAAAATCAAAGATAAGTTGTATCAAAACATAACCATCCGCGAAGAGTTTGTCGAGGACATGGAAAAGGTCGAGCGTGATGATGGGATTCCTGCCTATATGACCATCAATTTTCGCAAGCATTTATATGCGCGCTGCATCGTCAAAATCGATGGTTTTGATGGTTTTGTCACCCCGTCGATGCTCAGTACGCTCAAACGCCGGGATTGGAATTACTTGACCGATCAGTTTGATAAGTTGAGCGCGGAGGGAAAGCCCGAATCAAAAGCCGAATAGGCTTCTGGCAGGGCGTATTGCTGTTGGCCCTGCGCACCGGTTGGTCCGAAGCGGACATCCTGAAATTACCTACCCATCGTTTTGATTTTTATCAAGAACAACTCACCCAAGAATCTGAAACCTCATCATGACCGCCGCCACCCAAGACATCTTTGTCCGTATCGCCGCCGATGCCCAGCGCTATCGGCGCGATATGCAGGTTGCGCGCGGCGTGACCAGTGGGTTTGCACAGCACGCAAAAGCTGAGTTTGGGCGTCTGCGTGCCTTTATGGGCACCATACACGGGCAAATGGTGGGATTGGGTGTTGGCTTTGGCGCGGTACAGCTTGCCAAAGATTCCGCCAAATTGCAAAAAGAAACCCAGCTGCTCAAAGTCGCCACCGGTGGCAGCCGCGAGGAAATGCAGCGCTGGCGTAATGAGATGTACCAGCAGCAGCAGATCACCGGTACGACGGTGGATCAGCAATTGGAACTGTCTCAAGCATTGCAAGCTGCCGGCATGGGCATGGGGTCGATCACCACCACACTCGAACCGGCCTCACGTGCAATGGCCGTGGCCAAAGCCAACGCGGATCAACTGGGGCGTGCGATGGGTGTGGCGCATGAGCAGTTTGATATTGATCTGACCAATAAAGATGCGGTCACGCAGATGCTCGATCAAATGGTGGTGGCGGGGCGTTTGGGTAATGCCGAGCTGGAGAATCTGCCGGATATTTTTGCCCGGGTCGGTGGCCGCGCGCGTGAAGCGAATATGGGCATGACCGATACACTTGCGATCGTCGAAACCCTGTCTAAATCTGAACCACAGGCTGAGCGTTTAAGTACGCTGGTGGACTCGACCCTACGCGTCTTTACCAATGCCAAATACATGAAAGACGCATCCAAAGCCACCGGCGTGCAGTTTTTCAATAGCGACGGCTCGCGCCGTGATCCGCTGGTGGTGATGCAGGAAATGCACACCCGTTACCAACAGCTCCACAGCGACGCCGAGCGCATGCAGTTCATCAATAAAGCCTTTGGCAAAGCCGATATGGATACCACGCGCGGCATGATGAAACTGCTCGGTGGTGACACGCTGACTATGCTGCAAGAGTACAAACGCCAGATCGAGGGCGCGGGTGGACAGGTCAAGCGTGACCTTGAAGAAGCGATTAACAACTCCGTCGATCAAGTCAGCCGACTCGGTGGCGCACTGCGCGAGGCCGTCAATAAAGGCTTTGCCGATCCGCTCAACAATGCGCTCAACAGTGGCATTAAATATCTGATGAATCCGACAGATGAGCAAAACCGAAAAAACTACAAGCGTGAAAAAGATGAATCGGTCGAGGCCTACGAAAAGCGCATTGCAGACAAACCGAAGGGTTTGGGTTGGGATGGCACCGATATGCTGCTGGCGGCGGGTGCGACGGCGGCAGCGGTCTATGGCGCTTCACGCATTCCGGGCATCGTCGGAAAATATGCGGGAAGAGCGGCCGATATTGCGCAAGGCACAGCGACCGGCGTGGCGCTACAAAAATCAATGGGGATCCAGCCGGTGTATGTGGTCAATATGGGGGAGGCCGGTATTGCGGGCGCAAACCCTGTCGATGGCTCTGGCGGTGGGGCTGGCGCTGGAGTGCCGCCCGTGGTGACCGGAGGGGGTAAATATGCGCGCTGGGCACGCATGGGCGGTGCATTTGCCATTGGTGGATTTGCCGCTTACGACACTTATGAACATGCTAAAAATCTGTATGAAGGTAATGGTGATGATAAGCGAAACTCAATCGACAAATGGGCGATTGCTGGGGCAGGAACGGGGGCATTAGCGGGAGGTATTATCGGATCACTTGTGCCTGTCATCGGTACCGCTTTGGGGGCGGCGGCAGGTGCTTGGCTGGGGCAGCAGGCAGGCGAATTCATCGGTGATAAAAATGTACAGCCAGTTACGCCGCCCGATTGGCTGGTTGAAAGAGCTTCTATTGACTGGGATCGGCGTTATCAATTCAAGGCTGATAGATACGGATTTTATCAGCCGGGTGTGAAGCCTGTAGAAAATTACACATACCCAAAAGTTGAGCCGATTACAGGCGCCAATCTGACCGAATCCGCCGCCAAATGGGGCGGAGAAATCGCGCAGCAAAATGCGCAGGCGGTCAATACGATCATGCTCACTGGCACAGCGCAACAGCAAACAATCGGCAACGCGCTGGTAGCGCAAATCAATGGCACTCAAATTAAAGGCAACATTGCCGTGACGGTCAGTCCATCGAGCGAATTGCTCAATGTGCGCGCCGCCGCGATACCGGGCAATGCCAACACGCAAATGACGGCAAATGTCGGACGCACGGGAGGACCTGCCTCATGAGCCGATTGCGTCAACCATCCTATAAAGGCGTGCCATTTTTCACGCATGATCAATTCACGGGGCAGTTTGGTCGCCGTCAAGTCGGGCATTTGTACCCGTTTACCGATACGTACTATCACGAGGATTTAGGCCGCGCGCCGAAAAATTTCCGCATCACGGCGTGTTTTTTTGAGCTATCCGATGCGGAAAAGATGATCAAAGCATGTGAGACCGCCGGAGCCGGTGCCTTCGTGCATCCGTGGGGTCAAGTCCAGCAGATGGTGCTCAAACCTCAGTCACCTGCGCAAGTGACCTACCCGAAGGCCGAAGGCGGTTTGTTTACGATTGAGCTGGATCTGGAGGAAACCGGTGCGAATCAGCAGCCGGATGTGACCGACGACCTGACGGGGCAACTGTTTGCCGCGCTGGACGAGGCACAGTCCGCGATTGATGAAGTGTTTGCCAGTAAATGGCTCGATGAAGTCGAGCAATGGATTGATGCGGCGACCAACTGCGTGGATAAGGTCTGCGATCGCTTGGAGATGTATTTAGTGCCTGCGCGTCGCGCGCTGTCTCAGATCGAGCGCATGAAATCCGGCATCGGTGGCATCATTGGTCGCCCGATGATCGTCGCGGCGCGTGTGCGTGGCCTGATCAACGCGGTGTATCGCATTGCCGATGTGTCCACGCTGCCGATCGTCGGTGGGGCGCAATTGAGCACCTATCGTGCGCCGATCCGTACCGAAGCATTGCAGGCGGCGGCATTCAGTCTGAGCGGTAGCAGTGCGGGTGTGCGTTACCAAAAATCAAACTTTGCTTATCTGCGCGGGGATATTCTGCCCGTGGCAAATCTGCTACGCAGCACGCCGGCATGGGCACAAAATGCGGCGCAAAATGGGGTGCAGGTCGGCACATTGAGCGGTACAACCACCACAACCGCGCAACGAGCCGAGCGCATCAGCCGTGATTGGCCGGCATTGCCCGCGAGCCTATCCAATTACATCCGTCAAACCGAATTGATCGAGCGTGTGGCGACGATCCCGACAGCCGTTTTTGCCAGCAGTGCCGAGCTGACGACAGTGCGTGATCAGGTGATGGCGCAATTGGATTTTGAATTGCTGTACAGCGACGATGCGCTGTACGAACCGATGAACAACGTGCGCATTAGCGCACACCGCATGATGGCCGAGCTGTTGCCACTATTGCGCGATGTAGATCAGATCCAGACGCGCGCCGTACTGCCTGCGCTGGTGTTGGTGTACAACCAGACGGGGGCAATCGACGCGCTGGACGACTTTTTAATGCGCAATGACATCGCACATCCGGGCTTTGTTTCGGCAGGCACGTATGACGTATTGCGGGGATTAGCATGGACGCATTGATCCTCAAAGTCGATGGACAACAATACGCAGGCTGGAAAGAGGTCAGCATCGAGCGGGGCATTGAGCAGATTTCGGGTCAGTTGCGCGTTGCCGTCACCGACAAGTGGCCTAATCAGGTGGAGCCGCGCCCGATTGTCAACGGTGCCAAGGTCGAGGTGATGATCGGTGCCGATCTGATCATGACCGGCTGGGTGGATCGTGCCAATCCGTCATTCGATGAGCGCAGTACCCGTTTTGAAGTGATTGTGCGCGATGTCACGGCGGATCTGGCCGACTGCTCGGCGCAGTTCAAAACCGGACAGTGGCGCAACAGCACCATCAAGCAGATCGCCACCGACCTGATCAGCGCCTACAAAATCGAGCTGGTGATCACACCGAACGCGGAAAAAGCGGCCACCGCGAAAATCGGATCGTTCAATATCGAAGAGGGTGAAACGGTTTTCGATTGCCTCGATCGGCTGTGCAAGATCAAAGCGCTGATGATGTGGACCGTGGGCGATGGCAAACTGATCATCGGCCTACCCGGTCAAAACAAGGCTGAGATCGGATTGGTGCAGGGGGTAAATTTACTGCGCCTGACGCCCGAACTGAGCCAAGCCGAACGCTACTCCGAATACATCGTCAAAGGTCAAGGCCGCGCGGTGCATGGCAAGAAAACCCATGCGCTCAAGGATACGGTTAAGGATGCCGCGATCACGCGCCACCGACCGCTGATCATCCTCGCCGAAGATCACAACGACGGTCACACGCCGCATGAACGCGCGGTGCATGAGCAGATCACCCGCATGGGTAAAGGCAATCGCATGAGCGCGCGGGTGCAGGGCTGGCGGCAAAAAACAGGCGGTGCGCTTTGGCTGTCCGGTCTGCTGGTGTCGGTGGACTCAGATTACTGCCGTTACCACGGCGAATTGATGATCGCGCGTGTGGTGTATATCAAATCAGAGAACGAAGGAACGGTATGCGATCTGGAGCTGGCCGACGCGCACGCCTTTGACCGCCTGTCGGAAAACATGCACGAAAAATCCCACAAGGCGAAAAAGCGCGGGCGCAGTCACAAGCGCGCCGATAAAGACATGGGGGCACTGTGATGCGTAATTTCGGACAAAAAATGCGGCTGATGATTGGGCGGTTTGTGGTCAACCGCATCAACGATGCTGGTGGCTTGCAAATCATGCAGGTCGATGGGCTGGAGGGCGAAACCCGCGACGGCGTGGAGCGCATTCAGAATTTCGGGCACAGTGGCAACCCCCCTGCGGGGGCGGTGGCCGCTGGGGTATCGGTGATGGGCAGTCGTGATCATTTGGTGTTGGTGGCGTGTGACCATCCCGATCATCGCGTGAAAGGTTTGGGGCCGGGTGAATCAGCGTTGTACGGGGCATTTGGCAATCTGCTCAAAATGGACAAGGACGGCAATGCGGTACTCTCGGCAAACAAGTTGATTTTGAACGTTCAAAGCGTCGAGAACAACGCCGCCAGCACCACGCACAGTGGCAATGTCGCCGTGCGTGGTGTGCTGGCATCAGCCAAGGGTGATGTGGATCAGCACACGCATATTGACGGTGATGGAGAAACCACCAGCGTACCAGCCGGAGGCGGCGCATGAGCCATGTGACCCAAGTGCAATTGGATTTACAGAGATCGATTCCGCTGGAGGTGCTGGCCGAGCCGATGATCGGGGCGATTGTGCTGTCCTTATTTTGTGATCGTCGTGCGACCGATGACTTTGGTCACACACGGGGTGGCTGGTGGGGCGATGCACTGGCCGAGCAAACGGGCGATCAGTGGGGCAGTGCGCGCTGGGTGAATGATCGGGCGATCAATACAGAATTTTACCTGCACCGCGAAGCGGATGCGGATCGTGCCGCACTGCAATGGTTGATCGACGATGGGGTATGCAAAAGTATTGAGGTGCAGGCATTCGATGCGGGGCGCGAAGTGATGGGGGTGCGCATCCGATTGGATGATTGGTCGTATGAAATTGAGGTGGTGTAATGGCGTTTGATCTGAAATCTTTACCCGAGCTGAATCGCCGCGCACAGGCGGAATTGCCGCTGTCCGGTGCTTCGCCACAGTTGCGCCGTAATCTGTTTACTCCGCTGGCGCGCGCATTGGCCGGCGGTCAGCATGGATTGCAACATTTTGGCGTGTGGATTTACAAACAACTATTCCCAGCAAGCTGTGATGACGATGTGCTGGAGCAGGTGCACGCGCCGATGCGATTGCGCGATGGGCGCAAAGCCGCCAGCGCGGCCAGTGGCTATGCCCTGTTGACCGGGAATTCAGGTGCTACGATCGAGGCGGGGGCGGTATTTAACCGTAGTGATGGAGTGACCTATACCGCGCCAGAGGGCGGAATTGTCGCTACCGATGGCACCTGCGCGGTATATGTGATCTGCGATGTGGCCGGATTGAATGGCAATATGGAGTCAGGCGGTTCACTGAGTTTGTCCAATCCGATTGCTGGCGTGGATGGCGAGGTGCAGGTACTCGCGCCCGGCTTGTCGAGGGGCGCTGACATGGAAAGCATCGACGAACTTCGCCAGCGGGTCATAACGGCATGGGTACAGCCCGGAGAAATCGGTATTGATTTGGATTATGAGGCGTGGGCGCAAGAAGTTCCGGGGATTACCCGCGCATGGGCCGTGCCGAAAGCGCTCGGAGTCGGAACGATCAGCGTATATGTGATGCGGGACAATGACCCGACCCCTTATCCCTATGCCAATGAAGTCGCAACGGTTCAGGCTCATTTAGACAGTACGGCCAATCCCTTTGGTGAAATTTATGTGTTGACACCGGTCAAAAGAGTGCAGAACTACGATATTCGATTGATCCCAAATACCCCGACGGTACAAGCCGCGGTAACGTCGGCGCTAAAAAGTTTTCACTACAAGATGGCGGCGCCGGTACTCAAAAATAACGACGGGCGAACCTTGAATCCACCTTCTGGAGTCGTGATTCCGCGCAGTCAAATCATGGAAGTGATCAGTGGCGCGGTCGGCGAATACAGCCATGAATTAATCACTCCTGCCAGCGATATTGTCTGTGGCGTTGGTGAGATGAGCGAATTAGGGGTGATTACATGGTTGTGATGCGTTTGCCGACCGAGAACCGAACCGAGCACTATGCCGCCCAGTTAGGCGCACTGATGCCCACGGGTTGGGCGTTGAATACAGAGGATCCGACTTGTGATCTGTATGAGATTTTGCGTCGCATGGCCGGGAGTTTGGACGATGTGGATGCCCTTTATTGGGGGATTTTGCGCGAGTCTGATCCGCGCAATGCCATCAGCCTGCTCGCGGAGTGGGAGCGGGCACTGGGTTTGCCGGATGGATGTACGACTGCGACTCCAATTTTGGTCGAGAGGCAACGCGCGGCATTTGCCAAATATACCGATCGTGGTGGGGCACGCATCCCGCGCTATGTCGGAATTGCCCGTGCGCTCGGCTATACACGTGCTCAGACCCGGCGCTATGCCATGCATAGCTGCGAAGCAGACTGTGAGTCGCCGCTTTATGAATTGATTGATCGGTTTCGCTGGTCAATGGTGCTCAATGAAGGGACTTTGGTCGTTGAAAGTACCTGTGAAGATGATTGTGAAACGCCACTGCTGGTGTGGGGTGATGCGCGCATGGAGTGCATGATTTTGCGCAATAACCCTGCGATGGCGGATGTGAACTTTATTTATGTGGAAGATTAGGAGTAATTATGAGACGAATCGGGACGGGCATCAACCGCAATCCGTCGGTTGATAAATTTGGACCCCATAAACATGGGTTCAAAACAGGGAATCGCACGTTAGGGGACCCGCCATCGACACCGGGTGCAGAGTGGTACGATAGCGTCCAAGAGACGTTGGCGCAGGCCATTGAAGCCGGTGGTTTTACGCTTGACCCCGATGATCATTTGCAATTATTTAAATTGATCCGTCGCTTTGCCGTCGGGGATTCGAATGGCTTTGTAACCATTATGGTCGAAGGGGGCACGGTCAGTCTGACGGATATAGATCTGACCAATCAGATTATTGGTTTCGCGGGGGAGTTGACTTCGGATGTCACGGTTGTTCTGCCGTATACCTCTAAAAAAATTCTGGCGTTGACCAATCAAACCACCGGCAATTTCAAACTGACCGTCAAAACGGCCAACGGTGCTGGCGTGCAAGTGGCGCAGAAAAAGCGCCGGATCGTCTATGTATCGGGGGGTGGGGTATTTGATGCACTGACCGATCAGCCGAAAATCACAGCGCGCGTGAATAACAAGGATAAAGTGCCGGTGACCAAAGCGGAATCCGTATTCTTTGAGATGGATTCGCACGGTGAGCGCTATGGTGGCAGTACGATCATGGACTACATTGCGGATCACTTGGCGCACAAACAACGTGGTTATAAACAAATCGGCTATCTGCCGGCCTCTACTTTTCACAGCAAATACACCTTTAATGGGTCCATTTCCTTGTCTTTTTCAGCCGGATGGACGCAGATGTGGGGGCTGTCGGACACGCAAATGGGGGTGGATCCCTATACCTACTCGATGGATGGGAAAGGCTCATTCACCAACTCCGCCGGAGGTAGCGAAACCATTTCATTATCGCTGTCTACGGCGGCGCAATTTCAGTATGAGACCTTGCGAGTGTACTATCTGGAGCAACCCAATGGCGGGACGTTTAAGGTCACATTTACAGGTCAGCAAGCGGTGGATGTGGCGACCATCAATACCAATGGTACCAGCTCGTCGCTTAAATTCGCGGATATTCCGGCTCGTCCTGAAAATGGCATGTCGTTCGTTTTAGGTAATCTGGATGCGGGTAAAAAATATGCGATTTATGGCTTTGAGCTATTGAACCCATCGCGCACCGGTTTTTATTACAACGACCGAACCCGCGCGGGCATCAAGCTGTCGGACTTTCTCAAGTTGAACGAAGCCGCCAATGCACAATATATGGCCAATTTTGCACCCGATTTGGTATTTTTGAACCTTGGTACCAATGACGCTATTGCCAAGGATTCTCCAGAGTCTTTTACCAATAATCTGAATACTTACTACAATCGACTCAAGGCCGCTGCGCCCAATGCTCGGTTGGTACTGATCGAGCCACAACGCCCGATTAATTACGATGATGAAGGCTCCGATGTATCGGCCAACTATCGAGCCTATTCAGACGCGCGCGCCGAATTTGCCAAGTCAAAATCCGATTGCTTTTATGTGGATCTGCCGGCGATGCTGGGCAATTGGAACGACATGAATTCGCTCGGCTTGATGGCTGATAACGTGCATGCATCGCTGGCCGGTAAGCGGGTGGTGGCCGCCGCAATCCTCGATGCGCTTAATCTACCGGCGGCATTACCGATCGACACCTACCCCAAAAATACCAAACCGCTCAAAAATCGGCATGAGTTTTCTGCACGCGGCGCAGTTGTGCCTGTCGCTGACGGAGTGACAGTGGACGCTATTAAATTCGGGTTGACCGGGCCGCTAACGAACAACTGTTATGTGGATGCGACGATCATGGTCTCAATGTCCGGCGTGATGATTGCCAAACGGGTGCAGTTTTATACGTATAAGTTGCTCACAACGGCACGCGGCAAGGTGGATGACGTACGCAACGTGACGGTGACCGAGGCTTATCGAAGTGTAGGCGCAGGGACGCCGGATGTAACCGTCACAGTCACGAAAGATGCCAATGGCTATGCGGTGATCAGCTTCAAGCCGGTGGGGTTTGCAGCGGCGGCATGGAGTTTGGTTGGCGGTGTGCAGAGTGGTTATGCCCGACGTGAGGGTGAATTGATTGTGGAGTATTGAAATGGACAACAAAAATGATCAACAGTTAGAAAACTGCGTACAGATCGACATCAAATACCTGTACGAGCCGACCAGCCGCATTTACATGGGCTTGACCCTTGACGTTCCGGACGAAGGTTTGGCATACGTGGATTTCGAGCCGCCGCACCCTGCGCAGATGGGTAAAGTATGGCGGATGAATAAGGCCTGTGATGCATGGATCGAAACCGGCTATCACGCCGGTCAGGAGGTGTACCCCATCATGGATGGCGCACCTTTAATACTCACAGAACTGGATCAAGAAATCCCCGACGGTTATGCCGTAGAACCACAGCCATCGCCGGCGCATCGATGGGATGCGCGCAAAAGGCAATGGGCTTTGGATCAATCGGTGCAGGACCAAATGGAGGCGCAGGCCGAGCAAGAGCGCAAATTGTTGCAACTGGCCGCGCTCGAGCAGGCGCTACAACAGCACATCAATCAAACGGTCATGGATTTAGGCTTAGGCTTTACCGATGAGCAATCCCTGATCGGGCAATTTTCTGGCTATGACAATGTGTTTCGTCCGATCGCTGAAGCCGTGGGTCAATGGGTCGCGGCAATTCGCTACACATTCGCGCACAGCAAAGCGGCGATGCTGGCCGGTGAAAAACCGATTCCTGCTCTTGCAGAGGCATTGGCTGAGATTCCGCCGTTTGTGATGCCGGAGGTACAAAATTTTTAAACGTCTATTCAAATGGCTCACCGAGCCGATGCACGATGTGCACTATCTTTGGTTGAACAAGCGGTCACACATTTTTGGCGGTCAACTGGTGTATGCCGTGCTGGTACTGCTCCAGCCGGTCATTATGATTGGCACGGTGCAGACGGCGATCAGTCGATTTGACGATATTTACGGGGGCTGGACGCAGGTGCTGGGTGCAGTGACGTTCATTGCACTGCTGTTGCTCATTGCCGATGGCCGGCTATCGTATGCTGATTGGTCCAAACACAATGGTCTGAGTGCCCTGCGCATCAGTGTTTGGCTGGCGCGTATGCGGCATTGGCTGTATGGCGTGTGCGCACTGTGGTCGATCGGCTTGATGTCCACGGCTCAAGCGGAAAGCGGGCTGGTGAGCATGTTGCTGTATATGTTCTATTTTGGCGCACATGCTGGGGTGCCGATCGCATTGTTCATACTCGATAGCTGTCAGATCAATCAACGGCAAAAAGTGGAATGGCAACGCACCCAAAGAATCGAGGTGTGCGATGCAACTGTATGAGCAAATCGTCGCGCTCAATGTGGTCAAATCTGTGTTGCTGAGCATCGCCATCAGTGTGTTTTTCTCAGCGGTGCGCACCGGCATGGCACTGCAAAACAAGCACAATCTGGTGCACAGCTCCGTTGCCGTGTTTTGGCTGGATCAGCTCACGGGCGTGGCGGCGGGGCTGTTGAGTTACGCGCTTCTGCACGACTGGTTTGCGCAGGATAAGCCGTTTTCTCAATTGGCGATTATTGGCATCGCCGCATTCACCTCGGCAGAATTGCTGTCGGTGGCCAAAGTAGGCGTGATTCGCTGGCTGCGCGCGCGCATTGCAGCTTTGGCTGGTGTGCCGATACTGGAGCAGAAAATCGATCCGAACCATGAAGGGGGTGAGTCATGATGCCGATCATGCTGTGGTACTGGGTCAGTCGTGCGCGGGGCTTATTGCGCAATCGTTGGTTTTGGATCACTGTGGCCGTGGCAGGCATGGCCTTAGCCGGCTGGCGCTGGCATGTGAATACCGTGGATGCGGCAGTACAGGCCAACACTGCCATGCTCACAGCCCAGTTTGAGCAAGCCAAACGCGACGCGATACAGGCCGAGGCCGAACGCTCGCAAACCATCATCAACCACATCAAAGGTGACTACGATGCACAAATCAACACACTCAATGAACGCGCGACGCGTCTGCTCGCTGATAGCCGCGCTGGCACTGTCCGCCTGCGCGTCCCCGTCAAATCCTGCCCCGTCGTCGGAGGCGACGAGGGCGGCACTGAACCAAATACCGCAGGAATGGCTACGACGACACGAGCCGAACTATCTGACGACGCTAACCGATTTTTTATCGGACAAGCCGATCGAGCGGACAAAGAAGCCATCGAACACAACCGGCTCGTCACTTTGATTGAAGCGATCCGCAGTGGTAAAACCGACCTCAAAACGCTGGACGAAATTCAGACTGAAAAACCCTAAACACTTCATCTAAAACAAACTCCACGCCGGTGTAATCCCCCATTACATAGGAGTTTGACATGACTAAACCCCGATTCCCGGTGCCACCGCTACGTGTCGGCTATCTCAAACTGCGCACCGCAGGGCTTTCCTCTTCCAAAGCCGCGACTTTCGGCATGGTGCGTCGCAATCCAGACGGATCGCCGCGCGCGCATCAGGGCGTAGACTTAGCCGTTGACAATGGCTACCGATGCTATGCCGTAGATGATGGGATCGTCACCCGAGTCGAGCGTGGCAATGATGGCTACGGCTGGATCGTGCAAATCAAATTAGACGATACCTACGACTATAAAAATCCGAGTGGTGTGGGGCAGTGTGGGCGCATCAGCGTGTTCTACGCGCATTTATCAGACATTCGCGTACGCATTGGTCAACACATCGGTGCGGGTGAGGTCGTCGGATTGAGTGGCTCCAGTGGTAACGCGAAGGGGATGAGTGATATATCGAAAGGGTCGCATCTGCATTTTGAAGTGCGCACACAAGATCGCCCAAGCATGGGGCTGGCGGGACGGATTGATCCGTTACAGTTTTTTTATTTGGATGAATAAAAGCGGGACAATTGTCCCGCTTTTATGCAGTTAACAATTAACGCGGGAAACTGCGACAGTGTTCACATACTTGTTCCCACTGGCCTTTACGAAAACGCCAGTAAGAACATACGTGAACCAGACGAGGGAAAATATTACAAATTAACATTTTGTCCTCCTTTCATAGCTCTCAGGTTGACCAACCTTTTTCACCTTTCAACTCACATCTGTAAACAAATATGCGGTTATTGGTTGACCTTTTGGATCCGGAGTGACATAATTCCCAACTGCAATGATAGTTAAGAAGTTTCACAAAGGTATGAAGTTGGTTTACATATCCCAGTAGTTTTTGACGGCAATCAAAATCTACGTCCAAAAGGTCGGGTAATTATTTACTCGACTTTTTTACATTCTTAATCCGATAAAGTGCTGATGAATAACTGCAACCACAGTGATTCATTAATCCATAGGGATCATCAAAATATTTAATAACGATTGATCTAGGCATTAAAATCGCTGCTCCGAGATTATTTGCTTGCCATTCAGTATCCTCAAAGCATTGATGATTACCGGCAAAGGAATCACGATTGAGCGTGAGATCATGTTTTAATATAACGTGGCTCAACTCGTGAGCGATCGTGAATCTTGCACGACCATCGTTTTTCACAAGGTCATCATAGATGTCCTCACGAACGACTATAATTTGTTGATCTGGATATACGCAAGCGGCAATCGAATTTAGTTCTTCTTTTGAACGAATAGCAAAATTGAAGCCCAATTTGGGAAATAAATCTTCCAACACTCTTTCTGCATCCAGTCTTCCATCCGTCATATACCCTAATTCGGTGAATATTTCGCATATATCCTCTGCAACGAACTCCAACTCGGCCGTGCTGGTGGCTTTAACCTTAAAACCTAAATTTCTGTATTTACTCAATGTTATTCTCCTTTTTATAAATCCAATCTTGAAGTTTTTGTGGTAGTTCGCCTCCTTCTTCCAGTCTTCGTGCAAAAGCCGTTACAAATCCGCGGTTCGCCGAATTGAATGAATCAATCTTGACCGATTCATATGATTGACCCGCCGCTTCCTCAATTTGTTCGATCATTTCAACGCTGGCACCTCGTGCTTTAAAATAATCAATCGTTGCATCTACATGCTTTCTAAGCAAAGTTTTTTCTCCGAATTCAATTCCGCTTAGATGCGCTGATGACACACCTAATGCGTCAGCCATACTTTTCAGGCTCAAGCCAATAGTGGATCTAAAATTCCTAACAATCGCTCCGAATGGTGTTAAGTTCATGATCTCTCTCCTTGTTAATGCACTAAAAGCCGTGCAGTTTGTTTAATTGGGGTAATGTTATCAAAAAAGAGAACAAGATGCAACATTAAAAGATAAGTTTGTGTATCTATCCTAATGATGTATAATTTTCCCATGAGTCAAAACTCTATTTTACTTCTACCGCGCGGTTTTTCCATTCCAGACAATGCCCAATGGGTCATTGCCGGAGAACCACTGCCCATTCCGTTTGCACAGGATGCTGTGCAAGCGGGATTTCCATCGCCAGCGGCCCCGTATATCGAAGACACCATTGACCTCAACGACCTGCTGATTGGTAATCAAGCGGCGACCTTTATGGTGCGGGTCCGGGGGGAATCACTGCTCAAACTCGGCGTATTTCCCAACGATCTCATGCTGGTTGATCGTTCACTCGAGCCCAAGCAAATGGATCTGGTGCTGGTCGAGATGGATAACGCCTTCACTGTCAAAAAAATTGATTTGCGCGATATATCGCTCCATCCAGAGAATGACGACTTCCCCATCATACGCCCGCATGAGTTCTCAGAGGTGCGTCTGGTCGGTGTGGTCACCTGGGTGCTAAAAAAAATGCATGGAGCGGTGTGATGTTCGCGCTGATCGACGGCAATAGTTTTTATGCCTCGTGTGAACGGGTGTTTCGCCCCGATTTACGCACCACACCGATCGTCGTATTATCAAACAATGACGGCTGTGTCATCACCCGTACCGCTGAAGCCAAAGCGCTCGGTATCAAAATGGGTGAGCCGTTTTTCAAAATCAAACATCTGGTGCAACAGCACGGACTGGTGGTTTTTTCCAGCAACTATGCCCTGTATGGCGATCTATCACGCCGCATGATGCAGTCCATTGCCTCTCTGGTACCGCGTATCGAGGTTTATTCCATTGACGAATGCTTTGCCGATGTGTCCGGTATGAGTCGCATCGCGTCGCTGGCCGATTTGGGACGGCAGATACGAACGCGTGTGCATCAATGGGTCGGCATACCGACCTGCGTCGGCATCGCGCCGACCAAAACCCTTGCCAAGTTTTGCAACCATTTGGCCAAACGTCATCCGTCCCTCAATGGGGTGGTCGTTTGGTCGGATTGGAAGCCTGAAATTCAAAGGCGTGCGCTCGATTCTGAGCCGGTGGGTGAAGTGTGGGGCATCGGTCGGCGTATCTCTGAGCAAATGAATCGCATGGGGATACAAACAGCGGGGGACTTGCAACGTTACCCCGTGGCCGACATACGCAAGCACTTTGGCGTGGTCGTTGAACGCACGCATAGAGAACTCAATGGAATTGCTTGCGCTGACCTTGAGATCGCCCCACCTGATAAGCAACAAATCATCCGCAGTCGCAGTTTCGGCACAGCGGTGACCGAGCTGGATGGTTTGCGTGCCGCATTGAGCCATCATGTGGCAGAGGCGGCCCATGATTTGCGCGCGCAAAATGGGGTCTGTCATCAGGTCGGTGTACTATTGCACACCAACCGATTCCGTGAGGACGACCCGCAATACTACTTTTCGGATAGCCGACCAATCGTCGCCGGGACGGCGGATACGCGGCTGATCAATCAAACCGCGCAGGGCTTGCTCAAGTTGGGATTCAAAACGGGCTATAAATATAAGAAATGCGGCGTGGTACTGACCGCGATCGAGTCGATCAATGCCCCACAACAATTGGATTTTCTCAATGAAGGGGATGATGAACGCTCACAAGCACTGATGCAGTCGATCGATGCGCTCAATGCGCGCTTTGGACGTGGGGCGGTGCGCATGGGCACACAGTTGCTCGATGAGACGTGGCGCATGAAGCGAGATCAATTATCACCATGCTACACCACACGACTGACCGACTTACTCACCCTCTGATTTTTTCAACACCACGCGGTCTATAAACCGGCGCAGTTCGTCGCGCTGATCCTGCGGCAATTCAGCGATACCGTGTAGGGTCTCCTGCCATTCGGGGCTGATGGGCGGGATGATCGGAATGGCTTCATACTCAATGTCTGGATTCCCTATCAGCATCGAGCCGCGCCCCGTCCCCAGCCATTCAAAACTCACATCCAGTAGTAGTGAAAGCGCGACCAAGTTCTCCAAACTGGGTGAATTCTGACTCCTCTCCCAATCTGATACGCTGGTTTGCGTAATACCCAACTCTATCGCTAACCATTTCTGGCTTCGATTCCGATGGTATCGGGCGAGCTTAATTCTTTGTCCAATATTATTCATAACAGCATTTTATCAAAAAATAGGCTAAACCTATTGACATACAGGTAATAACTATATTATTCTTTAAATAAAGGTAAAACCTATATTGAGGAATATCAAATGAAAAACCTAAAAACAATCCGAAAAAAACGAGGCATTACTCAGGGTGAGTTGGCCCATCAAGCCGGCTGTACTCAAACACATGTGTCTGATATTGAGAATGGAATTCATGCCCCGTCTATAGCTCTTGCTGAAAAATTTGCTGATATTTTGAAAGTCTCCATCGATCAACTATTGGATCGAACCTCAACCACGAACCAACAGGTCACACCAGAAGATGGGTGGAATGTACCCCCGCAGGTGGTATCTGAAGGGGTGGAATGTACCCCCGCAGGTGGCATCTGAGGGGGTGGAATGTACCCCCTCAGGTAGTCCTTGCTAGAGGGTAATAAGCGTAGTTTTCCTTTTTTAACTGAGGAGCAAAAAATGAGCATCAACCAACTTAAAAATTATCTTTTCCAAAAAAATAATGTGCGCACCTGTGAAATGAACCAAGAGCCTTGGTTTGTGGCTACTGATATTTGCGACTGCTTAGAGATCAAGGATTACAAGCAAGCCATTAATTCTCTTGAAGACTACCAAACGGGGTTAATTAGTTTGGATGTTAGTTCATCCAATGGGGTTATACAACGTCGAGAAGTGATTGCCGTGAATGAATCTGGTTTGTACGCCTTGATATTTAAATCTCGCAAATCCTCCGCCAAAACCTTTCAACGTTGGGTCACCTGTGAAGTTCTGCCATCTATTCGTAAAACAGGTGGATATGGCAAAGCAAAAGCAAAAAATGCCGACATCACACAATGGACACGCATGGTAAAAATGTATCAAGACTGCAAAAGCCAAGCCCTGCGTAATGAGTATAAAAAAATCATAGAGTTTTTCTGTAATGACCGAGGTTTGGATTTGCCGAATTTTGAAGCCTTGGCTAAAACTCAAGGCGACCTGCTTGATTAAAAAGCCGCCCTCCATGAGGGCAGGGCGGCTCGGTACTGCGGCGTGGTAACCACAGTATCGACCCGTCAAAGAGATAACACAAATTAAAAATTGACGAGGAGTCACAGATGACTGATCTGGACAAGCATTCAAAAGATGCGGATGTATACGCGGCCATGCGCACGGCCGCACTGGATTTCGGCATTGACGAGTTGGCGGCGAAAATGCACACGGCGATTGGCACGTTGTACAACAAACTCAATCGAAACGACTCCTCGGCGCACCACAAGCCCACGGTGTCCGATCTGATTCAAATCGTATTTCATACCGGCAATACCGCACCGATCGCGGCGCTGTGCCGCATGTTTGGCGGGGTATTTGTGCGCCTGCCCGATTTATCCAAAACCACAGACGATGATCTACTGCACTTGATCAACCACTGGGGTGCTGAGAACGGCGATGTGTACGAGGTCATGGCGCGGGCGTTGGCGGATCTAACGGTGACGCAAGCGGAATTTGACGAGATGCAACAGCAGACCCACGAGGCCATTGCCGCATTGCTCGAGGTCAAAGCACGTTTTGGTTCGCTGGTGGTGAAAACCCCGCGTAAACGCTGAGTCATAGACTGCATAGACCATGCCAGCCCTTCCCCCATCCCTCACGCGCCACGGCATCAAAGCCGCCGCTGACAACCTGCCCGAAGGGGCACAGGTGCAGGTCAGTGGGCGCGAGTTGGCGCGATTGTTTGGGCTGGACGTGGTGCAAGCGATTCAATCATCAAACAAAAATAATAAGGAGTTTCATCATGCCGGACCAGCAATACAAGCAATTCAAACCCAAACCAGTAAGCCAAGTAGCCGACGAAAAGTCGAACCGCAAGGCGTATAGCCGAGTATTTTTGGTGGATGGAGACGCCATCGCACTATTTGACAACGAACAATTATTTTACCGAGTGAATATCAGCCGTCGTAATGATCAATGGTTTTATTGGATGGACAAAGGATTGAGCGGCATTACAGAAAGAATCGAACTGGGACGTAGACGTGTCGTGACCATAAGAAGGGATCCCTTTGGTACCGAAAAAACCGAGATGTACTTTGAATTGATGACCGATCAAACC
Organism: Burkholderiaceae bacterium; assembly: GCA_049291875.1. Taxonomy (GTDB): domain Bacteria; phylum Pseudomonadota; class Gammaproteobacteria; order Burkholderiales; family Burkholderiaceae; genus CTSOIL-112. The sequence goes on from JBATQE010000016.1 coordinate 33,915, forward strand.
ATCCTTTTATTGATCAGTCAGACTCCCGGAGCCGGTTTGAGCATGATGATTGAGCGCGCAGATACGACTGCGCCACGGTTAAATTAAAAGGAGAAAACACATGCACAACACAGAACCAAACACTCCATCAAAAGGCCGTCTGCTCGGCTATCTGTTGATCGCAATCAATGATCAAGATCAGATTATTGCGAGTTCATGGGACGACGCGGAGGCTAAAAAATGGAATCGCAAAGCGGTATTGAAATGGTTGCGGCGTGGGTTGACGGTCAGGCGCATTGAACGCTATGAGGCAGATCCAATGCCGATAGAGTGGTTTGCGGGAACACCTTTGGCTGAAACCTTTATATCCAGTATCCCAAAGCATGTTCATATCGATAGTGATGGTGTGACACACAGCCACGGAGGCGAGTAATGGATCGCTATCTACTCCCCACCGAGCAAACCGCATTGCTCAATGCCGCCCGCTTGACCAACACCCCCACGGCGCAACGCGACTACCACCTGTTTTCGGCTTTGATTTTATCCGGCTGTCGCATTACTGAGTTTCTCAGCATTACCGTAGCGCAAACCATTGCGGCGGTGATGGGCAAAGGCTATTTATTCATTCCGCGTGAGCACCGCAAGGGGCAATACACCGACATCAAAATCTATTTGACCGCGCCCTTACGTGCCCATTTGATCGCTCTGCTTGATCTGCATGGTGAGACTGCCGAGGCATACGCGCCGCTGGTGTTTGGGCGAGGCGGCCAGCCGCTCACCGTCCGAGCGGTACAAAAACGGGTCAAGCACTGGGCGCAACAGGCGGGTATTGACCTCGATGTGTCACCGCACTGGTTCCGCCATACCCACGCCATGAATCTGATGCGTACATCGACCGCGAAAAATCCATTGCAAGTAGTTCAGCGCTCACTGGGGCAACTCTCGATCAGCAGTGCCAGCATCTATGCCCACGCGACCCGCGAGGAGGTGCAGTCTGATTTGGAGCGCGCAGCGCAGGCAATGAGTGAGTCTGTGAGCGGTAAAAAACGCGTCACGCTGGCGCAGTTGCGCCGTGCGTATGTCAATCAAATGGAGGCTGTGGCATGAAGGGCTTTAAAACAATCATCATCAATGTTTCTAACCTGATGGAAATAGCTCTGCGCATTAAGCAGGATGAGCAAACACAAAATGACCTCAAGGAAATGGTGTTGTTTTGGGTAGGGGGGCAATCACGATTAGATAACTTTAAAGGCAATATCGAAAAGGCGTTTTGCGATCAATTCGGACGTCGTTTTTTTATGGACGTGATGGAAGATGGTCACTATAGGGCACTAAAGCGATTCAAAAATGGTGAGGTCGAAGGCTATGACAAGATGGATGGAACGCGAGGACTGACGATCATGGATGCCACTGAATTTGATTCGGATGATTTGGAAATAACGATTACGGATATGGGGGTTTTATGAAACGTTCCAATTTAACCCGCTACCACTTCGTAATCGCCGATGAATTCAGTGTCGTGCTCGATGTCGATCACAGCCGCGCCGATGCGGTGTTACAGCGTTGTTTCGAGCACATGCCTGTTGATCTGGCGGTGAAAATGTTGACGCAGTTTGACCACCCGAACACCGTGGTGTTGGCGCGACTGGCGCAGAGACTGGTGCGCTTTGGCTCATTCAATATCAGCTATTGCATGGATCCGACCGTGCCGACGCCGTGGGGCTATGAGGCGCATGGCATCTATGTGGTGCGCTACGACGCGATCGACATCTCTGCGCTGGACTTTGCGCTGGTGCATGAGGGCGATGCGCCATTGCCCGCCGAGGACATCTGCCGTCCATTTGTACCGAGCTTTTTACAAGGGAGTCAAGCATGAATACACAAACCGTACAAACCGCTTTGAATCACGTGCATTTGGCATGTTTTGGCTTTGTGCCTCGACCTGCCGAAATACCGTTTACGACCAGCTATAAAACCGAGCCGCTCAAAGCCTATGTACCGGGCGCGCCACGAGTCAAAGCAGCGTGTGTGAAGTGGACGGCGGAGGATGAAGCGCATTTGATTCGCTGCGCGCAAGCGGGCATGAAACCCAAAGACATCACGATGGCTGGGCGAAGCCCCAAATCCATCAAAGCCAAAGCTCAGTGGTTGCGCGATATGGGGCGGCTCGATTATGTGGTGAAGGGGAAATCATGACAATGTTCATTTTCATTCTAAAAATAGTGCTCTTGGCATTTGTTGGTCTGATGTTTTTGATCTTTGTGCTGTGTGCCGTCGCATTGGTATTCATTTCCGATGACTGGGAGTCAGAATACGGCGAGCCGGCGCGCAATCACCCAAAGCATGGAGGGCGCAATGATGCACATCAATGATTTGCAACGCTTGTCGCACAACGGTCAGGTGTACCGCAGTTTTGGCATGGCCATCGTCGCGGATTATGGCTTTCTGGCGATGATGCCTTTGACCGATATGGAAGGGCGATTACTGGAACTGATCGATGGCTGTCCGGTGCAGTGGCAGGAGGCGTTCGCGGTGCTGTCGGTTCAGGCGGATGAGTCGCTGGCGACATTCATGGCACTATTGAATGAGCGCACGCAGCAATTACTCGCCGAGTTTTCGAGCAGTTCGGATGCGTTGCCGTGCGAGTGGCGCTGTGCGCGTGATCCGCAGTGGGGCACCTTTATCTTTGCGCACGCGTCGGGGCTACGAATGGCATTGGATCCCTGCCGTGCCTTGACATCTGAGGCATTTGACCAACAGCGCCGAGTATAACCATGACAACAAACCCACACATCGGCGACTGGATCGAACGGATTAAGGATATCAACATCCACGATGTCGCCCATTTTTTAGAACTCAAACCCGCCAAAGGCAACAGCACTGGCGATAAACGACTGTACTACCGACCTGGTGAGAACAATCCGAGCTTGTCGCTGTACAGCGCACGCCAGTTCAAAGACCACGCCACCGGTCAATCCGGCTCCTGCATCGATCTGGTGATCTATGCGGGGCAGGCCATCGAGTTCATGGACGCCGCGAAAAAAATCGGCGAATGGTTCGGGATCCCGATGCCCAAATCCGAGCAAAAAGAACGCACGGAAAAAACCCTACCCGAAAAACTGGCCGGTATCTGTACCAAGAACCCCGAGCCTGCCGTGGCCTACCTGACCAGTCGCGGCATTGCCGAATCGGTGGTGCGCGAGGCGATTAAGCGCAAGACCGTCGGCTTTAACGACTATACCTCCGCCAAGGTCCCCGCCGGTGAGCGCGGGCATGGCGGCGCGGCGGTGGCCTTCATCGTCAGCCAACACAATCGCGTGGTCGCGGTTGATTTTCGCTATCTGGATCCCGCCCTCAATGGTGGGCAAAAAACTGGCTGTCAGGGCGAGAAAAACGGTGCGATCTGGACCAGCAGCCGCGAGCGGTTCAAGCGCGCCAAAACCGTGTACATCGTCGAGTCACCGATCAATGCGCTGTCGGTCGAAACCGCGTTCGAGGGCGACCCACGCGCGCCGTACATTTGCGCCTTGGCCATTCGCGGGGTGAACAACACAAATCTGGACTGGTCATTCATGCGCGGCAAATCCGCGATCATCGCCACCGATATGAGTGACTCGGTCAACGAGCGCACGGGGCAACGCGCCGGAATGGAGGCCGCCTATCGTCTGTACGACGCGCTCACCGCATGCGACGTCTCGGCGCGCATGGTCAATATGATCGACTGGAACGAGGGCGAGGACATCAACGATGTGCTCAATGTCTGGCACCCGCAGGAACTCAAACGCCGTCTGGCCATACTCGATGATGCGTTGATTCCCGGCCAGCCGAATGTCGGAAAAGAAGTGGAAAAATCAGTAGCTCGCCGTCGCGTGTTTCTGCCCTCGCAGGATTTTCGGGTGTATTGGAAATACCGCACCACCGATGACTTTATGCAGTACGTCAAAGAGGTGCGCGTCACCCATGACGATGAAGGCGATGACAAAGAAGTCGAGTTATTCGATGACCTGTGTTCTTTCCGCGTCGCCGCCATGTCACGGCTCACCATACAATCGCACATGAGCACCATCAACGGTACCAAAGACAACCAATCCGAAACCGTGTTCGGCATCTCCTGCCAAACCCCGCGCAACGGCCCGATATTGCAACGCGAGGTGATCAACGCCGACAAAATTTACAACGTGGACTGGTGGAAATCCCGCTTTGGGCACATCTGGGCGCCGTCGGTGTTCGCTCGCATGATCACCATCATGGAACGCTCCGCAGGGCTGGCCGCGCGTGAAGTGGTGAATTTCATCGGTGTGGCATGGCGCGATGGCAAACTGGCCGCACTCGAAGGTCCCGATTGTTTTTTCACCGAGCCACAAAAACAATGTCTGTACTACAACATGACCTTCCCGCGCGGATTTCCGTCACACGCGGCGGCGATCGTCGAGGCGTATCAAGCGACCTTCAAACACAATGCGGCTTGCATTGCGCTGGTTTGGGCGCTCGGTGCACACCTTAAAAACATCCTGAGTTTCTACCCGCATTTTCAGATGCAAGCGGAAAAAGGTTCGGGCAAATCTAAATTACTGGACGCACTGCAAACCACCTGCGCGTTTCAAATTTTGTCGGGGCAAATGCTCAAAACCGACCACCGCCGCCGTGCATCCGTGTCATATACCACACACCCGGTGGGCTGGGATGAGTTCAGCAAATTGCCCAAATCCGTACTGGGCGACATCGACGGCCTGCTCCAGTCTACGTATCGATTCGAGTTCACCCGCGTCGGTGCGGCACTCACGCCATACCTGATGTGTGCGCCGGTTCTGCTGGCCGGTGAGGAAGTGGACGTACAGAGTTTGCAATCGAAAATTTGCCGTTCTACCCTGTCCGTGGCCAAACAAGGCGACTTGATTCCGCATCGTTTGCCGCAGTTCCCCTTGCGGCAATGGCTCGATTTCATTGCCAGCGCCGATCCTGAGCGCGTGCGCGAGGTGCATGCGCAGTACGTCAATCTGTGCCTGTCGCACGCCAAACTGGAGGCCAGCGATGCCACGGCCAAACGCATGTGCGAGAACTACGCCGCGATCTTGACCGCATGGCGACTTCTGTGCGAATTCGCCGAAATCGACGTGCATCAAGGTGACTTTATCCATGATCTGATCATCGAAATGAATCAGCACATGAGCGACACCGACGGTACACGCCTGCCGTGGGTCTGGATTATGGAAATCCTCTGCTCGGAGCTGGATGCCAATCGATTCGAGCACCCTTATTTGTGGGAAATGGTCAGCAACGAAAACGGCGTGGAAACCCTCTGCCTGATCCTGCGTACCAGTCACATCATGGACCACATCAGCACGGCCAACCACCTGCGCGACAAATACAACCACCTACCGATCAAAACCGCGCGCGTGTTCCGCAACCAACTCATGAACAGCGGCGTGGTCTGGCGCGACGACATCGAGCGCAGTATCCGCGGCCGCCGCTATGCGCATATGACCGCGATTTCACTGGCAGAGCTGGAAAAACTCGGCTTGTACGCCAGTCCGAAACTACACGATGACGATCAACATGGAAAAACAGTAGGAGTCGGCTATGTCAAACGCTAAATGGATCCGCCCGAAACACTATCAACCGTTGGAACTAACGGCGAAACAGGTTGCACAACTGTGCAGAACGGCCAACATTCGCCAGCCCAGCACGGAAATGCTGTCAAACGATCTGGTGCGGTTGGCCTACGCCATGCGCGCCAGCGCGATGATAAAACGCCGACTTGAGGAACGTTCGGTCGCATTCGCACTGGACGAGTTGCAGAACCCCGTTACCGTGGCCGCAGTCAGACGCTACGCCGGGCTGAACCCCCAAAAGTCCGAAACCGTCGCCGTGGATCTGAAAAAACGCGCGGCAGGAGATGTTGATGCTTGAGCATGATATTGATTTCAGAATATTGGCATCTGCATTGATGTTTGAGATTCTCAAGGGCACGACATTGTGTGTTGGTAAACATACCTACACCTGTACTGGAGTCATACAGCGTGATCGGTACATTGAGATTCGTATAAAACGTGATGATAACTGCACCGCCAGAATTTACCGTTTCGCAGATCACCATTGCGGTTTTGAAAACTATAAGTCGAGCAAAAAACAGTTTCAAGCCAATGAGTTGTTGAGAGAAATTGAGAGTCAATTACTGCTGGATGTACTCAATATAAATAATCAATTCCATCAACTCAGTGGATTATTTTTTATGGCAATACAAGGCTTGGAAATGAAGTATGAATGATCAATCGATAACCTAATTTTTAACCAGAGGAGAAAACCATGAACAAAAGCACCAACAAAAAACCCGTAGTCACCATCAAATTATTTGGTGCCAAAGCGTCAGGAAAAACCCGCGTAGCCGAGCGTATCGAAGCGGCATTGATTATTGGTGGCTATGCACTCAAAAAGCGCAATAGCTTGAATCAAACGATACTGATGGAGTCCGAATACAACATCGTCAAAATCATTGAAAAACAGTAAGAAAGGAAACCACGCCATGATGACCGTCGAAGAACTGATGGATCAACTGCAAAAATATCCACCGTATTACCGAGTTTGTATAGAAACGATAACGTCTAAAAAGTACCTTGATCGTGTGGATCTGGGGACGGATGGATTTGGATCTGTGGTTGAAATGGTATTCAAACGTACAAAGGATTGACCATGCGCACCCCTGACCTATTCGGCGATACCAAAAAAACCACCTTCAATGGCCTGTATGCCGGGGAGGTGGACGAATCGCTGACCGGCAAAACCTGCAAAGACTGCCAGCACCACAGCACCCGCCGCGCCACCAGCCGAACCTATCACAAATGCTATTTGATGCACAGACAGTGGACGTTTACCGCCACCACGGATATATGCCTGACCCGTCCGGCATGCGTTCAATTTCAACCAAAAATGGACTCACAACATGACTTCCCCCATCCAAACACCTGACGACTATTTCAAAGCCCCCGCCGAGGAGCAAATCAACTACCTGCGCAGTCAAGCAGTCACCGCGCAATACAAAGTCCAGCCGAATGCCTTTGTGCGCGGGATGGTCGCCGGATACCGCCCCTATGTCGGTGTCGTACCCATGATGTTCCTGTTGCCCACCGAGTCCGAGGCGGTCGAGTGCGGCAAGGAAATGATCCCATACATCATCGCGGATCTATGCAAGGGAGGTGAAGATGGAAAATAGTCAAATACAGGCAATAATTTTGGATCCATGTTGCGGCTCTCGGATGTTTTACTTCGACAAGATGGATAAACGGGTGTTGTTCGGTGATATTAGGGATGAAGCACACATATTGTGCGACGGTAGAGAGTTGCAAATTAGACCAGACGAAAGAATGGATTTTCGACAGTTGCCATTTAATGATTGCACTTTTAAGGCGGTGGTGTTTGATCCGCCTCATCTCAAACGAGCCGGTGAAAAAAGCTGGATCGGTAAAAAATATGGAATTTTGTCCGATGACTGGCGCAATGATTTGCGTTCTGGATTTGCAGAGTGTTTCCGCGTGCTGGATACGAATGGCGTTATGATCTTTAAGTGGTCGGAGGTGCAAATTCCTTTGTCAGAGATTATCGCGCTGACACCATATAAACCCGTGATTGGACATCGATCGGGCAAACAAGCCAATACACACTGGATACTGTTCATCAAGCCATAATTTGCTTTCACTTGACACCCAACCTCAGGCGACGCATAATACCCCTACCGCATAGACAAATGCGGTTCGGGTTTAGCAGCCTGATATGAACAGCGGACGAACCGCTACCCTTTAAGTGCCAGCGGTATTTTTTCGTCTGTACACATGGTTTGCCTATGGGCGGACTGTGCGGGGAGCCGCAAGGCTCGCTGGGTCTGTTCACCAGTCTGCTAACCCGCACAGTTCTGCCCACCCTTTTAGCAGAGGGCGCAGATTCGCAATCTGAACAGGAGTAAACCATGAACGCTCGCATCCCCGCGACGGCCATTCGCGCCGTCTCATCTGCACCTAATCCCCGCACACCTCAAGCACAAGCCGCCACCCGTATCCGCGTCGATGACGGCGATCATTTGGCTTTGATTGAGAACGGCAAACCCATACTTGATCTGCACTTTTACCTCGAAGGGGACACCCTGTGGCGTTGTCATGCTCGCAGTGAACGCGGTGGCAAGGATATACCGATCCGCACCTTTCATTCTGAGCACGTCAAATGCGCACAGGGCTGGTTCAAATGGTCGCTGATTCACCTGCCACACGATGCGCAGAGTCTGTGTGTTACCTTTGCGCAAACACCCAGTGCAGGTCTGTCCTTGGTGCGCTATTTTGGCCATCTTGGCCCGCTCATACTGCTATAATGGACACATTCACAACGTTGTACCCATTTTCGCAAGAGCCACCCGATCAGCTACGGGTGGCTTTTTTGCGTCTGTCCGATGGGTGCGTACAACGATCGGCGTGCCGGTCGCTGTGCGTGGGCAAACATCGAAATCCGTGGACGCTGGGAAGGGAAATGGCTCAAATCCGCCTATTTTCCCACCCGAACGTGAGAAATTTTCTTCGATTCCGTGGATGCATGGTGTTTGTTGCTTGTAAGTCATTGATTTTATTAAATTCCGCGTTTTTTGACGCCCACATTTTGGGTCTGTTATTCCACATTTTCGTCTTGTACTTCCACCTTTTGGCGTTTTTCTCCACATCGCACTTTTAACATCTTTATCTTATATTTTTATATTTTTTATTTAAAATCAATAAGATAGATATAGAAAAGGAAACAAACTAAGAAAGAGGCAACCCACAGGTTTTTACACCTTACGCCAAACTTACCACAATTTCAAACGCAAAAAACTGTGAAAATGTGGAATTTTGTGGATGATAAGTTATTGTTTTTATTGAATTATTTGGTTAAAATGGCTTCATCCACAAAAACGGGAGTATTTTTTCTGTGTACCCCCTTTTCATACATTTGACAAGGCTCCAATGCGTCGCGATTTCGAGGACTTTTTGCTGTACAAACACGCCAATGACGGGGCGAGTGATCGCACCATCTGTGCCTACCGCGACATCCTCGCGCGCTTTGAGAGGTGGCTGGATGGGCGCGACCCGTGGACTTTGAGCGATGACGAAGTGCTGACATTTACCGGCCCGTATCTATTCAAAGTCTTGAAGCTCCAACCCGTCAGCCGCACGCCGTATGTCGCCTGTATTCGTGGTCTGTATGCGTGGCATGCCAGTCTATACGGCTCGCGTAATTGCGCCGCCCGTGTGCCTTATCCGAAAAGTGGCCGCCGTCTGCCTCGGGCAATGAATCTGGACCATGCTGAGCGCATCATGTGGTCGCCCAATTTCGCCACCTTTGAGGGAGTACGCGATGCCGCCATGCTCGCACTGCTGATCGGATGTGGTCTGCGTGTCTCGGGCTTGTGCGGGCTGAATCAGAGCAACATTGTACCGATGCAGATTCAAGGCGAGCAACGCTTGGCTGTTAAAACCCGGGAAAAAGGCAATAAAGAGCGCTTGATCCCCATCCCCCTCGAAGCCGACCTATTGCTACGCGCTTATTTGGCTCACCCTGATTTAGAAGAAATCCCGCGCGAACTGAAAAACGGCGACCGCGTGCTGTTCGTCACCACCCGAAACCGCAAATGCCCGGCGCATGAATACTATGGCGAAAAACGACGTTTTGGCCGGCAAGGAGTCAATGTGATGATCGCTCGTCATGGTAAGACCGCCAATATTCCAAAAGATGAGCTACACCCCCACGCTTTGCGTCACTTGTTCGGCGCAGAGTTGGCTGAGGATGACGTGGATCTATTGCTCCGGCAGTTACTGCTGGGTCACGCGGATGCAAGTTCTGCGGAAATCTATTCACATTTGGCGATCCGCAAACTGACCCGAACCACGGACAAAGCAAACCCATTGGCGAAGATGAAAACCCCCGCTTCAAAATTATTGGAGCAATTACGTGGCAAGTGACAAGCCGCTTTCGAGTTTTATTTGATTAACACAAGTTATATTATGGTAATCACAGGTAAGATATATAAGGGCGTGGCTACGCGGTCTCGGTGATTCCGCAAACTGACCTTAAAAACGGGCTAAATCAAAATCATCACTTGTGTTAATCAGGTTCGCACACTGACAGAAAGCGAACTTGATGCACGACAGAATCACCATTTTGGAGGCGTTTATATGAGTGGAAAGCGAACTTTCAAGCATGAAAATGCACAGCCAACCGACCAAACAACAGGGGTGTGGGTTCGGCATAACCCCGACGACCTCCACCCACAGGGGGGAGGGTACCTAAATAATTACAGTATTTTCAAACCCCTGAATCAGGAAACCAGCATCATAGATCCGCGTTTGGCTGAACTGCGAAAGATGGGGCTAAGTGCCGCGTGGCAAAGGGTCGCTTCGGAAATTGGCTTCGATAATTTTTTGAAAATGTGGCGCGTACTGGACTCAGAATCTAAATTTCAAGATGAACGATACGGATTGCTCATGAACTTACGAAGGTATAGTTCTTATATACGCTATCAACGTGCTACTTATATTTTAAACTGCCATAAGAAGGGGTTAAATTATGAACAAATCACTCAAAAAACAAATGTAGCTTTCTGTGAAAAGAACACAAAATCTTATATATGCAATAGCTTGAATTATTGGTATAAAAACAAACATGAATGAACCTAAAACCGCCATCATCTATGCCCGAGTAAGCTCAATACGCCAAGCGGATGAGGGAATTTCTGTAGATAGTCAAATCGAGCATGGAGAGCGTAAGGCTAAAGAGCTTGGCGCAACAATTGCACATGTTTTCAGAGATGACGGGAAAACAGGACGAAATGATAGCCGTGCTGCTTTTCAAAACGCTATCGCTTACTGCGAAGCATATGATATTGATTATTTTATCTGTTGGTCAACCAGCCGATTTGCGCGAAATAAGATTGATGCAGCAGTATACAAAAGATCACTTTATAGAGGTGGAACCAAAGTTGTATATACTTCAGTAAATATTGACTCAGAAACCGATGAAGGATGGCTGATGGAGTCAATTTTAGAGGTAAATGATGAGTTACTTAGCCGGCAGATATCAAAAGACACCCGCCGATCAATGATGAAAAATGCGCGTGATGGCTTTTGGAACGGAGGTCGCGTTCCGTTTGGTTACGAAGTATATTCTGTGGGTAATCGTCGGAAATTACGCATCGTTGATCATGAGGCAGTCGTTGTTCGTGAAATTTTTAACAGTTATTTAGCAGGAGATGGTACCAAGAGCATTGCCATGTCATTAAATGAGCAAGGCTTGCTCAATAGAGGCATTGCATGGAATAAGTCTCAGGTTATTAGACTCCTCAAAAATCCGGTCTATGCTGGTCTTGTTGTCTTTAATCGGGTGAGTGCCAATGGTATCCAGAACCCTGAAAGTGAGTGGATTATGACTCAAAGCCACGAAAAAATTGTTACTCGTGAGCAGTTCGACAGAGTTCGACTACTGTTTGAACAAAAAAACCACAATACCCCGATCATCACTCAAAGCAACCATGTTTTTAGCGGTCTATTTCGTTGTGGATTGTGTGGGCAGGCGATGCAGATAGAAACCGCAAACAGTCGAGGGAGAAAATACAGTTACTACAACTGCTCAACTCATCAAAAAACTGGAGGATGTAGAAGTCGTCGAATCAATGCTGAAGAGTTTGATTTGTGGATGGTACAACAGATTTTCGATAAAATTCTTAATCGAGACATTGTTTCAGAGATGGTGACTGAGATGATTCAGTTGACGGGGCAATATCGACGTGACTACGATTTGAAAGGTAATACCCCCTAAAAAAGCCAGCACCTAAAAGTAGAACCCTTTAAACTAACCCAAAGGAGTTTTACATGAAAGTATCCAAATTCAGCGACAGCCAAATCGCCAGCATTCTAAAACAAGCCGAG
>JBATQE010000017.1:0-3402 GCA_049291875.1 Burkholderiaceae bacterium
GCTGTATGCGATGGCGCTGACCATCGCCACCACACTGCTCATGCCCGTCGTGCTGTACATCAATTTGTGGCTGTTTCAAACGGCGGATGTTGAGCTGGATATGGTGCTGTACGTCAAACGTCTGTTGATTTTTATCGTCGGACCGATGGCTGCTTCTGCGCTAGTGCATCGTTGGATTGCCGAATCGGTATTACTCAAAATCCACCAGCAATTGTCCAAAGTCACCATGCTGTTGGTCATGACCTTTCCGTTTGGCTTGATTGGCAGTTTTCGCCGCGAGTTTGATCAACACCATTGGCATGCGTTCGGACTGCTGTTTTTATCCATGTCCATCGTCACTGTGCTGTTTTGGCTGAATTTTTATCTGTACCGCAAAAGCACGACCGAGCACCGCATTTCCGCCGCCGTCGCCTCGGGCGGACGCAATGTATTGCTGACCTTCACCATCGCCGCGCCATTCCTCGGAACGCAATATCTGCCCCTGATCGGCGCCATGCAGTTCCCGATTTACGCCCTGCCGCTGGTCTCACGCGCGTGGATGCGCTGGCAGGAGCGACGTCATCATGTCGCTATTCCCCATGAAATGACGGATGAAGATGATGTGGTGTTGTGAGGTATAATTGCGCACGAAATCACATCGCCATTCAGTCAACACGCCACCGTAGCTCAGTGGATAGAGCATCTCCCTCCTAAGGAGAGGGTCACAGGTTCGATTCCTGTCGGCGGCGCCAATGAGGCTAAAAAGCCCGAATCACTATCGATTCGGGCTTTTGTTTTGAATGGTAAAGTTAGAAGGCGGTGCTTGATTTTTTCAATGCTTCGCGCATGCTGATGGCTTGGGCGCGTCGTTGAACCATGAAGTCGATAAATCCTTGATAATTCGCGGCTTTTTTCTGAAAAGCTTCGATCGTATGCGGGTGCGTGGTGATCATGAAGCGCTCGGCATGAATAGCCTCACTGGTGATTTTAGCCAACTCTTCAGCGGTAATGGCGCTGGCTTGCAAGTAGGGGGAATGTGCGATCATTTGGGTTTTGACGCCTTCCGGACATAAGACCGAAACCCGAATGCCTTTGTCCCGATAAGTAAATGCGAGCCATTCGGCCAAGCCAATGGCCGCGTGTTTGGTCACGCCATAGCCAAAGCTGTCGATTTCGTTGAGTAAACCCGCAGCAGAAGCCGTGTTCAGCAGATAGCCGCTGCCGCGTTCGATCATGTGCGGCAGTACATGGCGCGCTGCCCAGTAGTGGCTTTTGAGGTTGATATCGAGGGTTTTGTCCCAGTATTTTTCGGGGCTAAACGCATCCATTGGTAGCGCAATACCCGCATTGGAGCAAAACAGGTCAATTCGCCCCTCTTGCGCCAACACATCGTCAATCAGCGATTTAACGCCGTCTTCCGTCGAAATATCATTTGTCAGAAAGCGATTGGCCTGCGTCTGCTCAGGTATTTTGACATCAGAGCCGACGACCGTCGCGCCTTCCGAGCGAAATTGATTCACCAGCGCAGCGCCAATGCCGCCGGCTGCCCCTGTTACCACGACCACCTTATCTTTTAACTCCATACATTCTCCTGTGAAGTAATTATTATCAATTTAACGCGCATCCCAATCGGCTTGTCCTGTACGAATCGTGTGTAGCGCTTTGAACGCCACGCTCGGATGCTCAAGCGCATGGTAAATCGCCGGTATCGGCAGGTCAACACCCATTAACTCGTATACCGCGTGCATTGCGCCGCGCACAGAATACTCAACCGTGAATACGACGTCTTCGGGAATTTCCACATATTGACCGAGAAACGCGAAGTTTTTCGCTCCCTTCGGAACAACCAAAGGCCGATCCTCCGGCACTCGCCGTTCAAATTGCGATGTGATGTATGGCATCATAACGGTCGTGACACGGGTTGTCTTGCGAATTTCATCGTCTGCATCTTCGAACCCCAGCTGACCGAGTAGCTCGGTCAAAATCTCTTGTCCGGTGCATTCGGACATTTTTTTATTCACATAATTGCCCTCTCGATCAATGAATAAGCCATAACCCCACAGTGTATATACATCATTCGGTTGACCGATGAAATGCGGCGCATGCGGCACAACGATAGACATTAACCAATTAGAATCTTTAAATGTCATCAACGCGCCAGTTCCTGGCTCATTACCACTGAAGTCAATGATCCGTTGGAGTAAGGCTTTTCCGTGCATCGTTAATGTAAACGACTCCCATTTGGACTCATCCACATTGCCGCAAAAAGCATTCGGTCGGCCAAAGTCATCGGCTTTTAAGGCAAGCGTTTCCCACAATTCAAATCCGCCATCGCGTTTATCACGAATCAATGGCGGAACCGTGTCATCACCACCATAAGTCACATCCGCCGTCATTGAACCCAGCGTCAAAAATACATAATCCTGTGCGCCCAACGGAATCTGCTGTGCTTGCCCATTGCGCTCAATATGCAAGGCATTTGCCACACGCGCATCGGCTGATTCAACAAAATCCACATCCTTGACCGTCACCCCGGATTCAAATTGAACCCCATGATTTTGTAGCCATCTTTGTATCGGCAAAACAATCGAATCATATTGATTCAACTTGGTTCGCCGTACCCCTGCCAAGGTATGAATACGCGGCACTTCCTGCATAAAACGCAGCAAATACCGTTTCATCTCAATCGCACTGTGCCACGGCTGAAAAGCAAACATACTGCACCACATCGTCCAAAAATTCGTTTGGAAAAAATGCTCAGAGAAAAAATCCTCGATGCGCCGCGCGCCAATAAGTTTTTCAGGAAGCGCAATCAAACGCGTTAACTCGACCCGATCCTGAAGATCAAACCCCAAATCCGCCGCATCCACAATCTGATGGTTTCGATCAATGATGCGGGCGCGGGCATATGTCGGCACTTCCTGATTAAATTGCGCAATCTCCTGCCGAACATTCAACTCAGGATTACCCACAGCCGGAATGCTCTCCAACAAATTCCACAAGCACACATACGCTTCATCCTCCAACATCCGACCACCGCGCGTTACATAACCCTCAACACTGGGTGAACGCGCACCATCCAAGGAGCCACCATCCACAGGTAACTGCTCATAAAAATGAATGTGTTCGCCGAGGACACCCGCATCACGAATCAAAAAAACCGCCGCAGACATCGTTGCAATACCTGCACCGACCAAATGAACGTGAATATTTTTGGGATCCGCTACCTGATTGCGTTTTGCCATGATTATTCTCCAGAAAAGACAACGAAACAAATGATACAGTGTAATTAGATGATTCGGTAATACCCCCTAAAAAAGCCAGCACCTAAAAGTAGAACCCTTTAAACTAACCCAAAGGAGTTTTACATGAAAGTATCCAAATTCAGCGACAGCCAAATCGCCAGCATTCTAAAACAAGCCG
>JBATQE010000018.1:0-6526 GCA_049291875.1 Burkholderiaceae bacterium
CGAACGACGCCGGGCAATCTCAATCCGCTCTTCCATATCAAGCTGCTTGTACTTCGCTCCCATAATAATACCTCCTGCAATAATTTACTCTGTTGCACTTGGTTTGTGAATTCGGAGTATCCAGAAATTATAATAAAAACAATCAGTTAGAATCGCCATCTGGATTCCCGCTAAAATCATGCGGGAAAACGAGCGTAGCGAAGTTTCGATAAAACGAGCGTAGCGAAGTTTCGATAAAACGAGCGTAGCGAAGTTTCGATAAAACGAGCGTAGCGAAGTTTCGCGGAACGCAATGACGGAGCTTTGTTTAGGTGCATGTACCACTTTGTCAACAGCCTCAGGCATTCCAGTTGGAATACCTTTATTTTCAAGCTGTTAACCTCAGCGCTCACGAGCCTTTGATGACTTTTTCCGCGGTTTGCGCCGCTGCGTGGCTTGGGTAGTTTTTAATCAGTTGTTGCAGTGTGGCGATGCCGGCCGCTTTTTGACCGCTGGCGATTTGCGCACTGCCGATGGTCAGCATGGCGTGTGGAATGCGTTCGTCTTGCGGGTATTGCTGCATGAAGGTTTGCAGTCGCGTGATGGCGTTGCGGTAGGATTGGGCGCCGTATTGTGCGACGCCGTACCAGTATTGCACATCGGCGTTATTGGCTTGATCGGGGTGGGATTTGAGGTGCTGCGCCCACGCACGGTTGGCTTTGGCATAGTCGCCGTTCTGAGTCAGGCTGACGGCGGTATCGAAGCTTTGTTGGATCAGTTGTTCGGTCGGGATCGGTTCGAGTGCGCGCAGACGTTCGTCCAGCGCTTTGTAGCCGTTGGCTTGGTCGGCTTTGAGCTCGCTCACTTGTCGATTGAGTTGTTCAATTTGACCATTGGCGCGCGCGAGCGCGTCCGATAGTTCGGTGATGCGGTTTTGTTGGGAGAGCACGGTTTGTTGCAGCGCTTCTTGTTTGTTGCGAAGATCGATCACGGATTTGCTGTCGCCAAACAGCGCGGCTTGTGCCGGCTGCGTCAGCTGTGCCAGCAGTAGCCCGATGCCCAGCGATAGGCTGGCAAGACGGATTGGCATACGTGTCATGGTGCTCTCCCGATAGTGCTGCTTGAATGATTAGTAAACGAAATCAACGCGGCGATTTTCTGCCCACGCGGCTTCGTTGCTGCCTTGCGCTTTGGGTTTTTCTTTGCCCAAGCTCACTGCTTCGATTTGCGAGGTGTTCACACCCAATGCGCTCATGGCGTTTTTCACTGCTTCGGAGCGGCGTTGACCCAGCGCGAGGTTGTATTCTGCCGTACCTCGCTCGTCGGTGTTGCCTTGCAGCAGGACGTGTTGATTGCGGTTTTTGTTGAGGAATTCGCTGTGCGCGCGCACGACCGGTTGACCGTCGGTGCGCACGGTGTAGCGGTCTAAGTCAAAGTAGACGCTGCGTGCTTGTGGTGCGGGTACGCCGTCGGCACCGATGCCGTTGGTTACGTCCACGGTTTTGACGGCGTTGTTGTCGGTGGCGGTTTTATTGCTGGCGCAGGCGCTCAATAGGGCGATGGCGGCGATGGCGGCGGTGTAGCGTAGGGTTTTGTTCATGGTGTCCTCCGTTGTTAAAAATATTTGGGCAGTATGGAATAACCTTTACCGTCGGGTTCGGATTGTTCCGTGCTTGCTCTATTTCATGAATGGACCCCAAGCCGGAAAGCGCGTTTGGCTGTTGGGCAAGGGGAGTTCTTGTTGCATCCGTCCGTCGATGGAACTGGCGGACAGGACGTTGCGGCCATTTTTAAGCGTGCTGTACAGCACCACTTGGCCATTGGCGGCGAAACTGGGTGATTCGTCGCGCAAGGTGTTGGAAATGCTTTGTACGTCACTGTAGCGCAAATCCATGATGTGGGTTTGATAACCGCCCGGTACGCGGCTGATGAAGGCCATTTTCGTGCCGTCCGGTGAAATGCGCGGGCTGGTGTTGTAATTGCTTTGGAAGGTCACGCGCTGCGCCGCACCGGCGTTTTCTCCGCTCGCACTCATTTTGTAAATTTGCGGCTCGCCGCCACGGTCGCTGGTGAAATAAATCTGCGCACCGTCAGGAGCGTAGGTTGGCTCGGTGTCGATGATGTTGCCCGTGCTTTGCGTCAGGCGTGTTTCGCTGCCGCCGTTGGCGCTGACTTGGTAAATCTGGGTGTTGCCGTCGCGCGAGAGGGCAAGCGCGAGGTACTGACCATCGGGCGACCACGCCGGTGCACTGTTATTGCCTTTGTAGTTGGCAATCAGGGTGCGCTGACCGGTTGGCAGGTGGTGCACGAATACGACGGGCTTGCGGTTTTCAAACGAGACGTAGGCCACGCGCGTGCCGTCGGGCGACCATGAGGGGGAAATGATCGGCTGGTTGCTGTTCAACGCGACGGTGGCGTTTTGTCCGTCCGAGTCGGAGATCAATAGCTGGTATTTGCCAGCGACTTGGTTGACGTAGGACAGGCGGGTGTTGAACGCGCCGCGTTTGCCGGTGAGTTTTTCGTAGATGAAATCGGCCATGCGGTGACCGGCATTGCGCAGGCCGCTCGCGGGTACGTTCAGTGCGTAGTCGCCGAGGTTTTGCTTATTGCGCAGGTCAAACAGGCGCAGATGCACGCTGTACGTGCCGCCGTTGTTGATGACATTGCCGACCACGAGCGCTTGCGCGCCGCGTGCGCGCCAGTCGTTCAGATTGGCACCGCTTTCCAGCCCCAAATGCGCGCCATCAACGGAGAAATTGACCAATGCGCCGCTGCGCGACAAATTGGCACGAATCACGTCGGTGATGTTGACCGGCGCGGATTCTTCACCGATGAAATGCGCGGTGGCGACCGGCAAGCCGTTGCTGTCGGTGAAATTCAAGTCGCCTGATAACTGCGCTTGGGCAACATTGCTCAGCAAAACACCACAGAGCAAACCGATGGCCATCAGGCCGCGCTCAAGCAGGCGACGTATGAGGGTGACTGTGAAAAATAGGGCGTTCATCAATGGTCTCCTGAATGATTAAATCCGTACATTAAAATTCATGCCGCCGCTGAGTGCCGGTGGCGGAATCGCGCCGTTTTCGCGTGGTAACACCAGTCCCGAAATCACGCGTTTGAGCGTTTCGGCCTTATCGGGCGGCATGCCGCTGACGCTCACGTTGCTGATGCTGCCATTGGGTGCGACGCGAAAGCGCACTGTGCCGGAAATGCCGGACAGTCCTTGGTTGCGCCCGCGTGTCTCAATCATGGATTTGACTTTGCCAACGTAACCGGCGTAGTTCGCATTGCCGCTGCCTGCAGCGGAGCCGCTGCCCGTGCCGGAGCCTGCGCCGGTGGCTGAGCCTTGGCGAATTTGCGTCAATACGTCATTGCGTGCCGCCGTGTTGGGCTTTTGCGCGGCATTGTTGGGCATGGGCTGTGGTTTGTTGGCGGTTGTGTTATTCGGTACCGTCGGCTTTTGTGGCTGAGGTTTTGAACTCGGTGCGGCAATGTCCGGCTGCACCTGCGCGGGTGGCGGCGTCACGTTCGACTGTGCGATACTCGGCTGCGTCGGTGCTTGCGTTACGCTCTGTTCTGGCGTCGGCGTAGGTGGCGTCGGTGCGACATTTTCGACGGGGGTGGCGTCAATGGCGGTATTTTGTGCGGCATTGGCCGAACTGTTGGCGCCGCCCAAGCTACCCGCATCCCACAGCTCCACTTCAGTTGGCTGCGGTGCCGCCCATTTCGCACCCCACCACAGCACGCCGAGCACCAATGCGTGCAGCAGCACCGTTGCCAGCATCGACGGCTTGTGCAAGGTGTTGGTGGGAGTGGCTGTGCGGCTCAAATACATGGGCAATTCGTTCGTTAGGTTCAGTGTGGCTCAATCACACGTGATTGCGTTTATTGAGCGCCTTGGGTTTGTTTTAACAGCAGGCCGACGCGCTCAATCTGGGCGGATTTAAGCGCATCCATCACGCGCATCACCTCGCCGTAGGACACCGCCTTGTCCGCAGCCAGCACGACCGGCTGCGGTTTTTGGCGCAGCGTCTGTTGCAACTGCGCGATCAATTGCGTGGTGTCGGTGAATTGCTGCGTGCCTTTGGCGTCGCTCAGGTGCAATACGCCCTGCGCGTCCATTTCCACAATCAACGGCGGCTCCTGCGCGGCAGTGGCTTTGGCGACAGAGGGTAAGTTCAACACCTTGGTTTGAATCATCGGCGCGACTACCATGAAAATCACCAGCAGCACCAGCATCACGTCGATGTAGGGTACGACGTTCATCTGTGCGTTGGTTCTGCGGGCTCGGCGGCGCGTGGATAGAGGGGAAACTCGGCTCATGATGGCTCCTGTGCCCGATTAGGATTGCGCCTGCAAAGTGTTGGAAAAATCATCAATAAAGCTCTCGTAGCGTAAGGTCAATCGATCCACCTGCGCAGTGAAGCGGTTGTACGCCAGTACCGCCGGAATCGCGGCAAACAGCCCCAAAGCGGTGGCGATCAATGCCTCGGCAATGCCCGGCGCGACCGATGCGAGCGTGCTTTGCTCGGCCACTGATAGCCCCATGAACGCGGTCATGATGCCCCAAACCGTACCCAGCAGACCGATATACGGCGAGACCGAGCCGACCGAGGCGAGGAACGGCAGCTGCGTTTCCAAACCGTCTATTTCGCGTTGAAACGTGGCCTTCATCGAGCGCTGCGCAAACTCCAAGCGCGCATTCGGGTGTTGTCCTGACGCCTGCTCAAACCCCTGCATGCCCGCAATAAAAATACGCTCCAGACTGCCCGCCTGCGCGCGGTTATTCAGTGAGCCTTGAAACAAATGACTGATGTTTTGCGCGGATAAAAATTCGCGCTCAAAACCATCGGATTGAGCCTGCGCACGACGCAATGCCGCCGATTTGCTAAAAATCGCATACCACGACAGCACGGACAAGACCACCAAAATTGCCATGATGATCTGTACCACCACGCTGGCGTTCACAATCAAGTGCAAAGCATTCAGAGTTGAATCCATAACATCCATTCTAAAAAATAAAATATTGATCACACGCTCATGACACGGCACGAATCATAACAAGCGTTCACGGCACCGATGCGTTGACAAAAGCAGAAATCGGCAAAAATTTCAGCCGATTATAAAGCAGTAGCATGCAGAAAAAGTGACGGCAGAGACAATGGCGCGCCAAAGGACGACATCCGCGCTCCCGATTTTCTCAACGATTGAATAAAAAAAACCCGCAAAGGCAGAGCCGATGCGGGCAAAACGACTATGAACGAAGAGGCCATCATGCGCACGAGGACACGCATTCGGGTTGAAGTTCAAGTCATGCAGGTCTTAACTCACCGATGTTTAAGGCAAAAACCGTTGCCAAACCTTCTCATGTGCGAAAAATGCAAACGCCTGTACGGTCGGCTCGAGCAAACTCAAAGCAATGGCGGTGGTCCAACTGCCGGTCACCGCATACGCCACCGCCAGTGCCACACTGATGTGCATCACATAATAGGTTGCGGTTTTCGCCAGCGTGCGCGAGTTACGACTATAAAATAATTGGATTGCGGTCATGCTGTCCTCCTGTGCCATCATCCGTGCTCAAAGGCAGGGTGAAGCTCAAATCGAATGATTGGTTTTCACATGCTTTAAATTTTTACGGTGTTAAAGTTAAAGGCTGGAAAAATCTCAATCAATCGCGCGTTGAAATCATTATAAAACAAAACTTATTAAATGATAATGATTATCATTAATATTTGTAAAAATAATACAGTCACTTCTTTAAACCCCGCGCGCATAGCGCGCCAAATATTGCTGTATCGCAAGGCTTTGTTCGCTCTGCTGGATTGAATGGCTCTGATCGCGCCGTTCCCACTGTTGCGTAAACCACGCCAATACCTGCACCGCAGGCTCAATCACACTCACCGCCAGCGCAACACCCCAACTACCGGTGATGGCAAAGCCGATGGCGGCGGCCATCGAGATGTGCAGGGTGTAATACGTGATGGTCTGGCGCCAAGTGTTGGTTGGGCGGGCTACTGGATGGGTGAATGGATTGTGTTTCATCACAAACCTCCTTTGCTTGTGTTGGTTGTGTCTGTCGTGTCTGAGTTGCGGATTGTTTGGAGGTAGTTTAGATGAAATAAGCAATAGTTAAAAATGATTGTTTTAAATAGAGTTGATAGTTTTAATGTATCAGTTGTGCAGTAAGTTATTTATTGCTTCTGCTATTTCCATAGCATCTCCATTCCATTTTTTGAATAACTTTTCTTTAACCAGTGGCCAATCATTTAGTAATTGATCATCTCCTATTACTAAAGGTAAAAAAATTTGTTTACCATCGATTTCTCTACTCAAAGCGGTATTAAATTCCTTTTTTGGCCAATTTTTTTCAATTGAATGTTGGGAAAAAATAGCTAGCACATACTGGGATTTAGATAGGGCAACGGTAATACCCCCTAAAAAAGCCAGCACCTAAAAGTAGAACCCTTTAAACTAACCCAAAGGAGTTTTACATGAAAGTATCCAAATTCAGCGACAGCCAAATCGCCAGCATTCTAAAACAAGCCGA
>JBATQE010000019.1:0-6805 GCA_049291875.1 Burkholderiaceae bacterium
GATTGAGCATTACATGGACAGCAAATACCCGAATATGGAAACGGCCAAAATGCGTGATCGGGTTAAAGGTCGCAACATCACCAACAACGACTATTTCAACGGCAACATGGAAGCGCGTAACGCCCAACTGCACCACGGCGTGGGTGGCAAAAAGTCGCAAGGACTACTGTCATGACCGGCCGCACCATCGCTAAAATCCGCGCCTCAGAACTGGCGAAAATTCATATCGCGAAAGAGCAACTGGGCTTGTCCGATGATAACTACCGCGCTGCTGTCATGAACGCGAGCAAAGGTAAAACCGATTCGGCGGGTGAGTTGGACGCACAAGGACGCACGGCATTGCTGGCGCATTTCAAACGCGCTGGTTTCAAACCTGCCGCCAAACCACGCCAGCCAGCCAAGCCGGATTTACCGATTGGCGATGATCGTGACCAAGTGAAAAAAATCCGTTCGCTGTGGATTGAACTGCACGAGTTTGGCGCGGTGCGCGACTCCAGCGAGAGCGCTCTGTGTGCCTATACTCGTCGCGTGACACGCAAAGAACACCCGAAATTTTTGGACTTGCACCAAGCCTCAGACATGATTGAGCAACTCAAAAAATGGCTGGATCGCACCCGCACTGCGCCATTTCGCGCCATGCTCCCGCATATCAACCCAAAAACCTCAGCGCGTGCAATCTACAGCATCGTACAACGCGCGTTAAAGATGAGTATTTTGGATTGTGACGTAACTCAGTGGCAGCACGCACAAACGCTGTTCAAGGATGTTGTAGCGCAGGCTACAGAAACCACAGGAGGCCATGATGGATGATCGTGTCCCAGAGCTGGTAACCGATCTACAAGACCAATTGACTGCACAGCTACTGGCCGCATTGCCTGCCGGTACGCTGGAGCCGCAAGATGCTAAAATCATTGGCATCAAAGTCGCCCGATTCATTACCGACAACTGGGGCGGTCAGCTCATTTATTTCCCCAAAAATCATGGTGGTCAACTGTCTGCGCGTGATTTACAAATTTGGGCTGATTTTAATGGGCGAAATCACATCGAACTGGCAAGCAAGTACAATCTAACAACGCAGCATGTTTACAAGATTTTGAAAAATGTTGGTGAGCGTGAGCGTGCAAAAACCCAAGGCAATCTATTTCAGGATTGACCATTGGCGGCTAATAGCGTCAGGAATTTTTGTGACGCGTCTGTGTGCCGATAAAAATAATAAAACATACGATGGCATACCCCAGCTTTAAAAATCGCTTAAATCGCCTCTAATCAAAATGGCTTAAATCATTCGCCTGTTTTTTTAATACGCATTAAAAGAACTTCAATCGGACAAAACCGATACTGCACCCATTCACACGATGGAGTGCATTCATGTTTCAAATTTTCAAAGCAGGCAAACGCCATTCAAGCGACGGCAAAGCATACGACATCACCGAGCAAGATGTGCTGGACTGTGCCGACTGCTACGACCCCGATCTACACGAAGCGCCGCTGGTATTCGGCCACCCGAAAACCGATGACCCCGCATTTGGTTGGGTCAAGGGCTTGAGTAGCGCCAACGGTTCACTGACCGCAGAGTTTTCCGACGTGGACGAAGGCGCGAAAGAACTCGTGCGAGCCAAAAAATTCAAACACGTTTCCGCCAGCTTCTACCCACCCGCACACCCGTCCAACCCCGTGCCGGGTAAATGGTATCTGCGCCACGTTGGCCTGCTCGGTGCTATGCCGCCATCAGTCAAAGGCTTGGGCGCGGTCAGTTTCTCTGATGCGGACGGCTGTGTTGAGTTTTCTGAGTATGGCCAAGAGACCGCCGCAGGATTGTTCCGCCGTTTGCGCGATTGGATGATCGGCAAATTCGGCCAAGCAGAAGCCGACACCGTCATTCCAAATTGGGAGATTGAGAGCATCCGCGAAGACGCTGCCCAAGATCGAATGCAACGAGCTGAACCATTGGCCTCGTTTGCAGAAGCGTCAACACCAGTCGCACCACAAACCGAATCACCCACCGAACCCCAAACCCCGCCCATTGAAAAGGAGCCAGAAATGACCGAAGCGGAAAAACAAGCACTCGCCCGTGCCGAAGCGGCCGAGAAACAATTAGCGGATCTGCAATCCGCGCAGGCCAAGGCCGAGCGTGAAGCAGCACACACCGCCAACGCCGACTTTGCCGAAAGCTTGGTGAAAAGCGGCAAGCTCAAACCCGCACACAAAGCGCTGGCCGTGCGTGTGTTGGACTTTGTGCAATACCCGAACGACATCACAGCCGATTTTGGCGAAGGCGAAAACCAGCAGACACTGGGCGACGCGATTCGTGGCTGGATGTCTGACAGTCCGGCCGCTGAGATTTTTGGCGAAGTCGCCACGGCAGGCAAAGCAGGTGCGCGTAACTCCGGCGTGACGGCTGATTTTGCTGAAGCAGACCCTGAAAGTCTGTCACATCACCAGCGCGCGCAAACTTTGGCCGATAAAGAAGGCATCAGCTACGAAGAAGCCGCCCGCCGCACTGTTTAACACCCCAGCGGCCAATCTCTATACAGGCTATCTAACCAATCCATCACTCATAAAAAGTAAATGAAACAATGAGCGAATATTTAAAAAACAAACGACCAGTAGACCCCGTTTTGACCCAACTGGCGGTCGGCTACCGTCAAGCTAACTTCATCGGTGAGCAAGTCATGCCGGTGGTATTCGTCGATAAAGAAGGTGTACGCGTGCCAGTATTTGGCAAAGCCGCTTTTGTCGAATACCAGACCGAACGCGCCCCTCACGCGGCGTCCAACGTCATGACATTGGACAGTGCAACCATGCTGCCGGTGGTGTTGGAAGAACACGACTTGGCCGCCGGTGTTGACTACCGCGAGAATAATGAATCCATGTTTGACGAAAAAGCCAAGGCTACGCGCCGTGTGACCACAGGCATTGAGTTGCGTCAGGAATTGGACATTGCCCGACTGTTGCAAAACAAAACCACCTACCAAACAGGTTTGACCACAGACCTATCGTCAGGCAAACAATGGTCTGCCGCTGACTCAGACCCATTGACCGACATCGTCAATGCCAAGGAAAAAGTCCGTGCCGAATGTGGTCAAAAACCCAACATCATGGTGACGGGCGCATCAGTGATGAACGTATTGAAACGTCATCAGGCTTTGCTCGCCATGCTTGGTGGCGGCAACAATCTGAAGATGCTCAGTATCGAACACCTCAAAGCCATCTTTGAGGTAGATGACATCATCACCGGTGAGACCGTTGCAGCGCCGGACGGTAAAAAGCTCGTGGATGTATGGGGCAAATTTACCTCACTGATCGTGCGCCCGAAAGCAGTGGAATCAGGCAACGATGAAGGCGTTCCGTCATTCGGCTACATCTTCCGCCGTCGTGGTATGCCGTATGTAGACCGCTATGAAGGCGTGGGTGGCAAAGTTGAGTACGTGCGCTATACCGACATCCGCAAAGCGGCAGTGGTCGGCGGCGCGTGTGGCTTCTTGTTCGATAAAGCCATCGCCTAAACTAAGACCGCAAAGCTCGTGCTGTAGAGACGGATAAACGCCGTCTCTACGAACCGAATTAAAACCAAACAAGGAGCCATCATGGCAAAAACCAAACAAATTTTATTGACCACTACGGTCAAAACCACAGGCGCATGGCAGCCTAACCGCTTGGTTAGTTTTGCAGGTAAGCAAGCTGAGAATGGCGAAGCCGTACTCGGCACATCCGTTTACGAGGCCGATGTGGGCGATCAGGCCGCTGTCGATGTAATCGGCATTGCGCTGGTCGAGGCCGGTGCGGCCATTGCCGCAGGCGTGCCGATTGCCGCAGGTTTGCAAGGCTTGGCGATTGCTCAAACAGGCACGGCCAAGATTGTTGGCACTGCTATTGACGCAGCCACCGCAGCCGGTGAAGTCATCCGCATCAAACTCAACGGCTAATCGCCAATGATCGTAGGTTGGCGGTGAGCGAAGCGAACCCCAACGAACAACAACCGAAAGAACATTATGCCAAAAATCTATATTGCCAAAATCCCTCTGGTATTGCAGAACGACAAGGGGGAAGACTACCGCGTTGCTGAAGGCGAAGCGGTGACATTGAGCGACGAGCAGTACGCTCAATTGTCCGAGTACGTAACTGTAGGTGAAGCGGCTGACTCGGCCACCGCAGCAGCCATTGCCGAAGCGAGCGCCGATGCACCTGCTGATACCCCGCCGGATACCACAGCAAAAACCACCGCCAAGCGCGGCCAAAAAGCCGAAGCGTAAGCGACCGAAGCTATGTACATCACCCGCGCAGACCTGACCGACGCCATCAGCTTATCCGAGCTGGCGCAGTTGTCCAACGATGACCCACGCGGTTCGCTCACCGAGCCGAACTGGGACATTGTGGACAAGGCAATTGCTTATGCCTGCGAGCTGGCCGACGGCTATTTGATGGGGCGTTACACGCTGCCATTAGAGCCTGCACCAACCGTATTGCGCCCGCTGTGTACCGACATTGCGCGTCACTGGTTGCACCGCCGTCGTATCAATGGTGCGGACTTTCCAAAGTCACTCGAAGATGCGTACAAAAACGCGCTGAAGGTACTGACTATGATCCGAGACGGTGAAATTCAGATCGGCACACGCCCGCAAAACGGCGACGGTGCGACCGAACGGGTGCAGTCGGAATCGGGCGCGTATCAGTTTCGCACCCGTGATCGCCAAGACTGGAGCGGCTACTGATGAGCGCAACCCTACCGATTCTGCGCAGTGTGCAACAACGTCTGCAAAGCGCATTGCCCGACGTCGCCGTTGAACTATTTCCCGATCACCCGGACAGCTACCGATTTATCCACCCGACTGGGGCGATATTGATCGCGTGGCAGGACGGCAAATACGGCAAGTTGAGCGATGTGGGTTTTGTCGTACAGGAGCGCACGCTGGTACTGCATTTTACGGTGTTCTCGCGCAACCTCTACGGCGAAATGGGCGGTTTGTATCTCTCGGATGCTTTGCGCTTGGCAATGGCTGGCTTCAAGCCAACCGACTGCACGCTATGCCACTGCTTGGACGATGGATTTTTAGCCGAGACCAGTGGCGTGTGGCAACACTATCTGCGCATGCAGACCGAGACAGAACAAGTGCAGGCCATCGTTGATGAGGATTTACCCAAGTTCATCCGACTGCGTTTGCGCGAGTATGGCGAGCCGCTCGAGTCGGACTTAAAACCCGCTGATTTAAAACCCTAAGGAGTAAATAAAATGGCCTTTCACCACGGCACCGAAACCAAACGCACCGACGGCGGCTCATCCCCCGTCTATGACATCGACGGCGCGATTACCGCGTTGGTCGGTACTGCCCCAATGGGTGCAGTGAATGATTTAATCGTCTGTCAAACGGTCAAGGACTTTGCACAATTTAGCGCATTGACCCACGCAGGCTTCACCATCCCTGACGCGGCCGATATTTGGACGCGCTATGCGTCGGGTCAATGCTATGTGGTCAACGTCTGCGACCCTGCCAAACACCGCACCATCGTGGCGTCTGAGTCACTGACCGTTGACCCTGCTACGCTGATGGCTACCACGGCCAAGCCCGCGCTGATTGCAGGCACTTATACGGTTAAGGACGGGACGACGGCGCTGGTGGAGAACACCGCCTATACGATTGACACGGTTACCGGCACAATCCAGTTCGTCACCAAGCCGACGACACCGACCATTGCCTACACCTACGTCGATCCAAGTAAAGTGACTGAGGCTGAAGTTTTGGGCGGCTATGTACTGGCGAGCAATGCCCGCACTGGTCTGGAGCTGATTAAAGAAGGTTTCACCCGCTTCGGCGCAGACGCCAAAGTTATCATCATCCCAGAGTATGACAAAACCGCTACCTGCGCGGCCGCGATGATTAGCACTGCTTTGGCGATCAATGCCGAAGCCTACATCAGCGCACCCAAAGGTACGAACCTATCAGCGTCGATTACAGGGCGTGGCCCAGCAGGTACGATTAACTTCAAATCTGCGGAAAAGCCCGCCAACTACTTCTATCCCTACCTGAAAAAAGGTGACGTACTGGAGCATAAAGCCACACATGACGCAGGTTTACGAATGTGGGTCGATGTTAATGAAGGTTACTGGTTTAGCACTTCGAATCACGAATATCGCGGGGTGACGGGTGTTGAGTTTGCCTTAACCTCACGCATCGATGACCCGCAGTCCGAGACCAATCGATTGAATGCTGTGGGTATCAATACCGTGTTCAATAGCTTCGGTACAGGTTTACGCGCATGGGGCAACCGCAATGCAAGCTGGCCAACCAACAGTCACGTCAGTAATTTTTCCTGCGCATACCGCACAGGCAACTTCATTGACGAGGCGATTCGCCGATCACAACTCAAGTACATTGATCGCCCGATTGATGAGGCACTGCTGGATGCGTTCGTTGAAGACATCCGCATTTACCTGTCCGGCTGCCGTGCCATCGTTGGCTTTAGCGTTGATTTGGATCGTGACTACGATCTGGCCGATGCGTTTAGCAAAGGTCAAGTACCCATCATGTACGAATTCACGCCGAAACTACCGGCCGAGCGCATTTCCAACAACAGCGTCATGACCCGCAAATACATGGCCAATCTGGTCAGCAAATAAGGAGCTTTGAATTATGGCAAGCATTATCATCAATAAGATCGTTGAAGCCAACGTCTACCTCAACTGTAACCCTCCCCAAAAACAATCACATTGATAACTAGAGTTTTCCGGTAAGATTTAAACAAACGGAGAATGAAGATGAAGAAATCACGGTTTACAGAAACGCAGATTGTTAAGATCCTGAAAGAA
>JBATQE010000020.1:0-70559 GCA_049291875.1 Burkholderiaceae bacterium
CCATTGTCGACCTTGATATAAGCGCCATATTTCCTCTCGGTCTAACGGGGTTAGGCGGACTCGTTTGTGCATATTCATTTCAGTATTTTCTCCGAAAATACTGTAAACAACGCGTTAATTTTTTACAGTATACTTTTTCCTTGCTTTGATCCTGATAGGTATCAGCATCCACGGGCGTGACCGTTTTTAATTGTTCGTTTGCCATTTTAGATTCCTTCCTCTTCATCATGAGCGACTTTGACCACTGCCGGTGATTCACCGATGTGTTCACGCATAAAGTATTCGATCAGCGCGAACACCAAACCGACTAAGGCAACGGCCAACAAAGGCTGTTTGAAATAGGCGGTTAGCAAGAAACCCAGCACAAAATACGCCACATACTGCTTGCGCAACATAATGTTCAACAAAATACCGAAACCGATCGCAGGCATTAAACCACCGGCGAATTTCAGACCGTCGGTAATCCACGCAGGAATCAATTGCACCAAGGTTTTTGCCGCATCCGCACCCAGATAAATCACGGAGAACGCGATCACCGAATAAAACACGAATAAAATCGCCATCCCCAAATAGTTCAAATTGGCAATGCCTTGGAAATTCAGATTTTTCGCATAACGATCTGCCGTAGTCATCAGCGGTGAGAACACGGTGAACAAGAACGTGATACAGATTTGTACGAAAATGGCGAACGGTACGGCGACCAAAATCGCTTGCTCCGCCGTCTGTCCGGTCACGATCGCAAAGGCCGTACCGATAATCCCGCCCAGCACCACATTCGGTGGCTGCGCACCAGCCAACGGTACCAAACCCATCCACATCAATTCAAACGTCGCACCGGCGACCAAGCCCAATTGCGGCTCACCGAGAATCAAGCCCACAATCGGGCCGGTGATAATCGGTCGGTGGATATGGGTTAACACGTTAAACAAATCAATACCGGCGATACCGGCAAACAACGCAATCAGTAAGGCTTGCGTTAATGTGACATTAGCTACAGCATCCATAGCCTTCTCCTCAGGTTAATAAAATCACAGCAAAGACAGAATGTCTTTTTTGACGTCATCGGGGGTTTTCTGCACCGTACAGACCACGCCCTTTTCCGCCAAAGCGCGGAAGCTGCGGACATCATCATCGTCCACGCTCACCGTTTTATCGACTTGTCGCTTGCCTTCGGCAAAATGCATATTGCCCACATTCACGGCACCGATGGGCACACCCCCCTCAACCAAGCGCAAAACCGATTGAGGCGTGCGACAAACCAAGAAAATTTTTTGACGATCCGCAGCCTTGTGGATAATGTCAATGGTCTTTTGCAGCGTAAAGTAGCGCGACTCCACACCATTGGGCAAAGCCATATCCATCAGGCTTTTTTGCACCTCATCCGTCGCCAGTTCATCGTCCGCGACCAAAACCAAATTGGCTCCGAGCCAATTCACCCAAGTCATCCCCACCTGACCATGAATCAAGCGGTTATCAATACGGGTCAGTAAAATATTCGGCATAGGTTCTCCTTTTCTCTCAGTTTTATGAACAGACTTTTTAAATGCGACAAAAATGTTACAACTCAGGGGTAAAAACGTAGCGTGTCACCCCCTGCACCACGCGGTTAACCTCACCACTCGGACTTGGGTTATCCGGCGCAACGCCATGCTGCAGCGCCAGTTTCAACCCCATCACCTGCGACACCAGCACATGCAAAGGCGCGAGCGCCGCGTCGGGGTAATGTTCAATAGATTCAGGCAAAGCAATGATGTGTAAACGCTCCGAATGCGGCCATGCATGCAACTCATTCGCCATCGAATGCGGCGCAACCGCAATCAGATGCCGCGCTGTGCCGTCGTCCAACAATTCGATCAACATATCTCGGTCAAACTGCTGTGTGTAGGGATGCGTGCTGAAAAACAGGCACACCGTGGTGTTCGCATTGACAATGGATTTGGGGCCGTGACGAAAGCCCAACGCGGTTTCCGCCAAGGTCACCACTTTGCCCGCCGTCATTTCCAAAGCCTTTAACGCCGCCTCGCGTGCCGCGCCGAACAAGGTATTGCTGCCCAGATACACCAGTCGGTCGGTCGTGCAAACGCCCTCAATCGCCGGATGCGTCCACAGAATTTGATTCAATTCGTCGGCGACCCGAGCCACCGCCGCCAAATCCGGCTCGGCTTTCCCCGCCGCGCGCATGAGCAATTGATGCGTGAACAGCAACATGGTGGAGAAACTGGAGGTCATGACAAAGCTGCGATCGTGCGTGCGCTCCGGCATCAGACAACAGCGTGTTTGCGGATTATCCGCGTGCGCCATGGCGCCGTCGGGGTTGCAGGTCACATTGATTTGCACCACATTCGGTGCCAGTTGCGCCACTTTTTCGGCGGTATCCATGCTTTCCGGGCTGTTGCCCGAGCGTGCGAAGGAGAACAACACGCCCGATTTCGCGCACGACATGCGTGGCGCCATCCAGAACGAGGCTGTTTAAATGAGTGGGCATTGTGCACCTACCTTTTTGTTGGTTTTATGAATTGCTTTGTGTGTTGCGTATGTTGTGAAATGAACCGTTGTGCGCTCTTTATGGATGGCGCGTCACCTGCGTGGCGCGGTAATACGGCAGCAAAGCCTGCTGAATGTGAAAGTGCAGCAGCGCTTCAAATTCCGCCTTCAGTTGACCTTCGCGCACAGCTTCATAGGCAATCGGGAAGAATTGTTTGAGTACGCCGAGCGGAATCGTTTGGTCGGCCAACGCGGCTTTTAATTCGGCGACGGCGGACAGCATCCGTGGCTCCGGCCAATAATAACGACAGCGATCAGAGAAACTGTATGCACGCGACAGACGTTGCTCGTTCTCAGAACCTTCGTAATATTTTTGCCAATATTTCGGCTGCGCCAGCATGGCTTGCTCCAAGCTCGCTTTGAGCGACGGCGTACCCGGTGCCAAGATTTGCGCGATGTCGTCCAAGGCAAAGTAAGCCTCGCGCACGGCGAAGGTCAGTGCCGGACCGACCTTTAGAATCGCAAAGTGATCGCGTACTAAATCTTGAAACGCCTGTGGCTTTTGATAATCGGTGGAATGCGCCTCAAACACGGTATCAGCAAACTCATTGGATAAGGCGGATAAATCCTGCGCACGGCTCGGTTCGTAATCAATCACATTGTGATGATCAAACTCCACCCCCGGCTGCACCACCAGTCCGACGACACGCGGCCAAACCGCGCTCAAGCTGTGTTCTGAAAATACTTTTTGATGGATATCGTAGGTGGTGCGCGCTGCGCTGGGTGAAGTCGGGGTGAGCACATTCAAATCCTCCTGCGCCCCGCCGGGAACCGGCACTTCCGTGCCGATGACATAGACAATTTCATGCGGCAATCCGCATTCCTGCGCTGTTTGCTCGGCGATCGCACACAGGCGCGCCGCGCGCTCTGCAACCACTTGATCACTCAACACCTTGGGATCGTCGGCGCACGACATACTGCAATCGAGGTGAATTTTTTGATAGCCCGCCGCGACATAGTGTCGAATCAATTCATCGGCGTGGTTCATCGCCTCTTCGGCAGGCAAATGTTGCCAAGCGTTCGGACCCAAATGGTCGCCTCCCAACACCAAACGCTCGGCGCTCAAACCATAGTCATGCAACAACTTCGAGACATACGCGATAAATTCTTTGGGCGTCATGCCGGTGTAACCACCGAATTGATCCACCTGATTGGAGGTGGATTCAATCAGCAAAATATCGTCAAATGCCTGAGCCAATTTTGCCGCTGCCACAATCACGTCCGGATGCGCGCTACATACTGAAGTGACGCCACCGCGTCCGGTTTGTTTATGTTCTCGAATACGTTGTGCAATGACGTTAGTTTTCATGATGGTGATCGACCTCGAATAGCTGGATGCGATGTCGATCAAACAATTGACGGAACTCATCGGGGACACGCTGGTCGGTGACAACCCCGGTGATGTGGTCAAAATGCATGATCGAAGCAAACGCACGTTGATGGAATTTAGAAAAATCGGCCAAGACGTAAACCTCTTTGGCTTGTTCGGCCATCAGGCGGGTTAATTGCGCATTGGCGGTGTTGGCCGTGGTGAATCCGGCGTGAATATCAATGCCGTTGGTGCCGATAAAGGCTTTGGAAAAATGGCAGGATTTCAAAATATCATGGGCAATCGTGCCCTCGAATGCCATCAAATCATGCTCCAATTTGCCACCGAGCGCATGCACGCGCAGGTGTTGCCGCTCGGACAGCGCCAGCAAGGCGGGCAAGGAACTGAGCATCACATTGATCGGCACATCGGGTAATTCCTGCACAAAGGCCAGTGTGGTGGAGCCGGAGTCGATAATCAACGAATCATCTTCCGGATTGACCAAATGTTTGGCGGCAAAAGCGCCGATGGCTTTTTTCGCGGCCATATTCAGATGGGAGCGGTCAGGGTTGGTGTGTGAGAAGGCAAAACGATTGGCAATCATGGCGCCGCCATGCTGTTTGCTCACATAGCCTTCATCATCCAGCTGGCGCAAATCACGATGAATCGTCATCACAGACACCTTGAACTCCTGTGCCAAACCCTGAACGGACACACTTTTTTGTTCGCGTAGACGTTCCAAAATAGCAGTTTGACGTTGAATACGGTTGGTTTTCACTTGAAAGCCTTTCTAATGAATTATTTTTCACAGCGGCAAACCATGTCATTACTGTAAAACAAAATGTTATTTTTTGTCAATAATAAATCATTATCTAACACAAAAACGACACACATTTCATACAAATAACATCGTTTAAATGCCGCATTGGTACACGAGTTATCTAAAAACACACCAAAAAAATAAAAATATATTGATAAAACAAGCCTCTATAACGATAGATTTTCAGACAAACAATAAGTTAAAATAACAATTGATCGCCTTTAATTTTACAGTTATTAACATATTTTAACATTTGTCATGATTTTTAGATAATCACTCAGTTTAAGACTGACTCACTTACGGCGCAACTGCTGTGCAACAGCGGTGACAAAAACCCAACGAATTGCGCCAGATCCGTTGGATTTGCACTGCATTCCCGCCGCTCACTCAGGAGAAACGAATGTCAAACAACCCTTCAACCGATCGCACAGATCACGCGGATCACACGTTTCGCCACAGCTTGAAACTACCCAATCCGCTGGGCTTGCACGCCCGCCCAGCCACCCAATTGTCCAAAATGGTGAAAAAACTCGACGCCCGTGTGTTCATCGAAAGCGAATCCGGTCAGCGCGCCGACTGCCGCAAAATGTTTGAACTGCTGGGTTTAGGCTTGTCACACGGCGCGGCCATCACGGTCATCAGCGACGACGAAGCGGTGTTGCGCAGCGTAGTCAGTGCGATTGAAACGGGGCTGGGCGATGACTTGGACAGCCAACCGAACGAGCCGAAACTGCAAAACGCCATGCTGTGGGCGCCACAGGGTGAGATACGCATGTTGCAAGGCGTCGGTGCTTCCGATGGCTTGGTCATCGGTACCATTCGCCACCACCATCAGCAGCACTTTAACATCCCGAGCGAATCAGCCCAGCCAACCGAAGAAATCGCCCTATTCAATCAGGCGGTGGCCGAGGCGCAACGCGCGATACTGTCCCTGATGAATGCCGCCGGCGCGCGCACCTCGGTCGATCAAGCCGCGATTTTTGAAGCGCATTTGGCGCTGCTGGACGACAAGGACATGGTGAGCGACACCTTCGCGCGCATCGCCGAGGGGGAGAACGCTGCCCGCGCCTACAAACACGTGACCGACGCACGCATCGTTGAATTATCCAACGTCAGCGATGTCAACATTGCCGCACGCGCCGCCGACATTCGCGATATTCGCAACCGCGTGATCAGTATCTTGCTCGGCGTGGAACAAAATCAAGCACACTACGACACGCCGGCAATCATCTGCGCCGAAGATTTGACCCCAAGCGACACCTCACGCCTGAAACCCGATCAAGTATTGGGCTTCATCACGGCCATGGGCGGACCGACCAGCCACAGCGCGATCATCGCGCGTGGCATGGGACTACCGGCGGTGGTGGCGATAGGCCAAGCGATTCGCGAGCTGCCGGAGGACACGACCGTCATCATGGATGGCGTCAGCGGACGCGTTTACATCGAGCCGACGACGGAGCAAATCGCCAGCGCACGCGAGGCGCAAGCGGCGTTGCAACAGCAATTGGATGCGGCGCTCACCCGTCGCATGGAGCCGGGACAAACTGCGGATGGCGTGGCGATCCAGATTGGCGCGAACATCAATTCTGCCGAAGCAGCGGCCGCTGCGATTGATGCAGGCGCACAAGGCGTGGGCTTGATGCGCACCGAGTTTCTCTATCTGGAGCGCGACAGCATTCCGAACGAGGACGAGCAAGAGGCCGCATACCGCGCCCTGGCGCAGGCGATGGGCGAGCGACCGCTCATCATCCGCACGCTGGACATCGGCGGCGATAAGGAGGTACCGTATTTGGGACTGGCGCATGAGGACAACGCCTTTCTCGGCATCCGCGGTATTCGCCTGTGTTTTGAGCGCCCCGATTTGTTTATGCCGCAGTTGCGCGCGATTTGCCGCGTGGCCAAAGACCATGCGAACATCCACGTCATGTTCCCAATGATTGGCAAACTGTCCGACTGGATGCGCGCGAAAGAGCTGTTGGATGAAGCGCGCCAGCAAATCGGCGCGCCCAAATTCCCCGTTGGCGTGATGATTGAAGTGCCGTCTGCGGCCTTGATCGCGCCGCATTTGGCCAAGCATGTGGATTTTTTCAGCATCGGCACCAATGATTTGACCCAATACACTTTGGCGATGGATCGCATGCACCCGCTGCTGGCGAATCAGACCGATGCCATGCATCCGGCGGTGCTACAGTTGATCGATATGACCGTCAAAGCCGCACTTGCACACGGTAAGTGGGTCGGTGTCTGCGGCGGTGCGGCGGGCGAGGTCGCTGCTGCCAAGGTTTTGGTCGGCTTAGGCGTGCGCGAGCTGTCCATGAGCCCGCCACAAATTGCTGTGGTCAAACAGGCTCTGCGCCAATACCGCTTGGACGAGTTGCAGGATTTGGCGCAGCGCGTACTCGCGCAAGGCAGCTCCAAAGCCGTGCGCGATATTCTGAGGGAACATGCGTGAATACGCCAACGCATGGAATCCAAAGCCCCGAGTAATGGCTCAGGGCTTTTGGGTTTAAGAAGGTACGCTCAGCGTGTCTGCGTCACCTTATTCAAAAACAAGGGTCGGTCGGGGTCTAAACCACGCGCCTGCGACAGTCGTGCAACGAATAAATAAAAGCGTTGCAACACCACCAGCGGCGCCGTCACCGAGCAGACCGACTCGGGAAAACGGCAGGCATCCAATGGCGTATTGATGACCACGCAACCCGCCTCACGCAGCGTTTTTACCGTCTCAGCACCCAGCACGGAAAACACCACCAATTGCGCGCCGCGCTGACGCATTTCGAGACAAAACTGCACCAATTGCGCCTGCTCCTGCCCCGGCGTGATGAACACCACCAGCGGATATTCGTCCTCGATCAAGCGCATCGGCCCGTGGCGCACCTCGGCCACGCTGAACGGCTCGGATTGTATCGCGCAGGTCTCCTTCATTTTGAGCGCCGATTCGGACGCCACGCTGTACAACAAACCGCGCCCGATAATCAACACACGCTGCTGTTCGGCCAAAATTGCCAATGCCTGCGCGTAGCCGTCGTATTCGGCCGAATCCACCGCATTCGACATCACCTCCGCCAAATCATGCAAACCGTCCAGCAAAGCCTGATCCTCCGTCCACAGCGCGACCCATTGCGCGGCCAAGGTCATCATGCCCAAACAGCTTTTGGTTGCGGCGACGCTGCGCTCTTGACCGGCCAATACCGGCAATACGCGGTCGGCGCATTCAGCCATCGGGCTATCGACTTGATTAACACACGCCACGGCATACGCACCCGCCTGCTGTAAGTAGCGCAAGGTTTCGACCAGATCGGGACTCGCGCCCGATTGCGACAGACCCACCGCCACCGTATTCGGCACGCGCAACGGCGATCGGTGCAAAGTCACCAAGGACAATGGCAGGGACACGGTCAAAATCCCCAGCCGCTGCATCAGCAAATACGACCAAAATCCCGCCGCATGGTCGGAGCTGCCACGCGCCACGGTGATGAAGACATTGGGCGGCGCAGCGCGCAGTTGCGCCACCCATTCGTTCAAATTGGCTGAATTTTCCAATTGCGCACGCAACACCTCGCCCGATTGCAATGCCTCTTTTGCCATCCAACTGGATTCAGTGGAAATGATCACCTTACTCATGACGTACTCCTCGCACATAGGTGGCGCGCAAACTCAAATCAGGCGCCAATTCAACCACATCGGCAATCGCCCCTGCTGCCAAAACTCCGCGGTCGGACACACCCAAATACGCCGCCGGCACGGCAGACAGACGACTGGACGCATCGGCCAAGCTCAAACCGATTGAATGCAAATTGCGCAGCGCCTCGATCATAGTCAGGGTGCTGCCCGCCAAAGAACCATTCGCCACGCGCACGCCGCCCAGACATTTACGCACCGGCTGCGAGCCAAGCATATAGTCACCGTCCGGCATACCGGTCGCCGCCGTCGCGTCGGTAACACAATACAGATGCGGAATGCTGCGCAAAGCCACACGCATCGCACCCGGATGCACGTGCAACAGGTCTGGGATCAACTCGGCGTACTCTGCATGTGCCAGCGCAGCCCCCACAATCCCCGGCTCACGATGGTGCAGGCCGGTCATGCCGTTGAACAAATGGGTAAACCCGCTCACGCCGTGTTCCAGCGCCTCAACGCCATCCTCATACGTTCCCGAGGAGTGACCGATTTGTACGCGAATGCCCAATTCGCTCAAACGCGTGATCACCGTTTTATCCGACATCGTTTCCGGCGAAAGCGTAATCACCTTGAGCGGTGCAATCGCGTGCAAAGTCAAAATCTCGTCCAACACCGCTTCGCGTGTCTGCGGCGGCTGCGCACCCAAGCGATTTTCACTGATGTACGGGCCCTCCAAATGCACACCCAACACCTCGGCATGATCGTCCTGCTTGGGCTGCTCCAGATAATGGCGGATGCTGCCCAAAACACTTCTGACCTTATCCAAAGTATCCGTCATGGTCGTGGCCAAAAACGCCGTCGTACCGTAGCGAATCTGATGGCGCGCGATATACGCCAAACTCTCGTCCTCGGACATCAAGTCCACGCCCATCGTGCCATGCACGTGCAAATCAATAAAGCCCGGAATAAATTTTGCGCGCTCATCGGCCAAAACTTCAGCCTCCGATACAGAGTGACCGCTCACATCCATGATGCGACCATCCTCAATCTGCAAAGCCCCGCGTATCCAACCCTGAGGCGTCAAGACATCACCCGACAATTTTTTCATCACCCACTCCTTTTCCATGTTGCTCATGTTTTACACTCGGCACATCCTGTATGTCCTGAATCAATTGTTTGGACACATCCAGCTTGGAGGACAGCGAATGCCCCTGCGGTTTTCGATGTAAATCCAAAGTGAAATCGTAATAATCATTACGACAATACGTCACCGTATACTCCAACACCTGCCCCGACTCGGTATAGCCGATGCGCGTAACCTGCAACATCGCCTGACCGGTCGGAATGCCGCAGTATTTAGCCACCTGCGCCGTCGCATTCATCGCCATGATGTGCTGATGCGCGCGCATCACGCCGTGACCCGATTGATCCAAAAACGCATAAATCGAATCCGTCAGCCGCGTGACATCGCCCACCGCCCACGCGGGCAAGGTGGTGACCTCATAGGCAATCGCCTTGCGCTCGACCAAACGTTGCCGCCGAAAGCGCACCACCCAATCATCCATATTGATATTCAAGGCCAAAGCCTCTTCTGTCGTTGGATGATCCAATTTTTTACTCAGCCATTTGGAGCGGGGGTTCAGGCCGCGCGCACGAAACAGCTCGGTAAAGCCCTGCAAATGCCCGAGCGGATACTCATACATCTGTTTCACAAACGAACCCGCACCACGGCGGCGATAAATCAGCCCCTCCTGCACCAGCCAATCATAAGCGCGGCGCGTCGTGACGCGTGAGAGCTTAAGCCAATTGGACAGCATCCGCTCAGACGGCAATGCTTCATCCGCCTGCCACCAACCGGCACGTATCGCTCGACTCAAATTCAGCGCCAATTGAACCGACAGCAGCACATCAGACGTGTGATCAACGCGCAGCTCATCGTAATCTCGTCGCATAGAATCTCCTCTCTCTGATGTGAATGCTGTCTCATTGTGAGCGCATATCACCCTCAAGGCAATACCAATTTATAAAGAATGTAAAAGGATAAAATTTATAACTCATTGATTTTTAATGAAATTTACAATTAACGCAAAAACTAAACCCACAAATTTATTATTTTTATTTTTAAAATCAAATACTTATTTATAATACCACTTATTAAACCAACCCATCCAAACCACTGTTTGTATGCTCTTTTCGTTGCATCTGCGGCATAGGCAACATTCATAGTAGGCCGTATTCATAGGTGCGCCGCAGAATCGTATTCTTTGCGCTCATACTTTGAACTCATACTTTGCCCCCATAAAAAACCCCGACGTCAAGCGTCGGGGTTTTTTCGTTAATGCGAAATCAACGATGACTGAGAATTACAGCGCTTCAACCGCTTGTCCCAATTTTTGACGGTAGGCTTCGAGTTCAGCCGGCATACGATCTTTGAGTTTGGTGAACTCTTCTTCGTGCAGCTTCATTTCAGCTTGCCATTCTGCTTTGCCCATAGTCATTACGTCTGCGTATTGCTCTTTGGTAAAGTTCAGACCCGTCCAGTTCAAATCTTCATAAGCAGGTGAAATACCGAAGAAGTGTTCGGTTTCGTGCGCGGTTTTGCCTTCGACACGTTCCAAAATCCATTGCAACACGCGCATGTTGTCACCAAAGCCCGGCCATGAGAATTTGCCTTCCGCATTTTTACGGAACCAGTTCACATAGTAGATTTTCGGTAATTTTGCGCCTTGAGCTTCCAGTTTTTGACCCATATGCAGCCAGTGACCGAAATAATCAGACATGTTGTAGCCGCAGAATGGCAACATTGCAAACGGATCACGACGCACCACGCCTTGCGCACCGAATGCTGCCGCAGTGGTTTCAGAACCCATGGTTGCGGCCATGTACACGCCTTCCATCCAGTTGCGCGCTTCAGTCACCAAAGGAATGGTGTTCGAGCGACGGCCACCGAACAAGAATGCATCAATCGCCACGCCCGCTGGATTGTCATACTCTGGATCCAAAGCAGGATTGTTTTGTGCAGGAACGGTGAAACGAGAGTTCGGATGCGCGGCTTTCACACCGGTTTTACCGATTTCAGGCGTCCAATCATTGCCTTTCCAGTCGATTGCATGGGCTGGCGCTTCGCCGTCCATGCCTTCCCACCAAACATCGCCATCATCGGTCAATGCGACGTTGGTGAAAATCACGTCTTTGTGCAACGAGTCCATACAGTTTTTGTTGGATTTGCTGTTGGTACCCGGAGCCACACCGAAGTAGCCGAACTCTGGGTTGATCGCGTACAAACGGCCGTCCTTACCCGGTTTGAGCCAAGCGATGTCGTCACCCACGGTAGTTACTTTCCAGCCGGCGTATGCGGACTCAGGTGGTTGCAACATCGCA
Source organism: Burkholderiaceae bacterium (assembly GCA_049291875.1). GTDB lineage: Bacteria > Pseudomonadota > Gammaproteobacteria > Burkholderiales > Burkholderiaceae > CTSOIL-112. Next base: position 11,676 of record JBATQE010000020.1, read on the forward strand.
AAGTTGGTTTTACCGCAAGCCGATGGGAACGCAGCGGCCACGTGTTTTTTCACGCCATTTGGATCGGTTACGCCAAGGATCAGCATGTGTTCTGCCAACCAGCCTTGGTCACGACCCATGTTCGATGCGATACGCAGTGCGAAACATTTTTTACCCAACAATGCGTTACCACCGTAGCCTGAACCATACGACCAGATTTCACGAGTTTCTGGATAGTGCACGATGTATTTGACCTCTGGATTGCACGGCCAAGTGGTTTTGTCTTTTTCGCCCGCTTGCAAAGGCGCGCCCACGGTGTGTACGCATGGTACGAATTCGCCGTCCTTGCCCAATACGTCGTAAACGGCTTTGCCCATGCGGGTCATGTGTTTCATGTTCACTGCCACATACGCGCTGTCAGATACTTCCACGCCGATGTGCGCGATGTCGGAACCCAAAGGGCCCATTGAGAATGGGATCACATACATGGTGCGACCACGCATACAACCGCTGAACAGTGGTTTCAGCGTCGCACGCATTTCTTCCGGCTCCATCCAGTTATTGGTCGGGCCAGCGTCGATTTTATTTTTGGAGCAAATATAAGTACGGTCTTCCACACGTGCCACGTCCGATGGGTCGCTCCATGCCAAGTAGGAATTCGGGCGTTTTTCAGGATTCAGGCGTTTGAATGTGCCGGCTTGAACCAACTGTTCGCACAAGGTATCGAATTCTTCTTGCGAACCGTCACACCAGTGAATCGCGTCCGGTTGCGTCAATTCAGCGATGCTTTTGACCCAGTCGAGCAGTTTTTGGTTTTGAATGTATGCGGGTGGATTGAAAGTAAAGCTCATTACGGCAACTCCTTATGGTGTGAACAAATAAACATTGAATTTTCAGTAAACACTGAAATATTAAACCTAATCGCGCGCTTTGTCCAATTTGCGCCACACGCAAACGCACCACATTCTTTCATCTGAATGCACACACTTTTTACCATTTTGTCAAAAACCAAAAATCCTCACGAAAACACCGCGCCCTCCAGAGTAAAACAATACAAATAGCTATAATTCACGTAAAATACGAGGAATTTAAAAAACCCATCTTTTTGTCTATCCCGACAAAAAAATTTCAACAGAAAAACCACATCATGTCGCGTACCCAACCGATCGCAAAAACCGCACCCGAAGGACTCGAACTGGCCACGCTGGCCGGCGGCTGCTTCTGGTGTCTCGAACCCGCCTTTGCCGAGCTAAAAGGCGTACTCGATGTCGAATGCGGCTACGCCGGCTCCGACTATGCGAACGCCAACTACGAAGCAGTATGCACCGGCAACACCGGATTGGCCGAAGTCATCCACATCCTATTTGACCCGCAGATCATCAGCTACGAAACCCTGCTGCAAATATTCTTTGTCCTGCACGACCCAACCACGCTCAACCGCCAAGGAAACGACATCGGCACACAATACCGCAGTGCCATTTTCACCCACCACGCGGCGCAAAATCTCACCGCACAATCGATGAAAAACTGGGTTGAGCAAGCCATCGAGCAGCCCGTCACTACGCAGATCGAAGCATTCAACCCCGCACAATACACCCGCGCCGAGGGCTACCACCAAGAATACTTCGCGCACAACCCCGATAATGGCTATTGCCAAATGATGATCCCCAACAAGTTGAGCAAACTGCGAGCGAATTTTGTCCAACTACTCAAATAAAGCAAAGCGGGTAAAATTAAAGGCTCTTTAAACAAAGTCGTATTTCGATAGGCAAAGCCTGCACAAAAACGCTTAGACACAAAACCTTATAACAGAACCATCCTTAGAATCGAATCAGCACAGTAATGACCACCCTCAAACGCAACCTCCGCCTCTCCGGCCTCGAACCCTTTGTCATCGACGACCAGTCACTGTTTGTCAACGTCGGCGAACGCACCAACGTCACCGGCTCGCGTGCTTTTGCGCGCATGATTTTGAACAATCAATTCGACGAAGCGCTGTCCGTCGCGCGTCAGCAGGTTGAGAACGGCGCGCAAATCATCGACATCAATATGGACGAGGCGATGCTGGACTCAAAAGCCGCGATGGTGCGCTTTTTGAACCTGATCGCATCCGAGCCAGACATCTCCCGCGTACCGATCATGCTCGATTCATCCAAATGGGAGGTGATCGAAGCCGGTCTGCAATGCGTGCAGGGCAAGCCCGTGGTGAACTCGGTTTCACTCAAGGAAGGCGAAGCGCAATTCATCGAACACGCGCGCAAAATCATGCGCTATGGCGCGGCGGCGATTGTCATGGCGTTTGACGAGCAAGGTCAGGCCGACACCTTCGAGCGCAAAATCGAAATTTGCAAACGCTCCTACGACATCCTCACGCAGCAGATTGGCTTTTCTGCCAGCGACATCATTTTTGACCCCAATATTTTCGCCATCGCCACCGGCATCCCCGAGCACGATAACTACGCGGTGGATTTCATCAACGCGACGCGCTGGATCAAAGAAAACCTGCCCTTCGCCATGGTCAGCGGCGGCGTGTCCAACGTCTCCTTCTCCTTCCGTGGCAACGAGCCGGTGCGCGAAGCGATTCACACCGTGTTCCTGTACCACGCGATTGCGGCGGGCATGGACATGGGGATTGTCAACGCGGGGCAACTGGGCGTATACGCCGACCTTGACCCCGAGCTCAAAGAACGCGTCGAGGACGTGGTACTCAATCGCCGTGCGGATGCGACCGAGCGCCTGCTCGAAATCGCCGAGCAATTCAAAGGCGACGGCAAAAAAACCGAGGTCAATCTGGCATGGCGCGAGCTGCCTGTGCGCCAGCGCCTGACGCACTCATTGGTACACGGCATCACGCAGTTTATCGACGAAGACACCGAAGAATGCCGCCTCGCCGCGGATAAGCCGATCCAAGTCATCGAAGGCCCGCTGATGGACGGCATGAATGTGGTGGGTGATTTGTTCGGCGAGGGCAAAATGTTCCTGCCGCAGGTGGTCAAATCCGCCCGCGTGATGAAGCAGGCCGTAGCGCATTTGATTCCATTCATCGAAGCCGAAAAAGCCGCCGCCATCGCGCGCGGCGACGCGACTGCCTCGCGCTCGCAGGCCAAAGTCGTGATCGCCACGGTCAAAGGCGACGTCCACGACATCGGTAAAAACATCGTCACCGTGGTGCTGCAATGTAATAATTTTGACGTGGAAAACATGGGTGTGATGATCCCATGCGCGCAAATCCTCGCCAAAGCCAAAGAAGTCGATGCCGACCTGATCGGCCTGTCCGGTTTGATCACGCCGTCGCTCGAAGAAATGGCCTACGTCGCCGCCGAAATGGAGCGCGATCCGTATTTCAAAGAGCGCCAAACGCCACTGTTCATCGGTGGCGCGACCACCTCGCGCGTGCACACGGCGGTGAAAATCGCACCGAATTACAGCGGCCCGGTGGTGTGGGTTCCCGATGCATCGCGCACCGTCACCGTGCTGCAACAACTGCTGTCCAACCCAGAAACCTTCCTTGCCGAACACAACGCCGAGTACGAGCGCATTCGTGCGCGACACGCTAATAAAAAAGGACAAACACTGATCAGCGAGGCCGACGCGCGCGCCAATAAACTCGCCCTTGACTGGGCGAGCTACACGCCGCCAGCTCCGAAGCAATTGGGACGACAGATCATCGAGGACATGGATTTGGCCACGCTGGTGCCGTACATCGACTGGTCACCGTTTTTCCAAGTATGGGATTTGATCGGCTCGTATCCGAAGATTTTTGACGACGAAGTGGTCGGTCAGCAGGCGCGTCAGGTGTTTGCCGATGCGCAAGCCATGTTGCAACAAATCGTCGCAGAAAAATGGCTCTCCGCCAAAGGCGTATACGGCCTGTATCCCGCGCAAACGGTGAATGATGACGAAATCGTGCTGTACGCGGACGAGGCAAAAACGCGGGAATTGCTGCGTTGGAATCCGGGACGTCAGCGCAACGAAAAACAAGTGATTGACGGTGTAAAACGCCCGAATCTGTCACTGGCGGACTTTGTCGCGGACAGTGACTCGGGTAAAAAGGACTACGTCGGCATGTTCGCCGTCACCGCCGGTCTGGATATGGAGGCGCGCATCGCGGCATTTGAAGCGGCGCATGATGATTACAACAGCATTATGTTCAAGGCGCTGGCCGATCGTCTGGTCGAGGCCTTTGCCGAATATTTGCACGAAAAAATCCGTCAGCAGGATTGGGGTTATGCGCCCGATGAACAATTGTCCAACCTGCAATTGATCAAAGAAGAATACCGTGGCATCCGCCCAGCACCCGGCTATCCGGCGTGTCCGGCGCATGAGGTCAAAACCGATTTGTTCCGCGTGTTGAATGCGAACGCGATCGGTATGTATCTGACCGAAAGCCTCGCGATGTGGCCGGCCTCCTCGGTCAGCGGATTTTATTTCGCACACCCCGAGTCGCGTTATTTCAACGTCGGCGCGCAGACGGTTTAATTTGAATCTTAACTGCATGCACAGCAAAAAAGCACATCAATCGATGTGCTTTTTTCGTACCGAGCCAATGATGGTTGAGTGATGGCTTAAGCTTGCTTTTCAACCACTTCCGCATCCGGTGCATTTTTCTTCACCGACTCGATGCCGTTTTCCATCGCCGCTTTGCTGCTGTAATACTCGCTGCGTCCGATCTCTTGGCCATTGGCGGCTTTGAGTTTGAAATACGGTTCGCCGTTTTTATTTTCCGTGCGCTCGTAGCGTCCGTCATCCGGCGCATTTTTACGCACCGATTCGATGCCGTTTTCTGCGGCCACCTTGGTTTTATACAACTCACTGGTCAAAATAATTTGTCCATTGCCTGCTTTGAGGTTGAACATATATTGACTGTCCTTGGCTTGCTTTAATTCAAAACGACCGGCCATGTTGATCTCCTTGGAAAATAATCTGTCAAAAAATACTTTAGGAAGCACGGAACAACCCAAACCAGACGGTAGGGGTTGTTCCGTGCTTTCTTTATACTTCATCAGCATCGCGATGAGTTGCACTCATTATCGCGATTTGATTGTAGCACGGTTTTTTTCGGGAAATAATGATCGGATTGTGTAATTTCCACACCCGCGCTTTATTCAGCCGCTGAATTCTGCTATGGTTATGCCAGTTCATTTATTTACTCATCTTATGTGTCCTGTCTGGCCATTGCGCCTGTTTTATCGCCCAGCCATTGTACTCCGTAAGACGCTCGGTTTTTACCTGAGCGTGCTGGCGGTGCTGACCATGCTCAGTACGCCGGCGCATGGCTTGATGAGCCTACAGCAGGCGCGCGCCGTAACCCTGTGCACCGCGCAGGGCATGATGACGGTCTGGATGAACGAGGGGGATATTCAGACAGGCTATGACATCACTGATTTAAAGCTCAAAGCCAGTCAGCAATGCCTCAGTTGCCTGATTCACCTGCCCAATGTCGCACCACCGACGCACGTTGCCACACTGTCTTTCGTGCCAACACAGCATCATGCCGCGCTTGAGCCGAGCGTTGTGGACATCGCCTCGCCGCAATGGCGTTGGGCTAATCCGCGCGCACCACCATTTTCTCTAAACAATTATTTTGCTTCTTAATCACCATCCATCACCGATCATGGTGGTGTGGGTGTATTTATCCATCTATTGTATAGAGAGAAAAATCATGTCATCTTTTACTCAGAAAATCCGTGGGCTGCTGGCCTGTTTAGGATTGGTTGCAACCAGCGCATCCGCCCACGTCGGCTTTATTCAAACGCAAGCCACTCAGGACAGCTACGTCCGTTTTGCCCTCAAAATCCCGCATGGCTGCGCCGGCAAACCCACCGATACGGTGCGCATCCAATTACCCAATGGCATTCAGGCCGCCAAACCCATGCCTAAATCCGGCTGGGCGCTCAACACTGTGCGTACGCCGCTGACACAGCCCTACAGCCTGCACGGCAAGACCATTACCGACGATGTTTCAGCCATCATTTGGTCTCAAGGCAATCTGCCGGATGCGTTTTACGACGAATTTGTGTTTCAGGCAAAGGTCGCCGCGCAGCCCGGCATGCTATATTTCACCGTCACCCAGCAATGCGGCGCGGAACAACTGATCTGGGATGCACCGTCGCACGATGCCGAGCATCCAGCTGCAAGCCTCGAAGTATTGCCTGCCGCGCACACCACAGAACACCACCATTAAATCCAACTTCTTTTTTACGGAGAAAACCTCATGAATTTTCGCTATTTTTTAACCACAACACTGTGCCTGATTTCACTCGGCACGCAAGCCAAAACCACCGCCGACGGCGCATGGGCGCGCGCCACCGTTCCGGGGCAAAACATGGGCGGCGCCTTCATCACACTGACCTCGGATCAAGACGCAACCTTGATCGGCGCAAGCTCACCGGTTTCGGAAAAAATGGAATTGCACACCATGAAAATGGAGGGCGAAAAAATGGTGATGGCGCAAGTATCCAGCATCCCATTACCCGCCAACACCCAAGTTGAATTGAAACCGGGCAGTCTGCACCTCATGTTCATGGGTTTGAAACAGCCGCTCACCGAGGGACAGAACATTGCCATTACCTTAAAAATTAAATTATCCTCCGGCCACGTCGAAACCCTGAGCATCCAAGCGCCGGTGAAATCGTTGGCGCACTCGGCCATGCACCAGTAATCCATTACTATCAGCAGCATAAGAAAGGAAAACTCCATGAAAAAATCACTCATGATGCTCAGTTTGATTAGCGCCATCGCCGTACTTGGCTTAAGCGCCTGTAACAAAAAAGCCCACGACGACCACATGCCACCGCCACAGGCAAAGGGTGAAACCCAAAACGCCACACCGCCCGCCATGAGCGACATGCCGAGCGAAGTACGCGCCGTGGGCGATCTGAAAATTGAGATGCAAGGCGCGTGGGCGCGCGCAACGGTCGCGGGGCAAAACATGGGCGGCGCATTCGTCAATTTGACTTCGGATCAAGATGCAACGCTGGTCGGCGCGACCTCATCGGTTTCAGATAAAGTCGAGTTGCACACCATGAAAATGGACGGCGAAAAAATGGTGATGGCGCAGGTACCGAGCATTCCATTGCCCGCCAACACCAAAGTTGAATTGAAGCCGGGCAGTCTGCACATCATGTTCATGAGCCTGAAAGCACCGCTCAAAGAAGGCGACATCGTAACGCTGAAATTGGAGATCAAAAACAAGGCGGGCAAGTCCGAGTTCCTCGATCTGCAAGCACCGGTCAAAGCTTTGGGCGAGGCAATGCCGATGAAAATGTCACATTGATGTTGGATTCGATCCGCCTCGATTAAACCGATGGAATAATAATGCCGCTGATTTTTTAGCGGCATTTTTATTGGCAAACTAAGGCCATCTCACGACCTACAAATGCACCACCAAATGCAAGCCTTCGCCTGTTTTCGATACGATTTCCACGCTGCCGCCGTGACGCTCGGAGATTTTTTTCACCAGCGCCAGCCCTAAACCCGCGCCTTTTTGTGACGGGTGCGCGCGCACAAACGGCTCGAACAATTGGTTCGGATCATCCAAATTTACGCCCGCGCCGTGGTCTTTGAAATGAATGTCCACGCCTTGCGCCGTTGAGGTGGCAATTCTGGGTAGGGTTTTGACGACCGAGACCTCAATGGGTGCCGCGCCGTATTTCAAAGCGTTTTCCACCACATTGCGCACCAGACGTTGCAATAGTTTCGGGTTGGCGTTGATCGTCACGGATTCGCCCGCCACCTGTACACCGGAATAATGCGCGCTCTCTTCCGCCACCAACGCCAACACATCCACCGATTCGAGCGGCATTTCCTGCGTGTTTTGCGCGTAGGCGTCCAAGCGGCTGGAGAGCAAAATACCCTCGATCATTTCATCCAGCTCGTTGATGTCGCGCTCAATCTCAGCCTTGCGCTGGGTTTGTCGCGCATCGTCTTGAGTTTTGAGCATTTCCACGTTCATGCGAATGCGCGTAAGCGGCGTGCGCAATTCGTGCGAGGCGTTGGCTAACAGCAATTTATTGGTCTGCACCAGCTCCTCAATTTTTTCGGCAGCGCTGTTAAAACTACTCGCCAATTTCGCCACCTCATCCTTGCCCTGCACCGGCACACGCACGGACAAATCGCCCTGCCCCCAGCGTTCAACGCCCGTATTGAGCGCCTCTAAACGGCGCGTCAAACGACGCGTCAGCGGCAAAGCGGTCAACGCGACCGCGCCAAGTAAAATACCCAAACCGGAAATAAACGCCACGCCCATCGGCAAAGTGTCATCGGGCTTGGGCGGGCGTCCGCCACCACCGCCGAGTATCCGTGGCGGACGGACATAAGCCACGCGGCCATCGGCCAAATGCAGCTCCATCGTCGGCGGAATGCCTTTATGCCCACGCCCGTCCCTCACATACATTAGGTCGCCGACTTGCGCCAAAATAGCCCCCGATGGATCGATCAAAACGATATTGAGCCGCAGATTGCGATTGAGCTTATCCAAAGCGATTTGTTGTTGCTCGGGTGACAACGAGGCCTCCGGCATGGCGTTTTGCACCAATTGCATCATGGCGTCAAAACGCCCGCCGGTGCGTTCTTCACGATCATCGAGCGTACGCCACAGCAATGCGGTAGCCACTGCAAAAATGACGATGCTCGCCAGCACCGCCAGATAGATTTTGACATACAGTTTGTGCCGCGTCACCATGCTCCGTCCCCGTTAATCTTGGTGCTTGGCAAAGACATAGCCCGCGCCGCGCACGGTCACGATGCGTTTCGGCTGCCTTGGATCCTCCTCAATTTCGGCGCGCAAACGTGAGATATGCACGTCAATCGAGCGATCAAAGGCTTCGAGCGCTTGATTTTTCAAATGCTCAATCAAAAAATCACGCGACAGCACACGCCCTGCGCGCTCGGCCAAAACCAGCAGCAAATCGTATTGATAGCTGGTGATGTCGCACACCCGCTCCCCATCGTGCGTCTGGAGACGCACCTCGCGCGCGCCGCGATCAATGGTCAAGCTGCCAAATTGCAACACATCCGAATCCGCATCGGCCACCATTTGCCCTGCGCCACGGCGCAAAATCGCACGCAGTCGCGCCAGCAACTCACGCGGCTCAAATGGTTTGGGCAGATAATCATCTGCCCCCATTTCCAAGCCAACAATGCGATCCATCGCGTCGCCGCGCGCGGTGAGCATCAAAATCGGTACATTCGACTGCGCGCGCACCTTTTGACACACAGTCAAGCCATCCATATCGGGCAACATCAAATCCAAAACGATGCCGTCTATCGGCTTTTCTGCGCTCGCCTGAGCCTGTACCAAAGCCAAACCATCGCCCGCGTTCAGCACATGGGTGATGTCAAAGCCCGCGTCGGTCAGATATTCAGACACCAGCGCGCCGAGACGCTCGTCATCCTCGATCAGTAATAAATGCTGTTTCATTTTTTTTATCCGTTGCCTATTCATGACATGTCGGTCACACATCACATCATACAACACGTCAGGCGTGCATGGCAGTGTTATACCGCATCCGCGCACGCCCGACAGTTTGATTATATTGACAATAAAAAATAATAAGCTCGTTAAACCAATATCAGCGGTTTTGAGTCGGTGCCGCAGGCGGAGAAGCTTGAGGCGTTTGAGCCGCCGGTGCGGGCGGGTTCGGCTGTCCCGCCGGATCGGGTTGCCCCATGCCTTGACCTTGACCCATGCCTTGGCCCATACCCATCCCCGGCCCCATCGGACCACCCTGCATACCACCGCGCATACCGTCACGCTGCATCATTCCACCATGCGGCATACGGTCAAACCGATCCGAGCGATCATGATGGCCGTGACTACCGATTTTGCCTCCAATCATACCGCCGATAATCCCCGTGGTCAGCATCAAGCCAGCCATCGCCAACCATTTACCCCAGCGGCAACGACCTTCGCCCTCTCTGCATCCGCCGCCGCAACGGCCACCTCGATGCGCGTGATGACGATGGTCGCGTTCACGTTGCTCTTCTTCATTGCGTTTAAAATCAGACTTGTCGGTCTGGTCTTTCGCATCACGCGTGGTTTCCGCTTCGGTTTTAAGCGATTCTTCAGCCTTTACGGTTTCGTCGATTGCCTTTTGCGCGGCATCAACCGCTGAATCAATCGTTGCTTTGTTTGTGTTGTTGGCATTGTTGACATTGTTGGTATTGTTTGTGTTTTCCATCTGAAACTCCTTGGTTTTTAGTTAGTCTTTTTCCAAATATGCGGCCTAAAGTTGAGAAAAGCCATTCGCATATTTGACGGTGACACTTTATCCAAGGGCTGTAAATGCTGTTTTACGCACAGGTAAAGATTTGTAAAGACGGTTTTTGAGCAACACACACATAAACACACATAAAAAAAGCGAAACCCGTCGGTTTCGCTTTTTGTCCTTCGCAGGAAGTGGCTGATTAAGCCGCTGCCATTGCTTTGATGCTGGCAGACAAACGGCTTTTATGACGTGCCGCTTTGTTTTTGTGAACGATTTTTTTGTCCGCGATCGAGTCGATCACAGGCATTGCTTTAACGAACGCTGCTTGAGCCGCCGCTTTGTCGCCTGCTTCAACTGCTTTACGAACGTTTTTTACCGCTGTGCGGTATTGTGAACGCAGTGATGCGTTGTGTGCGTTTTGCTTGACCGCCTGACGAGCGCGTTTGCGCGCTTGTGCTGAGTTTGCCATGACTAATCCTTTTAAATTCAAATTGAAAATCGATTTTCTATTAACGATATACCGCCCGTTGCCGAGCCGTTCTATCGGTTCTTAATGCGTTCCTGAGTCATAAAAATCGCTTTGCGCAAAGCGATTTTTCAACGCGGCCCGTATACTGTCGTACCATCGGTTTTTCGCCTCAATTCGCCGTGAGACACACAGCGTTTGTTACAAAAAACACGGGTTATTTAAGAAAATAGCTGTACAATATATCACTTTTTTGCTGATGGCTCAATGGTTTTCCGCATTTTATTGGCGTTTCAGGCGATTTGTGCGTTGTGTGTTTGCACTTACGGTCTGTTTCATTCGAGCCTTGCCCCAATTCCGTGATGTGCACAAAAAAATGAACCTTTGAGATTCAGGTGCGACTTTTTGCGCATTTCAAATAACTTGCTCCACCTAAAAACATGAAAAACCCTAACAGTATGAATTTTCTGCGGGTCTTGGCCTCAGTCAGCGGCTTTACCCTGCTCTCGCGCATTGCCGGTCTGGTGCGTGAGATTTTAACGGCGTCGATTTTCGGCGCGGGCATGACGACCGATGCGTTTTTCGTCGCATTTCGGATTCCGAATTTGTTGCGCCGTCTGTTTGCCGAGGGCGCGTTTTCGCAGGCCTTCATTCCGGTTTTGGGGCAAAGCAAAGCTGTTGACGGCGATGAACGCACCAAGATTTTGGTTGATCGCACGGCAACTTTGCTGTTTTGGGTGGTGACGCTGATTACTATTTTGGGCATCGTCGGCGTGTCGGGCGTGATGTTCATCATGGCGGGCACGATGGAGGTTGGCTCACAGCGCTACGAATACACGCGTCTGATGACGCAGATCATGTTTCCGTACATTATTTTTATGGCGCTGACGGCTTTATCCGCCGGGGTATTGAATACTTGGAAGAATTTTTCAACCCCTGCTTTTTCGCCGGTTTTATTGAATGTGACGATGATCGGCGCGGCGGTATTGCTCGCGCCGCATTTTAACCCGCCAATTTACGCCCTGACCGTGGGTGTGATTGCAGGCGGTATTTTGCAATTGGCGTGGCAAATTCCCGCGCTCAAACGCATCGGCATGCTGCCCAAAATTTCATTCAACGTGGTCGGAGCGGCGCGTGATCCGAATGTGCGCCGGATTTTGAAACTGATGCTGCCCGCAACGCTGGCGGTGTCGGTCGCGCAAATCAGCCTGATCATCAACACCAACTGGGCGGCAAGCTTGGGTAACGGTGCGGTGTCGTGGATTTCTTACGCCGACCGATTGATGGAGTTTCCAACGGGTATGCTCGGCGTGGCGTTGGGCACGATTTTATTGCCCAGTTTGACGCGCGCGCATAGCTCGAACGATCAGGCGGAATATCAACGTTTGCTGCATTGGGGGTTGCGATTGACGCTGCTACTGGCATTACCGGCGGCCGTCGGTTTGGGGGTTTTGTCGATGCCATTGACCAGTACCTTATTTCAGCATGGTCGTTTCACCGCCGTGGACGCGGAGAAGACCGCGCAGGCTTTGTCGATGTATTCAATTGGCTTGGTCGGTTTGATTTCGATCAAAATTTTGGCCAGTGCGTATTATGCGAAACAGGACATCCTCACACCGGTGTTGATCGGAATTGGCGTGCTGGTGTCAACGCAGTTGATGAACGTTGTTTTTGTGCCATATTTGCAACATGCGGGGCTGTCACTGTCAATCAGCTTGGGGGCGTGTCTGAATGCGGCGACACTGGTATTTTTGCTCGGACGACGCGGTGTACTCGGCGCTTGGCAACCGTGGCTGCGATTCATCGGCAAAGTATTAGTGGCCGTGTTTGTCATGGGCTGGGTGGCATATTTTGCCAGCCGCCAAATTGACTGGCTGTCGATGTCGCACGGCATCAGCTCGTTGCTTCAGCGTGCGGGCTGGTTATTGCTTATCATCACTGTCAGCGCGGTGTGCTATTTCGTCGTGCTGTTTGCGTTGGGCTTTCGCATGCGCGATTTCCGTCTGGTGAGCCACGCATAATTGTTTGGACAAATACGTGTGTGTAAAGTTTTGTAAACTCGACTCGGAAGGCGTATTTTGTCCATGAAAATCCTTTAGAATGCGGTATTCAGCGGACGTTGCATTTTGGCGCAACCAATCATGATGCGAGGGTTTTATCACAAAATGATGACCCTGCACCGCTAAACCCATTTTTCGGCTGATTTTTATGGCATCCAACCTCAATTTTTTTGCCCGTTTTTTTGCATTAAGTCGACGCAAACAACTGGTCGTTTTGATTGTCCTCGCACTGACACTGTTCATCGGTCTTCGCGTTTACCAAGCCTTGACCAAAACCAGTCGCAGCAAAACCGCTGAAACCACCGTGGTTCAGATCAAACGCTCCGAAATCACCCAATTACAAGCGGTGTCTTTGGACAAAACCCTGCCGATTTCCGGCCCGCTCAACCCTTTGGAACAAACCTTGGTCAGCGCGCGCGCCAGTGGTGAAGTGCAAAGCGTCGCGGTGCGCGAAGGACAAACCGTCAGCAAAGGGCAAACGCTGGCCGAACTGGTCGCCACCACCTATCAGGCGCAATACGACCAAGCCCGTGCCAACGTGATCTCGGCCGAACAAAGCCTCAAACTGGCACAACAAGACTACCAAAACAACGAGGCGCTGTACCGCTCCGGCTTTATCGCCAAAATGGCCTTGCAGCGACTCGAAGTCGCCCTGCAAAACGCACGCAGCACCTTGACCAATGCACAGCAAACCCTCGTCATCGCCCAGCGCAATCTGTCCGAAACCCGCATCACTGCGCCCATCAACGGTGTGATTGCGGTACGCAAGATCAATCCGGGCGAAACCGTCGGCACCGGCTCCGTGCTGTTCTCCATCGTGAATGAGGACAGCTTTGAAGTCTCCGCGCCGATCTCCGCCGAGCAAGTCGGGCAAATCGCCATCGGCCAAACCGTACAATTGCGCACGCCCGGCGTGATGGACGCTTTCACCGGCACGGTCGAACGCATCAATCCGGCGGCTCAAGCCGGCTCCCGCAGTTTCACCGTCTATGTGCGCGTGAACAACACCGGCGCCCTGCGCGCAGGCATGTATGCGCAAGGCGACATTTTGCTCTCCAGCAAACCGAACGTCCTGAGCGTGCCCGCCAGTGCGATTCACGCGAAAAATGGCCGCCAATATGTGTATGTCCTAAACAACGATCACATTGAGCAACGCGAAGTCACGCTGGGCGAGCGCGCCAGTGAAGCCGCCGATGCACCTACCGAAATCACCTCCGGATTGCAACAAGGCGAATCGGTGGTGCGTTTGGATCTGGGCGACATCAAACCGGAACAAAAAGTGGAGTTGGTGGAAAACTCCGGCGAAGCCGCGAGCCATACCCAAAACAATGGTGCAAAGACCGAAGCGCCCAAAACCTTTTGGGGCAAACTCAAAGCGTGGTTGAGCAATAAACCCTCTCAAAAATAAGGCGACAGATCAACCATGTGGTTCACTCGCGTCAGTATTAAAAACCCCGTTTTCGCCGTGATGGTCGTGCTCGGCCTCGTGGTGCTGGGCATTATGGGGTACAAAAAAATGGCGGTTGACCAGTTTCCCGATGTGGAAATTCCGGTCATCGTGGTGCAGACCACTTACTCGGGCGCATCGCCCGCCTCGGTCGAGAACGACATCTCGCGACCGATCGAAGAAGCGATCAACACGGTCGGCGGTATCAAAACCCTGACCTCACGCTCGTATCAAGGCATTTCCGTGGTCATCGCGCAGTTCGAGATGAACACGAACATGGACAACGCGCTGCAAGACGTACGGGCGAAAATCGACCGCGTGCGGCGCGAGCTGCCGAGCAACGCCGACGACCCGATCGTGACGCAAAACGACCCGAACAGCCAACCGATTTTATCGCTCGTGGTCTCGGGCAGCGACAATCGCTCGCTGCGCGAATTGACCGATATTGCCGAAAACGTGATTAAACCGCGCTTGCAAACCGCGCGCGGTGTGGGTGAAATCAATGTTTTGGGCGGTGTGAATCCGCAAATGAACATCGTGCTGGACCCGAATAAAATGAATGCGCTGGGCATCGGCATCAACGAAATCGCCACCGCGATTAAAAACGCGAACCAAGAGCTTCCCGCAGGCGTCGTCAAAAATCAGGAAAAAGAACTCACCGTCCAAGTCAAAGGCCGCTTAAAAGATGAGCAGGATTTTCGCCGCCTGATCATCGGCACTCGCGGCGGTCAGCCAGTGTATTTGGAGCAGGTGGCGCAGGTGGAAGACGGCATTGCCGAGAAGAAAAGCGCCGCCATGACCGACGGACAGCCGACCCTCTCGATCACCATCATCAAATCCAGCGGCACGAATACCCTGGAAGTCGCGGACAACGTGCGCACACAAATGGCGCAGTTGCAAAAAAGCCTGCCCGAAGACATCAAAGTATCCACTCGCCAAGACCAAACCGTCAGCATTCGTTCCAGCGTGAATGAAGTGCGTAATACGATTTTCGAAGGCGCATTTTTAGCGATTTTGATTGTATTCTTATTCCTGCACTCGTGGCGCAGCACGGTCATCACCGCAGTTACGCTGCCGGTCTCGATCATCGGTACGTTTGGTTTCATGTATGTGCTCGGTTACAGCATCAATAACCTGACCTTGATGGCGCTCTCGCTCTCGGTCGGCCTGCTGATTGATGATGCCATCGTGGTGCGCGAAAACATCGTGCGCCACATGCAGATGGGCAAAGACCATTACAACGCCGCGATTGAGGGTACTCAGGAAATCGGCTTGGCGGTACTCGCCACCACGCTCAGTATCGTCGCGGTATTCTTGCCGATTGGCTATATGAACGGCACCATCGGCCAATTTTTCCACCAATTCGGCATCACCGTGGTGATTGCGGTGCTGCTGTCGATGTTCGTATCCTTCACACTCGATCCGATGCTCTCGTCCAAATGGCACGACCCTGACTCGGAACGGCCGCTGGAGCAGCGTACCGGCGCACGCGTCTTGGTCTGGTTTGAACGGCAAGTGGAAGCCTTCAGCGACGCTTATCAAAACATGCTCAAATTGGCGCTCAAACACCGCATCATAACGCTGGCGATCGCCGCCGCGACCTTTGTCATCAGCCTGATGATCGTACCCATCATCGGCTCCGAATTTGTGCCACAAGGCGACTATTCGGAAATGAATGTGAAATTCAAAACGCCAGTTGGCACGTCGCTGGAGCAAAGCACGGACAAAACCCGTCAGGTGCAAGCCGTGCTCAAAGAGAAATTCCCCGAGGTGGATTACAGCTTCGCGCGCATCGGCGGCGGCACGAATGACAACAATGTGGTCAGCCTGTATGTCAAACTCAAGCCGGTCTCGGAGCGCTCGCGCAAAGTCAACGCTTTGCAAGGCCCGATGCGCGAAGAATTATCCAAAATCGCCGGCATTCGCCTGTCCAAAGTCACGGGTCAAGAAGGCGGGCCCGCAGGCTCGAACAAACGTTTGATTTACAACATCCAAGGGCCGGATTTGAAACGCCTTGAAGCCTACAGCACCGAAGTTTTGGCCGCACTCAAATCCGTCCCCGGGCTGATGGATTTGGAGTCCTCGGTTGCGGAGAAAAAACCCGCGCTGGACATCGTGATGGATCATCAAAAGGCTGCCGATCTGGGCGTGAACAGCAGCGCGGTGTCTTCGGTTCTGGCCGGTATGATTACGGGCTACAAAGCCGGCAGTTGGCGCGCGCCGAATGACCGCGACTACGACATTGAACTGCGTCTGCCTGCCGATCAGCGCACCCGCCCGGAGGATGTGGTGAATATGAAAATCACCACCGGCATCAACACCGGCACGGGCGAACCGATTCAAATTCGTGTAGGTGACGTGGCCGATGTGCGCTATGGCGAAACGGCCACCGAAATCGTGCGCGAGAATCTGGTGCGACAAATCCGCATCGACGGCAATCCGATGAACCGCAGCGTCGGCGATGTATCGAAGGACATTCAAAGCGTGCTTGATCGGGTCAAATGGGAGCCGGGCTATGGTTACTCGGTCGCCGGCGATGCGCAGGACTCGGCGGAGTCCGCCGGACATGCCGCTGCCGCATTGGGCTTGGCGGTCATTTTCATTTACATGGTGTTGGCGTCGCAATTTAACAGTTTCATTCAGCCGGTGGCGATCATGAGCACCCTGCCTTTGTCCTTGATCGGCGTGTTTTTGGCCTTGCTGATGTTTAACTCCACGTTGAATATTTTCTCCATCGTCGGTTTTATTTTGCTCATGGGTTTGGTCACGAAAAACGCGATTTTGCTGATCGACTTCATTAACCAAGCGCGTGCGCACGGCGCCACCCGCACCGAAGCGATTTTGGAAGCGGCGCATATCCGTTTGCGCCCGATTCTGATGACGACTTTGGCAATGATTTTCGGCATGTTGCCGCTGGCATTGGCGCTGGGCGAAGGCGCCGAACAGCGAGCGCCGATGGGTCAAGCAGTGATCGGTGGTACGATCACATCAACCTTATTAACACTGGTAGTCGTACCGGTGGTGTACACCTTCCTTGACGATGGTGCAAGCAAAGTGCGACACTGGTGGGCGAATCGTCATGCAAGCCATAATGGCGCATGACGGATATGATTGGACAGGGCGACTTCTCATCCCGATGAAATTGAGTTGATTGATGCGTCTTAGAGAGGAGCATACGATGAAACGAACCGCTTTATACAATATGGTGCAACAGCAAATCCGCCCGTGGGATGTGCACAATCGCGAGTTATTACGCTTATTGCACAGTTTGCCGCGCGAAGATTTTTTACCGACCGAACTGCGTCCATTCGCCTACATGGACATCGAATTGCCGCTGGTGCTCAATGACGGCGACAACACCGGCACCAAACTCATGCCGCCGCGCCTGCTCGCGCGCATGGTGCAGGAGTTGGACTTGCAAGGCACGGAAAACGTCGCGCTCGTCGGTTTGGGCGACGGCTATTTGGCGGCCTTGCTGGCCAAATTCGCGCGCACCGTGACCGCCTACGAAATCAACGAAAAAATCCTGCGCTTTGCGCAAAACAACCTGAACCAAGCGAATGTACACAACGTCAATTATGAGTTGAGTAACGGCCTGAAAGCCAGCTCCGACAAATTCGACGTACTCGTGTTGGCCGGCAGCATCGCGCGCCTGACGCCCGCATTGCTCAATAAAATCGCGGTCGGCGGACAAATGCTCGTCGTGGTCGGCGAACCGTCAGCGCCGATGATGAGCGCCGTACTGGTGACGCGCACCGATGAGCAATCATGGGCGCAGAAAACCCTGTTTGAAACCATTCTGTCGCCGCTGTCCGACGACGAGCGCAAAAAAAGCGCAACCCCAACAGCGGGCAAAGTCTCTCAGTTCACCTTCTGATGAAAGCCCCCATGCGTCATTCACGTTCGACTCCTCGACCAATGCGCCGCACCCGCACCTCATGGCGGCTCGCGGCGCTGCTGTGCGCCGTCAGCAGCGTCTGGCTCACCCAGCCCGCGCACGCCTACGACCTATGGCAGGCGTATCAGGACGCACAGCGCAACGACCCGACGTATCTCGCCAGTGCGGCGCAGAATGACGTATTGAATGCCCAAAAAGCCCAAGTGCGCGCCGCCGTACTGCCAACCGTCACCCTCTCGGGCGGCGTGTACAACACCCGCAAACAATTTTGGGGCGAAACCAAAGCCGTGAATAGCCGCACGCATCCGGCCAGTCTAACCGTTGGTCTGAACCAGCCAATATTCGCGCTCGACAAACTGACCGCACTCAAACAAGTGGACGTACAGAGTTCCATCGTCGAGCTGAAAATCGCGCAAGCCAAACAAGAGCTGATCACCCGCGTGGTACAAGCCTATTTCAGCGCATGGCTGACCGAGCACAATGCGCGCGTCGCCGACAATGTGGCCAAAGCCGCCGAGCGCCAGTTGGAAATGGCCAAGAAAAACTTCGAGATCGGCAACACCACCGTGATCGACACGCAAGAAGCAGAAACCGTCTGGCACAATGCGCAAGCCTCGCTGATCAACGCGCATACCACGTGGGACAACGCCAAATCCGCGCTCGAACTACTGACCGGACGTGCGATTAACGAGCCGTTATCCAACATCCGCGCGCCCCTCAAGCTCAAAATGCCCGTACCGGGCAGCGCCGACTCATGGGTAGAGCAAGCCAAACAAAACAATTACAACGTACAAATTGCCCAGCTCAACTACCGATTCAACACCTTGGACACCACGCGCATCGGGCAAAAACGCCTACCGCAAATCAACGTCGTGGCCAAACGCACTTGGGGTAACACCAACTTGCAACGCGAGCCGGACGAGCAGTCCGCCGTGACCACCGTTGGCCTCGAACTATCCATGCCGATTTTCGATGGCGGCCTGATCGGCGGCCAAGTGCGCGAAGCGCAAGCGCAGGAAAACATCAGCTTCCAAACCCTGCGCGCCACGCAGCAAAACGTTGCACAAAGCACGCGTGCAGCGTATAACCAAGCGGTGAGCGGTTTGGCCACCATCAATGCACTGGAAAGCGCGCGCGGCGCGGCGCAAAAGTCCGCCGACTCAAACATCCTCGGCTACCAACTCGGTATGCGCATCAATATCGACGTATTGAACGCGCAAAATGCCTACGCACAAGCGCAATACAACCTCGCGCAAGCGCAGTACAACACGATTTTAGGCAATGTGAATTTAAAAGCCGCGATCGGGCAATTGGGTGACGATGATGTTCAATACATCAATGCCCTGTTGAGTCACGCGAATACCAGCGATAGCAGCGATACCAACAACAGCAACGCGCAGCCAACCCTACCTAAAAAGTAACAAAAAGCCGACTGACAAATCAGTCGGCTTTTTGTTTCTATATGGATTCACTTCAATCTCACGGCGCCGTTGCCACCACGGGTCGTTCTCCGGCGGTGGTTTTCAATTCCAGACCTTGACCGTTGCGCTGAATGCTCAATTTCACCGCTTCACCCGGTTTGAGCTGCGCTACGACATTAACCATGCTGTTGACATCAATGATATCCGTATCATTGATCTTGGTCAAAATATCACCCACTTGCACGCCCGCTTGCGCCGCCGGCCCGTTGGTCGCGACACTGGCGATGATGACGCCGCTGGCGTTGGGCAAATTGAAGGCTTTGGCCATTTGCGGGGTGATGTTTTGGCTGCTTGCGCCGATATAGCCGCGCGAGACTTTACCGGTTTTGATCAGCTCTTCGGCCACTTCTTGCAAGGTTGAGACCGGAATGGCAAAGCCAACACCGGCGTTACCGGTGTTGTTGCCCGTGCCAGAATTGACGATGAAGTTGTTGATGCCGACCAGATTGCCATTGGAGTCGATCAACGCACCACCCGAGTTACCCTCGTTGATCGCCGCGTCGGTCTGGATGAAATTTTCAAAGGTATTCACGCCCATTTTCGTGCGGTGCAGCGCCGAAACAATACCCATGGAGACGCTTTGTCCGACGTCGAACGGATTGCCAATGGCCAAAACCACGTCACCCACGCGCAATTCATCTTCGCGCCCCATGGTGATGGAGGTGAGATCAGGCAAATCGATTTTTAACACGGCCAAATCATTGTCCGGATCAACGCCGACCAGCTTTGCCGCTGCATCGCGGTTGTCATCCAGCACCACTTGAATCTGCGTCGCGCCGGAAATCACGTGCTGGTTGGTGACGATGTAACCTTGCTTATCGATAATCACGCCCGAGCCGCTGCCTTTTTCAATGCCCGCGGTCGCGCTATTGGTGGTGTAAATGCGCACGACGGAAGGAATGGCTTTGGCCACCGCTTCATGGTAGGATAGGCCGGCCAGATTGGCCGGTGCTTGCTTGAAAGTCAGATTCGCGTTCGGATCGGCCTGCTTCACCGCGACACTGCCGCGCCCCAGCGTGGATAGGTTGAACGGCAACCACTGCGGTTTGAGCGTGATGACGATGAACGCCAGCAAGACCAATACCGTCACGATTTGTGTTAACCCTAACCAAACTTTTTTGAACATGAACCGTACCCAATTACTCAATGAAATCGAACTGTTGCTGAATCCCTCACAGTTCAAAGATTATGCCCCGAATGGACTGCAAGTCCAAGGCAGGGACAGTATAACGAAAATTGCCTGCGCTGTCACAGCAAGTCAGGCCGTGATCGATGCCGCCGCCGATTGGGACGCCGATGCGTTGCTTGTACACCACGGTTATTTTTGGCGCGGCGAAGACGCCAGCATCGTCGGCATGAAATACCAACGCGTGCGTCGCCTGATCGAAGCCAACATCAACCTCATCGCCTACCATTTACCGCTGGACGCGCACCCCACGCTGGGCAATAACGCCCAACTCGCGCACAAGCTCGGCTTGAGCGTCAGTGGGCAATCACCGACCGAACCGCTGGTCTGGTGCGGCACACACGATGGCAACCCAACGCTGGCGCATTTTTGCCAAATGGCCGAGACCGCACTGGGACGCAAACCACTATTGATTGGCGACACACACGCCCACCTCGGACGTGTCGCATGGTGCACCGGCGGTGCGCAAGACTACATCCACGAGGCCGCACTTCTCGGCGCAAACACCTACATCTCCGGCGAAATCTCCGAGCGTACCTACCACGAAGCGCGCGAACTGGGCATCAACTACCTCGCCTGCGGCCACCACGCCACCGAACGCTACGGCATACAAGCGCTGGGCAAACACCTATCGGCGCAGTTTGGGCTGGAATACCGCTTCATCGACGAAGACAATCCGGTTTAATCAACATCTATGCAGCAAATCCTAAGCAGTGGCTTCGCCGAACAAACCATCCAAAAATCACGCTTCATCGCCCGCGCCGCCTACGCCGACAGTGAACAGTCCGTCGCGGCCATGCTACGCCAACTCGCTAGCGACTACCCCAACGCCAGCCACCTCGCCTATGCCTATCGCATCCAAACGCCCGACGGCATCATCCTACGCTTTTCCGACGACGGCGAACCTTCCGGCACCGCAGGCAAACCCATCATCCCGCATCTCGAAGGACGCGAACTCATCAATATCTGCGTTGGCGTGATTCGCTACTACGGCGGTATCAATCTGGGGACGGGCGGACTGGCGCGCGCCTACGCGGGTACGGCGAAAATGGCACTGGACAACGCCACTTTTAGCGAATTCATCGAACAAGCCGAATACGAACTCACGCTCAACTACAAACAAATCGACAGATTCAAGCGGGATTTAGCGCAGCTCGGCGGTGAATTGATTCATGCCGAATTTGCCGATGTGGTACACGCGTGGGTGCGCGTGCCGATTAGCGAATGGGATGCGTTGCGCGACAAATACGCTGTTTAATATTAGGTTTCACCAATTGATTCAGTAGCTTGTAGGGTGTAAATCATTTCCGATTGGCACACAAAAAACATCGGATACAAACAAAAAGGTGGGCAAATTAAAATTTGCCCACCCTACTTGCTCTTTTATTGACTTGGCTAACGGTATCTACGGTATCGAGGCTACGCGCTTACGAAATATGTTGATCGATTTGTTAATTTACGCCTAACGTCTGAATTGAGCGGCCTCGCGCGGCTTTTCGTGCGAGATCCTTTCGAATGATGGGTTCGGCGTCATAGTCATTGCGGAGTTGGCACATCGAATACCAAGATGGTCAGCAGCAACTCGCGATTGGTATCGTCTCTGTGGGAGAAGCAATACCGAAAGCGAGTCTCTGTGTTCCCGGCAATTTCGCGCTTGAAGTTCGGGTGCTGCTTTACGGTTTCTGGAACAGCCGCCAATACGCGGGAAAAATCGCGATTCCGATTGAAGATGATTACAGCGGTCTTGGTATCGCGCCAAGAGCTATATCCCAGTAATTGATCAATTGTCTCGGTCAACTTCTTGGAGCCACCCCAGAATTTGCACTCGGCAATGAAGATATTTCTGTCTCCAGAGCGAACCAGAATGTCAGTTTTTCCCTCGTAATTGAATGTCTCGCCTGTTGCTTGGCCTTCGTAGTGCCCATTCAACTGCACCAAAAAATGGGTACGCAGCGCCTCTTCATCCATGTGGTGGAATGCCGACGGACTCCGTTCCATTACATGAACCATATTGTCGAGCACGTCCAAAATGTGCTTGTAATCTTCATTGTTTAGAACTGGCTCAGGCTTATAGGGCGTGGAGCTTGCTGAGGGCATGGCCGGCGCGATCTTTCTCTTAACTTCCGGGGCGGCAAAGGTACGCTGGATCCCATCGCGCTGTTTCATTTTGAAGCCGAGAGCGCCAACTAGATTGCGGTCCGCGAGCAGCTTCTGCCGACGCGCCTCTATGGCGGTCTTGGCGCGCTGAAATAACTGCTGATTCAATCCAGCGGCGTTGGTTCGGAGCATGCTGAGATAGGACTGAATGTCGCTAATCGTTTGGTTAATGGATTGCTGCACTCCCTCAGCGCTCAAGTCTGTACCCGAAATGCGAAGAACGAGCGCATTGGGGCGGACTTCCGCTCTCGGTGGATTCAACGTGTACGAGGTAGGCTGCACACGAAACACTTCGGCGTCCCCGGTGAACGGGATTTCGACTTCCACTTCTGTCCCTGGAACGTATACCGGCCGACTCCGGTCGTCGATCCAGCGTCTTGGGTCATGGCGGACATCGATCTTTGTTTCGCGTTGATCTACGACGATTTCCTCGGTTATGAGCGCAGGGACTTCAACGTTGAACTTTGACTCGAAGTACCGTGCTAGGTCATCAACTGCGGTGTTGAGCAAGCGGTCGCCGTTTACGGCTGCAATTTCCTCCGCCATCTTTTGAAGTTGATTACGCTCGACTGAAAACCAGTCAGCATCGGAGAAGAGATATTGGCGATCGCGCATGATTGGCCAGTGTGTGAGTTATGACGCCGAACGTTGAAATCAGCGGCGCCAAAGGCGTCCGCTGGATTGACTAGTTGGGCGGCAACGCGTCGATAGAGTGGAGGATTGCCCGCACGATTGCCTCTCTTTTGAAAAGATCATCCATTCTGTTTGGCGTATCGATATTCAATGCGAAGAATACGGCGCCGGTAGGCCACTCAACCCATCCCACCCACCAGCCAAACCTACCTTCCCAGCCAGTCTTTGCGCGCAGAATCCAGTTGCGCCCGGCTTCCGTAATCATGAGATCTTTGACCAAGCGCTGATGCTCTACCCGAAATGGCAATTCATTTCGATAGAGTTTTCTGAGAAACGAAATCTGTTCGTACGCAGAAATTTCTAGAGTGCCATCTATCCAATAATCGCCTTTGCTTGTCGAAGGGTCGGCGTTGCCATAACCTATTTGCTTTAAATAGCGTTTGGCTTTTTCCTCACCGATCTCTCTTGCAAATAGCTCATAAACCCAGACCGTAGAGTTTCGCATAGCTGATCGCAAGTTTTGGTCTTGATTGTGTCCTGCAAAGCTTCGTTTAATACCGTCCCATCGGAAAACCTGGAACTCATCACGAACAGCACCTACATCAAGTGCAAAAAGTGTGTGTGGAATCTTGAATGTTGATGCAGGCGAGTAACGTTTTGTCGCCCGTGCTTGATCAAAAACCGATAGGATGCGATCTGCTTGACGTTCGTCTGCCACAACTATCGTGCCTTTGGCTTGGTAATCGTCGAAGAACTTCTTCCAGTCAGAACGTTCTAGCGTGCCTTCTTGTGCATGCGCGAAAGTGGCAAAAATAAGAGTGGAGAAAAATATTGCAAAGATTCGGATTGTCATTAACTTTTCCTTGACGCCCAACTATACTTATGCGCCAATACCGACGCATAAGATTCTTTCATATTGATCAATAACATTCTTCGAACTCCTCCAGCCTCTTGTTTATCAAATAAAAACCTTCATACACGGATGTTATGCGATCGAATCAATCACACAAAACATCACGCATAATTTCGCTCCATTGTAGACTCTTTTTATCCTTTTTCCAATAAATCCCGCTCACTCAAAACCCGCAGCAATTGCTCCGCCGGTTTAGGCAACGCGAGGCTGAATTTTGATTCGTTCAAATCCAGCCAACGCCCTGATGCGGTGTTGCTGACGTGTTGCGCTTGGTTGTCGTTCAGTTCGATTAAATAGGGCTGGATGTGTAGCTGTCGGTGGGTCAGGCGGTGTTTGAGTGGGGTGAGTTTTTGCGCGGCGGCGTGTTCCAATCGCGCTTGTGTCGGAAACGTCCAGAGTTTGGCCCAGATGCCACGTTCGGGTTGTTGCTCCAGCCAAACGCGTTGTCCACAGCGGTAGAGGTACCAGTCAAAATGCAGTTCTTTAACCGCCACGGCGACTTTGGGCGCGGGGATTTGTTCGGTGGCGTTTTCTGCCAGCGCGACGCACTGCGTTGACCACGGGCAGGCGTGGCAATTCGGCTGGGTACGCGTGCAGAGGGTCGCCCCCAAGTCCATCACGCCCTGCGTGTAGGCGCGTAGGCCGCGTTCAAACGGGATTTTGAGGCGTTGGGCATCTTGTGGCGTGAATAGGGTTTCATGCGCTTTTACCCACAGGATTTTATCCGTCGCCGCGCTCGGCGCGGTGCGTATGCCATACACACGACTCAAAATTCGTTTGACGTTGCCATCGAGTATCGGCGCGGGGTAGGCATAGGCGAATACGGCAATCGCCGCCGCGGTCGATACGCCGATGCCGGGTAGGGTTTGTAACTGTTCAGGCGTGCGCGGAAACTCGCCGCCGAACTCATTAACCACGCGCTGTGCGCAGGCGTGCAGATTGCGCGCGCGGCTGTAGTAGCCCAAGCCCGCCCACAGCGCGAGCACTTCGTCCTGCGCGGCGCGCGCCAAGTCCTGCACGGTTGGGAATTGGTCCAAAAACCGCGCGTAGTAGTCAATCACGGTGACGACTTGGGTTTGCTGCAGCATGATTTCGGAGAGCCAAATGCGGTAAGCATCGTGCGTGTTTTGCCACGGCAGGTCGTGCCGCCCGTGTTGTAGTTGCCACGCGACCAGACGCTGCGCCAAGGTGTCGTTTTGACTCATGATTTGCGCCCGCGTTTGGGTTTTTGACATTTCGGACAAAAGTAGGTCGCGCGTTGCGCCTGTACGATGCGCTCGATCGGTGTTTTGCAGCGCAAGCAGGGCTGATCGAAGCAGTCATAGACTTTGAAATCCATTTGAAAATAGCCGCTGGTGCCGTCGCTATTCACAAAATCTTTGAGCGTGCTGCCGCCCTGCGCGATGGCTCGCGCCAATAGCAGCGGAATGTGCTCGGCGAGCGCGTCGCACTGGGTGCGGGTGAGTTGATTGGCGGGGGTTTGCGGGTGAATACCGCACAAAAATAGCACCTCGCTGGCGTAGATATTGCCCACGCCGACGACCCATTTACCACTCATCAGCGCGACTTTGATCTCCTGCGAAATGCTGCGTGTGGCGCGATAAATGTGTTCACCATCAAAGGCCGGATCAAACGGTTCCATACCCAATGTCTGCAAACGCGGATGCGTGCGCCAGTCGCCATCGGCTGCGTCGTGCCACAGTACCGAGCCGAAACGACGCGGGTCGTGAAAGCGCAAAATTTGCTCCCCAAGTTCCCAATCGACGTGATCGTGTTTCTGCGGTGGGGTATTTTTCGCCACGATGCGCAGACTGCCGGACATACCGAGGTGAATCAGCAGCGTGCCACAGCGTCCGTTCGCACAGTTTATATGGATCGCCAGATATTTGCTGCGCCGCTCGGTGCGCTCGATGCGGGCGTTTTTCAACCACTTGGACAGCTGCGCGTCGATCGGCCAGCGCAGCGCACTTTGGCGCACCACCATGCGCGTGATGGTTTGTCCTTCGATGTGTGGGGTGATGCCCAGACGGGTTACTTCCACTTCGGGTAATTCGGGCATATACTCGCTGCTCCTGAAATGTTCATACTTCGTTGCACCGCTTGGCCGTACTGATTGTACTGTCTGCAGCGATGCGCCTCGTCTGATCCATTTCAAAATCAGCGACATAACGCCGCATCCATCGCCAAGAATGGGTTAGAAACAGAACAGCGGACATAAAATTGGTTACAATGCCTTTTATTTTCGACACAGATTGCAGCCCCATGAAACACACTTCGCATTCCACCGTCAGCCGCTCACCCTTTGCCATGCGCCGTATTGTATCAGCCATTGCAGCGGGTATGCTCGGTTTGGCGGTGAGCGCTTTTTCGACGCACGCACTGGCGCAAACCCATGACGTTTTGCCCGAAAAAATCGAGTCGCAAGAGAGCAAAACCGAATACGTTTTGCCCAAACAAAAGCTCACCTACGACACCATCGCCTATCAAATTCTCAGCGATGTGGCGCTCACGCGCGGCGAGCTGAGAACGGCCTACCAAGGTTATCTGCGCCTCGCACAAAAAACCCGTGATCCGCGCTACGCCGAGCGCGCGTATGTGGTGGCGGCATTGGCGGACGACCCCGCGTCGGCATTGATCGCCGCGCAATTGCTCAAAAGCCTCGCGCCGAACGCCACGCTGGGCGACTCGTTGATCGAACAAATGGCCTTGGCCAATATTTTGAAGAAAAGCGAAGCCGGTCAACTGCAATCGGCCTACCAAGACACCCAAGCCTTTCTCAAAAAGCATCCCAAGCACGAAGTCGGCCTGACCCTGTTGGGCGATTTGGCCGGAAAACTGGGCTATACCGATGATCAATTGCACGCCTTTGAGCAACTGTACGCGCTCACGCCAAACGATGCCGAAGCGATGAACAACCTCGGTTACTACTTGGCTGACCACAATATTCGTCTGAACGAAGCGGAAAAACTGATCAAACGCGCACTAAAAATAGCACCGACCGCGCCACACATCATTGACTCCGCCGCATGGCTGGCGTATCGCCAAGGCAAACTCGCGCAAGCGGTTCAATTAAGCCGCGCCGCCGTAGCCGCGCAGCCCAGCCCGGATGTGCGGCTGCATCTGGCGGAAATTCTCTGGGTGTCCAACGGGGCGGGCGAGCGTGACGAAGCGCGAACCCTGTTTGCCCAGCTCAAAACCGAAATCGACGCAAACGACACCGTACTGATCAAACAATTCAATGAAACCACGCGACGTCTGGGCGTGGATGCCGCCGCACCATAGCCCACCAATGACACCATGAATCCTATGACCTCAAACCGACACATCCTTTCACATCACCTACGCCGACTGTACGTCGGGCTGAGTGTGATCACATTGTCCACATTGACCGCGTGCAGCACGCTCAAACCCGTTGAGCGCACTGAAAAACCCTATTTCAATATGGAAGGCCGCATGGCCGTTGACATGCCGCGCTCACCGGAAAAAGGCTCCTCGGGCAAAATCCGCTGGGATGAGTACCCCAGCGCGACCGACATCACCCTGTCCACACCGTTTGGCAATGCGATTGCGCTGGTGCATTTGACCCCGACGCAAGCAACCTACAAAGGCTCCGACGGCAGCGTAGTGACCGAGGGCTCCGCGGATGAGCTGTTTTACCGCCTGTTTGGCATGGACATGCCGATTGCCAATTTGCGCAACTGGATCGGCACGCCGAATCGTCCTTTGGTCAAAGTGCGCGATGAAAACGGCTGGCATGTCGTCGTAACCGACACCTTTGCCAACCCCAATCTGGCCAAACGCATCGAGGTATCGCGCAACCAGCCCGAGCCAATGACCCTGACCTTGGGCATCGACAACCGCTCGGACCTCAAAAACACCGACAGCGCACCCACCGAGGAAGAGATTGATTTGGACAAACTCCTGCCGCCCGGCGCAC
Organism: Burkholderiaceae bacterium; assembly: GCA_049291875.1. GTDB lineage: Bacteria > Pseudomonadota > Gammaproteobacteria > Burkholderiales > Burkholderiaceae > CTSOIL-112. Next base: position 40,041 of record JBATQE010000020.1, read on the forward strand.
AAGAAAAAACCATTGCACCGGCTCAGCCCGCTGTGAAAAAACCCATCAAAAAGCCGTAATTAACCAGCCCTTTTCCTATGCGCCACACCTACCAAAGCCCCGCGAAAATCAACTGGTTCCTGCACATCACCGGACGTCGTGCGGACGGCTACCACAGCTTAGAAACCGTTTTTCAACGCATCGACTGGTGCGACGAAATTCACATCACGCCGAACCACGACGGGCGAATTTACCTCTCGGACAGCGCCAGCATCAGTGTGAGCGATAATTTGATTTACCGCGCCGCATTGGCATTGAAAGCCCATTTGCAGCAGCGCGCGCCCAGCAGTGAGCAAGCCGAGCGCGTGGCGCAACTGGGAGCCGACATTGAACTGAAAAAAAACATCCCGATGGGCGCGGGTTTGGGCGGCGGCAGCAGCGATGCGGCGACCACCTTGATCGCGCTCAATGATTTGTGGCAAGCCCATTTGGACAATGTCACCTTGCAAAACATCGGTCTGACACTGGGCGCAGACGTACCGTTTTTCATCAGCCCGTATTCGGCCGCATTCGCGCGCGGCGTGGGTGAGGAATTAACGCCGTTGGCGTTGCCGTCACGCGAATTGCTGTTGGTCAAGCCCAATGTTCATGCCGACACGCGCGCGGTGTACCAGCACCCGCTGTTGGTGCGCGACCATGCACCGCTCGAAGAAGGGATGTCCGATTTAGAACGGCAATTGCAGCGGCTGGACGCGCACGCACCGTTTTCCAACGACATGCAGTCGGCGGCATTCATCATCGCACCCGAAATCGAAGCGGTCTACAAAGCCCTGCAAGCCGTCGCACCGCAGGCCTATGTGTGCATGAGCGGCTCCGGCGCGACCGTATTCGCCTGCCCGAACACAGCGGACGAGCGCGCCGCATTGGCGCAGTGGCAAACCGAGCAATGCCCAAGCCATTGGCTCAGTCGCTGGTGCCGAACATTGTAAGTTATTGATCTAATTAAACTAAGCGCCGTCGCATCCACAAACCGCTGCCCATACCCATTGTCACAGCCATACACAATGGCAAATACGCTGCCAACGATTGCCCCGTAAAACCAATGACCAAAGCCAGCGCGGTCAGCGGCGCATTCATCGACACCGCCAAAAATGCCGCCGATCCGGCCAAAGTGCTCGCCACCAAGCTGGGTTCAAAGCCCAAATCAGGCGCGAACTGCTGAGCCAGCAAGCCCAACAGCAAACCGATCAGCGCACCAATCGACAAAGCAGGCGTGAGCGTACCGCCAAAAACACCGCTGCGCAAAGTCAACAAAACCACACCGATTTTGGCCAATAGCAAAACCACACAGATCAGCAGTGGCGACAAACTCTGCGCCAACAATGGCAATTGCAAGCTCTGCCCCATGCTTATGTTATAGGCACTCTGCGCCGCCGATCGCCCATTACCCAAAACCTGCGGCAACCAAATCGCCACCACACCAGAAAGCAACAGAGCCAGCGGTATCGCCCACAAAACCTGCTGCCGCTGACAACGTTTTTGCTCCGCAGCCTCCACCGCACGGGCAAACCCTGCCGCAAAAGGCCCGATAAGCAACCCCAAAAATCCCGCCCACAGTATCGTCGCCATATCCCCCGTCAATTGCCCAACCCAATAAAACGTCTCTGTGGACACACTGATGCGTGCCGTCAAAGTTGCAATCGCCGACACAGCAATAGCAATCGCCGCATGACGTACCGTAAAAACCCCGAGCAGAATTTCCAAAGCAAAAATCGCACCAGCGAACGGCACGTGATACACCCCCGCCAATCCGGCTGCCGCGCCACACGCCACCAGCACGCGGCGCGTGTCATCGTCCATGCGAAAGCCATCGGCAATACGTCCGGCAAACAGCGCGCCCAACTCACGCGGTGCGACCTCACGCCCCACCGGCGCACCCGTACCCACCGCAATGATTTGCAGTACCGCGTGCGCGACGCCCTCTTTGAACGGTGGGTTTCGCGCAACTGACGTATTCGCACGCACCGCCGCTGCCACACTGACCACGGCACGGCCACGCGTTTGCAACCACCACCAGCCCAAAGCAACCACCACGCCGCCCACACCCAGCGCCAACAAACGCCGCAACGGCGTAGTACCATCGGTGACAATGCGAAACATCGCCTCACTGTGACCAAAAGCCAGCCACTCAATACCATGAATCAACGTTGTCAATGCCGCCGCTCCCAGCCCCGACGCCACACCGATTAATACCACCGCGAGCACCAGCCCCACGCTTGATGGCAACCGTTCACTCATCAGACACCGCATATCACGTATCCTCCGAGCCTCACAAATACGCCGCAATCATCAAGCTAATCGGCAAAGACAGCACCATACCCACCGTTGTGATGAGCATAATCCCTGCCATTTCACTCTCACAAGTTCGGTATTGTTGCGCGAACAACACCGATGGGGTTGAGGTCGGCATCGCAGCTGCCACGAATGCGGCGTGCGCCATTGGCGTACTCAAACCCCAGCCTTTGATCATCAGGAAAAACAACGCCGGTTGCACCAACATACATACCAACGCGGCCAAAATAGAGGTGCGCGAAAATGCGGCTTTGAGGGGATAACTGGCCAACGCCAAGCCACAGGCAAAAATCGCTACGCCCGAGGCCGAGACCGCCAGCGGATTGAGTGCCGCCGAGGCCACAGGCGATAGATTCAGCCCGGACAACGCAAACACCGCACCAGCGACCGGACACCACACCAGCGGGTTTTTCATCGCCTGCGTGATGGACGCACCCAGCGAAAGCTGTTGTCCAGCCTTATTATTGGCCGCCGCAGCCGTTTGCAGCATGAAAATCACCACCGACACCTGCGCCAAGTTGGTCACCAACGCCGCCAAACCCACAATACCCGTACCGGTGGTTTGACCATAAATCGGCACCAATACGGTTAAACCATAAATCGGCGCAGCGGTGGAGTTGACTGCATAACCAATCAAGGTAGCCTTGATCTTGTCCATGCCCATACGGCGCAGCAGCCAATATGCCAGCAAGAAAAAAAGCGAATAGCCCACCAACATAATCACCACAATGGGACCTTGCTCCAGCAGCAATTGGCGGTTGAAATGCGCCATACCCAAAAACAAGGCCGCCGGTAATGCGTAATGCAAAGCCAGTTGGCTCAAACCACGAGATTGGTCTTGGGTAAAACTTTGATGTTTGCCCGCCGCATAGCCCAATGCCAAAATCAGCATCACGGGAGCGATGGCGGTGAGAATGATTTGCGGATTCATACCGACTCCTTAAAGGCGCCGCAAGAGCGCGATCATGCGCATTTGCAACGTCAAGATAGTGGCTAACGACATACGGAACGCCATGCGCGTAAGACAAGCGCACTACGCTCAGCACACTGTAACAGGCGCATGGCATTTGTTTTCATAACGTTAGGAGAGGTGACAACGCTATCATTACCCCGCCCCGTTGCACGGAGCCAGCGGCGTCGTCAGCCGTGGTTGGCGTCATTGACATGCGCAAACCACACGCCGCAGCAATTGGACAATTGAATCAACCCCATCAATATTCAGGACGGTACAACAAGCTTTCGATCCACTGACGCACATTGGCCGGTCGCTCCACCGTCGCCATGCCTTGATCAAAAATGTATTGTGCCACATGCGTTGCGGCGGTCAATTCCATCTCCAATACATTCTCGGTCGGCGGATAAAGCATCCCTTTGGCACGTTGTGTATCCATGACCTGATTCGCAATAGCTCGCGCGGTTTCGATGAACATAGCATCGGTGATGCGTTTCGGGCGCGTGGCGTACACGGCCAAACTGGTCGCCGGGAAGATCAGGAAGTTGTTCGCCTGACCGGGGTGGTAGGTCTTGCCCTTATAGCTCACATCATCAAATTGTACGCCGGCGGCGAACAACACCCGTCCATCCGTCCATTGGTACGCTTGCTCGGCAGAACATTCGGCGTGATCCGTCGGGTTGGACAAGGCAAAAATAATCGGCCGCTCGTTCAAAGCCGCCATTTCCTTGACCACCGCCTCATTGAATGCGCCCGCTGTGGTGCTGACGCCGATGAGGATGGTCGGTTTGAAGTTTTTGACCACTTCGAGCAAATCCTTGCTCGGCTGATCGGCGTGGGCAAATGGTTTTTGCCATTCGTTCAAATCGGTGCGGCTGGATTCGACCAAACCATTGATGTCCACCAGACGAATGCGCTCCAGCGCCTGTTCGCGCGTGAGACCACCATCCAATTGCATCGCCGATGCGATCATACCGGCAATCCCCAAACCCGCCGACCCCGCACCGAGGAACAACACCCGCTGCTCCGACATTTTTTCTTGTTTGATTTGCAATGCCGTGGTCAAACCAGCCACCGCGATGGCGGAAGTGCCCTGAATATCATCGTTGTAGCACAAGATTTTCTCGCGGTAGCGCGCCAGCAGACGCATTGCGTCGGTGCCTTTCCAATCCTCAAAATGCACGCACACGCCGGGGAAAACCTCATTGGCGGCAGCGACAAAAGCATCGGCAATCGCATCGACCTCATCCGGACTTGGCGGATCTTGACGCAGGCCAAGGTACATCGAATCGTTGCGCAGTTTTTCATTGGTCGTGCCAATGTCCAGCAAAACCGGCAGTAAATGACGCGGCGGTACGGCTGCGCACGCGGTGTACAACTGCAATTTACCAATCGGAATACCCATGCCGTTGGCACCGATATCGCCCAAACCCAAAATGCGCCCACCGGTGGACACACAGATGAAACGCACCTCTTTTTCCGGCCAATTGCGCAGCACCTCGGCAAAGCGATCTTTCATATCGCGCGTCAGGTACATGCCGCGCGGACGGCGAAAAATATGGTCAAAATTCGTACACGCATCCGCCACCGTGGGATCGTAGACAATCGGTACGAAACGCACGGGGTCGGACATAATGGTTTTGTAAAATAAGGTTTCATTGCGGTCGGCCAAACCGATGAGGTAGACATAGCGCTCCAAATCATTCGGCTTCGCATCCAAATGACCCAGCACGCGTTGAAGCTGTTGATCTATGGTCTCGACAGAGACCGGCAGCAAACCTTCCAAGCCATAACGCTGACGCTCCTCGGCGCTAAACGCAGTGCCTTTATTCAAAATCGGGTCGTCTAAACGTTGGTAACCAAGCTCTGAACAGCGATCGGATTGTGTTGTCATAGTAAATCCTCCTTATTTGATATGACTATGAAAATAACCGACCGATCAGAAACAACTACCGAGAGATGGGCTGGTTATGAATGAGTAAACCAAACAACTTTGATCAAAAGTATGCTTGGTTTTTCATCCTAAACCTACGCTCATCCAATATCAATACCCAAAACAATGGCGCACCAAAAAAGTGCACCATACCGCAAAATTCCTCAACAATAAGGGCTATTCACCTTCACCAAACACATACATCACGGACTGTTACATGCACCATCAAGTCCTCATTATTACATAAATTCATTGGATGAAATAACCACCCACTCGCCATGTACCATCGGCCTCATGTATCGACGTGAGCGTTTCAAGTGCCTTCGCTCGATTGGCAAAGCGAGTTTGGTATTGAATCACCACATATTCGCCTGCCGGCGCATTGGGCACAGGGGGCTTGTATTGCACCAACACGGGCTGGCGTGAAATGACGGCGCCCAGTGGCGCGCGTGCTTCGGCCACGGAGGCTTGCCATTGCGCGGACGTCACGGCTTTTTTAAACGACTGCGCCGCCTCTTGCCAAGATTTCGGATAATCACCTTGATCCACACCAAGCAGCCATGTATGCGCGGCAGTTTGCGCCTTTTGAAACTCCGCCGCTTCATCGGCAAAAGCCATCGACGTGTGCGTCAGAGCCATCAACACGCTGAAATTAAATAGTATTTGACGTAAATAAGTACGCATATCCGCTCCTAAAAAGACGTTGCCCCATAAAATCCAAGCCCACCGACTAAAACCAATAATCCGCGACACAGCGTCCATCGCGCGGCAAATCCTCAAACGAATCCAGCCCGTCAAAATGATCGATCGGTAGGTGCGCGACCCACTCCGGCTCGGTTTGCCGTAAATTAACGGCCATGCGTCGTCGTCCGTCCTGCCCTGTTTCTATGGATCGCCAAAATGAAACGCCGCCACAGTCGGGGCAAAAATGAAATTCGATGGTTTGATCACCGCACACATACGCTTTGCTCTGCCCCGCCACGACGATGTTTTCCCCTTCGTAACCTAACCATACGCCCAAAGCACGCCGTAACGGCGACAGACGGTGCAATTGCACGCGGTGGCGGACTCGGGGATGCCTTGATGTGTCCATGAAACAGCACCGCAGTGACAGTGACCTGAAATTATCTGAGGATCATTCATTGATACGCCTCCTATCGTTTGAATGATGGGTTTAAAGGTTCGCTAATTCCAATATTTCCTGCCCCATCAGGACACAATCGTCGCCCAAGGGATAGTAGATCAATCGCATGCGATACGTACCTTTGTACACATACCCGAACACTTCAAACACTTTGAACTTCTGCTTTTTATTGATGGGATTGATGATGGATGGCAACTCTGTCGCATCAGTCGATACTTCTGCCCGTGAATCGCCATCCGAATGAAAATTCAATAATTTTTTAGCTTGACCAACCGCATCAGCAGCACACTGTGTCGCCGCAAACGTTTGTGTGGATAACGTCAACACACACACTGCCACGATGGCTTTCAAGCCCCTTTTCATTCTTTTTCCTTTAAAAGCGTGTGATCGCATCTATCATCGCCTCCATTCCGACAAAAGCGCTATTGACTCATGAGCATCGCCCAACTTCAGCGGACACTTGCCATTTTGTTGCGATTCATTTTAATCCCACCATTGTAAAATGGCAAATAGCGCGCTCTCACAGCGCCGCCAAACCCCAATGTCTGCGCGCCTGATTGCAGCGCTCGTCACCCGCAGCGAACTCGCGGCAGGGCGTGGCGCGTTGTTCATAAATGGTGCAGCCGACCGTTTGCCCAACCGCTCCTGACAACGCAATGCAGCGGCGATTGACTTGGTTCGTGCCACGCATGGCGACATAGTGGTAATTGAGCGGTTCGGTTAGCGATTCGGGTACGGTTCCGTTCGGGTGCGCGGTGGTTTGCCCCCAGTAGAATGACACGCGGAAATAGGCGCAGCACGCACCGCAGTTCAGGCATGGATTGCTCATTTTTTAACTCGTCACATGAATTTCATGGGAAAACGCGGAATAAGTTTGCTTCTCAGCTCAAGCATTGATATAGGCAAGCACACTTGAACGCATTCGCATTTTTAACATTTTGATTTTGTTCAAATTTTGTCAGGGTTTCCCTGACAAAATTTCCAATGCTCAGCACGGAAAAAGTAGGGGTTTACTTTTTCCGTATTTTCATGGGTTTTTTGCGGGCAAAATTATACAATACGTGCGTCGCCATCTATTGTTTTGTCTCGCTTTGTTTAACCGTGCTCAATGTCGGTTCCTCCCGATGCTTTTTTTGCCATTGCACCAAAATAGGGAGTACAATTTAGACGGTGATTTCTGCTGTGTTTTTTCTGTAATCACCCTTATTTTTACTGTCATTTGCCCATGAGTTCATTTAATTTTCCTAATCGCACGTTTCCTCAAACCCGTCTGCGCCGTATGCGTCGCGATGCGTTTTCGCGCAATCTGATGCGTGAGCATACCTTGACCGCGCATGATTTGATTTATCCGGTGTTTGTGACGGAGGGGGAAAAGCTGCGCACGGCGATTCCGAGTATGCCGAATCAGTTTCGCTTGTCTTTGGATGAGTTGCTGCCGGTGGCGGAGCGTGCGGTGGGTTTAGGTATTCCGGCGCTGGCGCTGTTTCCGGTGATTGAGGCGCACAAAAAAACCTTGGATGGCCGTGAGGCGTTCAATCCCGATGGATTGATCCCGCGCGTGGTGCGCGAGTTGAAAAAGCGCTTTCCCGAGCTGGGCATCATCACCGATGGCGCGCTGGATCCGTATACCTCGCATGGTCAGGATGGTTTGATTGATGAAGCCGGTTATGTATTGAACGACGCGACGGCCGAGGTTTTGGTACAGCAGTCTTTGTGCAATGCGCAGGCAGGCGCGGATGTGATCGCGCCGTCGGACATGATGGACGGGCGCATTGGCGAGATTCGCCGTGCATTGGAAGCGCACGATTTTCAATTGACCAAAATCATGTCGTATGCGGCGAAGTATGCCTCGCATTTTTATGGGCCGTTCCGCGACGCGGTTGGTTCGGCGGGCAATTTGGGCAAGGCGGATAAAAAAACGTATCAAATGGATCCGGCGAATGTGAATGAGGCTTTACACGAAGTCGGCATGGATTTGGCCGAAGGCGCCGATATGGTAATGGTGAAGCCGGGTATGCCGTATTTGGATGTGATTCGCGCGGTGAAGGAGACGTTTCAAGCGCCGACCTTCGCTTATCAGGTCAGCGGCGAATACGCAATGCTGTGCGCGGCGGCACAAAACGGCTGGTTGGATTTGGATCGTTGTATGTTGGAATCATTGGTGGCGTTCAAACGCGCCGGTGCAGATGGTATTTTGACGTATTTTGCGCTGGAGGCCGCTGAACTGCTCCGTTGATATTTTTATAAAAAAGGAGTGAATCATGGTCACACGGAAAGAAACAGATTTTTTGGGCGAACGCGAGTTGGACGATACGCAGTATTACGGCGTGCAAACCCTGCGCGGTATTGAAAACTTCCACATCACCGGCGTGCCGGTCTCAAACGAGCCGTACCTCATCGCCGCATTCGGCTATGTGAAAAAAGCCGCGGCAATGGCGAACCACGAATTGGGCGTGTTGCCGAGCGAGATTTATCCGGCGATTTTAAAGGCGTGCGACCGACTGATTGACGGTCAATACTTAGATCAATTTCCGACCGACATGATTCAAGGTGGCGCGGGCACATCGACCAATATGAACGTGAATGAGGTGTTGGCAAACGTCGCGCTCGAAATCATGGGGCATCCGAAAGGCGCCTACCACATCATCAGCCCGAACGACCACATCAATTGCGCTCAATCTACCAATGACGCCTATCCGACCGCATTCCGCGTGGCGCTGATTCACCGCATGAAAGACTACCGCCAAATCGTGCTCAATCTGGTGGATGCCTTCCACAGCAAAGGCGAGGAGTTCTCCGGCGTGCTGAAAATGGGACGCACACATTTGCAAGACGCCGTACCCATGAGTATGGGCGCCGAATTCAAAGGCTTTGGCAACAACCTGCTCGAAGAAATTGACCGCATTGACGCTTCCACCCGCCTGCTCACCGAAGTGAACATGGGTGCAACCGCCATCGGTACATCAGTCAACGCACCGACCGGCTATCCTGAATTGGTCGTACGCTACCTGTCCGAATTGACCGGCATAGATTTACGCCTCTCGCCCGATTTGGTCGAAGCGACTTCCGACACCGGCGCGTATGTGCAATTGTCCGCGACCATCAAGCGTACCGCCGTCAAATTATCCAAAATTTGTAACGACTTGCGTTTGCTCGCCAGCGGCCCGCGCACCGGTCTGAACGAAATCAATTTGCCGCAGTTGCAACCCGGTTCGTCCATCATGCCGGGCAAGGTCAATCCGGTCATCCCAGAAGTAGTCAATCAGGCCGCCTTCTACGTCATCGGTAACGACGTAACCGTCACACTCGCCGCCTCCGCCGGCCAGTTGCAATTGAACGTGATGGAGCCGGTACTGGGCTACGCGCTGTTCAGCTCAATCAAAGCGATGGGCAACGCGATTATCGCTCTGCGCGAAAAATGCGTCCTCGGCATCACCGCGAACACCGACCGCACACGCGACATGGTCTTGTCCAGCTTGGGCATCGTGACCCTGCTCAACCCAATTTTGGGCTACAAAAAATGCGCGGAAATCGCACGCGAGGGCTATCAGCAAAACAAATCCATCCACCAAATCGTGGTGCTGGAACAAAAACTGCTCACGCAAGCGCGTTGGGACGAACTGTTCTGCTTTGAAAACCTCATCCACCCGCATTTTCAAAATGCTTGATGAACCCGGTTGGCTTCAGCAAAAATCGGTAAAATAACAAAAAAGCCTCATTCCCGCCATTTTCATTGATCCGAAAATGGCGGGAATACGCTTTTTATACCAACGGTGCGCTACAATCACGCGCACAACACCCGCTCAAAATCAATCGCCGCCCAACATGAACGCCTACTATTTCCACACACAAGCCAACGGCACATACACCATCAGCACCACCCGTTCGGAACAATGGCACGCAGCCGGCGGCTTTGTTTGGTTGGACTACCACCATTCCGAAGTGGCGCTGGATGAGGAACATTGGCAAGCCGCCGTACAATCAATCACCGCTATCCCGATTGACGACTACCACGTCTCCGACATCATGAATTTACAACATCCGTCCGCGTTCGATTTAACGGATGACTACGATTTTCTGATTTTTCGCAAACTGGTTTTACCGGAACAACTGCGTCAAGCCGCCCATCAAAATATCGAGCCAAAAAGTGCCTTTTCGCCCGATAAAATCAACACATCACCGGTCAGCTTCATTCTCACCGACCATGCGATTGTCACCGTGCGCACCGAACACAGCCCCGTGTTTGCGCAGATGCATCAGCGGCTGAACACCTTCATGCAAAGCCACGCCGAAGGCATGAGCAAAGAAAGCAACCCAAAAGCCAAGCGAGTACCCACTTCGCCGCTCGACCTTTGTTTAAAGCTCTTAAATGCACTGATTGACCAATACCTCGATATGCGCGCGCCGCTGACCGAACAGATTCAAAGCTGGCAAACCGAACTGTTGCAAGGCAACCACCGTTTCTCACAATGGGCGCAATTGCTCAACGAAAGCGTCGCTCTGCAACAATTGGAAAATCTGTGCGAAGAGCAAATCGACGCACTGCAAGAGCTGCGCGACAACTTCATCGAAGATCAGGTAGATGATGACAGTGCGAGCGACGGCGCACGTCCGTTGATTCAACCGCAGGGACAACGGCGCGATATCATGCTGGTGCGCATCAAGGATTTATTGGAGCACGCCGAGCGCGTGCAGCGCCACACCGTGCGCCTGCAAGCCTCATTGCAATCGGCGATTGATCTGCATTTTTCCGCCTCCTCCAACCAAACCAACGAAACCATGCGTTTTTTAGCGATTGTCACCACGATTTTTGCGCCACTCACCCTGTTATCAGGCTTGTACGGTATGAATTTCGACATCATGCCCGGACTGCACAATAAAAACGGCTTTTGGCTGATGCTCGGCGTGATGGTGCTGACCACGCTCGGTCTGCTGTACTATTTCCGCCGCCGCAGCCTCGTCGGACGTGGGGAAAAAAGCATCGCACAACTGCTGTCGCAACAAAATGATTCCGATTAAGGAAGCACGGAATAACCCAAACCGAATCCAATCCAACCATCGGCATATCAGCCCCCTGTCACTTGACCGGCTCGGCGCTACTGACTACAATCGCCGCCAATTCGTATGCACGGTATACACGACAAGCAAATAGCACAAGGAGACCGCATGAACAAAATCTACCCCAGCGCCAGCGCCGCCCTCGCCGACATCGTGCGCGACGGCCAGACCTTCGCCGTCGGCGGCTTTGGTCTGTGCGGGATTCCCGAGGCGCTGATCGCGGCTTTGCGCGATACCGGCGTGCAACAGTTGACCTGCATTTCCAACAACGCGGGCGTGGACGGTTTTGGGCTGGGGTTATTGCTCGAATCGCGCCAGATCAAAAAAATGATTTCCTCTTATGTCGGGGAAAACAAAGAATTCGAACGCCAGTACCTCGCCGGTGAATTGGAATTGGAGTTCGTGCCACAAGGCACGCTGGCCGAGAAACTGCGCGCAGGCGGCGCGGGCATCCCCGCTTTTTTCACCAAAACCGGTGTCGGTACGCTGGTCGCCGAAGGCAAAGAAACCCGTGATTTTGATGGTGAAACCTACCTGATGGAACGCGCGCTCACTGCAGATGTGGCGTTGATTAAGGCGTGGAAAGCCGACCAATCGGGCAATCTGATTTACCGCCGCACCGCCCGCAATTTCAATCCAATGGCGGCAACCGCAGGCAAAATCACCGTGGTAGAAGTCGAAGAAATCGTTGAAAATGGCACGTTTGATCCCGACCAAGTGCACACGCCGGGGATATTCATTGACCGCATCGTGCTCAACGCGCATCCCGAAAAGCGGATCGAGCAACGCACATTACGCACATTGCGCACAGAATCATAAGGGGAATCGCATGGCTTGGAACAAAGATCAAATGGCCGAACGCGCCGCGCAAGAGTTGCAAGACGGCTTTTACGTCAACCTTGGCATTGGCCTGCCCACATGGGTGGCGAACTATGTCGGTAGCGACAAAGAGGTGTGGCTCCAGTCCGAAAACGGATTGCTCGGTATTGGCCCATTTCCCACAGAGGATGAACTTGATGCCGACCTCATCAACGCGGGCAAACAAACCATCACCACACTCCCGGGTTCCTCGATTTTTTCGTCTGCGGATTCGTTCGCCATGATTCGCGGCGGTCACGTTGACCTATCGATTTTAGGCGCGATGCAAGTCTCGGCGAACGGCGATTTGGCCAACTGGATGATTCCCGGGGCGCGGGTCAAGGGCATGGGCGGCGCAATGGATCTGGTCGCTGGCGTCAAACGCGTGATTATTCTGATGGAGCACACCGCCAAGAAAAAAGACGGTTCCGGCGAAGAATTCAAAATTTTGCCCGAATGCACCCTGCCACTGACCGGTGTGCGTGTGGTGGATCGCATCATCACCGATTTGGGCGTGTTTGATGTAACCGAACGCGGCATCGCCGTCGTCGAGCTTGCGCCTGAGGTCAGCCTCGAATACGCGCAAAGCAAAACCGGTGTGCCATTGATTAGCTAAGGAAATACGGGAAAAGTAAAACCCTACTTTTTCCGCGTTTTCCTAAGTCCATTAAACAGTCGCATGCGCAAAACCCAGCCGTTGGCTGGATTTGTTTTTACAAGCAGCCCCACTCACCCCAAACTTTTCTGCACAGGCAAAGCGTGCGTGAGCTTGACCTCCTGCAACAAAATATTCGATCGAATCTGCCGGATGATGGAAGAGTTGAGCAATTGTTGCATCATAAATTCATTGAGCGCGGTCAAATCACTGGCCACCACTTTTAAGAAATAATCAAAATCCCCCATGGTCGCGTAGCATTCCAGCACCTGTGGCGCGTTCTGCGCCCATTGCTGGAACTCCTGCGCAGGAAATTTGCCATGTTTTTCGATCGACACATGAATGATCGCCAGCACACCAAAACCGGTATGCGTGCGCGATAAACGCACCGCGTATTGCGCAATCACGCCCAATTCCTCCAGTCGTTTGATGCGGCGCTGGCACTGTGACGCCGATAAAAACACGCGATCGGCCAACTCACTGTGGGTCAGGCGGCTGTCCTGTTGCAAAGCATGCAGCAAACGCACATCAAATTCATCCAAAGCGACGGAATGCATGAATATCTCCTATTTTTCAATTTTATGCTGATTTTATCGCACAAATGGTTTTTATCGAGCGATATATGCGCAAAAATTGCACGATGTTATCAGTACAATTCACGCACAAACCTTTATTAAATCTAAATTGGAGACACACATGCATACTTGGGACAACCCCATCGGTACGGATGGTTTTGAATTCGTTGAATACGCTTCCGATGAGCCGGAAAAACTGGGCGCGTTGTTTGAATCGCTCGGTTTTACCGCCATTGCGCGCCACCGCAGTAAAAATGTGACTTTGTACCGCCAAGGACAGATCAATTTTATTTTGAACGCCGAGCCGAGCGGCCAACCCAAAGCCTTTACCGATCAACATGGCGCCAGCGCCAATGCGATGGCGTTTCGCGTCAAAGATGCAGCCGATGCTTTTGCCAAACTCGTGGCGATGGGCGCCAAGCCTGTGGCTTCGGGCACAGGCCCGATGGAATTGCAGATTCCGGCAATTGAAGGCATTGGCGGCTCTTTGGTGTATTTGGTGGATCGCTATTTGGATGAAAACGGCCAAGGCATCAGCATCTACGACATTGACTTTGTACCCATTCCAGGTGTGGATCAGCACCCTGTCGGCACAGGTTTGACCTATATCGATCATTTGACGCACAACGTTGAGCGCGGCGACATGGACAAATGGGCAGGCTTTTACGAAAAATTATTCAATTTCCGTGAAATCCGCTACTTCGACATCGCGGGCAAACACACCGGCCTGTTTTCACGCGCCATGACCAGCCCGTGCGGCAAAATCCGCATTCCGATCAATGAATCGGCGGATGACAAAAGCCAAATCGCGGAATATCTGCGCGAGCACAACGGCGAAGGGATTCAGCACATCGCGCTCGGCTCGAACGATATCTACCGCACCGTGAGCGAATTGCGCGCGAATGGTATGGATTTTATGCCGACGCCCGATACCTACTATGACAACATCGACAAACGCTTGCCCGGACACGGCGAAGACCTTGAGCGTCTGCGCGCCCTGCGTATTTTGATCGACGGTGAACCGATGGACAAAGTGGGCAAAGAGGACAAATTGTTGCAAATTTTCACGCAAACGGTGATCGGTCCGATCTTCTTTGAAATCATCCAACGCAAAGGCAATGACGGCTTTGGCGAAGGTAATTTCCAAGCGCTGTTTGATTCGATTGAGCAAGACCAAATCAATCGCGGCGTACTCAATGCCTAAAATCCGACATGCGTCACACCGCGGGGCGGGGCGCATGGAACACTCATAAAAAGCAATATCCAAATCACACCAGCCTTGTTCACTGAATTTTCGGAGACACTCATGAGTCTGCAACTGCATTACCTCAGCGGTTTTCGCAACCATTTTTCAACCGAAGCTCGCCCAAACACCCTACCCAACGGGCAAAACTCGCCCCAGCGCTGCGCATACGACCTCTACGCCGAGCAATTGACCGGTAGCGCCTTCACCGCGCCGCGCTCGCATAATCTGCGCTCATGGCTGTACCGCACACGCCCGTCGGTAGCACAAGGCGCGTTTCGCCCGCTGAATTTGGATGTCGCCGCAGCCAACCCGACCACCACCGCGCCGACCAACCCCACGCCGATGCGCTGGGGTGCTTTGCCCACCGTGCATGGCGAGCGTGATTTCCTCGAAGGGCTGTTCACCGTCTGTGGCAATGGCGCGATTCGCCAACAAGCGGGCATCACGATTGACCAATACGCCTTCAACCGCGATATGAGCGAGCGTTTTTTCTACAACGCCGATGCGGAAATGCTCTTCATTCCGCAGCAAGGCACGCTGCGTTTGCACACGGAAATGGGTGTGCTCGAAGTACCGCCGTTGTACATCGCGGTCATTCCGCGCGGGGTTAAATTTCAAGTGCGCACCACAGGCGATACCGCCGAATCACGCGGCTATCTGTGTGAAAACCACGGCGCACCGTTTGAGTTACCCAGTTTGGGGCCGATCGGCGCCAATGGCTTGGCCAATCCGCGTGATTTTGAAAGCC
The DNA here is from genome assembly GCA_049291875.1 of Burkholderiaceae bacterium. Lineage (GTDB taxonomy): Bacteria > Pseudomonadota > Gammaproteobacteria > Burkholderiales > Burkholderiaceae > CTSOIL-112. The sequence goes on from JBATQE010000020.1 coordinate 55,541, forward strand.
CCGTCGCAGCATTTGAAGTGCGCGAAGGCGACTTTGAATTGGTCGCCAAATTCGATGGGGCGTTTTGGTCTGCACCGATGGATCATTCACCGCTGGACGTCGTTGCTTGGCACGGCAATTATGCGCCGTATCGCTACAATCTGGCGCACTTCAATACCGTCAACAGCGTCAGTTTCGACCACTGCGATCCGTCCATTTTCACTGTGTTGACCTCACCGTCCGCCGTGGCGGGCACGGCGAACTGCGACTTCGTGATTTTTCCACCGCGCTGGATGGTGGCAGAAAAAACCTTCCGCCCACCGTGGTTCCATCGCAACATCATGAGCGAATTCATGGGATTGATCGAAGGCGTGTATGATGCGAAAGCAGAAGGCTTTGTTCCCGGAGGCGCGAGCCTGCACAATTGCATGTCGCCGCACGGCCCTGACGCCGCGACCTTTGCCAAAGCGTCTACCAGCGAGCTAAAACCCGAATACCAAGGCAATACCATGGCGTTTATGCTGGAGAGCTGCTGGGTTATGCACCCAACGCCAGCGGCATTAAGCGCACCCCATTTCCAGCCCGACTACATGAACGTGTGGCAAGGTTTGACCTCGAATTTTAAATCGATGTAAGAGAACGGAATCAGCCCATGATGACACTGAACGAAACCCATCACCCCGATTTGCGCAGCTGGCTCGCCAGCGCCAATGAGGCCACGAGCGACTTTCCGATTCAAAATTTACCGTTCGCGGTTTTTAAACGACGCGACAGCGATGAGGCCTTTCGCGGCGGCGTCGCCATTGGTGATCAAGTGTTGGACTTGGCGCAGTTGGTACAAACCACGCCCGCATTGCAGTCGGAACTATTCAGCGACTTGGCTTTGCAAGCGCTCTGCGCCGCCAGCGCACCCACATTGAACGAATTCATGGCAATGGGACGGGATGCATGGTCGGCTTTGCGTCTGGCGCTCTCGCGTGGCTTGCGCAGCACCGCCGGAGCGCACATCCAAAGTGCGTGGGCGCAATGTCTGATCGCACAAACCGATGTGGTGTACAGCGTACCCGCGCAGATTGGCGACTACACCGATTTTTACACCTCGATCTACCACGCCACCAATGTGGGCAAACTGTTCCGCCCCGACCAACCCTTGATGCCGAACTATCAATGGATTCCGATCGGCTATCATGGCCGCGCCTCGTCGGTGGTGATTTCGGGTACGGATTTTAAACGGCCGGTATCACAGGTGAAAGCACCAAATGATTCAGCGCCGCGCCTATCGCCCAGCCAACGCATGGATTACGAATTGGAATTGGGCGTATACATCGGCGTGGGCAATGATTTGGGCGCGACCATCGCGCTCGACGACACGCCGTCGCACGTTTTCGGTCTGTGCTTGCTCAACGATTGGTCCGCGCGCGATATCCAAGCGTGGGAATACCAACCACTCGGCCCGTTTTTGGCGAAAAACTTTGCCACCAGCGTATCGCCGTGGGTTGTGACGCTCGAAGCCCTCGCGCCATTTTTGGGCGCATGGGATCGCCCGAGCGGCCACCCTCAGCCACTGCCGTATTTAGATTCGCCCACCGTGCGCGCGCACGGCAGCATAGACATCACGCTGGACGTGCATGTGCAAACTGCCGCCATGCAAGCGCAGGCGCAATGGCACCATTTGACCCGTGGCAATTACCGCGATGCGTACTGGAGCTTCATGCACATGGTGGCGCACCACACGGTCAACGGCTGTAATTTGAACGCAGGCGATTTGCTCGGCACCGGCACGTTGTCCGGCCCGAGCTTGGCTCAAGCCGGTGCGTTAATTGAAATTACCACCAACGGTAAGGAGCCGATCACGCTGAGCAATGGCGAACAACGCACGTTTTTACAAGACGGCGATGCGGTCAAAATGACGGCGTTCTGCGCGCGCGATGGCTACCCGCGCATCGGTTTTGGCGAAGTCGTCGGGCGCGTACTGCCCGCTGATTCCCTGTAAGCACTGTCAACGGAGCAATATTCATGCGCGTGTTATACGATTATTTTCGCTCTTCCGCCAGTTATCGCGTGCGGATTGCACTCAACCTCAAAGGTTTGGCCTACGACAGCGTGCCTGTGTCCTTATTGGACAACGCCCAGCGCGCGCCTGAATATCTGAGCAAAAATCCGCAGGGTTTGGTTCCGGCGTTGCTCGATGGCGAGCAACTCTTAACCCAATCGTTGGCCATTTGCGAATATTTGGAAGAGACTTACCCGCAGCCTGCGCTATTGCCCAACGATGCCATCGGTCGCGCCCGCGTGCGTGCGTTGGCGCTGAGCATTGCCTGTGACATTCACCCGCTGAATAATTTGCGCGTTTTGCGCCGCTTGGAAGCGCAATTTGCCGCCGATCAGGCAGGCAAAGACGCCTGGTATCAACATTGGATTCAAAGCGGATTTGAGGCATTTGAGCAACAGATTCAAAGCACGCACGGACACTATTGCTTCGGCGATACCGTCACTTTGGCGGATTTGGCGCTGGTGCCACAGGTGTACAACGCGCGACGCTTTAACTGCGATTTGAGCGCCTATCCGACGATGCGGGCCATTGAACAACGTTGTTTGACTTTGGACGCCTTTGCACGCGCGATACCAGAGGCGGTTCAAGCCCAATCATAACGATCAACTTCGCCACGCAGAGGAGAAACGCATGGCACCGAACACACCCGATCGCAAAACCGATCACTACACCGCCAGCCATCCGAATGATCTGCCGCAGGCGGCGGATTACACCGTTCATCAGCCACTGCATTTATACACCGAGCAGGATCACCAAACTTGGCGCACGCTGTACGCGCGGCAGGCGCAACTGCTCAACGGCCGCGCATGCGATGAGTATTTACGCGGCTTGCAACAACTGCGCATGAGTCACGAACGCGTACCAAATTTTAATGAGCTGAACGAGATTTTGCGCGCGCACACCGGCTGGCAAATCGTCGCGGTGAATGGTTTGGTTCCCGATGAGGTATTTTTCGATCATCTGGCCAACCGCCGTTTTCCCTGCACTTGGTGGATGCGTCGCCCTGAACAGATGGATTATTTGCAGGAGCCGGACTGTTTTCACGATGTGTTCGGTCATGTGCCGCTGCTCATCAATCCGGTATTCGCGGATTATATGCAGGCATACGGCGAAGGCGGTCTGAAAGCCGAACGTTTACAGGTATTGCCGATGCTGGCGCGGCTGTATTGGTACACGGTGGAGTTTGGTCTGATCCAAACCGCAGATGGTTTGCGAATTTATGGCGCGGGCATTGTTTCAAGCAAGGCCGAAAGTCTGTATAGTCTGGATTCCGATGTACCGCATCGCGTCGGTTTTGATTTGCGCCGCATTTTGCGTACCGAGTATAAAATTGACGATGTGCAAAAAACGTATTTTGTGATTCGTGATTTTGCCCAGCTATTTGACCAAACCCGCGCCGATTTCACCCTGATTTACGATGAGCTCAAAGCTTTACCGAGTTTTTCTGCCGATCAGATTCAAGTCGGCGACCCCATTGTGAGCCGCACATGAAGCCATCCACCACCGCACTGAGCCATAATGAAATCAACGACGCACTACCGAGCATCGACGCATGGACGTACGATGAAAAGCGTTCTGCGATTTCGCGTACCTTTGTCTTTGCAGATTTTAATGCCGCCTTCGGTTTCATGAGTCGCGTCGCGCTGTACGCCGAAGCGCACAACCATCATCCCGAATGGTTCAATGTCTGGAACCGCGTCGACGTGACCTTGACCACGCACGATGTGGGCGGCCTGTCACAACGCGATGTAGCGATGGCGCGTTGGATGGAGTCGGTATTGAGTTCCAGCGAATAACCCGCTAACGCGCGGTCAAAACAAAACGGCAATGATCTGTCATCATTGCCGTTTTTATTGCATTGAACTGCACCAGTTAGCTGGCCAATGCTTTGTCTAAATCCGCGTAAAACTGTTTCCAATCCGGTTCCCCGATGTATTTTTTGCTTTTGCCTTGTTTGTCGATGATATAGGTGGTCGGCGTGCCGATGATGTCGCCAAAGGCCGTGGCCAGTTTGCCATCGGTGTCCCATACGCTCAGGAAGGGCAGTTGTTTTTCGGCGGTGTAGTTTTTCACAATCTCAGGGTTGTCGTATTGCATCGCAACGGCCACGTATTCCACGCCTTTCGGGTGGTATTGTTGGTACATTTCCACCATTTTCGGCATTTCTTTTTTACAGGTGGTGCAGGTCGTTGCCCAGAAATTGACGACGACGACTTTGCCCGCTTGTTGCATCGCGCCGAAATCCACCGGTTTTTGATCGAGGGTTGCGGTTTTCACCTGAGCATACGGACTTTGGCCTTGGCTACCGCCGCAGGCGCTCAAGCCGACAGCGGCAATGGATGCGGCGGTCAACGCAGCGGCAAGTCGTAGTTTGGCGTGGTGTTTCATGGGCATTCCTAAACAAAAAATTCACTCAAATGGATGGCGTCTGGGCGTGATTATAACAGCATCCGCCCATGCCGACTTCAGCCCGAATCGATGTTGCGCAGCCATTCGATATGACGCGCCGCACCGGCCACCTGTACCAGAACGGCGTCAATGCGGCAATCCGCCCGTGCGCACTCGGGATGCGTTTGAAGATACAGCGCAATCGCTTTGCGCAGGCGCGCCAATTTATGCGGCGTGATCGCCGCAATTGCGCCACCGAATGCCTCGGAGCGACGCATTTTCACTTCGACAAATACCCAAACCGCGCCATCCCGCATGATGAGGTCAATTTCGCCGAACGGCGAAGCAACGTTGCCATCCACATAGCGCAAACCGGCCTGCTCCAAGTATTCGCGCGCAATCAGCTCGCCGCGCTCCCCCATCAATTGCGTCGGCGAACGCGCCGCGTAGTGACGCTGCGTACCGTTGGCGACCGACTCAGCAGCGGTCGGCGACGGATCGGCCGATGACTTTTGAACGATTTTCAGCAGTTGGGTGATGGCTTTTTTCATGCGTTCGTAGCGTGGATGGACGGGAGGTTTCGGTTGGATCGGGTTTTCATGTTAGAGTAGCGCATCTATTTTTATCCCTATTCATTATGTCTTCTGAAATTTTAAGTGCGCTGTGGCAATCCGCCGCGCAACAACAGTTCCCGACCCACGCATTGTATCTGGTCGCCACCCCGATTGGCAATCAGGCGGACATCAGCATCCGTGCGCTGGCGGTATTGTCCAAAGTGGATGCGATCGCCTGTGAGGACACGCGCCACAGCAAAACCTTGCTGAACCAATACGGCATTCAAAAACCGTTGATCGCCGCACATGAGCACAACGAAAATGCCGCCGCGCAGCAAATCATCGAACGCCTGCAGCGTGGCGAGCGCATCGCCTTGATCACCGATGCGGGTACACCGGCGATTTCCGACCCGGGCGCGCGCGTGGTGGCGCACGCACGTGCTGCGGGCTTGCGCGTGGTGCCGATTCCGGGCGCCAGCGCCGTGGTGACGGCACTGTCGGCTACCGGCGTGGAGCACGGCTTTAGCTTCGTCGGCTTTTTACCGGCCAAATCGGCGGCGCGGGCGCACACACTGAGTCAATGGCAACAGCGCTACGAATCCTTGGTGTTCTACGAAGCACCGCACCGTTTGCATGACACCGTCGCGGCATTGGCGCAAGCCTTCCCGACGCGCATACTCACCATCGCGCGGGAGCTGACCAAGCTATACGAAAACTTCGAAACCATCGCTTTAAGCGAAGCCGACGCGTGGCTGAAAACCGCGCCCGAACCGCGCGGCGAGTATGTGCTGGTGCTGCACGAAGCGGCCACGCAGAACGCCGAAACGCATCCGGCGTGGCACAATACATTGGCGGTTTTGCTCAAAGAATTGCCGCTCAAGCAAGCGGTCGCGCTCACGGTGACGCTCACGCAAGCGGCGAAAAACGAGGTGTATGCACACGCGCTGACGCTGAAAAATCAGTCATAAATCGCCACATCCACTGCTTCGCATAAAAAAACGCCATTGGCATGCCAATGGCGTTTTTAGGTTCAAACCATGACTTTAATCATTCAAAACTTCCAAAGTCACTCGAGCGGTACCCGAATTAGTTGAACCGATTTGTTTCGCAGCCGCTACTGATAAATCAATAATGCGACCGTTTGCATAAGGTCCGCGATCATTCACTCGGACAATGGCGCTTTTGCCATTGGCCAGATTAGTCACTTTCACTTTCGTCCCAAACGGCAAGGTACGATGCGCGGCGGTCATAGCATGCATATCGAATGCTTCACCATTTGCCGTGCGTCGGCCGTGGAAACCCGGACCGTAGTACGACGCCACACCGGATTGAGCCATTTTCGTGGTCGCGCTGCTCGGTGAGTAACTGGTTTTAATCACTTGGCGCGACGTTGAATTTTTGGCCACATTATTGGTGGCGGGTACTGCTTTTTTAACCTGAGTCACTTTTTTAGAAGTGGACTCTTTTGCTACAACCGGCGTGCTGACGAGGGATAAACCCATCACCAAGCCTAAGCCGGTAGCAAGCATTTGCTTGCGAATTTGAAAAAAACGAATCATTCCGTCTTACTCCATTTAGACGGGCTTCTGACCAAAGTTAGTTATTAGTATCGGAGCGGTCTTTACCCACTGAGCTCGCCTATCTGATTCGATGATGGCGAATACTCATTAACATGCCACAGGCCACGCCCAAGGTAATAAGCGCGGTGCCGCCATAACTCATAAATGGCAGTGGCACACCTACCACCGGCAAAATCCCACCGACCATACCCATATTCACAAACACATAAGTGAAGATGATCATGGCCAAAGAGCCTGCCAGCAGACGATCAAATCGCGTTTGCCCTTGATAAGCAATCGATAAACCACGCGATATAAGTGCTAAGTATAGCACAAGCAACAGTAAAACACCGATTAGGCCAAATTCTTCGGCATAGACCGCGAGCAGAAAATCGGTGGATTTTTCGGGGATGAATTGCAACTGCGACTGCGTGCCATCCATCCACCCTTTACCGAGCCAACCGCCAGAGCCGATGGCGGTTCGCGCCTGAAGGATGTGAAAGCCGGCGCCACGCGGATCCTCCATCGGATTGAGCAAAACATCAACCCTTCTGCGCTGATAATCATGCAATAAAAAGTTATATACCAGTGGTAAAGATACAACAGCCAAGCCAAGCAAAGCGCCAATCACTCGCCAACTCAGTCCGGCATAGAACACGACATACGTTCCCGCCGCCGCAACCAACAGCCCCGTACCCAAGTCCGGCTGCTTGGCAATCAGTAGAAACGGCACGACAAACAGCATCGTCGCCACGCCAAATGCCTTCCACAGCTGTTTGCCTTGCACATTGCCCAGATTGTGAAAATAAAAGGCGATCATCATCGGCACACCGATTTTGAGTAATTCCGAGGGCTGAAAACCGAAAATCCAACGGCGCGCACCCAGGCGAATCTCGCCAAACAGTGCCACCGCCACCAGCAAAACCACGCCACTGACGTAGACCGGCACGGCGGCACGCATAAACACTTTCGGTGGTGTATATGCCAGCGCCACGATCACACCCCAGCAAATCATCAGATTGCGGATGTGCTGTGCAAAGCGATCGGGACGATCGGTGGAGGCGCTGTACATGGTGACCAAGCTGATTACGCTGATCAAAATTAAAATCGCGACCATCACAGGATCCAGCGGCGAAAATAATTTACGCAACCATCGGCCGGAATGATGTAAACGCACCATGATGATTATCCTTGTCCCTGATTAGCAGCATTACGGGTGTTCGCATTGGCCGAATCGGGCTGTGCCGAAGCGGGATTACGACCACGCAGTTGCATGCGTTGACCATTTTGCGAGGCGACAAAAGCATCCAATGCACGCCGCACCAATGGCGCGGCGGCGGTGGCACCAAAACCGGCATTTTCAACAATCGCAGCGATGGCGATTTGCGGTTTGTCCGCTGGATAGAAAGCGATGTAGAGCGAGTGATCACGCATGAATTCGCCGCGCATACTTTGTGCATAGGTGGAATTTTGGCTCACCGTGAACACCTGAGCCGTACCCGTTTTTCCCCCGGGCAAACCACCCGGCAAACCGTTGAAAATCCCACGTCCCGTACCGGAAATATTCACCTGAACCATCGCGCGCTTGATCAGATCAATGTCCGCCGCAGGAATCTGTAAGTCAGCGGCCACTTGCGGCTGTGTCTCGGTACGTTGGCCAGTCAACGGGTCAATTTTCGCCTTGAGCAAATACGGAACCATGCGTACGCCGTTATTGGCAATCGTCGCAGTGGCATTGGCCAATTGTAAAATCGTGAAGGTATTTTCGCCCTGTCCGATGCCCAAGCTGATGGTTTGCCCCTCTGACCACTCGCGGCCGGTGCGTTTGAAAAACCATTCTTTCGACGGCAAAATACCCGGCTCTTCGCCCACCAGATCGATGCCGGTTTTTTCACCGAAGCCAAAACGTGAAATTTCCTGATGCATCAAATCCACGCCCATTTGGTGCGCCAAACTGTAGTAATAAACGTCGGATGAGACCGCGATCGAGGTGAACATATTGACCGCGCCATGACCACGCCCGCCGGTACTGTCACGGTAGCGATGCGTGCCAAGGGTGTAAATCCCGCCGTCTTGAATAATCGCGTTGCGATCGCGCGCGCCTGAGTGCAGTGCAGCCAGCGCCATGAACGGTTTGTAGGTGGAGCCGGGCGGATACGCGCCGCGCAGGGCGCGGTTGAACAGTGGTTTTTGAATCGAGCCGTTCAGCTCGTCCCATTTTTCTTGCGAAATACCTTCAACGAATAGATTGGGGTCATACGTCGGCGCGCTGACGAAGGCCAAGACTTGCCCCGTACTCGGCTCGATCGCGACCAGGGAGCCGCGCCGTCCGGCAAAGGCTTTCTCCACTTGGTCCTGCAAATACGCATCAATGGTCAACTGCACATTATTGCCCTGAATCGGGTCTTTTGCACCCAAAACGCCGACCTGACGCCCCGAGGCCATCACTTCCAACCGCTCGTAGCCGTTTTTGCCGTGCAGCAACGACTCGTAGCTTTGTTCAATCCCCAGTTTACCGATGTGCGTGGTGCCGAGGTAGTCCTGCTCCAGACCATTTTTCTTGATGCGTTCCTTATCGCGCTGATTGACGCGACCCACGTAGCCAATCACGTGTACGGCCAGATCGCCGTTCGGATACTCACGAAAGCTGCGCTTGGCAACCGATACGCCTTTGAATTGAAACTGCTGTACAGAAAACCGCGCGACTTCCTCTTCGCTCAATTTCGCACGAATCGGAATGCTGTCGTACGGGTCGCTCTCGGCACGCAGACGGTTAAAACGCTTGACATCTCCCTCGGAGACCGGCACGATTTGCTGAATTTTGGCGATGGTTTGTTCTAAATTGTCCTGCTCTTTCGGCACGATTTCCAGCGCAAAGCCCGGATTGTCGCGCGCCAACACAAACTCATTGCGATCCATGATCCAGCCGCGCGCCGGCTCAATCGGCACCTGCGCGGTGCGATTGGATTGTGCCAATTGGCTCAATTCGTCGTGCTTGAATACCTGTAAATAGACAAACCGCGCGACCAGCAAGCCAAAGCACAACAAAACCAAAACATACGCCGCCAAAATGCGTTGCCGAAAGAGTTGGCCTTGAGCAAGGCTGGCGCGTGTGGACAATTTCATAGTGTCAATCGCCCATCACTGCATCATCCATTCGCCGACCTTGCGTGACTTCGCGCCACGGGTCAAAACGATGGCCAAAAGCAACCACATCGGGATGGCTAAAAGCAGCCAAATCATGGTAGAAAACTGCGGATGCGTGCCCAAAATCACGATGTAAAACAGCGCACGCAGCAATTCGACGGCAAACACCATACCGGTGGCATACAAGGCATGAATGAACACAGAAGCAAATTGCAGGCGCGGCGCCAGCAAACCCATGGCGTACACGAGCCAGACATACATCAGCGCATGCTCACCCATACGCGAAGACTGCTGCACATCGACCAAAACGCCGACCACAAACGCGACCAACAGAGAAATACGACCGGGCTGATAAACTTTCCAAAACAGCAAGATCAATGCCATACAGTCCAGCCAAATGGTTTGGCGAAAGGTTAGGAACGACAAGGCCCACGCCACCGCCATCGTCAAAATGACGACCCGCGTGCGAACCAAAGCCAACCATTGTTCAAAGCGCATGACTTACCCCGTTATTTTTTAAACTGCTCACGCGTGCGCGCGCCCAAGGTGGATGGAACCGGATTTTCGCGCGCCAATTCGATTTGCGCATCGCTTCGAGCTTTCATTTCCGCCAAATTCGGTACCTGAATCACGCCGACATAGCGCACGCTGAGCGCATGCACCAGCGGCACAATGGTCAACTCTGAACGGCCATCGGGGCCGGCCTGCGCGATATTCGCCACTTTCGCCACTGGAATATTGGGCGGATACAAGCCATCCAAACCCGAGGTCACCAACAGATCGTCTTTTTGCAAATCGGCGGACTCTTGGTTAAAAATCCGCAGCTCCAGAAAGCCTTCGCTTTTATCGCCGCTGATAAAACCGCGTACCGACGGATTGCGTTGCACCATCACCGGCACATTCACTTTGGTATCGGTGATCAGCGTGACCTCGGCGGTGTTGATTTGTACATCGGTGATTTGCCCGAGCAGCCCCTCATGCGTCATCACCGGCTGCCCCAGTTGCACGCCGTTTTGGCTGCCCATATTGAGCACCAATTTGCGCATATACGGATCAACCACTTGATACAGCGCCTCGGCGGAGATGATGGGATACGGAACGCTGGACTTGAGTCCGAGCTGCGCACGCAAAGCTTGATTGTCGCTCTCAACGCTGGCCAAGGTGTGCAAACGCATGGCGTAGCCCTCGTTTTGCGCCACGAGGTCGCGATTTTGCAAAGCCAAACTTTGCACCTGATAGCCGTGCACCAGATAATCGGCGACCCAAACCCGCGCAGTATGCACGACGCGCTGAACCGGCGTGACAAATGCCCACGCCAGTGCATCTCGTACGATCGGCGGCCCGTTGAGTACGAGCATGGCAATCGCGATGGCACTGGCGATAAGCACGCGCATCCAATCGGGCGTCGTGCGACGAAATAAATTGTAGCTGGAGTCCATGACGCTCCTGATCCTGCGTCAAAGATTATTCGTAGACGAACAGCGAGCTAAAGCGGTTCAAGTGCTCCAAAGACATACCCGAGCCGCGCACCACGCACAACAGCGGGTCTTCGGCCACGTATACCGGCAGACCGGTTTCTTCTTGCAACAAGCGATCCAAATCTTTGAGCAACGCACCGCCACCGGTCAATACGATACCGGCTTCGGCAATATCCGCGCTCAATTCCGGCGGCGTTTGCTCCAACGCGATTTTCACCGTGGACACAATCGCGTTGAGCGGCTCGGAAATGGCTTCCAAAATTTCATTGGAATTGACTGTGAAGCTGCGCGGCACGCCTTCGGCCAAATTGCGGCCTTTGACTTCCATCTCGGCCACTTGCGCGCCCGGGAAGGCCATACCGATTTCTTTTTTGATCAACTCGGCAGTCGGCTCACCGATCAACATGCCGTAGTTGCGACGGATATAATTGACAATCGCTTCGTCGAATTTATCACCACCGACGCGCGTGCTGTTTTTGTACACCATGCCGCCCAATGAAATCACACCGACTTCGGTCGTACCGCCACCGATGTCCACCACCATGGAACCGCGCGCTTCAAATACCGGCAAACCTGCACCCAGTGCAGCCGCCATCGGCTCTTCGATCAAGTGCGCTTCGGAGGCACCGGCATTTTCGGCGGATTCGCGAATCGCACGACGCTCCACTTGGGTCGAGCCGCACGGCACGCAAATCACGATGCGCGGGCTGGGCTTGAACAAATTGGATTCGTGTACTTGGCGAATGAAGTATTCGAGCATTTTTTCAGTAATGCTGAAATTGGCAATCACACCGTCTTTCATCGGGCGAATCGCGTCGATATTGCCCGGCACTTTACCGAGCATCAGTTTCGCTTCGGAGCCGACGGCTTTGACCATCGGGCGACCGGTTTTGGTGTCGTGTTGAATCGCCACCACCGATGGCTGATCCAGCACAATGCCTTTGCCGTTGGCATAAATCAGCGTATTGGCCGTACCCAAGTCAATCGCCAAGTCATTTGAAAAATATTTGCGTATAAAATTAAACATGTTATCCCTTTGTTCACCCAATCATTTTTAATCGTGATGGGTCAACATCCTCTTTAAACTGAGGCGTTGACCACTCAAATTCTGTTGACCGCGCCGATGACCGCACCAAAATTGCGTGCGCATTGATTCCAATGCCTTGTATAAAACTTCTGTTGACCGCAGCGGCGGTTTATTTGGAGAATCGAATCGGCGGATTTTGCGCGGCGTCATTTAATCAGCTTTTTGTGTGACTTTTACGGAGCTTTGCCCCAAGCACAGAAAACACCGATCTACGCCAAAGTGTGCAAGCGCGTAATGATACAGGAAAACCCACAAATTCGTGGTAATTTTGTGATAATTTCTGCTTAAAAACATTGACTTATGTGTGCTTATCGCCTGCACCGCACCGTTCGATCCGCACACACCACACACGCAGCACAAACGGATACTCTGCCTATCCCATCCAGAATTCGGCGATCAAGCTGTCCCCAATTTTCTACGTTCACATATAGTGCTCAGGCAGCATTGAACCGACGTACTTTTGCAGATGACGCCAAAAACTACCCGGCTCACGGTTTATTTGGGTTCCGCTCGGCTCAGCGGCACCAGCGGCCTCATCGGTCGCTGGGGCCGCACCCAGATACCAATACGTCTTGCCTTGCGAGTCCTGTCGCATCTGAAAGCTGAACCTCGGATTCAACTGCGTGACAATCAATTGGCGCAATTTTTCAGCCAGCTGCGGCTGCTCAACCAAAACCCCGACCTCGGTATTGCCCGTGACCGAGCAATGATCCAGATTCATCGAGCCGACAAAGCTCTCCTTGCCGTCAATCACCACCACCTTGGAATGCAAAGCCGTGCGCGAACCGCGAATCGAGAAAATCGGATGGCGCCATTCCGGTTCCGGCGCAACGTCGGGATAGCCGCGCAATTCATACAGACCAACACCCGCCGCCAACAATCGATCTCGGTAGTAATCGTAATGCCCATGAATCACCGGCACATCATTGGACTCCAGCGAATTGGTCAACACCGTCACCGCCACGCCGCGCTGCTGCAATTGGATCAGAAAATCGGTCAATTCGTCACCGGGCAAAAAGTAAGGGCTCACCACCAGCACCTCTTTTTGTGCCCGACCCATGGCCTGAATCAAGGCGTCAAATACCGGCGTGTCGCGCCGAATTTCATCTTTATTCGGCAAATGAATCATCGGCGGCTCAGGCGGTCGGGTAATTTTATCGGGTGGATCCATCAGAAAATGCACTTTACCCCACACCATGCGATTCACCACTTCGTCCAACATGCCGTCCTCGGTTTGCTTGAGCACCTGCAAATACGGGTGGCGCTGCACCCGCTCTTTGCGCGTCAAGCGACTCGTACTCAACAGCATTTGGGCAATCTGCTCGCGCCGCAACGTCAGATATTTCGCATCGAAATCATCCACGCCCATGACCTGTTTCGAGTTCCAATACGCATCAAAACCTTTTTGCATATCGGCCACCACGTGCCCTGCGAGCAGCACATCCATATCCGAGAAATTATCCTCTTCGCCCGCATTGAAATATCGATCGCTCAAATTGCGCCCGCCGGTGATGCCGAGCACGCCATCGGCCAGCCACATTTTGATGTGCATGCGCCGGCGCAAGGTGCTCAGATTGGACAAAAATACCGTCCAGCGGGTGAGCAGATTCGCGCGAAATTTTTTGATCGGATTGAACACCCGCACCTCGATGTTCGGATGCGCGTTCAAAGTCAACATATCCTTGTCGCGCCCCAACTGTTCACGATCATCCAGCAGCACCCGCACGCGCACGCCACGCTCCGCCGCCGAAACGATCTCGCGCAACAACAGCCGCGTGCTCAAACCACGCTCCATATTGTAATACTGCAAATCCAAGCTGTATTGCGCGTTCTTGATCAGCGCACTGCGCGCAGCAAACGCCTCCACACCATTCGACAACGGATACACCGCCGAATCCTCCGGCGAGGGCTGTTGCAGCGTGAGTGTGTGTGCATCCATATTGTGTGTCTGTTCAGAAATCGGGGTTGGCTCAGGCGATGAGCTCGTACTATTCAGTGCCATTTTAGAGGGTTTTGCCGGCGACACTGACGATTGCTCATGCTTTTTTTGCGCCTCGTAAACCAATCGAACCAAGGGCGCGGACGGCTGAAGCGGCAAACTCTCACCGTATGCCAACGGTTTCGGCGTCATGCCTGCGGGAAACTGATTTGCGCAACCCGTCAAACCGAGCATCAACAACAGCATCAGCCACCGCAATCCCATTCGCCCGATTAGCCCCATTCGCCCTATGCACTCATCCATCGCCATCATATTCCATCATCACTCAGGCCACCGAACGAGACGCGCACGGTGCGGCGGCGCCTGTTGCGACCGAGTTCAACCAATCCTGCGGCGATGCCACACGCACACCCCACTGACGCGCCCGATTGCGCAGACGCAACAAATGCTTATCCTTCGAAATCAGCCAATCCACGCGGTGCACCAAAGCCGCATCAATAAACACCTGATCATCCCGATCCGTGCAGCGAATCCGCTCAAACAGCGGCGGTACATCCGCCCGCAACGTCACCAGCGCACGCGCCTGCGCCAAAATCTGCGCCTGTCGCTCAGGCTCAATCGCAAACTGCGGCCGGGCCAGCACATCCACCCACTCATCCCACATCGCCGGCGTCATCACAATGCGCTGCTGCGACTCAAGCCCTTGTTCAATGGTAATACCCCCTAAAAAAGCCAGCACCTAAAAGTAGAACCCTTTAAACTAACCCAAAGGAGTTTTACATGAAAGTATCCAAATTCAGCGACAGCCAAATCGCCAGCATTCTAAAACAAGCCG
>JBATQE010000021.1:0-61645 GCA_049291875.1 Burkholderiaceae bacterium
TGTAAAACTCCTTTGGGTTAGTTTAAAGGGTTCTACTTTTAGGTGCTGGCTTTTTTAGGGGGTATTACCGTAGGGCTTTACTTTTTCCGTATTTCCTCAATAATCATGGAGAGCAGATCGTGGCAGACGCGACTTCCCCTACATCCCAGATACATCAAACAACGCCCGCACTGGTTTTGGCAGTGAATGAGGCGCAATACAAAGCCCATACGATGGATCACGAGCCGACGCGCTATTTGCTCAGTTCGGCAGTGGCGGGCGCACTGATCGCCTTGGTTTTGGCCGTATGTCTTAAAATGGGGCAGGTGCTGTTTGCGGCAAACGTGGCGGCGTATTATGTACCGGTGTCGGCATTTTTCGGTGTGGCGCTGTCCACCATCATCATTTGCAAAGTCGAATTATTCACCAGCAACATCATGTATCTGACGTTTGGCCGCTTGGCCGGTGTGACCAATACGCGCCAGATGCTGCAAAGCTGGCTCATGGTTTACCTCGGTAACGCCTTTGGCATCGCGGTGTTTGCGTGGGTATTCATGTCCGCAAACTCATGGGGTATGGTGACAGCCGAGCATTTGCTGTTCAATGTGGTGCAACACAAGGTGGAAGCGAGCTTCGCGGCGATTTTCTGGAAAGGCGTGCTGTGTAACTGGGTGATTTGCTTGGCGGTCTGGGTACCATTGAAACTGAGCAATGAGGTGGCAAAAATCCTCATGACCCTGTGCTTGGTGTTCGTCTTCTTTTTCAGCGGTTTTGAACACAGCATTGCCAATATGGCGTTTTTTGCCTTGGCTTGGGTGTATGGCGGTTTGGAGATTTTGCCGCTCAGCCATGCGCTGCACAATCTGATTCCCGCCACATTGGGCAATATCGTCGGCGGTGCGGTGTTGGTCGGAATGCTGATGTACCGCTTGGAGCGGCATACCTTGCCCGATGGATGGGTAAAGCCGCGTCAGAGTGTGGCTGGGGTTCCATCCGAATCTGTGCCTGCATCAGCGCATGCGCCGACGCAGGCATCCGTAGCAGGCTTTACACCTGCTCAATCAAAGTAACCAGCTTTTCGGTATCCACGCAGAACAAGCGAATGCCTTCGGCTAACTTTTCGTTCGCCATCGGGTCGTTGTTGAGCATCAGGCGGAATGACGCTTCGGTCTGATTCAGCGATTCGATGGTTTGCGCTTGTGCGTTTTCGCTATTGAGTGCGGCGCTGACCGGCTCATTCATCTCTTGCAACTGTTTCAGCAAATCTGGGCTGATGGTCAGCAAATCGCAACCGGCCAAGCCGATGATTTGCCCAACATTACGAAAACTCGCGCCCATGACTTGGGTTTTGATGCCGAATTTTTTGTAGTAGTTGTAGATGGTGCGCACCGATTCGACGCCCGGATCGTTGCTCGCATCGTACTCCGTGCCGGTTTGTTTTTTGAACCAGTCGTAAATGCGTCCGACGAACGGCGAAATCAGCGTCACATTGGCATTGGCGCAGGCCACCGCTTGTGCCAGACTGAACATCAAGGTCAAATTGGTGTGGATGCCTTGTGCTTCGAGGATTTTGGCGGCTTGAATGCCTTCCCAAGTGGCGGCGATTTTGATCAAAATGCGTTCACGCGCGTAGCCTTTTGCCTCAAACAGAGCGATCACGGTTTTCGCCTTTTCCACCGTCGCTTCGGTGTCAAATGACAAGCGCGCGTCCACCTCGGCGGAAACACGCCCCGGAATGATTTTGAGAATTTCAGAGCCAAACGCCACTAAAACGTGGTTCATGATGTCGCCGACCGGCTCGCCTTTGTGTGCTTGGACAATGGCGGCAAACAGCGGTTGATATTCCGGTTTCTGTACCGCTTTTAAAATCAATGACGGATTGGTCGTCGCGTCTTGCGGTAAAAACTGCGCGATTGACTGAAAATCGCCTGTGTCGGCAACAACGGTGGTGTATTGTTTGAGTTGGTCTAATGAATTCATCATTTTTCTTCTTTTGGGTTGGCGTGATTAAAAAATAATCAATCGGCGTTTAATAAAATATCTATAGGGATTTTGCGATTATTGTGTCATAGCCACTTTAAATTTCTGTTAAAATCCCGCAGATTTAGTTTTGACGATTGAATAGACTGCGTAAATGACGATTTTTTGTGAGCCGCCTCCCGTTTTTGGCCGAGTAAGCCGCCTGAAGACAAATCACTGAGTGATTATGGATAGGGCGGTTTTTTTTCGCCTGCCATAGCCTTGATGGCTGTAAAAAAGATGGCTGCTCAACAACGTCATGGTACAGTGTAAACCTGTAGGTAAAAAGGAGCAAGTGTGTTACCGATTTTCTCTTCCCAATTTCCCAAAGCCATCTTGGCGCTGGCCGATGGCACGGTGTTTCAAGGCTACGCCATCGGCGCGAACGGCCACACAGTCGCTGAGGTGGTGTTCAATACCGCGATGACCGGCTATCAAGAAATTCTGACCGATCCGTCCTATACCGGCCAAATGGTCACTTTGACTTATCCGCACATCGGCAATGTCGGTGTGAACTCTGAAGACATCGAGGCAGATAAAGTCTACGCCGCCGGGTTGATCATCAAGGATTTGCCAGCGATTGTGAGCAATTTCCGCGCCGAGCAAAGTCTGTCGGATTATCTGAAAGCGAACCATGTCGTCGCCATCGCAGGCATCGACACGCGTGCGCTGACCCGCGTGCTGCGTGAAAAAGGGGCGCAGGGCGGCTGTATTTGGGTTTGCAATGATTCTGGTGACGACGTGGCGCAGGCCAAAGCTTTGGCTGCCGGTTTTGGTGGTATGGCGGGGCAAGATTTGGCCAAAGTCGTTTCGACCAAAACCGCGTATGAGTGGACGCAAACCGAATGGCAGCTCGGCCAAGGCTTCGGCACGCAAACTGAACCAAAATTCAAGGTCGTGGCCTACGATTTTGGCGTGAAATACAATATTCTACGCATGCTCGCCGAGCGCGGCTGTGCGATCACCGTTGTACCGGCGCAAACGCCCGCATCCGAAGTGTTGGCGATGAATCCGGATGGCGTATTTTTGTCCAACGGGCCGGGCGATCCAGAGCCATGCGACTACGCGATTGCGGCGACGCGCGAGTTTTTGGATAAAAATCTGCCGGTATTTGGTATTTGCTTGGGACATCAGATTCTGGCTTTGGCTTCGGGCGCAAAAACCCTGAAAATGAAATTTGGTCACCACGGCGCGAACCATCCGGTGAAGGATTTGGACAGCGGTCATGTGGCGATTACCTCACAAAATCACGGTTTTGCAGCGGATGAAAAAACTTTGCCTGCCAATGTGCGCGTGACGCATGTGTCACTGTTTGATGGCAGTTTGCAAGGCATCGCGTTCACCGATAAACCTGCATTTTCTTTCCAAGGCCATCCGGAAGCCTCTCCCGGGCCGCACGATATCGCGTATTTGTTTGACCGCTTTATCGACCATATGGCAGCGGCGAAGGCGTAAATATGCTCGGAATTACCGATCTCACTACCTTTATCATCGGCACAATTGCCGTGGTGCTGTTGCCCGGGCCGAACTCGATGTACGTGCTGACGACCGCCGCGCAAAAGGGGGTGCGTCGCGGCTATATGGCCGCGTGCGGGGTGTTTGTCGGTGATTCGATTTTGATGCTTCTAGCGGTGCTGGGTGCGGCGACGGTGTTCAAAACTGCGCCGCAGGTGTTTTTGACTTTGAAGCTGGCCGGTGGCGCGTACCTCGCGTTTTTGGGCTTTAAAATGTTGCTCGGTGCATACCAAATCTGGAAAAACCGTGCAGCGATTTTGTCGCAAAGCCAACTGGAGCAAAACAGCACAATGGATGCGCACGAAGGACGTGTGGAGCATGTCGCGGATTCGGCGCGCTCACCGTTTGTCAAAGCTTTGCTGATTAGCCTGATTAATCCGAAAGCCATTTTGTTTTTCATTTCGTTTTTTGTCCAGTTTGTGCGCCCAGACGCGGAGCATCCGATGCTCGCCTTTTTCGTACTGGCACTGATTTTGCAATTTTTTAGCTTTTTATATTTATCCATGCTGATCTTTTCGGGCGATCGCTTGGCCGCGGCATTTCGTGCGCGTCCGCTGTGGATGATGGCGGGAACGGGTACGGTCGGCGCGATGTTTTTGGGCTTCGGTCTGCGTTTGGCGACCGCGACTTTGGAATAAGGAAAAAGCCATGACACAGTTATCGGTCAATATCAATAAAATCGCGTTGATTCGCAACTCGCGCGGGCGTAATTACCCTGACGTGGCCGCATTCTCCGAACGATTTTTGCAATTGGGCGCGCATGGCATTACCTTGCATCCGCGACCGGATCAGCGTCACGCGCGCTACTCGGATGCGCACGAACTCAAAGCGCTGTGCGATCGTTATGGCGCGGAATTGAATATTGAAGGCAATCCGACGCGCGAGTTTCTCGACGTGGTGCTCGCGGTCAAACCGGCGCAATGCACGCTGGTGCCGGACGATCCGAATCAAGTGACCTCCGATCACGGTTGGGATTTGGACAAAAACGCCGCATTTTTGCGCGAGGTGTGTGCCGAGCTGAAAGTGGCCGGTATTCGCGTGAGTCTGTTTGTCGATTACGACTGCCCGAATATCGCGTTGGCAAAAGAACTCGGCGCCGACCGAGTAGAGTTGTACACCGAGCCGTATGCAGAAACCTACGGTACGCCGCAAAATGATGCGATTCTGGCGCAGTTTGGTAAAGCGGCTGAGGCTGCGCAAGCAGTGAGCTTGGGCGTGAATGCAGGGCATGACTTGAATTTGGAGAATTTGGCTAAATTCATCGCGCTGCCGAATATTTTAGAAGTCTCCATCGGTCACGCGCTGATTGTGGAGTGCTTGGAGCAGGGTATGGATGCGACCATGCGCGGCTATACAGATATTTTGGATTCTTGAGAAATTAGATACAGTCATGAGATAAATGTTATGCCTTTTTGTCAGTTATGTGAAATAGAACATAAGCGCCTTGTTGATTCGCATGTTATTCCAAGAGCTTTTTATGAAGAGTTTGCACGAAGTGAGTTGAAAGGTATATCTTCAGATGATTTTGATAAGACATATCGAAAAGGTATCTACGGTCAATTTTTGTGTGAAGACTGTGAGAAGAGTTTTTATCAATATGATAATTCTGTAATTCAATTGATAAAGGGTAATGAGCAAGTAGTCAAAATCAGGCTTGAAGGTGGCGAAGAGATGGGGTTTGATATTTACCCTAATGCTCACCTTTTAAAGAGAAATTTGCAGGAATTTGCTTTAGCTGTTTTGTGGAGGGCAGCTGCATCCGAGCGAGAAGAATTTAGGGATATTAATTTGGGAGCTTACTTAGGAAAAATAGGCTCTTGTTTGCAAGATGGTGTTTTTACTAATGAGCTTTTACAAAAAGTGAATCTTTTTTATATTGCTTTTAGACATGGCAGTCAAGAAGTCAATCAAGCTTTTATTCCATATAGAGCTGTAAAAGGTTCTGGAAATATATTTGGAAATGCACATTATCATCGGTTTGGGTTTCCTTATGGAGAGTTTCTCATACGATTAGGTGGGGATAATATGCCCCGTCAGGGATATTATAGTTTTTCTAATGAGATGGAAAATTATTGTGGCGTGATTTGGGCATCTAACCTAAGTGAGGAGTATCCGAATTGGTTTGTTCTCAAGACGGAAAAAATTAATTCGGATGTAAATTCTTATATAAGAATCTTGGATGAATCTAGGCGTTATCAAAACAGTTTTAGATCATAAGTTTTTTAGTTTAACAAATTTTATTTTGGGAGTTGCAAGTGCCAAAACGGACAGACCTAAAAAGTATCTTGATCATCGGTGCGGGGCCGATCATCATTGGGCAGGCGTGTGAGTTTGACTACTCGGGTGCGCAGGCATGTAAAGCCTTGCGCGAAGAGGGTTATCGTGTGATTTTGGTGAACTCCAATCCGGCGACGATCATGACCGACCCGGAGATGGCGGATGCGACCTACATCGAGCCGATCACTTGGGAAGTGGTGGAGAAAATCATTGAAAAGGAAAAGCCCGATGCGATTTTGCCAACCATGGGTGGTCAAACGGCGCTGAACTGTGCGCTCGATTTACATCGTCACGGCGTATTGGACAAACATGGCGTACAGCTGATCGGCGCGTCGCCTGAGGCGATTGATAAAGCTGAAGACCGCATGAAGTTCAAAGATGCCATGACCAAAATCGGTTTGGGCAGCGCCTTGTCCGGCATCGCGCACAGCATGGAGGAGGCGACTGCGGTACACGCGATGATCGCCAAAGAGAACAATAATTCCGGCTATCCGGTCATCATCCGTCCGTCGTTCACGATGGGCGGTACGGGCGGTGGTATTGCGTACAACCGCGAAGAGTTTGAGGAAATTTGCCGTCGCGGTTTGGACTTGTCGCCGACCAATGAATTGCTGATCGAGGAATCCTTGCTCGGTTGGAAAGAGTACGAAATGGAAGTGGTGCGCGACAAGGCGGACAACTGCATCATCGTCTGCTCGATTGAAAACTTAGATCCGATGGGCGTTCATACGGGTGACTCGATCACGGTTGCGCCTGCGCAGACCTTGACCGATAAAGAATACCAAATCATGCGTAATGCGTCATTGGCGGTATTGCGCGAGATCGGCGTGGACACGGGTGGCTCAAACGTACAGTTCTCCGTCAATCCCGATACCGGTCGCATGATCGTCATCGAAATGAACCCGCGTGTGTCGCGTTCGTCCGCGTTGGCCTCGAAAGCCACGGGTTTCCCGATTGCGAAAATCGCGGCGAAATTGGCGGTAGGTTACACGCTGGATGAGTTGAAAAACGACATCACCGGCGGACAAACACCGGCGTCGTTTGAGCCGTCAATTGATTACGTTGTGACCAAGATTCCGCGCTTTGCGTTTGAAAAATTCCGCGAGGCCGACCCGCACCTGACCACACAGATGAAATCGGTGGGCGAGGTGATGGCGATTGGCCGTACGTTCCAAGAGTCGTTCCAAAAAGCCTTGCGCGGTTTGGAAATCGGCATTGATGGCCTCAATCCGGTTTGCACCGACATCAATCAGATCATCGAAGAAATTCGCGAGCCGAAAGACCGCCGGATTTTGTTCGTCGCCGATGCGTTCCGCGCGGGCATGAGCGTGGATGAGGTGTTCAATCACTCGAAAATCGACCGCTGGTTCCTCGTGCAGATCGAAGAGATCGTTAAACTGGAACAGCACATCAGCAAATTGAGCTTGGATCAGATCGGTGCCGATGATCTGCGCACGCTCAAGCAAAAAGGATTTTCAGACCGTCGTTTGGCGCAGGTGCTGAATGTCACGGATTCAGCCGTGCGTGCGGTGCGCCATGCCTTTGGCATTCGTCCCGTATACAAGCGCGTGGATACCTGCGCGGCCGAGTTTGCGACCAACACCGCATATATGTATTCGAGCTATGATCAAGAATGCGAAGCGCAGCCGAGCGACAAGCGAAAAATCATGGTGATTGGCGGTGGACCGAACCGCATTGGGCAGGGCATCGAATTTGACTACTGCTGCGTTCATGCAGCATTGGCACTGCGTGATGATGGCTATGAAACCATCATGGTTAACTGTAACCCCGAAACCGTTTCGACCGACTACGACACCTCGGATCGTTTGTATTTCGAGCCGGTGACGCTGGAAGACGTATTGGAAATCGTCAACGTGGAAAAACCGGCAGGCGTTATCGTACAATACGGCGGGCAAACACCGCTCAAGCTCGCGCTGGATTTGGAGCGCAATGGTGTCCCGATTATCGGCACGTCGCCGGATTCTATTGACTTGGCCGAAGACCGCGAGCGTTTCCAAAAACTCTTGCACGATTTGAATTTGCGCCAGCCGCCGAATCGCACGGCGCGCGCAGAGGACGAGGCATTGCGTCTGGCTGAGGAAATCGGCTACCCGCTGGTGGTGCGTCCATCGTATGTTTTAGGCGGACGCGCGATGGAAATCGTTCACGGCCCTGAGGGTTTGGAGCGCTATATGCGCGAAGCGGTGCAGGTGTCGAACGATTCGCCGGTGTTGCTCGATCGCTTCCTCGATGATGCGATTGAGGCCGATGTCGATTGCATCTGCGACGCAACGGGTCAGGTGCTGATCGGTGCGGTGATGGAGCATATTGAGCAGGCGGGCGTTCATTCGGGCGATTCGGCGTGCTCGTTGCCGCCGTATTATCTGAAAGCGGAAACGGTCGCCGAAATCAAACGTCAAACTGCTGAAATGGCGCGTGCGCTTAAAGTGGTGGGCTTGATGAACGTGCAATTCGCGGTGCAAGAGCAGGACATTGATGGCGTGAAAACCGATGTGATTTATGTGCTGGAGGTCAATCCGCGTGCGTCGCGTACCGTGCCGTTCGTCTCCAAAGCCATCGGTCGTCCGCTGGCGAAAATCGCCGCGCAGGTGATGGCGGGTAAAACTTTGGCGCAGCTAAACTGCACAGCGGAAGTCATTCCCGACTATTTCAGCGTGAAAGAAGCCGTGTTCCCGTTCAATAAATTCCCGGGCGTTGACCCCGTGCTCTCGCCGGAAATGCGCTCGACGGGCGAAGTCATGGGCGTGGGACGCACATTCGGCGAAGCTTTGTTCAAAAGCCAACTCGCGGCTTCGTCGCGTCTGCCAGCTCAAGGCAAAGTGTTTATCAGCGTGAAAGACAAAGACAAAGCGGCGATGGCGAGTTTGTCCAAAGAATTGATTGCGTTGGGCTATACGATTTGTGCCACGGGTGGTACGGCGGAATTTTTGAGCAAGGCCGGTATTGTGGTGGAACGCATCAATAAGGTGAAAGAAGGTCGTCCGCACATCGTTGATGCGATGAAAAACGGTGAGGTCGCATTGGTCTTCACTACGGTGGATGAAACGGCCTCTGCGATTGCCGATAGCAGCTCGATCCGCAAAACCGCGATTGCCCAGCGCATCACTTACCAAACCACGGTGGCTGGGGCGGAAGCTGCGATTGAAGGCATGAAACACCTGAATGAGATCAATGTGTACGATGTGCAGGGTTTGCATCAAAGTTTGAATTAATTCGTTTGGACGGTTAAGATAGGGGCAAACGGTTGTTTGCCCCTTTTACTTGCTTATTTTTTATGTGCATATCTGCGGTAAACATACCGCGCATGAATACTGATCGTCGGAGAAGATGATGATTTTTCGTCAATTATTTGAGCCAATTTCCAGTACCTATACTTATTTACTTGGTTGTGAGCAGAACGGTCAAGCCTTACTGATCGATCCGGTTTTGCCGATGTGGCAACGTGATTTGGCGCTGCTCAATGAGTTGGGTTTGACATTGGCGTATACCTTGGATACGCATATTCACGCCGATCATGTGACTGCGGCGCTGCGTTTGAAACGTGAAACCGGCAGTCAAATCGCTTGCTCGGCGATGGATGGTCTGCCCTGTACGGATGTGGCTTTGCGCGAAGGTGTTCCGCTTCAGATGGGCAGTGTGTGGATTGATCCGTTGTTCACGCCGGGGCATACGGACGGGCATCTGGCGTTTTTGGCGGGCGAGCGGGTTTTTACCGGCGATGCTTTGCTGATTGATGGCTGTGGCCGAACGGATTTTCAAAACGGTAATGCGCAGGATTTGTTCCACAGTGTGCGCGAGAAGTTGTTCACACTGCCGGATGACACGCTGGTTTATCCGGGGCATGATTATCATGAGCGTCGGGTATCGAATATCGCGCAGGAAAAAATCCGCAATCCGCGTCTGGGTGGCGACAAATCTTTGGCTGAATTTATCGAAATCATGGCCAATCTGAATTTGGCTTACCCGAAATTCATTGATTATGCGGTTCCGAGCAACCGTGCGTGTGGCGTGTGCGCGCAGGAGATACCGGAGGATTTGCAGCAATATTGTGACCAAATGATCGACAGTGTGCAGGGTTGATATAGATAACGGAAGGGAGAAGTAATGAGACAATTGGCTTGGGTGCAAGGGGTGATGCTACTGATCGCCATTGTGCTGACGGTGATGTTTAAAAATGGGATGGGCGGCTCAGAAAGTATGATGTTCTGGAGCTGGTTGGCCCATAGCGTCGTATTTTTGCTGTATGTCGCCATGCTGGGTTGGGCGATGGGACGCCGGTCGCTGTCGGCGAAACACAGTTGGATTGGTTTGCTCGTGGCCTTGATTCCGTTTGGCAGCTTGATTTTTGAACGTATGATTTTGCATCATTCGCCCATGATTCGTTGATGGTTCGGGTGATATTTTCGTAAGGCCATTATGCAACCAGCCCTTTGTGTGACACAGAGGGCTGGTGTGTATTAAAGAGACAGATAAACTTACACGACAAAGTACAAACCGAGCGCCAAAGTAAAGCCCACCACGGCAATCAAGGTTTCCATGACCGTCCAGGTTTTAAAGGTGGTCGGCACATCCAAATTCATCAAGCGCCCAACCAACCAGAAACCGGAATCATTCACGTGCGAAGCGATCACCGAGCCTGCGGACGCGGCCAATACAATCGCGGCCACTTGCCCGGATGAGAAGCCGCCGGCTTCAACAGCCGGTTTGATCAAGGCCGCAGTGGTCATCAAGGCAACGGTGGCGGAGCCTTGTGCAATGCGCAACAAACTCGCAATCAAGAATGCGGCCAAAATCACCGGCACCCCCAATTCGCTCATCGAGTTCGACACGGCCGTGCCAATGCCGGATGTGCGCAACACACCGCCAAACATACCGCCGGCGCCGGTAATCAACACCACCGAGCAAATCGCCGGTAAAGAAGACTCCATCAGTTTTTCAAGCGAAATTTTATCCACGCCGCGTGCAGCGCCCAATGCAAACATAGCAATCAGCAGGGTGATGAGCAGGGCAATCGGCGTGTTACCCATCATACGAATGGTTTGTACCCATAGTTGAGAACCGTCCACCATTTTGGCATTCACCAGCGCGTCCAAGCCCGTATTACCAAAAATCAATATCAGCGGCAATAAAAGCATTGCAATCACCAAGGCAGCCGATGGCGGATTTTTAGGTGTTTCGCTGGACATCACGCCGCCGCTCAACAAATCAGGCACTTCGATGGGATAACGTTTGCCCGCCCACAAGCCGAACAAATACGCGGCGAAATACCATGTCGGAATCGCCACGACCAAACCCATCAACAGCAACACACCCATATCCACGCCCAATAGCGTACCCGCTGCTACGGCACCCGGATGCGGTGGCAAAAATACGTGCATCACCGAGAACGCGCCCGCAGCAGGCAGACCATAAATCAGTACCGGCTGTTTCATGCGACGCGCCACCGCAAAAATCACCGGCAGCATCACAATCAAACCCGCATCAAAGAAAATAGGAAAACCGAATAACAACGATGCGATACCCAAAGCCATCGGTGCACGTTTCTCACCAAATTTTTGTACCAATGTATCGGCCAAAACCTTCGCGCCGCCGCTCGACTCGACCAGACGGCCGATCATTGCACCCAGTGCCACCAACAAAGCCACACCGCCCAGAGTAGAACCAAATCCATCCATCATGACTTTTACAACGGCCTTGGTGGGAATACCGGTTACCAGAGCGGTCAGGAAACTGACCACCACCAAGGTCACGAATGCGTGTACCCGCATTTTCAAAATCATAAATAAAATTAATGCGACCGCGAGCGCCGCGATGCCCAAAAGCGTCGGGGCAGAAAGGGTTTGTGTCCATCCGTCCATCATGTACTCCTTCATTAGAAAATTGAGTCAAGCACGTTGAAACTGTTGATAATTAATTAAAAATGTTGCATCCAATTGCTGCATAAAATTGCCGAATTAAGCCGCCAAATCGTCCAAATTGAGCCATTGCACGATTTGTTCGGTCAGTTCCTGAATAGGCAGCATGGCGTCAAATCCGCGTGTGTCAGCTTCATCCGCCAACGGCATTTCCAAGGTGTCAAATTGACTGTCAACCAAAGCGGGATTGAAATAATGGCCTGAGCGCGAAGAAACACGTTCTTTGGCCTGATCGGGCGTGAGCACGAGATGAACAAAACGAGTAGCGGGGGCTTGAGCGAGGCGCAGACGATCGCGATAGATTTTTTTCAACGCAGAACACGTCAAAACCGATCCGTTTGGATGCAGTTGCATTTGCTCGGCCAAAGCATCGAGCCAGCCGGCTCGATCGGCGTCTTGCAAAGCAATGCCATTGCGCATTTTTTCGACATTTTCCGGCGGGTGCCAAGAGTCACCTTCAATCATAACGTAGCCCAATCTCTGTGCGAGAGACTCGGCCAAAGTGGTTTTGCCACAACCGGAAACACCCATGATAATGATAGAATACCGCATAAGATCTCCTAAAAATGGGGTTAACCTTTGAAGCGATCATCCAAATGGTGTTGGGAAAACAAATCATTGAGTTGGATCGTATTGCATCATTGGTACGGGAGTTAGGATAGCGCTAACCGAGACAAAAAAGCAAGCTTTTTACACTTTGTTGCGCAATTTATACATTTTTGCGTCATATTTTGATTAATTACACGGGTTTGGGGCTGAAATTGACAGAGTCACGAAAAAAAACACGCGCCACCGGCAGGATAACCCTCAATGATGTTGCACAAAAAGCAGGCGTCAGCGCCATGACCGCCTCGCGCGCGCTGCGTGGCGAGCGGCGGGTGGCGCCTGAGCTGGTGCAGCGGGTCAAGCAAGCCAGTGAGGCTTTGGGCTATGTGCCTGATCCTGCGGCGCGGGCATTGGCGTCCAGCCGCAGTGGTCATGTGGGGATATTGATTCCTTCGCTGACCAATGAGTTATTTGTCGATCTGCTGGAGCAGGCGCACGCGGTTCTGCGCGGCGCGGGCTACCAGGTACTGTTTGGGATTTCCCATTACGACGCACAGGAGGAAGAGGCGCTGTTGCGTGAGCAATTGATGCAGCGCCCTGCGGGACTGCTATTGACCGGTTTAAGCCAGACGCCGAAGGCGCGCGAGATGCTGAAAAAGGCAAAAATCCCCTGCGTGTATATGATGGAAACCACCGACGAGGCGGATATGTACAGCGTCGGCTTTTCACAGGAAGCAGCGGCCATGCGTTTGGTCGAGCATTTGTTGCAACGCGGGCGCAAGCGTATTGCCTTTGCCGCTGCGCAATTGGATCCGCGTACCTTGCGGCGTATGCAGGGTTGGCGTTTGGCTTTAGAACAAGCCGGTTTGTATGACGCCAAGTTGTTGTATTCAAATCCGACGCCGTCTACTTTGCGCATGGGGGCGCAGATGTTGGCGCACATCGTGGAGAACGATGCGTCGGTGGATGCGATCTTTTTTTGTAATGATGACTTGGCGCAGGGCGCTTTGCTATCGGCCTCGGGATTGGGCATCGCGATTCCGGAACGGCTTTCGGTGGTGGGCTTTAACGATTTGTCCGCAAGCGAGCATATGACGCCGCCATTGACCACGATTCACACACCGCGAGCGGAGATTGGCCAGCAGGCAGCTCAGGTTTTGTTGCAGTTGCTCAAGGGTGAAGAGTTAACGCAAAGATGCTTTGATTTGGGCTTTTCTTTGAAAATTCGGGGCAGTAGCTGATGGAATCAGGGTATTTATTTTTAAATAGTTTTTAACTATCGTTTATATTTAAAAATACAATGTATCTATTGTGGTTTTTGCCTGAAGATATTGCTATAATGGCAATCAAGTCAATTGATTAACCGATGTTTTTTTCGTAGGCGGATCAATTGCTGATGTGTTTTAACGCGTTCTATTTCGTTTCAGCACGTTTTTAACCCTTAAAAAAGGAGCTTATAATGCCTATCATCAACTCTACTGTAAAACCTTTTAAAGCCACTGCGTTTCACAATGGTAACTTCGTTGAAGTATCCGATGCCGACTTGAAAGGCAAATGGTCTGTGGTGTTCTTCTACCCAGCGGACTTCACGTTTGTGTGCCCGACCGAATTGGGCGATTTGGCTGATGTGTATCCTGAATTCCAAAAATTGGGTGTTGAATGCTACTCCGTGTCTACCGATACGCATTTCACGCACAAAGCTTGGCACGATGCGTCTGAAACCATCAAGAAAATCAAATACCCAATGATCGGTGATCCAACCGGTAACATCACTCGCAACTTCGACGTGATGATCGAAGAAGACGGCTTGGCATTGCGCGGTACGTTTGTGATCAACCCGGAAGGCGAAATCAAAGTCGCTGAAATTCACGATTTGGGCATTGGCCGTGACGCGAAAGAGTTGTTGCGTAAAGTACAAGCGGCTCAATACGTTGCTTCTCACCCAGGTGAAGTTTGCCCAGCCAAATGGACTCCGGGCGAAGCGACTTTGGCGCCATCTTTGGACTTGGTTGGTAAAATCTAATTGATGCTGCGTTGATGCGTGTGAGGTGGTTTTGCCACCTCATCAAATGATTCAATTTAGAGTGTTTTGCGCAGGGTTTTATCCGTTTAAGTTAAAGCCCTGTACAAAATTCTTTTCTCAAAAATCCAAACCATGATTGATCTGAATGAAAGCCTCTGCTTTGTCGGGCTTGGGATTTTTGTTGCCTAAAATTGCTTAAAATAGGCAAAAATTTTTAGTAAACCGTTGATTTAAAATTAAAATTGTTGATAACCAAAAAGGAGTTCATGATGTTGGACGCAAATATTCAAACGCAATTAAAAGCCTATTTGGAGAAGCTGCAAAACCCGATTGAATTGATCGCATCGCTGGATGACAGCGCCAAAGCCGCTGAAATTCGCAGCTTGCTCCATGACATTGCCGCGTTGTCCGATAAAGTGAGCGTGAGCGAAAACGGTACGGCGACTTTGCGCCCATCCTTTGGCGTGGCGCGCGTTGGTGAGCCTGCGCGCGTGCAGTTTGCTGGTATCCCGATGGGGCATGAATTCACCTCGCTGGTCTTGGCCTTGTTGCAGGTGGGTGGTCATCCGCCGAAAGCCGATGCCGAGTTGATCGAGCAGATCAAAGGTCTGAACGAGACGATGCACTTTGAAACCTTCATTTCCTTGTCGTGCCACAACTGCCCTGAAGTCGTGCAGGCGTTGAACCTGATGTCGGTTTTGAATCCGAACATCAGCCACACCATGATTGATGGCGCGGATTTTCAGGATGAGGTCAAAGCACGCAGCATCATGGCTGTGCCGACGGCATTTATGAATGGGGTGGAGTTCGGCCAAGGGCGCATGACGATTGAAGAAATCGTGGCCAAGCTCGATACGAATGCCGATCAAAAAGCCGCAGAAAAGCTCAATGCGAAGGACAATTTCGACGTGTTGGTCGTGGGCGGCGGTCCGGCCGGTGCCGCAGCAGCGATTTACGCCGCGCGTAAAGGCATTGCTACGGGTGTGGTGGCGGAGCGCTTCGGCGGTCAAGTGCTGGATACTTTGGCGATTGAAAACTTCATTTCGGTGCAGGAAACCGAAGGGCCGAAACTCGCAGCGGCGCTGGAGCAGCACGTCAAAGCCTATCCGGTGGATGTGATGAATCTGCAAACCGCGCGTCAATTGACGCCTGCGGGCGCGGATGGCTTGGTTGCGGTTGAATTGGAAAACGGCGCGATACTCAAGAGCAAAACCGTGATTCTCGCAACCGGCGCGCGCTGGCGCAATATGAATGTGCCGGGTGAAGCGGAATACCGCGCCAAAGGCGTGGCGTATTGTCCGCATTGTGATGGCCCGCTGTTTAAAGGCAAGAAAGTTGCGGTGATTGGCGGCGGTAACTCAGGCGTGGAAGCCGCGATTGATCTGGCGGGCATTGTCGAGCATGTGACTTTGCTCGAATTTGACAGCAAATTGCGCGCTGATGCGGTGTTGCAAGCGAAATTGCACAGCCTGCCGAATGTGACCGTGCATACCGAAGCCTTGACGACTGAAGTGGTCGGCGATGGCAGCAAAGTGACGGGCTTGCGCTACAAAGATCGTGCGACCGAGCAGGAACACGTGGTTGAATTGGCCGGTATTTTTGTACAAATTGGCTTGCTGCCCAATACCGATTGGCTCAAAGGGACGGTGGATTTGAGCGCTCGCGGCGAGATCGAAATCGATGCGCGTGGTCAAACGTCGGTCGCGGGTGTATTCGCGGCAGGTGACTGTACCACTGTGCCGTACAAGCAAATCATCATTTCGATGGGGGCAGGTGCAACGGCAGCTTTGAGCGCATTTGACCACATCATTCGCAGCGGTCACTAAGACTGGTTTGCAATATGATTGCGTTATGATTGTGATGGCGCAGAAGGGCTTTAGCCATAAAAAAGCCAGATTTATAATTAATGTTTTAATTTAGCTGTAAATCGTAACTATTTAATTTAAAACATATTTATATTTTTAAATTGCTTGTGAATCTGTTCTAAGTTTCTTGCGTCTGACAGGTGTTTGGGTTATCCTAAACACCTGTTTAACTTTATTGGATGGTCATGTCAGACGACGCATATCCCGCGCGTGGCGCGAAAAATGAAAAGCGCCACAAATCCTTTTTTGAGCGTTTGGCCGGTATGTTTGAAGCCGAGCCGGAAACACAAGAACAGCTTTTAGAAATCCTTCACGGCGCGCATGAGCGTGATCTGCTTGACGACGATGCGCTCTCGATCATCGAAGGAACTCTGCAAATCTCGACCCTACGCGCACGCGACATCATGGTTCCGCGCGCACAGATGGACGGGATCAACATCGAGGATACCCCTCAAGAATTCATTCCCAACATCATTGCCACCAGCCACTCGCGCTTTCCGGTGTTTGAAGGCGGACGCGATAAGGTCATTGGCGTCTTGCTGGCGAAAGATTTACTGCGCTACTACCACAACGAAGACGAATTCGACGTGCGCGATAATTTGCGCCCGGCGGTGTTTGTCCCTGAATCCAAACCGCTGAATGTCTTGCTGCGCGAGTTTCGCGAAAACCGCAATCATATGGCGATTGTGGTGGACGAATACGGCGGCGTCGCCGGTCTGATCACCATTGAAGACGTGTTGGAGCAAATCGTTGGCGATATTGAGGACGAACACGATTGGGACGAAGAGGCGGATAACATCATCGCCGATAAAATCGGGCGCTATCGCGTGCGCGCCTTGACCGAGATTGAGCAGTTCAACGAATACTTTAATGCTGAGTTGTCCGATGAGGACGCCGATACCCTCGGCGGACTGGTCACTTCTGAATTGGCGCGGATGCCGCGTCGTGGCGACGTGGTGGTGATTGACCGTTTTGAAATCGAAGTTCAGCGCGCCGATGCACGACAAGTGCATGTTTTGATGGTGCGGGTGCTGAGTGATGAAGAGCTGGCCGAGCGTGAGCAGCAGGCTGAACAGGGCGAACACGACTGATTGGCATTGAGCGTCGTTGAACAGGTGTTTTTTATTGAAATCCGGAGGTGTGTAATGAAAAAAAGCATGATGTTGGGCTGTTGGCTCACATGGGTCATCTGCGGTGTCGCCTCTGCGCAGGAGGTTGATCTGCCCGATACACCGCCAACGGATAGCTATAATTTGCTCGAACACTATGGCATGGGTGCTTTGGATCTATGGCGCACAGGTGAGGGCTTGGAAGGTGCGATATTTCGCGTCAATACAGTGAGTGAGCGCGGTAATGTCTGTGATGTGACGGGTGTGATTCATCAACAAAAATCCGTATTGAAAACCTCCGACAGCACCTGTGAAGTGAGTTTCACGCCGAATGAAAGCCGCATTCGGGTCAAAGGCTCCTCGCCACAGGTGTGTACTTATTTCTGTGGTTCAGGCGAATATTTTGAGGGCGATTATCTGAAAATGCCTGCTGAATGCAGCGATGCCGCCAAAAAGAAAACCGATCAATTGTTCAAACGTCAATATCGCGCCAAGCAGTATGCACAGGCCGTTGGCACACTGCGCCAAATGTGGCAAACCTGCGAACCTACGATGCACTGGCTGGAAGAAATGAGCATTCGCAATAATTTGGCCGTGGCCTACGCGAAAATGGGCGACAAAGACCAATGCAGCAAAATCCTACAACCGTACAAAAAGGAAATCGTCTCGAAAAATCCGATGGAGGAGCGCGATCCGCCGGTGACTTACTTATTCGAAGATGAGTACAAAGTTCAGCTCAAAAATGCACGTTATAACTGGAAATTGTGCCAATAACACAATAGCATTGCCGTAAGCGATAGGTTTTCCTTGATATAAAAAATCCCTTCCAAACCGGAAGGGATTTTGCTCAAAAGAACCAAAGTTTACTCATCATCCTCATGCAACTCGAATTTGCTCGCCAATTGCTGTTGAACATGCGCCGGAACGGCGGCGTAGCGCGAAAATTCGATGGTGTAGCTGCCTTGGCCACCGGTCAGTGATTTCAGACGCGATTGGTAGTCTGAAATTTCGGCCAGCGGTACTTCGCCGGAGACGATTGCCATGCCGTGTGCCTTTTCACCCGTGCCGGTGACATGACCGCGACGTGAGGACAAATCGCCTGCCATATCGCCGATGTGGTTTTGCGGTACAACGATTTCGATGTTGACGATGGGTTCAAGCACGATCGGTTGGGCATTGCGAATCGCTTCGATGGTGGCTTTTTTACCCGCGGCGACGAAGGCGACCTCTTTGCCATCGACCGGATGGGTTTTGCCGTCAAACACGGTGACTTTGACATCTTCCACCGCGTAGCCGGCGACAATACCGTCGGACAAGGCTTGACGCACGCCTTTTTCCACCGCAGGCATGAATACGCCCGGAATCACGCCACCTTTGATCGCATCGACGAATTCAAAGCCTTCGCCGCGGCCTTTCGGCTCAACGCGCAGGTGCACTTCGCCGAATTGGCCTGCGCCGCCGGATTGTTTTTTGTGACGGCAGATGCCTTCAGCCGTGCCGGTGATGGTTTCGCGGTACGGAATGCGCGGTGGCTTGGTGTCCACTTCCAGCTTGTATTGGTTGAACATTTTGTCCAATTTGGATTTGAGGTGAATTTCACCCAAACCGCGAATCACGGTTTCGTTGCTGCTCGGATGGCGCTCAATGACAAAAGTCGGGTCTTCGCTCGCCAGTTTGGCCAAAATTTCAAACAGCCGCTGTTCGTCGCCTTTCTTCTTGGTTTCAACGGCCAGACCGGCCATCGGTTTTGGAAACTCCAGCGGTACCAAATGGATGTGGTCTTCGTCGTGCGAGTCGTGCAGCACGCTGTCGAACTCGATGTCATCAATCTTCGCGACTGCGCCGATGTCGCCCGGCAGCAGTTCATCCACTTCCACCGTGGCTTTGCCTTGCAATTGGTATAAATGCGCGACTTTGAACGCGCGTTTGGCGTCGCCTGCGAACAGTTGCATATCCTTTTTCACTGTGCCTTGATGCACGCGAAATACGCTGATTTTGCCCATATACGGGTCGGAAATGACTTTGAATACATGCGCCAATACATGCTTGCTTGCGTCCGGTTCGGCGTGGAATGGCTCGGCGTTGCCCAATTCGCCTTTATAGAACGGTGGTGGATTGCTCTCCGTCGGGTTTGGCGCGAGCGCGGCCAAAACGTGCAGCAGCTCTTTGATACCCGCGCCGGTCTTGGCGGAGGTGAATA
This sequence comes from Burkholderiaceae bacterium, assembly GCA_049291875.1. Lineage (GTDB taxonomy): Bacteria > Pseudomonadota > Gammaproteobacteria > Burkholderiales > Burkholderiaceae > CTSOIL-112. Next base: position 19,470 of record JBATQE010000021.1, read on the forward strand.
ATACGGGGATCAAATGACCTTCGCGCAGGGCTTTTTCAAACGGTGCGTGCAAATCGCTTGTGCTTGGATCGGCGCCGTCTTCGAGGTATTGCATCAACAAATCTTCATCCTCTTCGACCAGCTGGTCAATTAATGCGCGGTGCGCTTCGGCCACCGAGTCAAAATCGGCGTCGCCGCTGTCATGTTCCAATACTTCCACCACATCGGCGGAGCCATGCGCCGGTAAATCCAGCAGCAAACATTGTTTGCCAAAAGTATCGCGGATCTCGTTGAGCAGGGCAGGCAGATCAACGTTATCTGCATCAATTTTATTGACCACGATCATGCGCGCCAGCTTGCGATCAGCGGCGTACTGCATCATCCGTTCGGTCATGAGTTCGATGCCGGTTTGTGCGTTAATCACGATTAGCGCGGTGTCCACACCGGCTAATGCGGCGATGGATTGGCCCGAAAAATCGGGGTAACCGGCAGTGTCAATCAGGTGAATATGGGCGTCCTCGTAGGCAAAGTTCACCACGGCGGAGTTGAGCGAGTGACCGGCTTCTTTTTCTTGTGGTTCAAAATCGCAGACGGTTGTGCCGCGCTCGATGCTGCCTTTGGCGGGAATCGCTCCGGTTGCCAACAGCAATGCTTCGGCCAAGCTGGTCTTACCGACCGCGCCATGACCGACCAATGCAACCGAACGAATGGCTTGCGTGGTGTATCTTGACATCATATTCTCCTTTTATATAGTCAAAATGAATGAAAATTCGTATTTGCCGCAATGACTTTGAATAAACTTTTTGCGCAGCAACGATGTCACTATACGCCCTTCAAAAATGAATTTCAATCAGGACTGAAAACAGTAAAACCACGGTTTGAAATGACTCACTACCGTCATTTGAGCGTTCAAAATTTATTTTTCGGGTTTTTGTTTGATTTTTTTGGTGTTTGTGATGTATTTGGATAGAATAAGCACATGATTAATGGATAGGAGACTTATTGTGCTACGCTTTGATCTACCGGCTGTTTCTACCAATGTAATTCGCTGGGAAGCGGTTATAACTTTTATTGTGTGCAACTTGGCTTTGTTTGTCTCGCCGTGGTTCATGGCTATTTTGGTGATTCAGGCCTTTGTCAAAGGTTTTATCGGTCATTACAAATGCCCGTCACATTTGCTGTGGAAGCGCATTTTCGATGCGCAAGGTTGGACTGGCGCGATGGTGAATGCGGGGGCGAAGATGTTTGCCGCGAAGATATTATTGCTTGCCAGCAGCGTGTCTTTGGTGCTGTTTTTGCTGGGCAATGAGCTGTGGAAAATTCCTTGCGTGATTTTGATTGTGTTCTCGTTCCTTGAATGGGCGCTGTCTTTCTGCGCCGCGTGCTGGGTGTATGGCCTTTGGTATCGGTTTTTTCCACCGAAAATGGGCTGATTCCGCTTAATCTGGGTAATAATCAGCCATTTTATACTTTTTGGTTTTACCTACCATTTTGCCATTAACGCCATTGCTGCGCGTTTCTGTGGTGACGTAGACGTAGCGGCCATCAGCTCGCGCCGCATCTTCGGTCAGAATTTTGGTGGCGACCAAACCCCGTTTGGGAACGACCGCGTACTCGGTCGTTTGATGCCAGCAGCAGCCAGATTTGGCAAAGACGGTCAGGCGTTTACGCACAGCATCGGTTTGGAACATGCCGAGATTTTCGTAAGCCAATGCCGTTAATTCCTTGCTCGGTACAAATTGTCTGCGGCTTTGGTTGAACACATAAACGTCGTAGGACGGGCCGCCGTAACCGCTGTTGTTGCCATTGCGAATCGCCAAATCCTCAGAGCCGTCAAAATTAAAATCTTCGAAAATCAACGGGCTTTGCTCGTTGTAGAGCTGGATGACATTTACCGTGGGTTGTTGTTCGGCAGTCAAAAAGAAATTTAAATTATCCGAGCTAAAGGTTTGTACGAAGCGCTGGTTCGCTTTGTCAAATAGCTGAATTCGACCTTCGCCTTGACATTCCTCAGCGTCGCAATGACTGACGTACAGCTTTGCGCTGTAGTGTGCGGAGCCATCGTTGATGGTGAATTCGCGCGATGGGGTGCTGCCCGAATTGGTGTCAGCGCTTGATACCTGCGCCAGAGCAGGGAGATGGAGTGTGCTGCACAATACAGTTAGCGTCGCGGTTGTTGATCGGGTCAATAGTGAACGGCGTGGCGTAGTGCAACGCATTTCAATCTCCTCAAAATGGGTTGAGCTGTGCTTTTTTAAGAATTTAACATCGTGTGGTTTTGATGAATTCAGGCAAAACGGGGTAACCATCGGATAATGTTAAGACTTCATAGCCGGTCGGTGTGACCAAAACGGTGTGTTCCCATTGGGCGGATAGACTGCGGTCTTTGGTTTTGACCGTCCAGCCGTCCGACATGGTGCGCAAATCACGTTTGCCCGCATTGATCATCGGTTCGATGGTGAAAATCATACCGGCTTTGAGTTTCATGCCTTGACCTTTGACGCCATAATGCAAGACTTGTGGCTCCTCGTGGAACACTTTGCCGATGCCATGGCCGCAGTATTCACGAACCACCGACATGCCATTGGCATGAGCATGAGCCGCAATCGCCGCACCGATGTCACCCAAAGTCGCGCCTTCTTTGACCTGAGCAATGCCCAGCCACATACATTCATAGGTCACATCGCACAGGCGTTTTGCCGCGATGGATGGCTCGCCCACGGTAAACATGCGGCTGGTGTCGCCGAAATAGCCTTCGGGTGTGATGATGGTAACGTCGATATTGAGGATGTCGCCGTTTTTCAGAATTTTGTCGTCCGATGGCACGCCGTGGCAAATCACATCGTTCAGTGAAATACAACAGGATTTAGGGTAGGGCGGATAACCGGGTGGCTGATAGCCGAGTGTGGCCGACACCGTTTTTTGCACATTGACCATATAGTCATTGATCATGCGATCCAGCTCGCCGGTGGAAATGCCGGCCTTGATAAAAGGCGCAATATAATCAAGCACTTCGGATGCGAAGCGGCAGGCAACGCGCATATGAGCGATATCGGTTTCGGTTTTAATGGTCACGGACATAGTATGGCTTTATAAAAACGTGTCAATCGGTCAACACAAAACCGATCGGAAGGAAGGTATCCACGGTATCCATAGCGCTTGGCTTGTGTTTGGGCTGTAATTGGTTTAGAATTATAGACTGTCTTGAATACATGTGCAGAGATTGTTTGCCGCATGGAGGCAAGGCGGTGGTCGGATTTTCAGCGATTCTCGGCCAAAAATAGCGCATACGGCGCGTATAGGGTGCAGGTACACACTTGCAAACCGCATCGTATGTTAGACACAACCCTGAAATAAAAGGTATTTAATATGTTAGTTTCTATGCGTGAAATGCTCGAAGCGGGCTGCCACTTCGGTCACCAAACCCGTTTTTGGAATCCAAAAATGGCTCCGTTCATCTACGGGCATCGCAACAAAATTCACATCATCAACTTGGAAAAAACCGTTGTGATGTACAACGACGCGGCTGAGTTCGTGAAAAAATTGGCGGCACGTCGTGGCACTGTGTTGTTCGTCGGTACCAAGCGCGCTGCACGCGAAATCATCGCTGAAGAAGCAGCACGTGCGGGTATGCCGTATGTGAACCAACGCTGGTTGGGCGGTACTTTGACCAACTTCAAAACCATCAAAACGTCTATCAAACGTCTGAAAGACATGGAAGCGGCGGTTGAATCCGGTGAAGTTGAAAAACTGACCAAAAAAGAAGCGTTGTTGTTCCAACGTGAAATCGAAAAACTGAACAAGTCCATCGGCGGTATCAAAGATATGGGCGGTATTCCTGATGCGATTTTCGTGATCGATATCGGCTACCACAAAGGTGCATTGCTCGAAGCGAAAAACTTGGGTATTCCAGTGATTTCTGTGGTGGATACCAACCACAACCCAGAAGGCGTTGATTTCGTGATTCCGGGTAACGACGACTCAGGTCGCGCGGTTCGTCTGTATGCTCGCGGTATGGCCGATGCGGTATTGGAAGGTCGTGCGAACGCGGTTCAGGAAGTAGTACAAGCAGCTAAAGAAGCGGCTGAACCGGCTGAAGAGTTTGTTGAAGTACAAGAAAGCGAAAACGCTTAATTGACGCATCAGCAGCAAACAAAGGAAGGGGCGGTTTGCCCCTTTTTTAAAGATTTTTTGGCACGATGATGCAAATTGCAGAAAGATTGACTGCATCATTGTGTGAATTGAAGCACATCACTATTGAGGAAAAATTATGACGACAATTACTGCAGGCATGGTTGCCGAATTGCGCGGTAAAACCGACGCGCCGATGATGGAATGTAAAAAAGCCTTGACCGAAGCCGGTGGCGATATGGTCAAAGCCGAAGAATTGCTGCGTGTGAAATTGGGCAGCAAAGCGGGCAAAGCGGCATCACGCATTGCGGCGGAAGGTGTTGTGGCGGTCTATGTCAACGGCACAAACGGCGCGATGGTTGAAGTGAACTCCGAAACCGACTTCGTGGCGAAAAATGACGAATTCTTGGCTTTGGCCAATGGTTCGGCGAAATTGGTTGCCGAGCAAAATCCTGCGGACGTCGAAGCATTGGGCGCCTTGGATATGAACGGCAAAACCGTTGAACAAACCCGCACCGACTTGGTGGGTAAAATCGGCGAGAACATGAGCATTCGTCGTTTCAAACGCTTCGCTGGCGACAATCAATTGGCGTACTACCTGCACGGCTCGAAAATCGGCGTCGTGGTGGAATACACCGGTGACGAAACAGCGGCCAAAGACGTGGCGATGCACATTGCGGCGATGAAACCGGTTGCGTTGTCTGCTGCAGACGTGCCTGCGAACCTGATCGAAACCGAACGCTCAGTAGCTAAAGCGAAGGCAATCGAGCAAGGCAAACCAGCTGAAATCGCTGAAAAAATGGTTGAAGGCTCGGTACAAAAATACTTGAAAGAAGTATCTTTGTTGAATCAGTCATTTGTGAAAAACGACAAACAAACCGTTGAGCAAATGTTGAAAGAGAAAAACACTACCGTTGCCGGTTTTACCATGTTCATCGTAGGCGAAGGCATTGAGAAAAAAGTGGACGACTTCGCTGCAGAAGTTGCTGCGCAAGTTGCGGCTGCAAGCCAAGGCTAATCGCAAGCCACAGTACGGAAAAACGGGCATTTTTGCCCGTTTTTTTATGCGCGCTGCGTTATCGGCGGTGTGAATCGGAGTAATTCATCCGTAAGTATCGTGCCCTACAATCCGATCTGGGCGAATGTATCAAATTGCTTCTTCCAAAGAAGGGTTTTTGCTTATAATTACACTGCTTTCATTCACTGCGTATTGAGACATTTTTCTAAAGTACGGTTGAGTGAATCGGTCAAAATGAATCCATAAATAACCCCTATCCATTATTCATAGGGGATTTATTTTAACGAAAATAATAGGAGAAAATCTTATGAGTTCTACGATGGGGCACGAGCGAGTCGGTCATTTAGGGCTGCGTGAAAAAATCATGTCTGCCGAGCAGGCAGCGGAGTTTATCCAAAATGGGATGAATGTTGGCATCAGCGGCTTTACCGGCGCGGGTTATCCCAAAGCGGTGCCGGCTGCGTTGGCCAAGCGCATGGAAGAAGCCCATGCTCGTGGCGAAGAATTCGGTATTGGCATGTTGACTGGCGCGTCAACGGCGGATGATTGTGACGGTGTATTGGCGCGTGCCAAGGGGATTAAATTCCGCACGCCGTTCCAATCCGATCCGACTTTGCGTAAGCAAATTAATGCGGGCGCGACCAATTACCAAGACGTGCATTTGTCGCATTTGGAACAGCAGGTTCGTTACGGCTTTTTCGGCGATATGGATGTGGCATTGGTTGAAGTGACCGGTATTTTGCCGGATGGTCGTTTGATTCCTTCGCTGGCGATCGGCACCAATAATCAATGGCTCAAATCCGCGAAAAAAATCATTTTGGAGGTCAATAGTCGTCAAAATGCGCTGCTGGAAGGTATGCACGATATTCATCCAGACATCGGTGTGCCGCCCAATCGCAAACCGATTCCGATCGTATCGGCTGCCGACCGCGTCGGTTCACCTTATTTGGAATGCGATTTGGACAAAATTGTCGCCATTGTGTTGACCGATTCGCCTGATCGCAACAGCAAATTTGCCGATCCGGATGAAAATTCACAGCGCATCGCCGCGCAAATCATCGACTTTTTCTCACATGAAGTGAAAATGGGGCGTTTGCCTAAAAATCTATTGCCCTTGCAATCAGGCGTGGGTAACGTTGCGAATGCGGTTTTGGCAGGTCTGCAAGACGGTCCGTTTGACGGCTTGATGGGTTATACCGAAGTATTGCAAGACGGCATGTTGGATTTGATTCTGTCGGGCAAAATGGTATCGGCTTCGGCGACCGCATTGTCCTTCAGCCCGGACGCATTGGATCGTTTCAATGATAATATCGAGAGCCTGCGCTCAAAAATCATCCTGCGTCCGCAAGAAGTAACCAACCACCCTGAAGTATCCCGTCGTTTGGGTGTGATCGGTATGAACGCCATGATCGAATGCGATATTTACGGTAACGTGAACTCCACGCATATCATGGGCACCAGCATGATGAACGGTATCGGCGGTTCGGGCGACTTTGCGCGCAATGCCTTTTTGTCGTTCTTCGTCACGCCATCGGTAGCCAAAGACGGCGCAATTTCCTGTATCGTGCCAATGGTGTCGCACCACGACCACACTGAGCATGATGTGATGGTGTTGGTGACTGAGCAAGGTTTGGCTGATTTGCGTGGCAAATCACCGCGTCAGCGCGCGAAGCTGATCATCGAGAACTGCGCCCATCCGGACTACCGTCCGATGTTGCAAGACTACTATGATCGCGCTGAGAAAGCCGGTGGTTTGCATACACCGCATATGCTGAACGAGGCTTTGTCTTGGCATCAGCGTTTCGTCGAAACCGGCGATATGCGTGTTAAATAAGGTGACACTCATGTGAATCCGAACAATCCCCCGCACCAGCAATGGCGGGGGATTTTTTTAGGGTCTGGGCCAATAGACGATGCGATTTTGATACTAATGAAATTGAATTTTGGTACAATCTCGCCGTTTGCGTGCCGTTAATGACGGTGCGATTATTTTCAAAAATTTGCTGGAAGTCATTGATTTTAAATTGATTTGATTTCTAATTTCAGCGGTTTCGACTCAATCTTGCCCAGCAATCTCAACATGACCCAACAATAAGGAGAATTAAATGGCTGGTTATAAACGTGTATTACTCAAACTGTCCGGCGAAGCATTGATGGGCGACGATGCATTTGGCATTAATCGCGCGACAATTGAACGCATGGTTGCCGAGATTAAGGAAGTGGTCGAAACCGGCGTAGAAATGGCGGTGGTGATTGGCGGCGGTAATATTTTCCGTGGTATGGCCGGTGGTGCGGCGGGTATGGATCGCGCGACGGCAGACTACATGGGTATGTTGGCCACGATCATGAATGCACTGGCTTTGCAGGATGCGATGAAACACGCGGGTTTGGAAGCGCGTGTGCAATCGGCTCTGCGTATTGATCAAGTGGTCGAGCCATACATCCGTCCGCGTGCGATGCGTCACTTGAGCGAAGGTAAAATCGTGATTTTCGCCGCCGGTACGGGCAACCCGTTTTTCACCACCGATACGGCGGCAGCCCTGCGCGGCGTGGAAATCGGCGCGGAAGTGGTGTTGAAAGCGACCAAAGTGGACGGTATTTATACCGCAGACCCGAAAAAAGACCCGAACGCAACCCGTTACAGCGACATCACATTTGACGAAGCGATCAGCAAAAATCTGGGTGTGATGGATGCGACGGCGTTTGCGCTGTGCCGTGACCAAAAAATGCCGATCAAAGTGTTCTCGATTTTCAAAGAGGGCGGTTTGATGCGTGTCATCAAAGGTGAAGACGAGGGCACCTTGGTGCATGTGTAATGCGCCATGAATGAGTTATCAAATAAGGGACAAGTCGATTTGTCCCTTATTTATTTTGATGCGGCTTTTTTGTTTGATGCGTGTGGATAAAGTCACATAGGAAATGTATAATTACGCTTTCCAATGAGGTAATTAAAAATGACAAAATATGTGTTTGTAACGGGTGGCGTGGTATCGTCTTTGGGTAAGGGGATTGCCGCGGCATCGTTGGCAACTTTGTTGGAGTCACGCGGACTGAAAGTGACGATGCTCAAACTCGATCCGTACATCAACGTTGATCCGGGTACCATGAGTCCGATTCAACATGGCGAGGTTTTTGTGACCGAAGACGGTGCGGAAACCGATCTGGATTTGGGTCACTACGAGCGTTTCATCAGCGCGAAAATGCGCAAATCAAACAACTTCACGACCGGTCAGATTTACGAATCCGTTTTGAAAAAAGAGCGTCGTGGCGAGTACTTAGGAAAGACTGTTCAAGTAATTCCTCATATTACCAATGAAATTCAAGCCTTTATCGAACGTGGTGCGGCAGCGTCAAACAACGGTCAAACTGATGTGGCGATTGTTGAAATCGGCGGTACGGTTGGCGATATTGAGTCACTCCCGTTTTTGGAGGCCGTGCGTCAGATGAGTCTGCGTCTGGGGCGTGGCAATTCGGCGTTCGTGCATTTGACTTTAGTGCCGTGGATTGCCGGTGCGGGCGAATTGAAAACCAAGCCAACCCAGCATTCCGTGCAAAAATTGCGTGAAATCGGCATCATGCCACACGCTTTGCTGTGCCGCGCGGATCGTCCGATTCCGGATGATGAAAAGGCCAAAATCTCCTTGTTTTCCAATATTCCCGTTGAGGCCGTGGTTTCGGTGTACGACGTGGATACGATTTATAAAGTACCGCGTTTACTATTTGAACAAGGTTTGGATCAAATCATTTGTGACGAGCTGCGTCTGGATGTGCCGAAAGCCGATGTGACGCTGTGGGATAAATTGGTGTTTGCGTTGGAAAATCCGCAGCATCACGTACGTATTGGTATGGTCGGCAAATATATGGATTTGACCGAGTCGTACAAATCATTGATTGAGGCGCTGCGCCACGCGAGTATCCACAATCAAACGCAAGTGGATATTGAATACATTGATTCGGAAAAATTCGATGACGCGCATATGGACGAAGTGGCTGCGAAATTATCGCATTTGGACGCCATTTTGGTACCGGGCGGCTTTGGTAAACGCGGAACCGAGGGCAAAATCGCCGCGATTCGCTATGCGCGTGAGAATAAAGTGCCATATTTGGGCATTTGCTTGGGCATGCAGTTGGCGGTGATTGAATTTGCGCGCCACAAGGCTGGATTGGTGCAGGCCAACAGCACCGAGTTTGACCACGATACACCGCAGCCGGTGGTGGCATTGATTACCGAGTGGATGGGCAAAGACGGTCAGTTGCAAAAGCGCGATGTGGATTCCGATTTGGGCGGCACGATGCGCTTGGGTGCGCAATCATGTCCGGTCAAGGCCGATACCAAGGCCGCTGATATTTATGGGGCGACCGTGACCGAGCGTCACCGCCATCGCTACGAAGTCAATACGCAATACACCGATCAATTGGAGCAGGCGGGCATGATTATTTCCGCGCGCACACCGACCGAGCATCTGCCGGAAATGATGGAGTTGCCTGAGTCTATGCACCCGTGGTTCATCGGCGTTCAGTTTCACCCCGAATTCACCTCGACGCCGCGTGACGGTCACCCGCTGTTCAGCGCATTTGTGAGCGCGGCGCTGGCGCATCAGCGTTAATAAGCTGAGGTCTATATATGTGGGAGCTGCTCCAAACCGCGCCAACGGCATTGATTGTGGTACTGATCGTTACCACGATTGTGACTTTGGCCGGGTTTGGACATTTGCTGTGGATGTGGCGCAAAAGTGGTCGTAAAAATGAAGGCAAATGTGAAGCTAAAAGCCCGTCACCCAACAGCAAGTCAAAATAAATGAAAAGGGAATAATATGAAATTATGCGGTTTTGACATCGGTTTGAATCAACCCCTGTTATTGATTGCCGGAACCTGCTCGATTGAAGGGCTACAGATGTCGCTGGACGTAGCCGGACAACTCAAAGCGATGTGCGATGAATTGTCTATTCCTTTAATTTACAAGGGCTCTTTTGACAAAGCAAATCGCTCTTCGGGTAATACCAAGCGTGGCTTGGGCATGGATGAAGGGCTGCGGATTTTGGATGAAGTGCGTCGTCAAATTGGCGTGCCGATTTTGACCGATGTGCATGAAATTGAGCAAATCAAGCCGGTGGCTGACGTCGTGGACGTGTTGCAAACACCGGCTTTTTTGTGCCGTCAGACCGACTTTATTCGCGCGGTGGCGCAATCGGGCAAGCCGGTGAATATCAAAAAAGGGCAGTTTTTAGCGCCCGCCGATATGAAAAACGTGATTGAAAAAGCCCGCAGTGCCGCAGCAGAAAAAGGTCTGCCAACGCATCATTTCCTCGCGTGCGAGCGTGGCGTGAGCTTTGGGTACAACAATCTGATCTCTGATATGCGCGGTTTGGCGATCATGCGCCACGGTGCTGAGCGAAACGATACGCCGGTGGTGTTTGATGCGACGCATTCGGTGCAATTGCCGGGTGGTCAAGGCTCAACCAGCGGCGGTCAACGCGAATTTGTACCGGTTTTGGCGCGTGCCGCCGTCGCCACCGGAATTTCCGGTATTTTCATGGAAACGCATCCGAATCCAAGCGAAGCGTGGTCGGATGGTCCGAATGCCGTACCGCTCAATCGTATGAAAGAGCTGTTGACTACGTTGAAAGCCTTGGACAGCGCGGTTAAGTCGGGTGGTATGTTTTTGGAAGATAATTTTTAATGGTTTAAATGTAAGCGTGAACGGAGTACAATAGAGTAAACGATTACATAGCATTGATGGGTTTGGGTGGGCATTGAAAAAGTGCCTGATTTTTCGGTTTATTTGAGGAGAAAGCAATGAGTGCAATTATTGATATCGTAGGTCGCGAGATTCTGGATTCGCGTGGTAATCCGACTGTTGAATGTGAGATTTTGTTGGAATCAGGCGCGAGCGCACGCGCTGCGGTACCATCGGGTGCGTCTACCGGCTCACGCGAAGCAATTGAGTTGCGTGATGGTGATAAAAGCCGTTATTTGGGCAAAGGCGTGTTGAAAGCCGTAAACAACATCAATACTGTGATCGCTGATGCTTTGGTCGGTATGGAATCATCCGAGCAAGCGCTGATTGACCGCACCTTGCTCGAATTAGACGGTACTGAAAATAAATCCAACTTGGGCGCGAATGCTTTGCTGGCGGTGTCTATGGCTGTGGCGCGTGCATCTGCGCAAGAAGCCGGTTTGCCGTTGTATCGCTATTTCGGTGGTTCAGGCGCGATGCAAATGCCTGTGCCGATGATGAACATCATCAACGGCGGCGAACACGCGGATAACAACCTAAATTTCCAAGAATTCATGATTTTGCCAGTCGGCTTTGACTCATTCCGCGAAGCTTTGCGTGCCGGTGCGGAAATTTTCCATAGCTTGAAAAAAATTCTGCACGATAAGGGTATGAATACCGCTGTGGGTGATGAAGGGGGCTTTGCGCCGAACTTCAAATCCAACGAAGAATGCTTGGCAACGATTGGCGAAGCGATCAGTGCGGCCGGTTACACCATGGGTGACGGCATCTTGATCGGTTTGGACTGCGCGGCATCCGAATTTTACAAAGATGGTAAATATGAGTTGACGGGCGAAGGCTTGAGCTTGACCAGCAAAGAAATGGCGGATTACTTGGCCAATTTGGTGGACAAATTCCCGATCGTTACCATCGAAGACGGCTTGGATGAGTCTGATTGGGACGGCTGGAAATACTTGACCGAAATTCTCGGCAAGAAAATCCAATTGGTCGGCGATGATTTGTTTGTGACCAATACCAAGATTTTGAAAGAAGGTATTGAAAAAGGTATCGCTAACTCAATCCTGATCAAGATCAATCAGATTGGTACCTTGACCGAAACCTTTGCTGCGATCGAGATGGCTAAACGTGCGGGCTATACCGCCGTGATTTCACACCGCTCCGGCGAAACCGAAGATTCAACCATCGCCGATATCGCGGTTGGCTTGAACGCAGGTCAAATCAAAACCGGCTCATTATCGCGCTCTGACCGTATTGCCAAATACAATCAATTGCTGCGCATCGAGGAAGCTTTGGGTGAAACCGTGAGCTATCCGGGCAAAAGCACGTTCTACAACATCAAGAAATAATCGAATGTTGTGAGACAAGAAAAGGCTGGTGTGAACCAGCCTTTTTTGTATGTATTGCCTATAAGTTTAAGGTTAAAAATCCATAGGCATCAAGAAGCCGATGGTTTGTCCGCACTTTTTTTCTCGCGCACCGCCAATGTACCTGCATTTTCGGGATAGCGGGCGCGATGTCCGGCGAAGTCCAGTTTCAACTGTTCGATTTCTTCTTCGATGGTGTCTTTGACATAACGATAGTCGGACACGCCAATGGTTTTGGTTTCGTAATTGAATTTGGCCAAGCCGATGGGTACATTGGCGGCTTTGGCGATGTAGTAGTAGCCCAAATGAATATAGGGTTTGTACGAACGTGTGCCTTCAATCGCAATGACCAGCCAGCAGTTATCTTCGGCCAGCATGGTCTTTTTCAAATTTTGTGCCACGTCCAAATTGCCTTCGCGTTTGATCCCAATACCGCCGAGCTTGCGCATAAACCAGCCGAATACAGGAGGCTTAAACAAGGACTCCTTTGCGACCCAGCGTGGTCGTACTTTATAAGCCGATTTCCAGAGCACACCCAACGGAAAGTCCCAATTGGAAGTATGTGGATAGACCACGATGATGCCGTGTGGCCCAGGTAAGGGTTCGTAATAGGTTTTCCAACCAATCAGTTTAAAAATAGCGAAAGAGAGTTTTGACCACATGAGTTTAATTCCGAAGTGAATGTCGGCCAATTTTAAAGGAAAAGCCGCTTGAATAAAAGCCTAAATCGGTCATGCGTGCTGCTGCGGAAAATAAGGCTCTGCTTAAAAGAGTAGACAATAAAAAATCCACGCATGGTTTGAACTCGATGCGTGGATCTGTATTTTGGCACTCCCAACCGGATTCGAACCGGTGTTACCGCCGTGAAAGGGCGGTGTCCTAGGCCTCTAGACGATGGGAGCCTAATGTACTGCGTATTACTCAACCATAAAATCTGGCACTCCCAACCGGATTCGAACCGGTGTTACCGCCGTGAAAGGGCGGTGTCCTAGGCCTCTAGACGATGGGAGCCTAATGTACTGCTAAAAAAATCTTGGTGGAGATAAGCGGGATCGAACCGCTGACCTCTTGCATGCCATGCAAGCGCTCTCCCAGCTGAGCTATACCCCCGAATCTCTTTGATTCTGCTCGCAATGCTTACTAACTGCGAAGAATTGCAATTATGCCGTAATTGATGGATTTGTTCAAGTGATTTTTGAGAAAAAATGCGTATTCTGCGCACATTATTTCGCTATTTCATTTCAAAGACAACGTTGCGTTACCGCTGATCCCTTATTGCTCACGTGTCGAAGATACAGATGAGGCGTTGGGTCGAATGCGACCGATATAACACAGAAAAATAAAGTTCAGTACGCCCATCAAGGTGAGTATGGCTAATAAATACCATGCCTGCGATAGGCTGGTGCCGATTTGGTTAAAGCGAATGGAGGCTTCGATGGCCGGTGTACTCGGCAGCAACCAGCGCGCGTATTGCAATAATTGCGGTAACGCTTCGGTCGGCCAAGTGAATCCGCTCAGGAAAAACATCGGCAATGAGCTGAACAACAAAATCTGCATGCCGCGCTCACGTTGTTTAAACCACATACCGAATACGCAGCCAATCGAGGTGATGACGGGCGCAAAAATGAGCGCCAACAGCAATGCGCCTGCCCAATTGGCACCGTGGGTGTAGCCTTGCACCGTGAAGATCCAGCCGAAATAGATCAGGCTGTTGAGCCAACCGAAACACGACAGCGCAAACACCCGTCCCGCCCAGGTTCGTGCAGATGTACGCGCTTTGTGCTGTTCTACCCATGTGCCGATGATCAGCGCTGTTCCCATGAGCAAGGTTTGTTGCAAAATCAGCAGGGCGACGGCAGGCACGACGTAGCTGCCGTATCCTTGCGACGGGTTATACAGCGCCTGTGTGAGCAGGGGAACGGGGTTTTGTGCGACTTTCGCTTGATTCTTGCTCATACCGGCGGCCATGTACTGGCGAATCTCAATGCCGGCGGAGACCGTACCGACGACTTCCGACAGGCCGGTGAGCGCTTCTTTGTTCAACAGCAGATAACTACCGTTGCCTTCGATGCTCACGCTGGCCGGTTGACGCATGACCACATCGTGTTTGAGCGAGTCGGGGATGATCATGTAGGCGTCGATTTGACCGCGCCACAAGGCGAATTGCGCCGCCTGCTCATCGCTCAAAACCTGTACGGACAAGCGCGGACTGGCGCTGGCATAGCGAATGATTTGCCGCGACAAGTTGCTGTTGTCATGATCGACAATACCGACGGGCACTTTTTGCGCAACGGCGGTACTGTATGGCCAAGGATAGAAAAAACCGTAGAGCAAGGGGGCAATCACGAGCAATAAAATCGCGCCTTTGTCGCGGATCACCGCGCGAATGGTTTGCCAAAACCCTGCGCGAAATGAATGAGGGGCGTGAGCGGTGTGTTCAAGCGTATCGCGTGTCATCAGCGCGCTCCCCAACGTTCGGGTTGCTTGAGTACGCGCAAGGTGAGGGCGCTACTGAGCAACAGCAAAATAACCACCGCGGTTGTGAATCCGAGCAATGAGGGAATCGCCCACCAAAACGGCGCATTCATTTGTAATTGATTGATTTGCAGTTTGAGGTAATGGGTCAGCGGCAATAGATTGGCCCAGATACGAGCGCCGATGGGCATGGCGAAGGTCGGAAAGCCGACACCGGCAAAGGCAAACGCAGGTGCGGTGATGAATCCGGTCATGGACAAGCCCATACGCAGCGACATACTGAGCGTGGTGACAATCACGCCCATCCACAGTGAGACCAGCATCATCAGCCAAATAGCGACGAAGGTTGCGAGCCATGAAAGCATGCTCGCCTGATGAGAACGAGTGGACAGCGCAATCGTGATTGCCGCCCAAACGGTGAACGAGAGCATGGGCCAGAGTAGTTTTCCGTTGAGCGCAAACACCACGTCCCAAAAGCGTGGCGAGGCGTCGGGATGCGCATATTCGCACGCATGGCGAATCCAGTTGCCCAGATGATGATCGCGAATTTCACGGCCAATGGCGTAGGCGCCCGCGGTCATCGCCAAAATATGCAACAGTGCGGGAATCATGGTGGAGGCCAAGGTCTGCTGGTAATTCGAGGAAAGATTGAATAAAGTCACGGTTGCCGTGCGAATCGGCGTGAATGTGTCCTTCGCTTGTTGCAGATTTTGTCCGCGCTTATTGCGTGCTTGGATTTCGACGCCCGCAGAGAATGTACCAACGACGCGCTGGACGCTATTTTGAATCTGACCGGAATGCGTGCCGAATTGTGCATTCACTTGCAGAGCGATGGGAGCCGCGCGTCCCGTTTTCATTTTCGCGGCAAAATCCTGAGGAATAACCACCACGGCGTAGACATCCACCGCGTCCATCGCCTGCTCGGCGCTGCTCGCGTTGTCATAATACTGCACCACCTGTATGCCCGGCGTGGCGTTGAGATAACGTACCAACTGACGCGAGGGCGCGCTGTTGTCCTGATCCCAGACGCCGATCGGCAGATGGGTGATTTGCGCATTGGAAAAAATCCACCACATCAGCATGACCGTTGCCAACGGAATCCAGATCAGCATGGTGCGATCCCAGCCATGCTGTCCCAAATAGCGCCATTCCAATGAGGCGCTGCGGCGGAAGATATGCAGAAGTCGGCGCATGATGAGCGTTAATCAACCGTCACCAATACGCTCATGCCCGGGCGCACATTGGCAATCGGTTGGGCAGGGCGCGCCTTGATTTCAAAGGTGCGCATGTCAAAGCCGCTGTTGTTACGCGTTGCGCGCCATGTGGCAAAGTCGGGCAAAACCGAGCTGGCGTACACTTTGAACTGCGCTTTAATTGGTTTGCCATTTTCGGTTAAGGCGGGCAGTTCGCCGGTGAACTCTTGGCCGATGGCAAATCGCTGAACCGCATCTTCGCGCACATTCAACACCACCCATTGATCGTTCAAATCGGTCAGGGTCACGATGGGTACGCCTTGCGGTACGATTTCGCCCACTTTGGCAATCACATTGGCGACTTCACCTTTGATCGGACTGCGCAGATTTGCTTCGTTTTGGGCGACTTCGACCTCCTTCACCACGGCGGATACTTGTTTGGCTTGTGCTTCGGCGGCGGCTTTATCTTCACTGCGTGCACCGCTGTACGCCATGTCGTATTGTGCTTTGGCTGCTTCGGCTTGCTTTTGCGCTGCGACGTAGTTGGTGTAGGCTTCGTCGCGTTTTTGGCGGGAGATCAGACCTTCGCGCGCCAGATTGTCCACGCGGCGATAGCTGGTTTGCGCCAGTTCGGCGGCGGCTTGGGCGCGTTGCCAATTCGCACGCGCCATTTCGACTTCTTGCGGACGTGCGCCGTTTTGCGCTTTTTGTGCCACTGCTTCGGCGGCCTGTTGTGCGGCTTGTGCCTGCTCGATTTTGGCAGAGATTTCCGGTGTGTTCATCTCGATGAGCGGTGCGCCCACCTCAATGTTTTCACCTTCATGCACTAAAATTTTGCCAATACGTCCTGAGACTTTGGCGGCAATATCGGTCTGCTGCGCGTCCATTTGACCTTGAATCACCAGCGGTTGTTTGCGTGCGGACAGCCAGACGCCGGTGATAATCACCAATAGAATCAGGGCAACGAGGGCCAGTGCGGAAATTTGCTGTTTCTTATTCATGGTTCATCCTGTGTCTATTCGCTCGGCGGTTATGGTTTGCCTGAAGCGGGCTTGGCTTTGCTGGCCGATTGGGTGGTTTTTGCCGTGGCTTTATGGGGCGCAAGCGGCCCGGCTTGGTTTAACGTGTCCGCACGCAGGCGCACATCGGCACGCGCGGCGTAGTCGGTAAAAGCATCCGGCGTGCCGCAGCTATCGAGCAATTGCGCCAGCGCCTGTACGTAGTCGTTGCCGGCTTTGGCTTGTTCGGTCAGTGCTTGGAAATATTGAGTCTCAGCCGTCATCAGATCGGGTACGGTTGCCAATCCCTCGCGCACGCTGCTGCGTTGCAGGCGCACGAGTTCTTTGGCCAAATTAATGTTGGCGTTCAATGCGAGATAGGCGGTGCGCGCGTTTTCCGTTGCGCGCCAGTTTTTTTCGACCAGCAATAAAATGTCTTCACGGACCTGTGCGTCGCTGTAATTTGCCTGCATGACTTGCTGCTCGGCTGACTGTGCCATGCGCTGGCGATCCAGTCCGCTCCACAGCGTCCAACTGGCGCTCACGCCCGCTACCCACGAAGGATTGTGGTTAGACAACTCGTGTGCGCCGTAGACGCTGACCGAGGGCAGATAGCGCGCTTTTTCAACGTCCAGCAGACGCTCGGCCTGAGTTTTTTTCGCAGCAACTTTGGCTAAGCCCGGGTGATTTTGTAATGCCAGATTTTGAAAATAGTCCAGCGGTTGCAAGGGGTGCGAGAGTACGAAAATCGGTGTGCTGGGTTGTACGGCTTGCTTGCTTTGCAACAAACGTTGCAGGGCAATATGGGTTAATTCTGCGTCGTTCGCTGCTTTTTCTTGCTGGCGTTTCGCGTCCTCCAGCGATACTTTGGCACGCAGTCGCTCGGCGCTTGAGATCAGGCCTTCTTGCAACATGCGCTCGGCGGTGTGGTCGTGCGCCGAGATGGTGTTGACGGCGGCTTTGCGTAAATCGAGCGCGACTTGCGCCAATTGCGAACCGAAATAGCGCTGTACCAAGGTCGTGTACAGCTCATGCTCGGTCATCGCCGCATCGGCTTGTGCCTCGTTCGCGCGCGCGGCGAGCAGACCTTTGGCCGCGTGGATTTTGCCTCCGGTGAATACCGGCCAGAACAGCAGGGCGTTTTTGCTGGTGGTTTGGCCTTTGGCTTTGAGCGTCAATTCGTTTGGAATCAGATGGGGCAGCATCGCGCCTAAATTCGGCATTCCCGGAATCACGATTGAGGAGCCGGATTGTGCGGCCAATTGTTTGGCCTCGGTCAGGTCTACGTCGTAGTTCAGGCTGTATTTATTCACGCTGGCCGACAAAATGACATTTGGCCCGCCCAACCATTTGGCCGCGTCGCTTTGCAATTGTTTGCTTTGAACTTCGGCTTTGGCAGCCGCCAGTTTGGGGGAATGCTCGGTCATTTGGCTGACGGCGCTGGCAAAATCCAGAGGGCTGCTGCCCGATGTTTTGAGTGTGCTGCTCAGTCTGTTATCAGATGCTGGATCGATTTCGGTGCCGGTAGTTTGCGCTGCCGGCACTGCTTCGTCCGCCTCGATTGCTGTTTGATTGACTTGCGCGGCGCAGTTCATGCTGTGGCTCAACAAAATGGCACCAAGGCACAGCGACCAAGGAGATCGTAAAGTTGTCTTCAACCGGTTGCGAAAGGCGTATTTGGACATGGGTGCGTTTCGCTGCAAAAATAATAACAAAGTGTCATTATCCAATAAAAAGAACGATCGTGCTCATATTAGGTGTAAAGCACAACCCAACGACATGACCATCGTACTGAAAACGTGCTGAAAAAGCTACATGACGCATCCATCGCGCAAGGCGTGGCACGATTTAATCAGCTAAAAACCACCCAAACTCAGCGTAACTCGGTCAATCCGCCCATATACGGTTGCAACGCCGCCGGAATGCGAATGGAGCCGTCAGCCTGTTGATGGTTTTCGAGCAGGGCGACCAAGGTACGACCGACCGCCAAGCCAGAGCCATTTAAGGTATGCACCAATTCAGGTTTGCCCGATTCGTTACGCGAATTTTTAAAGCGCGCCTGCATGCGTTGCGCTTGGAAGGCTTCGCAGTTGGACACGCTGGAAATCTCGCGGTAGGTGTTTTGTGACGGAACCCACACTTCCAGATCATAGGTTTTCGCTGCGCCAAAGCTGATGTCGCCGGTACACAATGTGACGACGCGATAGGGCAGTTCCAGCATTTGCAAGATTTTTTCCGCGTGGCCGCGCATTTCTTCCAGTGTCTCGTAGGATTTTTCGGGGTGAACGATCTGCACCATTTCCACTTTTTCAAACTGATGCTGGCGAATCATGCCACGCGTGTCGCGACCGGCAGAACCGGCTTCGGAACGGAAACACGGCGTTTGCGCGGTCAATTTGAGCGGTAATTGATCCGCGTCCAAAATGACGTCGCGCACGGTGTTGGTCAGGGTGATTTCCGAGGTCGAGATCAGGTACAGCTCGCGCGATTCCTCATCTCCGCCTTTGGATACCCAGAACATATCCTCTTTGAATTTCGGCAGTTGTCCCGTGCCGTACAAGCTGTCGGCGTTGGCCATATACGGCGTGTAGCATTCGGTGTAGCCGTGCTGCGTTGTGTGGGTGTCCAGCATCAACTGCGCCAATGCGCGGTGCAGACGCGCCAAACCGCCGCGCATGAAACTGAAACGCGAGCCGGCCAATTTACTGGCCATATCAAAGTCCAGCAGGCCGAGGTTTTCGCCCAGTGCAACGTGGTCTTTCACCTCAAAATCGAATTTCGGCGTGTCGCCCCAGCGTGCGACCTCTTGATTGTCCGTCTCATCCGCACCGACAGGCACGGATTCGTGCGGCAGATTCGGCAGATTCAGCAGCAGAGTGCGCATTTGTGCTTGGATGCCGTCCAATTGCTCGGCTGAGGCTTTCAGTTCATCGCCAATCCCCGCCACTTGCGCCATAACGTCTGATGCATCGATTTTTTGCGCTTTGCGCACGCCGATTTCTTTGGACAATTTATTGCGCTGCGATTGCAACTCCTCGGTTTTCACCTGAATCGCTTTACGCTGCGCTTCAAGCGCGTTAAACGTCTCCGTGTCCAACTCAAAACCGCGCGTTTTTAAACGGCGAGCCACGGTGTCAATATCTTTACGCAATAATTGTATGTCTAACATGATGTATCCGAATCGAAAGGTAAGTCCTAAAAGACCTCTGGGCGCGTCAGCCGACGCGAACAGGGCGGGGTGAAAGCATGATTTTAGCAGATACGCGGGGGAAATTTGCTATAATGCGCGCCAATACCACATGAGCGCATGATCATAGCGCATGATTTTAGAACACGATTTGCCACCGATGGCAACCCCACTGAACAAGGAGCATCATGAGCATCAAATCCGATAAATGGATACGCCGTATGGCAGAGCAGCACGGCATGATCGAGCCATTCGAGCCGAATCAAGTGCGCTACATCAATGACCAACGCATCGTCAGCTACGGCACTTCCAGCTATGGCTACGACATCCGTTGCGCCAATGAATTCAAAATTTTTACCAATGTGAACAGCAGCATCATCGACCCGAAAAACTTTGACCCGAATTGCTTTGTTGAGCATGTGGGCGACACCTGCATCATTCCGCCGAATTCCTTCGTTTTGGCGCGCACAGTCGAATATTTTCGCATTCCGCGCAGCGTATTGACGGTTTGCTTGGGCAAATCCACCTATGCGCGCTGCGGTATCATTGTCAACGTCACGCCGTTTGAACCCGAATGGGAAGGCTTTGTAACGCTGGAGTTCTCGAACACAACACCGCTGCCCGCCAAAATCTACGCCAACGAAGGCTGCGCGCAGGTGTTGTTCTTTGAATCCGACGAAGAATGCGAAACCTCCTACAAAGATCGCGGCGGCAAATATCAAGGGCAAACCGGCGTGGTTGTGCCACGCATGTAAATTTTCTTAGAGGCTCACTATGTCCGGCTGTGGCTGCGAAATGACCGCGCGCAATGCGGCGGAGCGAAAAACGCTGTGGATCGTATTGTGGATCAACGCGGTGATGTTTGCGTTCGAGTTGAGCCTCGGTTTGTGGGCGCAATCCACTGGTTTGGTCGCTGATTCACTGGATATGCTGGCGGATGCGTCGGTGTATGGCATCGGTTTGTACGCCGTAGGCAAAAGCGCGGGCTTGAAAATCAAGGCGGCACGCAGCAGTGGCATGGTGCAAATCGCGCTCGCGCTGTGGGTGCTGTTCGAAGTGCTGCGCAAAGCGTGGTTTGGCAGTGAGCCGATGAGTTCTCTGATGATGGTGGTCGGATTGGTCGCGTTGGCGGCGAATGGACTGTGTTTGAGTTTGATCGCCAAGCACCAAGACGACGGCGTGCATATGCGCGCGTCCTATATTTTCTCGAAAAACGATGTGATCGCCAATTTGGGCGTGGTGCTTGCAGGTGCGCTGGTTTGGATCACGGGCAGTCGTTATCCAGATTTACTGATTGGTTTTATCATTGCGTGGGTGGTGTTGCGCGGCGGGCTAAGGATTCTGCGCGAGGCGGTGCAGGAGCAGCGCGTTGCTTTGGCGGATCCTTTGATTCAAGAGATGCCAACCGATGCAACACCAAGCGATCGCTGCGCTGCGAGCGCTTCAGCCGACACCGCATCGGGCTGTGGTTCCGCACAGAAGTGCTGTACGTCAAGCGACTCCGAGGCGAAATCATCGCCATCGGAATGAGGCCTGTCCTCCTTTTTCTCCCCATCCATTATCCGATCTCTGCATGAATTCTGACGAATTCGGGCGTAGCATGAGCCATCGTCTGTTTTCTAAAAGGACGGTTACAGGGAGCAAAGAATGAGTACACAAGTGGTCACGGTCGGCTCGGATTATCATCCGCGCGAGGAGTTTTTGAATGCGCTGTTGCATGGTTTGGGCGTGGTCTTCGGTATTGTGGTGTTGGTGCTGATGCTGGTCAAGGCGGCCGGTTCGAGCGTGCCGTTCAGTGGGTTTCAAATCACCGGTTTGGCTTTGTATGGCGCGAGTTTGATCGTGATGTTTTTAAGCTCGACGCTGTATCACAGTTTGTCGAATACGCGGGCAAAATCGGTACTCAAACGATTGGATCACTGTGCCATTTTTGCGTTGATCGCGGGGACATACACGCCGATTTTGCTGATCGGATTGGCCACGAGCAAGGCGCTGGTGCTGTTTTGGGTACTGTGGGGTATCGCTTTGGCCGGAATTGTGTTCAAGGTCTTTTTTGTCCATCGTTTTGATCGTGCCTCTTTGCTCGCCTATCTGGGAATGGGGTGGCTGTCGGTGCTGATTGTCAAGGATATGGTGCATGCGCTGGATCCGACGGCGTTGATCCTGATCGTTTTGGGCGGCGTGCTGTACACGGTGGGAACGATTTTTTATGCGGCAAAAAATCGTCGCTATACGCATGCGATCTGGCATCTGTTTGTGCTCGGCGCGGCGGTATGTCATGCGCTGGCGATTTGGCTGTATGTGGTGCAGGGATAATCGATTTTTTGTATTTGAGTTTTTATGTTTGGATGTAGCCATTGCGGATCGCTACCCGAATCGCTTCGGCTGTGGTGGCACACCTAAACGCCTGCGCGCGCTGCGCAAATGGTTTTCTACCGTGCGTGGTGAGATATTCATCGCGGCGGCAATGTCTGCCTGCCTTTTTCCGATAGCGACCCATGACAGTGCTTCGATTTCTCGCTGAGTTAGCTTGTGCATGGGCATTATGCTTGTGCCTTCAACACATTTACGAGCGGCATAAAATGCTGATGTCGATATCATTGTCATGGCCAAGCGGGCTTGAGATGATGAATCAATGGCTGTGCCGCCAAGACTCATCGCGCCTTCTAATCCCAGTGGTCCGTAAAATGGAATTTGCAATCCATGAATTCCATCGCCGCGAGGCGTACGCATGATTTGATAACATTCATTGTCGTTCTCTGTGGTTTTTACCCAGAAAAATGGCTCATTCACTTCCAAAATATGCCGTGTTACCGGACAGCGGCGCATGTAGGTATGTGCATCGATTGAGCCATTTTCAAACCATTCTCCTTCTATCCAATAAATATGCTCAATGATGCCATCTAAGGTTGCGCTGATGGAGAACAGGGCGAACCGATCATAACCAAATTGCTTGGAAAAGGCGCGCACTTTATCCTGTATCTCGTGGAGGTTGTCGCAGACCTCAATGGCAGAGGCAAGTTGAAGAGTGGCATCATTGAGCATGGTGGATTATGACTTTCCTACTTCTTGTAACAGCGCATTGGCGGCGAGTTTGCCCAATGCGTTTCCTGCCAGAGGGCTGTCGCCGGTCAACATTTTCCGATCTTGGTGAACGGCGCCGGAGATATCGTTATTGATGATTTCAAAGCCCAGTGATTGCAGCTGCTCTCCGAATTTCCATGTCAAATGCCCCGGCATATAGCCAATGTCCGGTGTTTGAGCATCCATGGCATCGGGAAACGCACAAATTTTAAAGCCGGCAAAATTTGGATTTTTGCCTACCGATAAAAAAGCCGCGGGCCCGTGACACAAAGAAATCATGAACTTGTCATGTTCAATGGCCCATTCCAGCACCGCTTTCATTTCTTCACTTTCGGGAAGCCCCATCAAAGCGCCATGACCACCGGGAATAAAAACACCGATGTAGTCTGAGTCTTGCCCCAATGCATTTGCCACGATGTCGGATAACTTGAGCGGTTTTTTGAACTGATCTTTGTACTGGGCGAATAAGCCGACGATTTCCTCATCCTCATGAGGCATCGCCCACCACTCAAATTTCACAGGATTGCCCGACAAGGTAGCAATGTCAAATGAAAAGCCGGCTTTGTGCATGTGGTACATGGGCAATAATGTTTCTACCGGATGGTTGCCTGTAGAGAACATTGTGCCATTGTCCGTCAATAAATAACGTTCGTCTGCACCAACAACCAAAATTTTCCAGCGTCCGCCTGTATAAGGCTGGGCATAGTTCGCATCGCTTAGGTTGGATTTTGGCGAGGTAAATTGGCTCAATGAATAAGCGGAAGGAAAAAATGCATTGTCTTCTGCCGGATCGGGTGTGGGTTGCATGGCTTCTGCTTGGATATCACTCATAATTCACTCCATAAAAGTATCTAAAGGGAAGCTCATTATAATTATCGCATTGATCATGTAAATGAGGGTTTTCCCCTAAAAAAGATCGAATAGTGTTGACGGCATTTGGTAGAACAAGTGAATTTAGCAATTTGACAAGACGACTGGTCTATTTTATAATCGCCGCATGAAAACAGCACAAAACGACACCCGTGAACATATTTTGACCGTTGGACATCGCTTGATTGCCCAAAAGGGCTTTGTCGGCGTGGGCTTGGCTGAGATTTTGCAACAGGCGGGTGTGCCCAAGGGCTCGTTTTACCATTATTTTTCGTCGAAAGAGCAATTCGGTCACGCGGTGATTGAGCGTTATTTTGATGATTATGTGTCGCGTTTGAGCGAATTATTCGGTGCTGCCGGGCGTTCGGCGCGTGAGCGATTGATGGCGTATTGGCAGTATTTGGCTGATACGCAAAAGTTGGATGGCTGTGGCGAGCAAAAATGTTTGGTGGTCAAGCTGAGCGCGGAGGTCGCGGATTTGTCCGAATCCATGCGCACGGCTTTGCTCGATGGGTATCGCCGCGTGATAGCCTTGATTGCGCAGTGTATGCGCGAGGGGATGACGGACGGTTCTTTACCGGCGCGCTTGTTCCCTGAGTTGGATGCGCAAAATTTGTATCACCTCTGGCTGGGCGCGAGTCTGGCCAATAAGTTGACGAAGGACGGCGTGCCGCTGTCCGCGGCCATGCGCCACACCGAGCAGATGTTGGCGATGTGAGTTATGATATTGCAATTGGGTAAGCGGCCAGTGAACAAGCAGTAGGCGAATGTGGTTGGCACTGAGCTTTGAATGGGTTTTGAGTGGTTCAAGAAGTGGCAAGTGTTTGAACGTGAATGCAGTTAATCACCCTGCAGTTATCGCGTTAGGCGCTTGTTTTTTTAGCAGTTATTTATAGACGACTGGTCTAATTTGAAAGGAAATGTATGGCTCATGAGGTTTTGTTTGAATCCCTGACTTTGGGGAAAACCGAGTTGAATAATCGCATTGTGATGGCGCCATTGACGCGCTTGCGCTCGATTGAGCCGGGCGATATTCCGTCGCCATTGGCAAAAACGTATTATGCGCAGCGGGCATCGGCCGGTTTGATCGTGACCGAGGCGACGCAGGTGTCGGCGCAGGCCAAAGGCTACGCCGGTGCGCCGGGCTTGCACACAGCCGAGCAAGCGGCTGCGTGGCAGGAGATTACGCAGGCGGTGCATGATCAGGGCGGCAAAATTGCGGTGCAATTGTGGCACACCGGCTTGGTGTCGCAC
Organism: Burkholderiaceae bacterium; assembly: GCA_049291875.1. Lineage (GTDB taxonomy): Bacteria > Pseudomonadota > Gammaproteobacteria > Burkholderiales > Burkholderiaceae > CTSOIL-112. The sequence goes on from JBATQE010000021.1 coordinate 44,761, forward strand.
GCGAGCCTGCAACCGGACGGTCAAGCGCCGATTTCGGCTTCAGCATCCGCTTTGGGCGGACGTACATCGTTGCGTGATGAAAACGGTCTGCCGCTGCGTGCGGAAACCTCGCCGACGCGCGCCGCGAGCTTGGAAGAGATCAAACAGGTGGTGGCCGACTTTGCCGCGACAACCGTTCGTGCGCGCGAAGCGGGCTTTGATTTTATCGAAATTCATGGCGCGCACGGCTATTTGCTCAATCAGTTTTGGGCCGAGCACACCAATCAGCGCACTGATGAGTACGGCGGTAGCCGTGAGAATCGCGCGCGCTTGATGCTCGAAGTGGTGGATGCGTGTATCGCTGCTTGGGACAAAGACCATGTGGGCATTCGCATCTCGTCGCTCGGCTCGTTCAACAGCGTACACATGGGCAACAACGAGGATGACCAGTTGTATTTGATCGCTGAATTGAACAAGCGCGGTTTGGCGTTTTTGCACATTTCCGAGCCGGATTGGGCGGGCGGCGAACCATTTTCCACTCCATTTCGCCAAGATATCCGAGTAAACTACTCAGGTAAAATCATTGGTGCGGGTGCATACGATGCGAAAAAAGCCGAAGATTTGATCGGTGCAGGCTTGATTGATGCGGTGGCATTTGGCCGAGCGTTTATTGCCAATCCCGATTTGGTGGAGCGCATTGCGCAGGATGCGCCGCTCAATCAGATGGATCCGGCCACGAGCTACGGCGGCGGGGCGAAAGGCTATACCGATTATCCGACATTGGCGCAATGATGCGCCCAATGACATGCCACATGATGGGATGAAGACATGATTAAACTGCACTATTTGAACCGTTCGCGCGCCAAGCGAATTTTATGGCTGCTGGAGGAAATCGGTCAGCCCTACGAAACGGTGACGTACCAGCGCGACGCCAAAACCTCCTTGGCGCCTGCGGAACTCAAGCAGGTACATCCTTTGGGCAAGTCGCCACTGATCGAATTGGATGGTTTCGTATTGGCCGAATCCGGCGCGATTACCGAATATCTGATTGATCGTTTTGCAGCGGATCGCTTGGCGCCCGCGCGTGAAACGGCGGACTATGCGGCGTATCTGCAATGGGTACATTTTGCGGAAAGTTCGGCCATGTTGCCGCTGTTGCTGCGCATGTTCATTTTGCGTGATGGTTGCCAGACCCATCATCTGCTGGACTATGCGCAAGGTGAGTGCGCTCAGGTGCTGACGTATCTCGATCGGTCTTTGGCGGACAAGCGCTATTTGGTCGCTGACCACTTAACCGGTGCAGACATTATGATGTCGTTTATCATTGATGTGTTGGTCATGTCGAATAGTTTGCATCACTATCCGAACTTGGCCCAGTATGCGCAGCAATTGCAAACGCATGAGTCGTGGCTTAAGGCAAATGCGTTTGAAAAACAATTATCGTAAGCTTGCTCAACGATAATTCCATGTGTAGCAATAACAGAAAAGGAGTTTGATATGGAAGCAATTTATACAGCAAAAGCCGTGGTGAGTGGTGGCCGTGATGGCGTCGCGCGTACCGAAGATGGTCAATTGGAATTGAAATTGGCGCTGCCAAAAGCAATGGGCGGCAAGGGCGATGGCACCAATCCCGAGGAACTGTTCGCGGCGGGCTATGCGGCGTGCTTTATCGGCGCGTTGAAAGTGGTTGCGGCGCAAGCCAAGCAAAAATTGCCGGAGAGCTTGCGCATCGAGAGTCAAGTTGGCTTGGGCAAAGTCGGCGCGGGCTACGGCATCAACGCCGCTTTGGACGTGTATTTGGAAGGAATGGAGCAATCCTTGGCGCAGCAGTTGGTGGATCAGGCGCATCAAGTGTGCCCGTATTCCAATGCGACGCGCGGTAATATTGATGTGCGCATCGCCGCGCATGTGTGATGCTGCCATCATGCCATGAACCCAAACTTGGGTTTCAATAGCACATGGCATGAATGGGAGCGGCAGGTGTTTCTCCCATTCTCTGGCAACCGCTTCGACTTGTCCGAAGCGGTTTTTTTATGGGATGACAGGGCGCAGTATCTGTCTCCGGAGCGCCTCAAAATCAGCTTCAAACGAGCCAAATGCTTGCGTTTGCGTGGGTTTTTGCCTATGATGGAGCGGTAAGTTGGATGGGCGGATGTTCGTCAGAGCAGCCGTCCGTTTTCTTTTTGATCATTCAAACTCGTGGAATAATTATGTCTGATGCCGCTGCTACCCACCTCATGCCTGTATTTAACCGTCTGCCAGTCGCGTTTACGCACGGCGAAGGCGTTTGGCTCACCGATACGCAGGGGCGACGCTATTTGGACGCGCTGGCTGGCATTGCCGTGAATGGTTTGGGACACAATCACCCGAAACTGGTGGCGGCTTTGCAAAAACAAGTCACGCAGTTGATTCATGTTTCCAATTTGTATCAAGTGCCGGAGCAAGACGCGCTGGCCAATCGTCTGGCTCAATTGAGCGGCATGGATCATGTGTTTTTCGCCAACAGCGGCGCCGAGGCCAATGAAGGCGCGATCAAATTGGCGCGGCTGTATGGGCAACAGCAGGGCAAGGCCAACGCCAAAATCATCGTCATGAGCGAAGCGTTTCACGGGCGCACGCTGGCGACCCTGACTGCGACGGGTAATGTGAAGGTGCAAAAAGGCTTCGAGCCGCTGGTGACGGGCTTTGTGCGCGTGCCGTTCAACGATGTGGCGGCAATTCGTGCGCTGCAAGGTAACAACGACGTGGTGGCGGTCATGCTGGAGGTGATTCAAGGCGAGGGCGGTTTGTCGGCGCTGTCGCAAGGCGCATTGACCGAGATTCGCGCGATTTGCGATGCGAATCAATGGCTGTTGATGCTCGACGAAGTACAAACCGGCGTCGGCCGTACCGGCCAATGGTTTGCCCACCAAATCGAGGGGGTGAAGCCGGACGTGATGACGCTGGCAAAAGGTTTAGGCTCGGGCGTGCCGGTTGGCGCATTGTTGACCGCCGGTCGGGCGACGGGCGTGTTTCATGTCGGTGCGCATGGCACGACATTTGGCGGAAATCCGCTGGCGATGTGCGCCGGATTGACCACTTTGGACGTGATCGAAGCCGATGGTTTGCTGGACAATGCGCGCCAACAAGGCCAAACAATCCGCGAGGATTTGGCACAGGCGCTCAGTGCGCAAGTCGCGGCGGGTACGGTCAAATCGTTTCGCGGCGTGGGCTTGATGATCGGGATTGAACTGGATCGTCCGTGCGCCGAATTGGTCAAACGCGCGCTGGATGCGGGTTTATTGATCAACGTCACCCACGATACCGTGGTGCGACTGTTGCCGCCGTTGGTTATCAACGATGCGGATAGTGCCGAATTGGTCAGCCGCTTGGCGGCCGTGATTCAAGAGTTTTTAGCGTAATTAGTTGAGTGATATTGAATGATATTGAGTGAAGGAGCAAGAAAATGAAAGCCGATGAAGTGGCCAAAAATGTAAAACACTATTTACAGTTTCAGGATTTTAGCAAAGAGGAGCACGAGTACATTTTTACGCGTACCAAAGAACTCAAACGCCGCTTTAAAAACTATGAAACCTGGCATCCGCTGCATGACCGCACGATGGCGATGATTTTTGAAAAAAGCTCCACGCGCACACGTTTGTCGTTCGAGGCGGGGATGCATCAATTGGGCGGCCACGCGATTTTCCTCAACACCCGCGACACCCAGCTCGGACGCGGTGAGCCGATCGAGGATTCAGCGCAAGTGGTCTCACGCATGACCGACATCGTGATGATTCGCACCTTTGGGCAGGAGATTGTTGAGCGCTTTGCCGCGCACTCGCGCGTGCCGGTGATCAACGGGCTGACTAACGAATACCACCCGTGCCAAGTGTCCGCCGACATCTACACCTATATCGAAGAGCGCGGCGACATTGTGGGTAAAACCGTGGCGTGGGTCGGCGATGCGAATAATATGAGCTACACTTGGATTCAAGCCGCCCGCGTATTGGGCTTTCATCTCAATGTGGCGATTCCGGCGGCGTATGCGCTCGATCCGAAGATGATTACCGAAGAGGATAAAAAGCATTTCACCCTGTGCGAAACACCCATGCAGGCGTGTACCGCCGCGCATCTCGTGACCACCGATGTATGGACCAGCATGGGGTATGAGGCGGAAAACGAAGCGCGACAAAAGGCATTTGAAGGCTATAAAATCACCGCCGAAATGATGGCCGCTGCTGCGCCGGATGCAGTATTCATGCACTGTCTGCCAGCACATCGCGGTGAAGAGGTGGATGCCGACGTGATTGACGGCCCGCAAAGCGTGGTCTGGCAAGAGGCGGAAAACCGCATGCACGTACAAAAAGCAATCATGGAATATTTGCTGCGTGGGCGATTTGAGTAAGTGGCCTGTCAAATAATGAACATCAGTGGGTGAGCGGTAATCTCACCCATTTTTTATCTGTGTATTTGTGTATCTGTGATGGTGGTTACGATGAAATCCAAACGCGCTCCTCAATTGATCCAAAATGCCTGTTCCTGCGGCTCCAGCCAAAGTTATGTGCAATGTTGCGAGCCATTGCACCAAGGCTTGGTCAACGCAGCTACGGCCGAAGCTTTGATGCGTTCGCGTTATAGCGCCTATGTGCTGCGTTTGAGCGATTATGTGCTGGGTACTTGGCATGTGAGTACACGGCCACAGGATTTGGATTTGAGCGAGGACGGCGCGACAAAATGGCTGGGCTTGACGGTGATTCGTGCGCTTGATGGTGATTTGCCGAATGAGGCATGGGTCGAATTTGTTGCCAAATATAAAGTCGGTGGGCAGGGCGCGCAACGGCTGCATGAAACCAGTCGGTTTGTGCATGAGAAGGGACGCTGGTTTTATGTGGATGGCGTGTTTGCCGAATGAGGTTTAGTCTGAGTGGATGTGTGTTATCAGCTCAAACTGCTGATGGCGCACGCTCATATAGCCCCAGCGATTGGGCGAATTGTCCACATCCCAGTCGGGTAAAACCCAGCGTACAAAATTTTCTGATCGGTGCTCATCCGGTCGGTGGGTGTGGCCGTGTAGCAGAGCGTTGGCATTGTATTGTTGGCGCCATTGTTGAACGGCGGACTCGGTGACGTTTTGTTGGATGTTGCGTTGTTTGCGTAAATGTTCGGGCGTGTTGAGCCAACGACGGCGCGATTTTTCGCGCAGGTATTGCACCAGTTTGACCCGCCATGACAGCGGGGCTTTCAAGATAGTTTTTTTCACCCAAGGATGGGTGTAAAAACGCCGTTGCCGTTGATATTCGTGGTCATCCGTACACAGCAGATCGCCGTGCGAGAGGATGATGCGTTGCTCTCCATCCGTCAAAACGCAGGGATCGGGCAATAGGATCATATCGGCGCGCTCGCAGTAGGCTCGCTCCATAGCAATGTCGCGGTTGCCGCGCATGAAGTAGCTCTGCGTGCCGCGTGATTTCAAAGTGTGAATCGCGTCAATCACCCGCAATGCGGCGGGGTTGAAATCCGCCGCATCGTCGCCTACCCAGTACTCAAACAGATCGCCGAGGATGAATAGCGCGTCGTATTGCGGCGCGATGTGTGCGCAAAACCATTCAAACTTCGCCATGGTTTCGGGCATGTGCTCCGATAAATGTAAATCGGAAATCGCGCACCAGCCGCGTTGGCTGTTGGACAAATCAAGCTCGTGAACCGATGCGCGCGTCATGATGATTTTTATTCGATGATTTCGGCTTTTTCGATGGTCACGGTTTCTACCGGAACGTCTTGGTGAAAGCCTGAACGCGAGGTTTTGGATTGTTCAATCGCATCGACCACGTCGGTACCGTCAACGACTTTACCGAAAACCGCATAGCCCCAGCCGCTAGGTGTTGGTGAGCTGAAGTTCAAAAACTCATTGTCGTTGGTGTTGATGAAAAACTGTGCGGTCGCAGAGTGCGGATCAGAGGTGCGCGCCATGGCGATGCTGTATTTTTCATTTTTCAGACCGTTGTCCGCTTCGTTGGTGATTGGCGCTTGGGTTTTGCCTTTTTCCTTCATGTCTGCCGTGTGGCCGCCGCCTTGGATCATGAATTTTTTGATCACGCGGTGGAAAATCGTACCGTCGTAGTGGCCGGCTTTCACATACTCGATGAAATTGGCAACGGTTTTCGGCGCTTTCTCAGCGTTCAATTCAATCACGATCGTGCCGAGATTGGTGGTCAGACGTACTTTTGACATGGTGTCCTCAATGTGTGAAATTAAAAAAGAAGCGTAATTATAGTATACTGACGGGCAATTTGTTCAAACTTGGACGGGCAGCCGTTCTTTCTCACATCATTCATCATGCTACATATCTACAATACCTATTCGCGTCAAAAAGAGCTGTTCAAACCCCTCGATCCGAAGCACGTGCGCATGTACGTCTGTGGCATGACGGTGTACGACTACTGTCATCTGGGGCACGGGCGCATGGTGGTGGTGTTTGACATGGTGCAACGCTGGCTGCGCGCATCGGGCTACGATGTGACTTATGTGCGCAATATCACCGACATTGATGACAAAATCATCAAACGCGCGTTGGAAAACGGCGAGCCGATTCGCGCCTTGACCGATCGATTCATCACCGCGATGAATGAGGATTTTGGCGCCTTGGGCATTCAAAAACCCGATCATGAGCCGCGTGCGACCGAATATGTGCCGCAAATGCTCGATATGATCGACACATTGGAACAAAAAGGCTTGGCCTATCACGCCGATAACGGTGACGTGAACTACGTTGTGCGCGGCTTTAAAAACTACGGTCGTTTGTCCGGTAAATCCTTGGACGAGCTACGCGCAGGCGAGCGCGTCGCGGTGGCCTCGGACAAACGCGACCCGCTGGATTTTGTGCTGTGGAAAAGTGCTAAGGCCGAAGAGCCGGAGGATACCAAATGGCCATCACCGTGGGGTTTGGGTCGTCCGGGTTGGCATATTGAATGCTCGGCCATGAGCAAATCCTTGCTCGGCGAGCGTTTTGATATTCACGGCGGCGGAGCGGATTTACAGTTCCCGCACCACGAAAACGAAATTGCCCAGTCCGAAGGTGCGCTGTGTGGCGGTGCGGGTTGTGGCTGCGATGCGGATGACAAACCCAATGGTTTTGTGCGCTACTGGATGCACAACGGCTTTATCCGCGTGGACAATGAAAAAATGAGCAAATCGCTCGGTAATTTCTTCACTATCCGCGATGTGTTGCAAGAATACGATGCGGAAGTCGTGCGCTTTTTCATCCTGCGCGCGCAGTACCGCAGCCCGCTCAATTACTCCGTGGATACGCTCAACGACGCGCGCGCCGCATTGGCTCGTCTGTATACCGCACTCAAACCGTTTGACAGCTTGACAGCAGGGCCAATCGACTGGTCTGAGCCGCACGCGACCGCATTCAAAGCCGCGATGGACGATGACTTCAATACGCCGGTTGCGGTATCCGTTTTGTTTGAATTGGCGAATCACGTCAATAAAACCGCTGATGCCGCCGCCGCACAGTTGCTCAAGTCCTTGGCGGGTGTGTTGGGCTTGCTCGAACGATCAGCCAGCGAATTTTTGCAAGCGGGTGGTCAAGCGAACGACATTGATGTTGCACAGATTGAAGCGCTGATCGAACAACGCAAAGCCGCCAAAGCGGCGAAAGACTTCGCGCAGGCCGATGCCATTCGCGCGCAATTGACCGAGATGGGCATTGCGATTGAAGACAAGGCAGGCGGCGTGGTCGAGTGGCGCAGGCTTTGATTGAAAAAATCCCGCTGTAGAGCGGGATTTTTTATGGTGTTTGCGAAATGGGTTAGCCAATTGATGCAGTAGGGGCAGGTTTGAAACCTGCCCCTACTGAGGCTGTTGACAAAGTAGCACATACACCTAAACAAAGCTCCGTCATTGCGTTCCGCGAAACTTCGCTACGCTCGCGCTACGCTCGTTTTCCCGCATGATTTTAGCGGGAATCCAGATAGCGACTCTAACAGATTGTTTTTATTAATATTTCTGGATACCCGCTTACGCGGGTATGACGGCATTTTTCTTAGATTTTTCGATAAATTGCAAGACAATGGGTTGTCAAATGGGTTTGTCAGCCAGTTGATGTAGTAGGGGCAGGTTTCAAACCTGCCCCTACTGATTTGTGACTGACTTGGCTACCACTGAAACGGTCTACCCGTATGGATAGCGGTTTTTCAGTGGCTATTGATTTACGATGCCAAAGGCTGAATATGCCCGAAGTCTTTTTTCTTCGCCACACGTTTGCCTTTGACCAATTCCGGCTGTTTCTTGTCGGTCACGCAGTCGGCATTGATAATGACTTCCACAATGTCAGTTTGTGACGGCAAATCGAACATCACGTCCAGCAGCGTATCCTCGACGATGGAGCGCAGACCGCGCGCACCGGTTTTGCGCTGCATGGCTTTTTCGGCGATGGCGTCCAGCGCTTCCGGCGTGAAGGTGAGCTTGACGTCTTCCATATCCAGCAGGGCGGCGTATTGTTTGACCAGCGCATTTTTAGGTGCGGTCAAAATTTCGACCAAGGCTTCTTTGTCCAAATTATTCAGGCAGGCCCAGACCGGCAGGCGGCCGATTAGCTCGGGAATCAGACCGAATTTAATCAAATCTTCGGTTTCCAATTCGGTGAGCAATTCGCCGATGGCGCGCTCTTCGGGTTTGCGCACGTCGGCGTTAAAGCCGATGCTGCCTTTTTCGGTACGGCCGGTAATCATTTTGTCCAAGCCATCGAATGCACCGCCGCAGATGAACAGAATGTTGGTGGTGTCCACTTGGATGAATTCTTGATTCGGGTGTTTGCGTCCGCCTTGCGGTGGAATGGAGGCGACTGTGCCTTCAATCAATTTGAGCAGGGCTTGTTGCACGCCTTCGCCGGACACGTCGCGTGTGATCGATGGGTTTTCACTTTTACGCGTGATTTTGTCGATCTCGTCGATGTAAATAATGCCTTTTTGCGCTTTTTCGACGTCGTAGTGACAGGCTTGCAACAGTTTTTGTACGATGTTTTCGACGTCTTCGCCGACGTAGCCCGCTTCAGTCAAAGTGGTGGCGTCGGCCATGACGAACGGTACGTTGAGCATACGCGCCAAGGTCTGCGCCAGCAGCGTTTTACCTGAGCCGGTCGGCCCGATCAGCAGAATATTGCTTTTGGCCAACTCGACATCGTTACGCACTTTGTCATTGGCATGGCGCAGGCGTTTGTAGTGGTTGTAGACGGCAACGGACAGCACTTTTTTCGCCGGTTTTTGGCCGATGACGTAGTCGTCCAAATGATCGAGAATTTCTTGTGGCGTTGGCAAATCGGTGCGTTCGGATTCCACGGGTGTTGCGGTTTCTTCGAGCTTGAGAATATGGCCGCAGGTTTCGATGCATTCGTTGCAGATGTAGCCGTTCAGACCTTCAATCAGCTTTTCAACCTCGCTTTTGGGCTTGCCGCAAAAGGAGCAGGACAATTCGTTGTGATTACTTTCTTTGGTCATGACGATCCTTACAGTGCCGAACGGTTGGTGAGTACTTTGTCAATCAGGCCGTATTCGACGGCTGCTTGCGCAGACAAATAGTTGTCGCGGTCGGTGTCGTTAATGACTTTTTCCAGCGGCTGACCGGTACGCTCGGCAATGATTTGGTTCAAACGCTCTTTAATGAGCAAAATTTCGCGCGCATGAATTTCGATGTCCGACGCTTGACCTTGCATTCCACCCAGAGGCTGGTGAATCATCACGCGCGAGTGGGGCAGGGAAAAGCGTTTGCCTTTGGCGCCGGCAGTCAATAAAATCGCGCCCATGCTCGCCGCCATACCCATACACATGGTGGACACGTCGGGTTTGATGAACTGCATGGTGTCGTAGATGCTCATACCGGCGGATACGGAGCCGCCCGGCGAATTGATGTAAAAATGGATGTCTTTGTCCGGGTCTTGGCTTTCCAAAAACAGCATTTGCGCGACCACGAGATTGGCGGATTGGTCATTCACCGGACCGACGAGGAAGATGATGCGTTCTTTGAGTAAACGTGAATAGATGTCGAATGAGCGTTCGCCACGGCTGGTCTGCTCCACGACCATCGGAATCAGGCCGATATTTTGAGGTTCGTTGTACAGCATAGGTGCGTCCTTTGAGGGTATTGGGTGCGATAGAGAAGTTTTAGCATGATAACCCAAAAGCAGCCTGATCGTTCGAGACGGCTGGGGTTTTTTCTGTATCAAAATGAGTAAAGTACTACTTTTTAGATATGGGACTTATTTGGGTATAAATCAATAGCTTATAAAAAACGACGCTATGAGCGCCGTTTTTTACGAAGCGTTCCAATGTTTTATGCCTGAGGATTCATCAGTTCTTCAAACGTTACGTCTTTCGTTGCTACTTTCGCGTTTTTCAACGCCCATTGAACCACATTGTCTTCCATGGTGATGGCTTCGATTTCGGATTTGCGTTGCGCATCGCTCATATACCATTTCACGAAACCTTGTGGGTCTTCGTATGCGGCGGCAATGTTTTCAACGTGTGCTTGAACTTGTTCAGGAGTTGAACGCAGATCGTTTTTATTCACAACATCGGCGATCAACAAGCCTAAACGAACGCGGCGTTGTGCACGGTCTGTGAAAATATCGGCTGGCAAAGTCATTTTGTCATCCACCGGAATGCCGCGTGCGCGCAAATCTTCACGCGCATTGTGTTGTAGGCGTTGGATGTCTTCGTTCACCATTGCCATTGGCACGTCAAATTCAGCGGCCTTGATCAATGCGTCCATGACGTTGTTTTTGGTGATGGCTTTGGCACGGTTGGCAATTTCACGTTCCAAATTCACTTTGATGTCGGCTTGCATTTTTTCTACGTCGCCGTCTTTCACGCCCAATGCTTTGGCAAAGTCGCTGTTCAATTCAGGCAATTTCGGTGCAGAAACAGAATTCACGGTCACGGTGAATTGTGCGGTTTTGCCCGCGACGTCTTTACCGTGGTAGTCTTCTGGGAATGGCAGATCAAAAGTGCGTGATTCGCCGGCTTTCAAACCTTCAACCGCCGCTTCAAACTCTGGCAACATGCGGCCTTGGCCCAAAACGAACGGGTAGTTTTCAGCAGAGCCGCCTTCAAACGCCACGTCGTCAATTTTGCCCACGAAGTTGATGTTGACTTGATCTTCTTTTTCAGCCGCTTTGTCGGCCGCTTCGTATTGCACGCGCTGTTGGCGCAGTACGTCGATGGTACGCGTCACGTCCGCGTCGGTCACGGAGCAGTTGGCTTGCTCAATTTCCGCGCCGGACAAATCAACGGCTGGAATTTCAGGGTAGACTTCAAATTTGGCAACGAAGTTCAATTCGCTGTCGGTGTCTTTGCCTTCAACCGGCTCGATGCTCGGTGTGCCGACCACGTAGAGGTTTTGTTCTTGCGCGATTTGCGCGAATTTTTCACCGACTTGATCGTTCAAGGCTTCCCATTTGGCTTGTGAACCGTACATTTGCTTGACGCGTGACATCGGTACATGACCCGGGCGGAAACCGGCGATTTTGACCGATTTGGCCATTTGTTTGAGGCGTTTTTCTGCGGCTGCGTCCACTTGCGCCACGGTCAGGGCGAATTCGACGGTGCGGGTCAAAGACGGCGTCATGGTCGGCTTTTCAGCAGGTGCTGCTGCGGCTTGTTCCGTTTGCTCAATCACTTCGTTGTTTGTTTCAGTGGTCATGGTGAACCTTTATCAGTATGTGCAATGTCAATTGCCACGATTGAAAAAATAAAAATTGGCGCTGCCAATTTTTGAATCTGGTGCGAAGGAGGGGACTCGAACCCCTACGCCTGTTTAGGGCGCCAGGACCTAAACCTGGTGCGTCTACCAATTTCGCCACCCTCGCAGGAACGACCAAGGGTCGTTTCGTCGAAAGCGGCAATTATACTGTATTACGCATTTACTGTAAATGGTCGGCTGGGTTTGTCTTGCCGACAGTTTGTGCTTGCCTTGCCGAGGGCAAGCTAAGGGCAAAAGGTCGCAATGAATTTTGCATCATTTTTGTCTGTGGCTGTATTTTTTACATATTTTCGGTTGAGAATAGCGCATTTATTTTGAACGATGCATGAATAACCAGTAGAATGCGGCATTTTGCACGCGCAGTAGGCATGTTTTTGTGTCATACGGGTTTATTTACTGCGTTATTCATTCAACGGCTAAGGATGTCGGATGAAGTTATTAATTGATTTTTTGGTGATCATTGCGTTTTTCGCCGGTTATAAACTCAGCGGCGGCGATATGATGGTCGCTACCAAGGTGGCGATGGGCGCAACGTTGGCGCAACTGGTATTGATGAAGACACTGAAAATGCCCATTCAGCCGATGCACTGGTTTAGCTTTGTGCTGATTGTAATTTTGGGGTCGATGTCGATTTTCTTTAATAACCCTCGATTTTTGCAATGGAAATTCTCGGTACTCGAATGGGTGATGGGTGCGGCGATTTTGATTGGACAGTTGGGTTTCAAAAAAAATATGTTCAAGTTGCTGATGGGCAATGAACTGACCTTGCCCGAAGCGGTCTGGACAAAAATGGCTTGGTTGTGGGCGGGCTTTTTTATCTTTTTGGGTTGTCTGAATTGGTATATTTTCAGCCATTACGACAACGATGTTTGGATGAATTTCAAAACTTTTTGGGCGCTGGGTCTGACCATCGCGTTTGTCATCGTTCAGGGTTTTTGGCTCAGTCGGCATTTGCCGAAAGGTAAGGAATAAGGCGATATATCGCTGTTTTTTCGGGTTGAATCAAGCATTGTTTCTGCACAATTGTTTGGTATAAATTCGAGTATTCTTATGGGAACAGGCTTTGGCTCTTTAGTTTTTTGGGGGCTGCATTTGGGGTTGTGAACAAGTCCTGTGCGTTTTAAACATTCAATGATGCTTTTTTAATTTTCCTGAGGAAAAATTGTGGTGAAAAAAAATAGTTTAATGGTTGCAATGATGGTACTGGCTGGTTTGGGTTTGGGCGCCTGTGCCAAAGACACAGCGAAATATACTTTGGATCAAAAAGTAGATGCGATTGTCAAGCAAATTTCGGCGGAAGCACCGGATCAGCCGGTCAATGACGAGATGAAAAAACGCATTCACGAGCAACTGGCGCAGCAAGAAGCAATTGCCAATGCCGCTCGCCAAAAAGGTATGGATAAAGATGAAGATGTGAAAATCCTGTCCGCGATCGGTGCGGAGCAGGCTTTGGCCTCCAAATATTTGGAAAACCAAATGGCCAGCTTCAAACCGTCTGACGAGGAACTGAAAAAAATCTACGACGAGCAAGTGAACAAGGGTAAAGAATATCATCTGCGCCATATTTTGGTAGACAGCGAAGACAAGGCGAAAGAAATCATCGCCAAATTGAAAGCCGGTGAAAAATTTGAAACCCTCGCCAAACAGTCTAAAGATCCGGGTTCTGCGGCCAAAGGCGGCGATTTGGGCTGGATGCCGTTGGATGCGTGGGTACCTGAGTTCAAAGAAGCGGCGGGCAAATTAACGCCGAAGCAAATCACTGAAACGCCGGTGAAATCACAATTTGGCTATCATGTGATTCAGTTGGTCGAAGAGCCGCGTACGCCACAAAATGTGCCTGCGTTTGAAGCGGTCAAGCCACAAGTGATGGAAATGGCCAAACGCGATCATTTGAAACAGTTGCAAGACTCGTTCATGAAGAAATAAGCATCATGTGATTGCATAAGCATGGCAGCAAATGAACAAAGGACAGGTTAAACCCTGTCCTTTGTCATTTTTGACGCTGAGTTTGAGTGAGGATTTTATTCATCCAAAACTATTCATCCAAATCAAGGTCTTTGCCTTGAATCACCTTTTTGATCACATCAAAAGAGAAACCACGATAGGCTAAAAAACGAGTTTGTTTGGCGTATTCGCTGGCGTTACCGGGCGCTGCGCCGAATTTTTTTTGCCAGACGGCATGCGCGCGCTGTAACTCGCTTTGCGCCAATTCGGCCACAGTTTCGTCGATGAGTTCTTTCGATAAGCCTTGCTGATTCAGCGTGTGTTTGATGCGGGCGGCGCCGTAGCGTTCGCCCTTGACCTTGCCGATCTGCGCGGCGAAGCGCGCATCGGATTGCCAATTGTTTTGCGCCAAATGCGTCAGTACGTAATCAATCAACACTTCTAAATGGTCAAACTGCTCATTCGGCGTGAAGGGCTGCTCGGCAAAGGCGAACATGAGTTTGCGTTTGAGTTCGGCCTGCCCGTGTTCTCGACGCGACAAATAGGAGACCGCTCGGTGCATGATGCGCTGGCGCAACTCGTTGGTGCTCAGTGTGGCGGGCGCACGGGTGCGCTGCTCCGCTGGTTGGCTGGGCGCAAATTGCTCAAATGCTTCGTCCTCGTGCGCGTCGTCAAATCTATTGGGCATGTTCGTAACTCAGACTGGTTCGTAGCTCGCGCAGCGCATACACCGCAGGCAGCATGACCTCGGTCACCATCATTTTGCTGTTCGGATGTCGCGAATGGGTGAACACACAGCGGCGCGCCCAGAGGTGCTGCGGCAGTTCGGTGGAAAAAGCGTGTTGTGCCAAGGCGCGTTGCGCCAGTTGGTACAGCATGTCGTGTTTGGATAGGCGTGTGAATTCAAAGGCTTGGCGCTGAATCAGCGGATTGAAAAATAGGGCGAGGCCGAGGGCTTTTTGCCCCAAACCATTGAAAAATGGCCAGTGACGTTTGAGCGTAGACAGAGCCGTCACCGTGTGACCGAACACCACGGGCTGCTGATCGCAGCACAGAATCACATTGCGGCTCATGACGCGGTCGGCGAGGCGCAATTGTAAGGGGTCTTGCTCGCTCAGATGCAGCGCGGTTTTGGCCTGAAAGGTGCGGATGACCTGAAATTCGTGGCTGTGGCGTTTTAATTTAAGCGTTAAAGAACCGGCATCGGTGAGCCAATGCCGGTGGTGCGGTTCGATGCGAGGAACGTAGCTTTGCCAAGGTGATTGTTGGCTTGCGCTCATTTAGTGTGCTCCCGCGCCTGCGTCATTTTGCCAGATGGCGGCATCAGCGGGCTGCGCGGGTGCGTCGATTTGCGCCACCGCATTGAGTACGGGTAATCCGTCCGCTTGGTCGGGCTGCGAGGGCAAAAATTGCGTTTGATGCGGCGGAAGCAGCAACAAGGCGGTTTGTACATCAAACGATAAACCGCAGGCGCCACAGTTGGCATAGCCGTTGTGCAAGCGCAACTGATCGGGGTAGACCTTAAATAATGTGTCGCAATGCGGACATTTGGCACCAAAGGCAGTCATATCGCACCTGAATATTGATTAGTGAACGGTGCTGCCGTGTTCGTGCTCATCATCATGATCGTGGTGGTGACCGTCACCGTCGTGAACGTGGCCGTGTTCGATTTCTTCTTCCGTCGCAGGGCGCACATCGGTCACTTTGACCGCGCAGCGCAAAGCCATACCAGCCAGCGGATGATTGCCATCCAGCACCACTTTGTCGCCAGCGATGTCGGTCACGGTGAAAAATTCCATATCGTCTTCGCTACCGCCTTCAGGAATGCCTTCAAACATCATGCCCGGTTCGGTTTCGGCAGGGAACAGTGAACGGTCTTCCACGCGCACGAGTTCGGCATCGTATTCGCCAAATGCGTCGTCCGGTTCGAGCTGAACGGTGGTTTCATAGCCAATATCTTGGCCTTCGAGTGCCTCTTCGATTTTTGGGAAAAAGTCATCGTAGCCACCGTGCAAATAGGTAAAACCTTCGCCGGAGGTCTCTTCGATGAAGTTGTTTTGTGCATCGGTCACAGACATGGAGAGGGTGACGACGGTGTTTTTAGCAATTTTCATAAGAATTCCTTGCCCGAACTGAATCGGCTGTGTGATAAAGCATGAGAAATATGGCTCATCATTATACGCGAGCGTGGCGCTTTTCGGTGGATTTTGGCGCGGATCGATGCAATTTTAATGAGGCTCGGCGCTGATTTGGGTCGATGCTTGCGGCGTAAAAAATCGCTCATGCAGATCGTGATTGAGTCCAAAGGTGTTGAGCAATTCGCCTAAATGCTGTGCCGCAGCGCGATTGTACTGAATCCGCCCGTTCGGAGTGCGCTGGCGACTGGCGATAATCAGCTCGTTTTTCATGGAATGCTCCCAGCCGACCAATTCGGTTACGGAAACCGTGTAGCCATGCGCTTGCAGTTGCAGGCAGCGCAAGACATTGGTCAGATGGCTGCCAAATTCGCGCGTGTGAATCGGGAAGCGCCAAATTTCCGATAAAGGATTGGCTAAATTGTGCGCTTTGTTTTTGCGTAAAAAACTGGCCACTTCCGCCTGACAGCAGGGCACAAGTACGATGTGCTCGGCATTTTTCGCCAGAGCGAAGCGAATCGCATCGTCGGTCGCGGTATTGCAAGCATGCAGGGCGGTCACAATGTCGATTTGCTCGGGCAGTGCGTCCGAGGTAATGGAGTCGGCCACCGACAGATTGAGAAATTGCATACCGGTAAATTCGGCTTTTTGTGCCAACTCCTGCGAGCGGCTGACTAAATCGGGGCGGGTTTCGATGCCGTAGATGCGCGCTTGGTTCGGATTCAGTTGTTGCGGTTTGAAAAATAAATCATAAATGATAAAACCCAAATACGACTTGCCTGCACCATGATCGACCAAGCTCAGTGCTTCTTTATGACTCAAAATATCTTCGAGTAATGGTTTAATAAAATTAAATAAGTGATAGATTTGTTTGAGTTTTCTTCTGGAGTCTTGATTGATTTTTCCTTCGTTGGTGAGGATGTGTAGTGCTTTGAGCAAGTCAACGGATTGCTCAGGCCGTACTGTAACCCTCCCCAAAAACAATCACATTGATAACTAGAGTTTTCCGGTAAGATTTAAACAAACGGAGAATGAAGATGAAGAAATCACGGTTTACAGAAACGCAGATTGTTAAGATCCTGAAAGAA
>JBATQE010000022.1:0-44619 GCA_049291875.1 Burkholderiaceae bacterium
CGTCCTGCACTAAACGCAGGACTTGTGTTGATTCTACTTTTAGATGCCGCCCTTTTAGGGGGTATTACCCCTGTTGTAGCGAAATGGTTGTTTGGTGAAGGCAAAGATGACTTTAAGCCATCTGAAATGACACCTGATCAGAAAGCGACTGTAAGTAATATTGTGTCACTCGGGGCGGCTGGATTGACAGCGGGTGCTGGTGGATCTGCCGGTGATGTGGTTTCAAGTTCTCAGCTCGCGAGTAGCGCGGTGGAGAATAATCGTCATATGTCTAGGGCAGAAGTCGCAGAGCTGAAACGAGTTACTCCAGAGGCGGGTAAATGGATTAGAGATAAATTAAAAAGAGAGGCTCGACTCTCTAACTCTGAAATTGATAAGCTCAATGATGATGACATTTTTGGGTACTTAATGATTGCTGGCTTGACTAATGTTAGCGAGTACTGGCAAAAATATTATTCAGATCATGGACAAATAAACAGAGACAACATATTTTTAGCGGCAAAGGAATATTTGTCTGCTAATTACAGTCCAGGGAAAGTAAATGCTCGTGGATTTTATCAAGATGGGGTCACA
This sequence comes from Burkholderiaceae bacterium, assembly GCA_049291875.1. Classification (GTDB taxonomy): domain Bacteria; phylum Pseudomonadota; class Gammaproteobacteria; order Burkholderiales; family Burkholderiaceae; genus CTSOIL-112. Next base: position 574 of record JBATQE010000022.1, read on the forward strand.
GACTCTTTATTTGGCTCAAAATACTTTAATGATCTAGGTTCAAGTAAAACAGATGCGAATAATCTAGGTATGTTTTACTCAACAGTCCAGAGCGATAAATTGGTTAGAAATGCTTATTTAGCAGCGGGTTTGCCTATTGAGCCGCCAGCAAATGCAAGTGCAGAAGAGTGGGCGCAATATAGAGCGGTGAAATCTGAATATGATAAGCAGGGATGGCCTGTATCGCGAAGTCGGCGAGTATGGTTCGCAGATCAATGGTAATTTCAGCTATTTGCGTCGTGACCTTCTTGGCAGCTACTTGACGCAGTCCGGCAAGGCTCTTGTGTGGCTCATGTGGGGAGAGCGTGGCTTCCATCACCGATCAGCCGATGCGCACAACCTGCACGAGTACTATGCGAAACACCAATATATTCATAAAAGTACACACGTTTATCAGAGCACTGCTGAGGGTTCCTAGGCGGGTACTGTCAAATAAACTTCGTAAAATATAGAAGGGCCGTAGAATGGCATCGTCAAGTTAACTTGGCATTAAAACAGAAGGGCGATAAAATAGTGCATGAATACCAAGAGAACCCTTATCATCGCCACCGCTTCCCGCCAGATATCATCAGTCATTATGTTTGGCTGTATTATCGGTTTTCACTGAGTTACCGAGATATTGAACTGGTGATGGCAGAGCGTGGTTTGGAGTTGAGTTATGAATCTATTCGCTATTGGTGTCTAAAGTTCGGCCATATGTATGCCAAGCAAATGCGTCAACGTAAAAGCTTTGGCGACCAATGGTAGTCAGATCTGTTATATATGGCGAGCTGTTGATCAAGAAGGCCAAGTAGCTGGAATTAGCGAGTTACCGACTCCACGTAAAGAGTATTTCCCGCTGACGCCACACATCACCGATCAATGGGTAAACAATTGAGCTGAAAACTCGCACCAAATATTTTTGAGTGCGATGAGCGAGTTCTACGATCATTTCCAAATGAACCGTCATAAAACAACGGCCCAAGTCCATCAATCACCAACTTCGTATAAGTTGTGTTATGTTAAATATTAAAACTTGATGGCCTATTGATCTTTCTTTGCTCATACATAATTCCGAGCGAAGTTATAAAAGATACATTGATGCGATTCAGTATAATGAGATTAATTGGTAGCCAAATTTTATTGGAAAGATTCTCATGAGTTCATCGCTTTTGTGTGCTTTTTATTCTCACTATGCCCAGCGTATGCTGGAGGCGCATCGGGTTACGGCCGATGAGGTTTCGGCGCTGGTGACGCAGTTGCCTTTGTCTGTTGAGAATATGGCGGCTCTGATTGAGTCGAAACTACCCGCGCATCATGATGCGGAGCAAGCGATGGCTGAGGCGCTGCGTAAAACGCGGATTTTGGTAATGTTGGCGATGATGGAGTTTGATTTGTCGCACGCACCGACTGAACAGACTTTGGATGTGATTACGCAAACAGTCAGCGCGCTGGCGGATGCGTCTACGTTGAGTGCTTTGAATGTGGCGTACCGTGCTTTGACGGAGATTCATGGCGAACCTAGTTCGGAGTCAACCGGTGCCGCGATGCCTTTGTGGGTCATGGGCATGGGAAAACTCTCCGGACGTGAGTTGAATGTCTCGTCGGACATGGATTTGGTGTTTGTGTTTGAACATGAGGGGGAAACGGTCCCAACGATTGAGGGACAACGCATCCGCGCCCTCTCGCATGGCGAGTTTTTTGATCGTTTGGGGCGCCGCATGATCAAGCTGCTGGATGACGTCAATGAATTCGGTTTTGTGTTTCGCGTCGATATGCGTCTGCGCCCGAATGGTGCTTCAGGCGCACTGTGCGTGAGTTTGAGCACGTTGGAGAAGTATTTATTCACGCAGGCGCGTACATGGGAGCGTTTTGTTTGGCTGAAAAGTCGTTTGATGAACCCTTCTTCGCATTCGTATCTGCTGGATCAAGTGGTCACGCCGTTCGTATTCCGACGCTATTTGGATTACGACGCGATTGATGCCCTGCGCGATGTTCACCACAAAATTCGTGCGAAGGCAGAAAGCCGCGCGGCGAAATATCCTGAATCTGAGGACATTAAAATCGGTTCGGGTGGGATTCGAGAGATTGAGTTCAGCGTGCAATTACCGCAGATCATTAAAGGTGCGCGCTTGCCCAATTTGCAACAAAAGGCGACTTTGACTGCCCTGCCCGAGTTGTCTAAAACGGGCTTGATGGATGAGGCAGCCATGCGTCAACTGCGCGAGCATTATGTATTTTTGCGCCATTTGGAGCATCGGATTCAGTATTTGAACGATGCGCAGACGCAGCAAATTCCTGTGGAACCGGAGCTGCGCGAGCGCATTGCCCGCGCCATGTGTTTTGATGATTGGACTCAATTGGAACAGCGCCTGCGCAGCGGGCAGGCGAATGTCATGCGCCATTTTAACGCCCTGTTTGACGCGGCGCCGGAGCAATCGCCGGATGAGCGTTCATTGAGCGCGCGGCAGTCTACTGACCCGCAAAATGATGACTGGGCGGCTCTGTGGGCGCGCTTTGATTCACCACAGGAGATCAGCGACGTCTATGCACGCATGGAAACGAACCCGCGCCAAAATCAATTGCCCGAGCGCAGTTTGATTCGCTACAAGCAATTGGTCAACGCGAGCGCGCAGATTTTGGTCAATCGCTATCCCGATGAAATCATTCCGATGGAGTGGTTGCAACGCATTTGGAACTTTTTAGATGCAATTAGCCGCAGAAGCAGCTATTTGGCGCTATTGATCGAGTATCCGAAAGCTTTGGAACGCTTGGTCGAGCTGCTGGCCAGTTCGCGCTTTGTCGCCGACTATCTGACGGCGCATCCGATTTTGCTGGATGAATTGCTCAATGTCGAACAGCTGCATCGCGCACCCGATTGGCCTGCGCTCAAAACGCATCTGAATCAGTTGCTCAATCATGCCAAACACCACGACGGCAAACCGGATGTGGAACGGCAAATGGATATTTTGCGCGAAAACCACCACAGCCAAGTGTTTCGCCTGCTGGTGCAGGAGCTGGACGGCTTGTGGACGGTGGAACAATTGGCCGATCACCTGTCTGATTTGACCGACGTAATGCTGGATGCGGCTGTATATCACTGCTGGGATGCGTTTGCGAAAAAACACCGCGATGTGCCGAAATTCGCCATCATTGCCTACGGCAAGCTGGGCGGTAAGGAAATGGGCTACGCCTCGGATTTGGACTTGGTGTTCATATTTGACGATCCAGCGCAAGAGGCGCTGGAGGTATACAGTCGCTTTGCGCAGCGTCTGAACAACTGGCTCACGGCCCCGACCGGCGCCGGTGTGCTGTTTGATACCGACTACCGCTTGCGCCCGAACGGCGACAGTGGCTTGATGGTCGTCAGCACCAAAATGTTTGAGCAATACCAGCGCGAATCCGCTTGGTTCTGGGAGCATCAGGCGCTCACGCGGGCGCGCTATTGTGCGGGCGATGCGGACATTGGCGCGTGGTTTGAGGACTGCCGCCGCTCGATTTTGTCCGCCGAGCGCGATATTCAAAAAGTTCGGACGGAAATTTCATCCATGCGCGATAAATTGCAGGCCGGACATCCGAATCCAACCGAGCTATTTGATTTGAAATACGACTCGGGCGGCATGGTGGACATTGAGTTTTGCGTGCAGGCCTTGGTTTTGGGCTACTCCAACCGGCATCCTGAGTTGCTCGATAACAAAGGCAACATTGCCCTGCTCGAACGCGCGGGCCATGCAGGCTTGATTGATGGGGTGCTGGCCAAACAATGCGGTGACGCCTACCGCCACTACCGCCATGTGCAACACACCCTGCGCATGCAAAATATTGCCAAACCCCGAGTGGTATCTGAAAGTGTTGCCCAGCATATTGAAGCGGTAAATCAACTGTATGAAATCGTTTTACGATAGAGAATTTTCTAAAATATTTGATCTATTGAGGTGTTTCTCATGAATTTTCATTATTTATGTTAACCCCAAAACCGTTGGCTCAATTATAATAACGGCAAAGATTAATTCCCCATTCCTGTTATCATCAGGTTCGCCAAAATGGCTATAATTGCCCAAGCTGTTCATAGTTATTTTGCCTATTTAATCTAAATAAAAAAGGTGAGGTCAACGTGCAAAATATAACATCCGAAATAACCTCCGCAGAGCATCACAACAAAGCAACGCAACAAAACAAAGCAGCATCTGCGTCATCCAGCACGGAGCACCTGCCTGAATATCTGGACGATGTGTACAATTGGGCGTATGTGAATGAGCGCAATGTCGAGCTGCTTGATCGCAATATCGTGTTTAACGCCCTGCTGTTTGGCAATGGCCCGCGCTTGAAACGAGCCTATATTGACCACATTCAACCCGGAATGCGCGTGTGGCAAGTCGCCCATGTTTATGGCAATCTGGTCAATGATGCCGCCGAAAAAGTAGGTTCGAATGGGCAGTTTGACATCACCGACATCGCCACGATTCAAATCAACCACACCAAACGCAAAATCGGTCATCTGCCGCAAGTAGCAATCCACCACATTGATGCGGCACAATGGCTTGAAAAAGACTACGATTTAACCTGTAGCTTCTTCCTGCTGCACGAGGTGCCGGACGACAAAAAAACCGAAATTCTCAACCAAATGCTGAAATCCATTCAACCAAAAGGCCAACTGGTGTTTGTCGATTACCACCGCCCTGCGGCTTGGAATCCGGTCGGTTGGCTGTTGCGCTGGGTCAATGCCAAGTTAGAGCCATTTGCCGAAGCGCTGTGGCACAAAGAAATCAAAGACTTTGCCGATCCCGAACTGGCCGATCGCTTCGTTTGGCGCAAGCGCACTTTTTTTGGTGGCGTGTACCAGGCCGTCTATGCAGAATATAAATAAGCCTGAACAAAATTAGCGCAAAAAAGCCTGCTGATGCAGGCTTTTTCTACGTTTAATGATCGATCATAAGAGGAACAGATACGCCCAGCCGCCGATCAAGCCCACGCAAATTACGTTGAGCACCACGCCCACGCGGACCATTTCCTGCTGACGAATCAACCCCGTGCCAAAAACAATCGCATTCGGCGGCGTGGCTACCGGCAGCATGAACGCACACGATGCACCCAACGCAATCACCATGACCAACGCTTCTTGCGGGACTCCGAGTTGCGGCGCAATGGCGGCAAAAATCGGCACCAGCAGCGCAGCCGAGGCCGTGTTGCTGGTGAACTCAGTCAAAAAGACGATAAATGCCGCACTGGCCAGCACCACGATGAACGGATGCGCCAATGTAAACGAATTAGCCACTTGCGCACCCAAAACCGCAGAAGCACCCGAGCGGCCGAGAATGGCGCTCAAGGCGATACCACCGCCGAATAAGAACAAAATACCCCAGTCGGTATTGTCCGAAATTTGTTTCCAATTGGCCAAGCCCAATAAGACGATCACAATCGCCGCGGTAACGGCAACCCAAGTATCCGGATTCGTAATACCGAATGTGTCCTTGAGCTTCGTGCCAAAAATCCATGCCGCAGCGGTACAAACGAATACGATCATGGTCAAAACACGTGGCAATGTCCAAGGAATATATTCTTTTTCCAAACTCATGGGCTGATTCAATTTAGGACGTAAAACTAGATACATCACCCCAATCATCGCCGGTAAAATGACCAACATCATCGGCAAACCCAGTTTCATCCAGCCGGCAAAATCAATGCCCAATGCCTTGGCTGCAATCGCATTGGGCGGAGAGCCGACCAAACTGCCCAGACCACCGATGCTGGCGGAATACGCTACGCCCAAAAGAACAAACACAAAGGTGCTGCGGTCTTTGCTCCGATCCAAGTGTGACAGCATACCCAATACCAAAGGCAACATCATGGCCGCTGTGGCCGTATTGCTGATCCACATGGACAAAAATGCAGTCACGGCAAACACCACCAAGGACGCAATGCCTAAATGCCCTTTTGAAATCGAAATGAGCCATAAGGCAATCTTTCGATCCAGTTGCTGGACATGCAAAGCCGTCGCCAAAGCAAAACCGCCGAAAAACAAGAAGATGATCGGGTCGGCAAATGAGCTGAACGCCCTTTGCGTGGTCATCTCAGGAATGCCAATCGCCACGGCCAGTACCGGAATCATCAGTGCGGTGATGGTGATGTGAATTGCTTCAGTCAACCACAGCACAGCGATGAATGTCAGTAAGGCCAACCCCTTGTTCGCATTGACCTCATACGGTAAGACTTTGTAAACGATAAAAGCCAGTATCGCTGCAATCGCAGTGATGATCAATCCTTTGCCGGTGCCTTTAGGGAGTGCATCCAATTGTGTATTTTGACGAACTGCCTCTTTCATTATTTTCTCCTATTAAAATATTTTTTATCAAGATTAATTACCAAAATTTATAATAAAAATTTGAAACAATTATGAATGCAATCGATATCACATTATTTATTAATAAGGAGAAAATAAGGGATTCTGTATGGTATCGGTTCGTAAGAAGATTGCGGGTCAAGCCCGCAATGACGCATCGGATGATTGATAGCAATAAGTGATACACGAGCAATATAGCGGTCAGTCATCAAAAAAGCGCACCGAAGTGCGCTCTTTTTGGACTATGTCGTGGTGACGAGCGTCACCGACATTTTTTACAACCCCGCGAACAAGGTCACCAAGCTACACACAATCACCACAGCATACAAGGCATAACGCGTTTTAATGTTCACATGAATATGAAAATCATGCAGTACATAGTAAAAACGGTGCGCGGTATGCCACAGCATGAGGAACAATACGCCGACCATCAAGATGTAGAAAAACGCATTGTGAAACAGCGGTGATACAGTGTCGTAGAATGTCGCCGGATTCCCCACCAGCTCCATTGGCAGCAACAAGCTCAGAATCGCAACCAAGGTAGGCAACACCAATGCGGCGATCATACCGCCTGCGGCAAACAGACTCCAATAAATGGATTTCATATTTTTAGGTTTACTCATGGTGTCCTCCTTATGCGCACGCGATCGTGATGATGAGCAAAATCAAGGCCAAAACCGCAAATACAGCCCAGTGTGCGCCCAAAATGGTTTTTTCCGGAACGAATTTATCGCCCTGCTGCACTTTCATCACTTTGGGCGTGGTTTCAAACCAAGTGTAGGTATTGAATACCGCAGCGACCAAGGTCAGAACGGTGAACAAAATCATCAACGGACTTTTTTGCATTTCAATCCATGACAGCCATTTGATTTGCGAAGTGGCCAATGCCGCTACGCCGGCCATCAAATTCAATACATAGATGGCCATCGGGATGCAGGTCACTTCACGCAGCATATAGCGTTGGTAAAACGGCTTGGCCATGAACCAATTGGAGGCCTGTGTGGTGTGATAAGGTTTTCTCATGGTTTACTCCTTGCCTGAAATCAGACCTTTGAGCCAATATTGGCTGGACTGTGCTTTGGCTTGTTGGATCGCGCCGGCCGGATCGACATTTTTCGGGCAGACTTCGGAACAGTAACCGACAAAGGTACATGGCCAAATGCCGTTGTCCAAGTTCATCACGTCAAAACGTTGCTCCGCGCCTTCGTCACGCGTGTCGTAGTTGTAGCGCAAGGCCAGCGCATTCGCGGCAGGGCCTAAAAATTCAGCATTGACAGCCACTTGCGGACAGGCTTGGTAGCACAACATGCAGTTGATACACATGGTGTATTGTTTGAACTTCGCCAATTCCTTCGGTGTTTGTACATGCGATTTGAGCGTGACATTGGTGAACTCGGTTTGCGGTTTTTCCTTGATGATGTACGGTTTGACCGCATTGAGTTTTTCGATGAACGGCTCGATATCGACCACCAAGTCTTTTTCCACTGGGAATTGATCCAGCGGGGTCACGGTGATCTTGTCGCAATCGGCGTATTCACGCACAAAGGTGGAGCAGGCCAATTTTGGCACGCCGTTGATGACCATGCCACAAGAGCCGCAGACTTCCATCCGGCAGGACCAGCGGTAGGCCAGATCGGCGGCTTGCTCGTCCTTGATCGAGGCCAAGGCATCCAAAATAGACATGTCTTGCGTCCATTCGATGTCAAAACTTTGCATCCACGGTTTGTCATCCACGTCCGGACGATAGCGGGATACCTCAATAATGATTTTTTTCGCAGTCATATTATTTTCCCTCCGCGGCCGCGCCATACGCGCGTACGGCTGGTTGTGATTTGGTGATGGTCACTGAACTGTAGTCAATCGCCGGTGCGGCATCGCCTTGATAAAACGCCAAACTGTGTTTCAAGAAGTTCACGTCATCGCGCTCAGGCGCGTCCAAACGTTGATGCGAGCCGCGTGACTCTTTGCGGTGGTAAGCTGAATGCGCCATCGCTTCGGCCACGTCCAACAGATAACCCAATTCGATCGTGGTCAGCCAGTCGGTGTTAAAGTTGGTCGAATGGTCGGTCACGCGCACATTTTTGTAGCGGCGTTTGAGTTCGGCAATGCGGTCAATGGCTTTTTTCGTGGTTTCTTCGGAACGGAAAATACCCACGCCCTCTTCCATCATGGCGCCCAATTCACGACGGATGTCCGCCGGTGATTCGCTGCCGTCGGTTTTGTTGCGCAGCGCATCGTATGGGGCGTAGCAGCGTTCAGCCAATGCTTTGATTTGCTCTTGGCTCAGGCTGTGTTGACGGGTTTTCGAGAAGTTGGCCGCTTCTTCGCCGGCGACTTTACCGAATACGGTCAATTCAGCCAGTGAGTTTGAACCGAGACGGTTCGCGCCGTGCAGACCGACCGATGAGCATTCGCCCACGGCGTACAAGCCTGCCATGCGGGTTGCACAACGACCATTGGTTTCGATACCACCCATGGTGTAGTGCGCGGTTGGACGCACCGGAATCGGTTCTTTGACCGGATCGACGCCGACGAATTTTTCTGCCAATTCGCAGATGAACGGCAAACGTTCGTGCAGGTATTTTTCACCCAAGTGACGCAAATCGAGGTATACGACATCGCCGCGTGAGCTTGGAATCGTACGGCCTTTTTGTTGCTCATGCCAGAATGCTTGCGACAGGCGGTCGCGCGGACCAAGCTCCATGTATTTGTTTTTCGCTTCGCCAACCGGTGTTTCAGGGCCGAGACCGTAGTCTTGCAGATAGCGGTAGCCATCTTTATTGGTCAAAATACCGCCCTCGCCACGACAGCCTTCGGTCATCAAGATGCCCGAACCCGGCAAGCCGGTTGGGTGGTATTGCACAAATTCCATATCGCGCAAAGGTACGCCGTGACGATAGGCCAATGCCATGCCGTCACCGGTGACGATACCGCCGTTGGTGTTGTACAAGTACACGCGCCCCGCGCCGCCGGTGGCGATGATTACGCTTTTCGCTTGAACGGCGATGGTTTCACCGGTTTGAATGTCCAAGCACAAAACGCCGTGCAATTGACCGTCTTCGACCAACAAATCGAGGGCGAAATGCTCGTCCAAGCGGTGAATGCTCGGATACTGTAAAGAGGTCTGGAATAAGGTATGCAGAATATGGAAACCGGTCTTGTCGGCGGCGAACCACGTACGTGGCACTTTCATCCCGCCGAAACGGCGCACGTTCGGTTGACCTTCCGGTGTACGCGACCACGGGCAGCCCCAGTTTTCCAACTGGATCATTTCCTGTGTGGCATGATTAACAAAGTATTCCACCACGTCTTGTTCGCACAGCCAGTCACCGCCGGAGACGGTGTCGTGGAAGTGGTAATCCAATGAGTCGTCCTCACGAACCACGCCTGCGGAGCCGCCTTCGGCCGCGACGGTGTGACTGCGCATGGGGTAAACTTTGGAAATGAGGGTGATTTTGGTGTCGGGTTGTGTGCGTGCGACCTCGATTGCGGCACGTAAACCTGCACCACCGGCGCCGATGATCGCAACATCGGTCTGTAGAATCTGCATGATGACCTCTCTTTTTTATCGATTCAGAAAGTGCGCTCGATGCTCTTATTCAAACAACGTCGGTTGGACTGGCTCAGTACCTCATCGCATCTTTGACTGAGCATTTCGAGGCAATGAAATTATACACCCGTTAGGTTACAAAACTATATCAGTTCTGATAATCAAAACTTATTTTTATATTTATGGAATATCGCAGAACTATTTATTGGATGAGCGTGATTTACAAAAAAATGGTCGGCCATTTTTTTAAACGGCCGACCCCAAAATATCGTTCAGAGATGTTTTTTCTGTAACCGTTTACTTAATTTGTCTTTGCAACGCTTTTTCCACAGCGTAATCAAAAGCGTCGGCTTTGCCCTTTTGCTCACCCTGTTCGCGCAAATATTGCTCGCGCTTTTGTGACAATTCGCTGATCTCTTGGCGAATTTTGGCGCGTTCGTCGATTTTTTGCTGAACATATGCTTTGCGTTCAGTCTGGGTCATGCGCTGCATTTCGCTTGGCAGCTCTTCGGTTTTCACACGATCCAGATCAATGGATTTGTTTTCCACCGCTTGTACCAAGTCGCTGGAGTGATACGCCGCTTCGGTGTTGATGGATTTATTGATGGCGCGATCCGCGCGTGCGCTGATGGGCGCAGCAGCCAACGAAGTGGTGTAGCCCATCGCATCGCTCGCAACTTTTTCACGCGCCGAGCCATAGTACACGCCACGACGCGCCATATCATCGCCCAATTCGGCCAAGCGCGTATCGTACGGAGTCACCACGGCTTGTACACCACCGTTTTGCGCAATGGCGAAAAATTCACCGCCGCCTTTGCGCGCCACTTCGCGCCAAATCGACGTGGTGGATTGGATGCTGCCTACCTGAATGGCATTCACCGTAATGTCTCTGTCTTTGGCTTGCGCAGCGGTTTTTTGCACGCTGGGGTATTGTTGGTAATCGTCATGCGGTGGCGCATCGCCGACCAAGAATAAAACCTGTGACAAGCGCCCCACACCATTGACCGAACCATAATCGGTGTTGCGCGGCTCGCGTCCACTCCAACCCACGGCATTGAGCGCATCGCTCATCGCCAGACGCACATGCTCCGGCTCATCACCGCCGCCCTCGGCGCGAAAATTCATCAGCTTGCTGTACACCGCGTCCAAATCCGATGACAGCGGCGTGATGCGCGTGACGTAATCGTCTCCCACATCGCGGTAGGCAACCAAGCCGACGCGCACCAATACTTTTTGATTGGACGCTTTTTGACGTTGGGTCACATCATTGATGATACGCCAGACTTTTTGCTTCGCCCCCTCAATCAAACCGCCCATCGAGCCGGTTGTATCTACGGCGAAGACCAATTCGATCGTGCGGTCATAGTTTTGATCGGGAACAAACGGTGGCAACTGCGGATAATTCGCAGGCTTCTCATTGAGCGCACCGCGCACGATGTCTTGAATATCGCTGTCGTTGCTTGCAACCTCGGCGCTCGGTGGCGTCCAAATCGGGCGCAACCCCGCATCCAAACTCAGTCTATCCGAAAACACTTCAGGCGTGGTTTTGACCGCAGCGGAAGATGCATGAACCGCACTGATCCCGAGCATACCGATGAGTGCGGAAATCATGAGGCGACGAGACATGGCTTTTGACATAAAAGAATCCTTGATGACGTGGTTATATCCAGTGATAGACACGTTTCTAACGCCCGATATTTTGAACGGTTGACGCTGATTAACAAACAAAAACCGAGGCGAATGATTCAGCCTCGTTCTCCTTCAGCCTTCGCCTTGCTTTGCTATTCGATTTCCCGAATCCGTGCCAATGCCTGATCAATTCTCTCCACGGCAATAATATTCAAGCCGCTGATTTTCTGCTTCGGCGCATTGGCTTTGGGAATCAGCGCGTGGGTAAAGCCGAGCTTGGCTGCTTCTTTCAGTCGTTCTTGTCCGCGCGGTGCGGGCCGTACTTCTCCAGCCAAGCCGATTTCGCCGAACACGACCAAGCCTTTGGGTAATGGCTTATTGCGTAGCGAGGACACGATTGCCAGCAGTACCGCCAAATCCGCTGCCGGCTCGGTGATTTTGACGCCGCCGACCGCGTTGATGAACACATCTTGGTCAAAACACGCCACGCCTGCGTGACGGTGCAGCACAGCCAACAGCATGGCCAAACGATTTTGCTCCAGCCCGACCGACAGTCGCCGCGCGGTCGGCGCGTGCGAGGCATCGACCAGCGCTTGCACTTCGACCAGCAACGGTCGCGTGCCCTCTTGCGTCACCATGACGCAGGAACCGGCCACGTCCTCTTTGTGTTGTGACAGGAAAATCGCCGACGGGTTGGTCACACCTTTCAGCCCTTTTTCGGTCATGGCGAACACCCCCAGCTCGTTGACCGCGCCAAAGCGGTTTTTAATCGCACGAATCAGGCGAAACGACGACTGCGTGTCACCTTCAAAATACAAGACGGTATCCACGATGTGCTCCAGCACGCGCGGCCCGGCGAGGCTACCCTCTTTGGTCACATGACCGACCATGATCAGCGTGATGCCGCTGGCTTTTGCCACGCGTGTCAGTTGCGCCGCGCACTCGCGCACCTGCGCTACTGAGCCGGGCGCGGAGGATAATTCGCCCGAATACATGGTCTGAATCGAGTCAATCACGGCGACGTCGGGTTTGAGCTGCATCAAGGTATTGATGATGCTGTCCAAATTGATTTCGGCTTGAAACTGCATCGGCGCATTGGCCAAATCCAGCCGCTGCGCGCGCAATGCAACCTGCGCCCCCGACTCCTCACCGCTGATGTACAGCACCGGTCGGGTTTCCGACAGTGTGGCAAGCGATTGCAACAGCAAAGTGGATTTGCCAATGCCCGGGTCGCCGCCGATCAATATCACGCCACCGGGCACCAAGCCGCCACCCAGCACGCGGTCAAACTCGGACACGCCGCTGGAAAAGCGCGGCACGTCCTGCGCATGAATTTGCTTGAGCGCTTGTACGGGCGATGCGGGCGCGAGTGCGGAAAAACGGTTGTTACTCGCTTTTTCGGGTGCGGTTTCGACGAGCGTATTCCACGATTGGCAGCTCGGGCATTGCCCCGACCATTTGGCCGAAACGCCGCCGCATTCGCTGCACACATATTGATTTTTTGCTGGTTTTGCCATGATCTCGATTCTAAAAATGTTTGCAGCGATTATAACAACACGCGCACCATGCCGTAATCATTCGTACATACGATCAGTGATTGATCAGTGATTTTTTCATGATATGCCTTTGGATAACGTTCAAAAACAGTGCTTTGTTATATAATGCCAAAGTTCACCTGCTCTGATGAGCGCTCAATCAAAGGAATAATCGTATGAATATCGTGCGCATGGATCATCTCGTACTGACGGTTCGCAATATAGACCAGACTTGCCGCTTTTATGAGCAGGTTTTGGGCATGTCGGTCGTGACCTTTGGCGCGGGACGAAAAGCCCTTCAGTTTGGGCAGCAGAAATTCAATTTACACCAATATGGACAAGAATTCGAGCCAAAGGCCGATCAGCCGACCCCCGGTGCAATTGATCTGTGTCTGATCAGCGAAACGCCGATAGAGGCTGTGATCACGCATCTGCAACACAACGGCGTGACGATCGAAGAAGGCCCGGTTCAGCGTACAGGCGCATTGGGGCCGATTTTGTCGGTTTATTTTCGTGATCCCGATGATAATTTGATCGAAATTTCCAATTACATTTGAGCTTGAGCAGTTTTCTTTTGATGACACACTATTTAAAAAGGACGTTTTTATGAGCACCACCGACGCACCTGTGATTGAACTTTCTGCCAGCGACTTGCCGGTTCATTGCCCGAATCCTTCGATGACGCAATGGAGTAGCCACCCGCGCGTATTCATCAAACTGATTCACGGCGAAGGCAAATGCCCGTACTGTGGTACTGTTTACCGTCTGAAAGCCGGTGAAAAAGTCGCGCATCATTGATCGGCCATGTTGGTTTTTAAACGCACAAGGTAGCACATGCCCAAACGCAAACCACCCAAATCGGTGTTGGCTATGTTTGTCAATGCCTCCGAGCTGGAACAGGCATTCTACGCCGCTCTGGCGCAAGGCGATGTCGAGCAAATGATGGCGCTGTGGGTGGACGATCCGTCCGCCATTTGCATCCTACCGAATTTCCCCTATGCGCAAGGCCCCCTCGCCCTGTCGGAAACGTGGCGCACCTTGTTTGAAATCGGTCAATTCAAAGCGCAGGTACTGGCCAATCACAGCTTGGACACCAGCCAAACCGCCGTACACAATCAATTGCTGCACATCGAATTGACGCTCCATCAGGATGCGACGGTACAGCACTTTAACCTGCACAGCACGCTGGTTTTCTCCAAAACCAAAGACGGCTGGCGAGTATCGCTGTTTCATGCCAGCGTGGCTTTGGACACCAATAAACTGGTGGATGAAATGCCCAAGTTACTGCATTGAATTAATTCATAATTAACTTTCAATAAACAATATAATCAATTGATTATCAATAATTTTTTATTTAGGATTTCATGAGCAAACGCATTGATTTTTATTTTGACTTCACCTCGCCTTACGGCTATTTCGCCAGCACGCGCATCAACGAATTGGCAGCGAAATACGGCCATCAAGTTGATTGGCATCCGTATGTCGGCGAAGAGTTCAAACCCTCCAACAGCGGCACGGGGCTGTCCCAAATCCCTGCCAAACTGAAATACCAAAAGCGCGATATCATTCGCACCGCGCAATTTGAACAGATTCCCTACCAAGAACCGAGCGTGACCACGCTGGATGCTCGCTATGCTGCACGCGCCGTGCTGTGGGTCGAGTCAAGTTTGGGCGAGGCCAAAGGCATCGAATTGGCACAAGCCATTTTGCGCGCCTATCATGTTGAGGGAAAAAACATCAGCGATACGCAAACTATCACCGCCATTGCCCAAACCATCGGCTTGAACAGCGAAGAAGTGTTGGCCGGCATCAGCCATGCCAGCACGCGCGAGCAATTCCGCGCCGAGGTCGATCTGGCAACGGCCAAAGGCGTGTTTGGCTCACCGTTTTTCATTCTGGATGGCGAACCATTCTGGGGCTTTGACCGCATGGATCAGCTCGAAGCCGCGCTTAAACGCAAAGAAAACGCTTAAAAGTCCGATCATGCGTCCCGCTGACCGAGCCGAGATGTTTCGCCGCCTGCAACAGGCGAACCCACATCCCACCACCGAACTGCACTACACCAGCCCGTTTGAATTACTCGTTGCGGTCGTGCTCTCGGCGCAGGCCACCGACGTGGGCGTGAACAAAGCCACTGCCCGCCTCTATCCGGTCGCCAATACGCCCGAAGCGATTCTCGCACTCGGCGAAGACGGTCTGATTTCATACATCAACACCATCGGCCTGTATCGCAGCAAAGCCAAACACGTCATTGGCCTGTGTCAACAACTGATTGAGAAACACAACGGCGAAGTACCGCACGATCGCGCCGCACTCGAAGCCCTACCCGGCGTCGGGCGCAAAA
This sequence comes from Burkholderiaceae bacterium, assembly GCA_049291875.1. Lineage (GTDB taxonomy): Bacteria > Pseudomonadota > Gammaproteobacteria > Burkholderiales > Burkholderiaceae > CTSOIL-112. The sequence continues at coordinate 15,990 of JBATQE010000022.1, forward strand.
CCGCCAATGTCATCCTCAATACCATTTTTGGCGAACCGACGATGGCGGTGGACACGCACATTTTTCGTCTCGGCAACCGCACCGGCCTTGCGTCGGGAAAAAATGTCTTGGAAGTCGAGAAAAAACTGCTGAAAAACATTCCCAAAGAATATCTGTTGGATGCGCACCATTGGCTCATTTTGCACGGGCGCTACGTCTGTCAAGCGCGCAAACCGAAATGCGGCGAATGCATCATTGAGAATCTGTGCGGCTTTAAAGAGAAAAACCTGCCTGAATACCTAAACACCGAACCAATGGCCAAGGCAAGTACGTCAGTCAACAAGTCTGCTAAAGCCAAACAAGCGCCAGCCAAAACCATCAAAAAATCGACCGCATCAAAGGCTGCATCAAAGGCGGCTACAAAAACCACAAAGCCCAAGGCCAAAGCATGAGCAACCTACTCTCGATATTTCTGGTCGGACTGGGCGGCGCATTCGGCTCGATCGCCCGCTACCTCGTGGGTAATGCCACCATGCGCTGGGTGGCGCTGCACAATGCGGTTGGCTTTCCGTGGGGAACGCTGCTGGTGAATATCCTTGGCTGCGCAGCCATTGGCGTACTCGCCGTTGCCATCGAACGCCTGACTTCGCTCAATTCTGAACTGCGTCTGCTGCTCATTACCGGCTTTCTCGGCGGCTTTACCACCTTCTCCAGCTTCGGTTTAGATACATGGGTGCTGATGCGCAAAGGCGAATGGCTCTATGCCACCGCCTACGTCAGCGCGAGTGTCGGATTGGGCATTTTGGCCGTGGCACTGATGTTTGCGTGGATGGGGAAATCCGCTTAATTTCGCTATTACGCATAACCCTTCCTCGGCGAGGATTTGCCGCTCATGATTGCCCGCGAGGCTGTACCAACCTTCCGCCATAATAAACTGCGCGGTTTCGCGAGGCAGCAACGGCCCCGATAAACTATCGCCGAGATTGACGATTTGATCTACGCCTCGTTGCAAGATGTCTTTTTTGACCGCTTCCAGCGCAGGTAAATTGCCGTGAATATCTGATATGAATGCGATTTTCATGTGTCCTCCGATGTTGGCATGATACACAGGCGCAGAGAGGCTTGGCAATGTTGCATCAATTGTGCATAAATAGAGTAGAATGTTCCGATCTTTTTTGTAACCCCATTCTGTCAGGAGATGATATGCAGATTATTGATTTTGCGATGCAACGCCGCACCACCAAAGCTTTTGATCCGAGCAAAAAATTGACCGATGAGCAAATGGCTCAATTGCAGACATTGTTGCAATACGCACCCTCCTCGACCAATTCGCAGCCGTGGCATTTCATCGTTGCCCACTCGGATGAAGCGAAAAAGCGCATTGCGAAATCCACCGAAGCCGGTCATGTGTACAACACACCGAAAATTCTGGATGCGTCGCATGTCATCGTGATGTGTACCAAAACCGTGATGGATGACGTTTATCTGCAAATTTTGCTGGAGCAGGAAACCAAAGACGGCCGCTTTGCCAATGAGCAATTCCGCCAAGGTCAGCATACCGGCCGCAGTTTTTACGCCAATATGCACCGCTTTGAGCTGAAAGACGCGCAGCATTGGATGGAAAAACAAACTTATATCGCGCTGGGGTATCTGCTGCTCGGTGCCAGCACCCTGGGTATTGACGCTTGTCCGATCGAGGGCTTTAATCCAACGGTGCTCAACGAGGAACTGGGCTTGCGCGACAAGGGTTATAACGCCTCGGTGATCGTTGCTCTGGGAGCGCATGCGGAGAATGATATCAATCAAACCTTGCCCAAATCCCGTTTGCCGCAGGAATTTATTTTTTCGAGCATTTGATTCATCGTAGGAATTAAAATACAGGTCGGGCTTTGCCTGACCTGTTTGTTTTTAGATTCACCCATCGGGAGGACGCATGAATATTCTCATCACCGGCTCGGCTCATGGAATTGGTGCCGCTACCGCGCGTCAGTTTGCCCAAGCAGGTCATCACGTCGGCATATTTGATATTGACGCGGCGGGCGCGCAGGCTTTGGCGACACAATTGGGCAACAACGCTATTTCCGGTGTGCTGGATGTGTGTTCTGAGAGCGACTGGGATCGTATTTTGCGTCAGTTTACCGAGCATTTCGGTTCATTGGATGTGTTGGTGAACAACGCCGGATTGCTGTGCTCGGGTAAATTTGAGCAAATCGAACTGTCGCGTCATCTGGATCAATTACAGGTCAATGTCAATGGCGTTTTACTCGGCTGTTACAAAGTACGGCCTTATTTGAAGTCGCATGCCAATGCCAAAATCATCAATCTCTCCTCCTCGGCGGCGATTCACGGTCAGCCGGATTTGGCCAGCTACGCCGCCAGTAAATGCTTTGTGCGCGGTTTGACCGAGGGATTGGATGCAGAATGGGCCAAAGACGACGTTCGGGTGATTGATATGATGCCGCTGTTTACCGCAACCGACATGGTGGTCGGGATGCAAGCAGGCAGCATCGAGCTGATAGGGGTTCGCTTGCAACCGGAGGATGTTGCCCGAGCCATAGTCAAAGTCGCTGAAAAAACCAATAGCCACTGGCAAAATACCCATCAGCCGGTTGGCTTACAGGCCAAAATATTGCATCGTTTGGCCGGATTTACCCCCGAATGGCTCAATCGCCAATTTCATATTTTCATGAATAAATAATCGCGTACTCGCGCTGTGTCTGCGAGCATGAAGCAAAAGGCCGTAGTAGCGGCCTTTTAGATTGCTGACAAACCTTCTCAGTAGTTAAATTCATTACAAAATCTAAAAAAATACCGTCATACCCGCGCAAGCGGGTATCCAGAATACCAATAAAAACAACAAATTAGATTTATGGCTGGATTCCCGCTTGCGCGGGAATGACGTAACTTTAGTTTGTATAGAACTTTGTCAACAGTCTCAAATGAGGGTCAATTGCCCGAAGCCGTATCCACCGCGTTTGGATTTTGCGCCATTTTCAATAATTCATTGTCCAAATGGTACAAGGCGCTGGTTGAATCGCCCAGCAGCTTGAATTTATCCAAAATGGAGTGGAACAATTTTTCTTCTTCGTGCTGCTCGGCGACGTACCATTGCAGGAAGTTAAACGCCGAAAAATCCTTTTGCTCAAACGTCACCGCGACCAACTCATTGATTTTGCGGGTAATCAACTGCTCGTGTTCATACGTTGCTTCAAACACCGCTTTGAGTGAATCAAACTTGTGCTGTGGCGCGTCAATCTGACCAATCAACGCCATCGCGCCGGTGTCGTTTAAATACGCAAAAAGCTTGCGCATGTGCATCATCTCTTCAGTGGCGTGGTTCAACAAAAATGCCGCCGCCCCCTCAAAACCCTGATTGTTACACCATGCGCTCATTTGCAAATACAGGTTCGACGAATAAAATTCCAAATTAAGCTGTTCGTTGAGTTTTTTGACAATCGGTTCGGATAACATCTTGATTCCTTTCAGTTAATGCACGGTTGGGGGAGGTATTACATACTAAGCTGTTCATTGACCATAGGTAACTGTACAAAAACAATTAGGCTTTATGATGAACAGCGTCGGGTATATTTTTGATCGATCGATGGACAGCGAATTGAATCACGACAATCAAACCGATGTACAACGCTTGCGCCGCCAATGTCTCGACGGTCGGATAAATGCCTAAAGCATTGCGCTCCAGCCAAGTGCTGGGCAATGGGGTCATCGGCACGATGCCCGTCAATTGGAGTGCGTGTAGGCTAATGCCGAGGATTTTGAAACCGAGCGCATAAATCAGCCACGTCAGAATACGGAACATTTTCGCCACCGGCAATGTGACGCTGGTTTTGGCCATCAACCATGCCAAACCCAGCAGCAGCACGATTGCCGCCACAATACCGCTCAGGAACGCCTGCGTACTGATTTTTGGCAAAATCCCCGCATAAAATACGATGGTTTCCGCGCCCTCGCGAAACACCGCCAGAAAACTCAGGCCGAACAGCGAGATTAAACTGCCGGTGGACAAGGCTTTGCCCATGTGTTTTTTGATATAGGCATTCCACGATTGGATGCTGGATTTGCTGTGTAACCACGCGCCCACCATCAGCATCATCAGCACGGCGGCGATGCCGACGAAGCCTTCCAATTTTTCACGATTTGCACCTGCGCTGACCGCAGGAAATAGTTTTTGCAAGGCCAATGCGCCCAAAATGCTGGCGATCAGTCCGGCGACCACACCGCCGTAAATCCATTTTTTCCCTTGCGGCTGTCGAGCGACATTCAGCGCACTGACCAGTGCCATGACGATGAGCAGCGCCTCTACGCCTTCGCGCAGCAGAATCAGCATGGCGTCCATCGCGCCGTATTGTGCCTGCGGATTGATCTGTTCCAATTCGTCAATCAAATGGCTCAGTGTGTTTTGTTGTACCGCGTCGTTGCCATGCGCCAGTATCACCGGAATTTGATTCTCTACGCGGCTGTACAGGCTCGGATTGCGCGTGCTGACTTCGCCTTCGATATTTGGCCAAATCGTGATGAAAGTGGTGAGTTTTTCTTGCCCTTGGCTCAATTGCCCCAAGCGAAACGCGCCCAAGCCATCGCGCAGCAACTGCACCCCGCCGTTAAAATCGTAGGTGCCCGATGCTGCGGCTGCGGTTTCGCCGCGGTTGTAGCTGTCGATGGCGGATTTCAGGTGTTGCGATTGTTGGCGGATTTTGTCCAAGTCCAAAGGCGCCGTTTCCAAGGCCACGCGCATCAGCGCCATCGCCGTTTCCATCTGGCCGTAATGCCCCATACTGGTGTTGCGCACGATGCGCTCGTTGCCCAGCCATGCGGCGTTGAACTGCTGATAGGCGGCTTTGAGCGAAGCCGCATCATGGGCAGAAGCCTGTTCAATCGCCTGATTTAACTGCTCATACGCCGGCACCATTTGCTTTTTGAAGGCTTGCTGTTTGGCGCTGTAGTCCACCGGATTTTGCTCTTGCTCAAAGGCATACAAAGCATTGGACAACGCGGACAGTTGCTCGGGCTGCGGATGGTTGATCGCTTGAGCAATGGCTTGGCTGACCGCTTGTCCTTTGGCCGTTTGGCTCTGGGTTGTACTCTGAATGGCATTAAATGCGTTTTGTAGCTCGATCAGGTGTGCTTTGGCTTGCTCGTCGCGACCGCTTTTGCTCTCAGCCATGGCGTCGGACAATGTGACGTACAGATGGCTCATCGGCACGCGTTTGCTGCTTGCGGCATCTGCTTGAACGCTACCCGTCTGCGCCTGTGACCCCATCGGTATAGCCGCGAGGCAAAATGCGCTGATCAACAATACGAGAGCGATCCATCGTTGGGTATTTGCGCGAATGGTGTGCATGGGATTCATCCTTGTTTGCTTTCCAACAACGCTTGGCCTATGTATTCGCCTTCCTTCACCCCGCCAAAGCAGGCAAACAGCCCGCTGCCGATGTGCGTGGTGTACTCGTTCATGCGGTCGATTTTGCCCAAGGCCGATTGAATGGCGATGAATTGCGCGGGTGATTTTTGAAATGAAATGAACAACAAACCCGTATCAAACTGCCCTGTTCTCGGGTCAATGCCGCTGGCGAATGAATACGAGCGACGCAATATCTGCAAATCGGTCTTTTTGGCCAGTGCCATGTGTGAATTCTCAGGGATCACGGGTTTTCCGCTCGGATCGGTGCGCTGCATATCGGCGCTGTCAAACTCATGCGCAGCCCCCATCGGCGCGCCCTCGGCTCGCGTGCGTCCGAAGGTTTCTTCCTGTCCTTTCAGACTGGTGCGATCCCACGTCTCCAAGTGCATTTGAATGGTGCGTGCGACGAGGTAGGAGCCGCCCTTGAGCCAACTCGGTTGATTTACCCAGATGTGTTGCTCGGCATTTTTCAGGGCTTCTTGGTTGGCCGTGCCGTCTTTGAAGCCAAACAGATTGCGCGGGGTCGCACTGGCTTGATCGTAGGCGTTAAACCCCGATTGGCTCCAACGCATGGTGATATTGGCTCGCGCCTGCCGTACCAATTGACGCACCGCATGAAACGCCACCTGAGGATCATCGGCGCAACTTTGGATGCAAAGATCACCACCGCTCAACTCGGGCTTGAGCTGATCGCGTGGAAACAGCGGCAAATCGCTGAACTCCTGCGGTGCCAGCGCGGACAATCCCAGCTTTTTGAGAAAGGATGGCGAAATTCCAAACGTCAGTGTCAAACCATACGCGCCCAAATTATCGGCCTCGCCGGTGTCTTCGGGCGGTACAAATGGGTTGTCACCATACGGCATAATGTTTGCACCTTGGGTCAGTTTCGCCGAAAACGCCGTCCACTTTTTAAACATGTCTTTGATCGCCTCGATGTCCTCGGTGTGCAAATCCATGACCAAAAAGTAAATGTGTTTTTGCGCGGGCATGACAATCCCTGCCTGATGTGCACCGTAAAAAGGATGCGTTTGCTGGGCGATGGCGTTGTAATTGACCGTGGGGTTTGACGGTACGAGCGCTGAATCTTTGGGTACATTTTTGCCACAGCCGGTCAGCAAACCACCGACCAAACCGATGGATCCGATCGAGCCGATACCGATGGATTGGAGAAAACGGCGACGCGCGTGTGGCATGGGTGATTGTGCAGATGAAATGGGATTGACTGCTCGGGCGGAGGCGGCGGAATGAACCGTTGATTGGGATGAGGACATGATGAGTTGGATGGTTGCTGCGACACGACGCATTGTGTTTGCTATCCGCAATGAATGGAGTTCAAATGCGTCGTGTTCAGTTAAGTTGATTAAAATGAATTAAACACGGCTCAAGGCCAAGGTGCGATGGATCGTTACTTAAGTACGATACCCATTTGTGCCAGCGGTTCACCCAGTTTGTTAACCGCTTCGGCCAAGGCCTTGGTGTCCTGTTTGGTCAGTTGGTTGTACGGTTTATAGCCGCTCTCACCGACTTTGTGCTGTGCCAGCAGATCATCCACCGCTTTGAATTTCTCGCTCAAATCCGCGACCAGCGCGGGATTTTTTTGCTGTAATTTGGGTTTGAAAATATCGAAGATTTTTTCAGCACCTTCAATATTGGCTTTAAAGTCGTACAAATCGGTGCGTGAGAAAATTTCCTCTTCGCCCGTAATTTTGCTGGTGGAGACTTCATTGAGCAGATCAACCGCGCCCTGAACCATCAATTCGCCGCTCACATCCGCCGTTGGGATTTTTGCACGCAACTCTTTGATGTCATTGACCAATTGCTTGCCCAATTGCTGCGTGCCTTGGGTGGTGTTTTTCGTCCAAAGGATTTTTTCGATGGCGTGAAAACCGGTCCAAGCCTCGCCTTTTTCCAAATCGGCTTCGCGGTTGTCAATGCGTGGGTCCAAATCACCAAAACTCTCGGCAATCGGCTCTGAGCGTTCAAAATACATCCGCGCCAGCGGATAGCGTTTTTTTGCCTCGGCGACGTTACCCGCATTCAAATAGCCGACGAATTTTTCGGTCTCAAGCAGCAATTGATCGATTTGCCCTTCCACCCATTTTTTATACGCGGTCGTTTCAGCCGATAGATCATTCGTTGCGACAGGTGCAGCTGCGGCTGTGGTCGGCGCAGCAGACTGCGCAGGTTTTTGCTCCGAGACCGTGGGTTTATTACATGCGCTTAGTGACAATACAGACGCAAACAGCAATGAAAAAGTGGTGTGTTTCATGAAAATCCTTGCTTTGTTAATATTAACGATAATCGTTCTCATTATTATTAATAAACTATATAAAGTCAAGAATATCTGATGCACTGTCAGAAATACCCTACGAAAAGCGCAAAAAAGACAAGCCAAATGGCTTGTCCTTTAACTAGAGTAAACAGTACTCAAAATACCCGCTCATTTTTTAGCAGGCTTGTGATCGCGGCGAAACAGCGCCCACTCCTCTATAGTTTTGCCATTGGGTAAATGGCACACGCCGTACTCGCTGCCATCGGCATTGCGTTTGATTTCGGACTTACCACCCTGCTTCACGCAGTATTCCGACGCAGGATTGGCCATACCAATCGGTTTTTCTTCGGTTTTTTCATGGTCGCGGCGAAACAATGCCCACTCTTCGATAGCTGTGCCATCCGGCAAGTGGCATACACCGTATTCGCCGCCGTCGGCTTGACGCTTGATTTCGGACTTACCGCCCTGTTTCACACAGTATTCTGATGCGGGATTGGCCATGCCGATGGGTTTGCTCGGTACAGGTTTACTCTGTGCGCACGCGGTCAAACTGAGTACGGCCATAGAGATAAAAACGATGGAATGACGCATGATGAACTCCTTGGTTAATAGAAATTGTTATAAAACTTAATGACCGCTTTTGGTTTACACAAATGAAACAAGGCGCATGAATAGTAAATGTGCCTTGTTCAATACAATAGCAAATGTTCTGATGAATTATTCGCGGGTCACGGCATTGAGCGCATTGCTCGGATCGTAATCCGTCGGATTAAGCGGTAAATGATTGGAGATGTAGTCTTTCAACACATTTGCGTCGGTAAAGCCTGAGTTGACCCAAGTCGGATGCACGCCTTTGAGCTTCGGATAGCCGTCGCCACCCGCTGAGGCAAAGTCGTTCAAAGCCATGCGATACGTTGCCGTTGGGTTCAGTGGTTTGCCGCCAATTATGACGTTGGTCGCTTCGCCTTTGACGTATTTCATCGACACACCGGCAAACTGCGGGAAGCCGCCCGAGCCTGCGCTCATTTTGCCCAAGGCATTCAGGTAGTTTTGCACCTCGGCGCCGCTCAAATCAACGTAGCTGACTTGGTTGCCAAACGGTTGTACTTTGAGCACGTCGCGGTAGGTCAAATCGCCCTCTGGCAATGAATCACGGATACCGCCTGAGTTCATCACCGCAAAGTCGGCTTTGACTTTTTCGCGCATGGCGGTGCCGATCAACACACCGAGGTTGGTCGGCTGGCTGCGCACGACGTCGCGCTTGCCCATGAATTCGCCGGTGGATTTACCCACTTTGATTTTTAAAGCTTCTTGACCCTTTTCTTGGAATGGGGTCAGGATTTTTAAGAGCTTCGGATCTTCGGCGATTTCAGTGGTGTAGACGACTTTGGATTTTTCGCCTTTGTCATTGGTCACGGTTTTTTTCAAGTTGACCGGAATCAATTGGTATTTGATCAAATTGAGTTTGCCGTCTTTGTACTCGAAATCCGCGCGGCCAACGTATTTGCCCCACTCATGCGCCTGTACGATCCATGCGCCGTTTTGCTGGTCAGGACGGCATTCGCCCCCCGGGACATACGCGTCGTTGCGCGTGTTTTCCGCGGTCATACACACCGGATTTTGCGAGTGGCCGCCGACGATCAGGTCAATGCCTTTGACCGCGCGCGCCAGCTCCACATCACCCGGCGCATTCGAGCCGTGTTTGCCATCGGTGTAATGACCCATGTGCGTCGCGGCAATCACGATATCGGCGCGATGGCGCAGCTGTGGCACGAGTTCGTTCGCTTCTACGATCGGGCTGCGAAACTCAATGCCGTCTTTGTTGGCCGGATTCACTTGCGCCCCGCTGCGCCATTTGCCCTCGTATTTCAGGTTGTCGGGATTGACCAGTTTACCGGTGTCGTCGGTGGTTAAGCCCATGACGGCTACGCGCACGCCGCCTTTGTTGAAAATTTTGTACGGTTCAAACATGCGTTGACCGCCACGGTAAATATTGGCCGAGAGGAATGGAAAGCCCGCCCAGTGCGCCTGCTTTTTCAACACGTCCAAGGAGTTGTCAAACTCGTGATTGCCCAAAGCCATCGCGTCATAGCCAATGACTTTCATGCCTTTGAAATCCGGCTCGGCATCCTGAATATCCGATTCAGGCACGCCGGTGTTGATGTCGCCACCGCTCAACACCAACAATTGACCGCCCTGCTTTTTGACCTCTTGGCGAATTTGATCAACCAGTGTTTTTTGCGCGGCCAGACCGTATTCACCGTCTTGGTTTTTCCAAAAACGACCGTGGTGATCGTTGGTGTGCAAAATGGTTAAACGCACGCCGGCGCTGTTTGGTGCGGGTTTGGCTTGGGCCGATACTGCAAACGTGCCGCCCAGCACGGCGAGAATGGCAATGGCCAATGGGGTGTATTTCATGAAAGGCTCCTGTTGTTTGTGCTTAAAATTAAAATGGTTATCTAAAACAGCTAAAGCCTGAGAATTTTAAAACAAAAGGACGCATTTCTGCGTCCTTTTTATAGGCCACCCGTGCTGGATGAACATTTTGCCTGATTTACACGAGTTCTTCGGGCCGAACCGCACACGCCAACGGCGGCACGAGCGATACAAATTCGCCGCGATCGCTGTCGTAACCGGACAAAGAGCCGCTGCGCATATCAAAATACCAGCCGTCAATTTGTACCGCGCCATCGGCGACCTTCTCCGACAACCACGGATACGACTGCAGATTGCTCAACGAGACCAAGATTGCCATTTGCTCGCAGAGTTCGTACGCATCACGCTGCGGATTTTTACGAAACGAGGTGAATGCAGCCTCCTTCGCAGTCTGAGCAATGTCCAACCACTTTGCCAATGAGCTGCCATACGGTGCAGAACCATCCATCAGCCCGCGAATGCCGCCGCAACCGTTGTGCCCAAGCACGATCACACGCTTGACCTGCAACACCTGCACGGCAAATTCCAAAGCCGCTGCCACGCTGGCGTGTTCGCTGTTCGGGTCAAACGGCGGGACGAGATTGGCAACATTACGCACCACAAACATTTCGCCCGGTTCGGTACCGAGTAAGGCAGGCGGATGCACCCGCGAGTCACAGCAGCCGATGACCAGCGTGGTCGGTTTTTGCCCGGCCTTGAGTTGCTCATACAAAGCCGCATCATCACCGAAATAACGTTGCTGATAGCGACTAAAGCCCTGCAAAAGCGCATCCTCAGACATATCTTTGGGTGTGTCCGCCTCAGACGATTGATCGTTCATTTCGCCCCACGCATCTGTTCATTTACGCGGACGAACCAACTGCCACGAGCGATTCAGATACGTCACCGTGCCAAAGCCGCTCCACGCATGAACCAAACGTGTGAATGGAAACACCACAAACAGGCTCATCCCAAGGAATAGATGCAGCTTGAATACCCACGACGCATGCACGATATAACTCGCCGCATCGCCACGGAAGGTCACAATGTGCTGCGCCCACGTCATCAGCGCCACCATTTCTTCGCCATCCAAATGCTGCGCAGACACGAAAATCGTGGACAATCCGGCCAATACGGTCGCGAGCAGCCACAGCAAAACCAATTTATCGCGCCACGTGGTGTTTTTCGCCAGACGCGCATTGCCGAATCGACGTGCGAGCAAAATCAGCAGACCGAGCAAACACAGCACGCCCATGATACCGCCCGCGACCATGGCGAATACCTGTTTGGTGCTGTGCGAAATACCCAAGGTATCCCACACCGCCACCGGCGTGAGCAAGCCGACCAAATGCCCGAAGAACAAACCCAAAATCCCGATATGAAACAAAATATTGCCCAAGCGTAACGAGCCAGCGTACAGCACCTGCGACGACTCGCTTTTCCAACTGTACTGCTCGCGCTCAAAACGCACCAGCGAACCGAACAGGAAAATCACGGCGGCCATGTACGGGTAAATCCCGAATAAAAATTGATGTAAGTAATCCATCGTTTTCTCCAGTTTTTTCTAACGCACAACGCATTACTGCGGGCGCTGTGCATAAAAGTTAATCGGTGCTACCGCCGGTGTCGCCATGCGCTGATTGAGCAATGGCTCCACGCCCTCGGCATTCGGCCCGAAGGTCTCCATCGCCTCGTCCATGTCACGAATCGGCGGTACGGTCAGCGGCTCCGGTACAACCGGCGAGCGCGCGACCAGTACCTCAAACACCGAAGCATACAGCGACTCATTGCCTTTGAGTTTATGGCCGATGTGCGCCAAGACATGTACCGCTTCGCCGAGCAAAGTTTGCGCTTCGGATGGTGTGCATTCGGATAAAAACTCCAAAAACAGCGGCACATAATCCGGCAATTCGTCCGCCATCACGTCAAATCCATGCTTGCGGTACTCGTCCAGCAAATCCACCATCGCCTGCCCGCGTGCACGATCTTCGCCATGCACATGCTCGAACAAATGCAGCGAATGCGACGGCGTGCGGTCAAAAGTTTGCACATAGCACTCTTGTAAATGAATCAAATCGGTGTGCGCCATCTCATCGAGCAAAGGTCTCAATGCAGGTACAAAATCAGCGTATTCATCGGTCAGCAGCGCGCGAATCTCGGGAATGCCTGCCTGCAATTCCGCTTGCGGATAACACAGCAAGGCTGAGAGTATTTTGTAGAGTTTCATCAGTCGCTCTCCCCTTAACCACGATTTTGATTGTTTTCACGATCACGACGCAGATCATGGAATACGATGGGCGTGGCCTTTTTCTTACCAAATAAATTTGCTTCCGACGTGCCGCTTGAGCAGCCATTGCCAAAGGTAAAGCCACAACTGGATTTGTCATCAAACGCGTTTTCCACCATCTCTTTGTGCGACGTTGGGATGACGAAGCGGTCTTCGTAATTCGCAATCGCCATGATTTGGTACATTTCCTCGACTTGCGCGCCGGACAGATGCGTGCCTTTGAGCGTGGTTTCATCCACCGTTTTTTCGACCGATTTCGCACGCATGTAGCGGCGCATCGCAATCATGGTTTCCAAGGCTTTCAACACCGGCGTTTCATTGCCTGCGGTGAGTAAATTGGCCAAATATTTCAACGGGATGCGTAAATCTTTCACATCCGGGATGATGCCGTTTTCCCCTACGAGACCGTTTTCCACCGCCGATTGAATCGGTGACAGAGGCGGGATGTACCATACCATGGGCAAGGTGCGGTATTCAGGATGCAGCGGGAACGCGACTTTCCACTCCATCGCCATTTTGTACACCGGCGAATTCTGCGCCGAGTCAATCCAGCTTTGCGGAATGCCCTGCTTCAAGGCTTCGGCCTGAATCGCCGGATCGTTCGGATCAAGGAACACGCCCAATTGCGCTTCGTACAAATCCTGCTCGTTTTCGACGCTGGCCGCCTGCTCGATTTTGTCCGCGTCATACAGCAGCACGCCGAGGTAGCGGATACGGCCGACGCAGGTTTCCGAGCAGACCGTTGGCTGGCCGGATTCGATGCGCGGATAGCAGAAGGTGCATTTTTCCGCCTTACCCGACGTCCAGTTGTAGTAGATTTTTTTGTACGGGCAGCCGGAAATACACATCCGCCAGCCGCGACATTTGTCTTGGTCGATCAACACGATGCCGTCGTCTTCGCGTTTGTAGATCGAGCCGGAGGGACAGCTCGCCACGCAGGTCGGGTTCAGGCAGTGTTCACACAAACGAGGCAAATACATCATGAAGGTGTTTTCAAAGGCCGCGTGCATGTCTTTTTGGATGCCCTCGAACAGCGCGTCTTTGGCACGTTTGGCAAATTCGCCGCCCAGATCGTCTTCCCAGTTCGGCCCCCATTCGATTTTTTCCATCTTTTCACCGGTCAAAACGGAAATCGGCCGTGCTGTCGGCGGAGTTTGCATTTCCGGCGCGTTTTGCAAATGCTCGTAGTCGTAGGTGAACGGCTCGTAGTATTCATCAATTTGCGGCAGATTCGGGTTGGCAAAAATATTGGCGAGGATTTTGAGTTTGCCGCCTTGGCGCGGTTGTAACTTGCCATCGGCTTTGCGCACCCAGCCGCCATTCCATTTGTCTTGGTTTTCCCATTCTTTCGGGTAGCCGATGCCCGGCTTGGTTTCCACGTTGTTGAACCACGCGTATTCCACGCCGTCGCGGCTGGTCCAGACGTTTTTGCAGGTAACCGAACAGGTGTGGCAACCGATGCATTTGTCCAGATTAAGAACCATGCCGATTTGTGCTCTGATTTTCATAGTATTCTCTCCAATTGCTTAGGCTGTAACGGCATTTGCATTCGCAGGCTGATCCATCCAGTCCACTTTGTCCATTTTGCGCACGATGACGAACTCATCACGGTTCGCACCCACCGTGCCGTAGTAGTTAAAGCCGTAAGACTGCTGGGCATAGCCACCGATCATGTGCGTCGGTTTGAGTACCGTTCGCGTGACCGAGTTGTGAATGCCGCCGCGTTTTTTCGATACTTCCGCACCCGGAACATTGACGATTTTTTCCTGTGCGTGGTACATCAAAATCACGCCATCGGGGATGCGTTGGCTCACCACCACGCGTGCGGTCAAGGTTCCGTTAAGGTTGAATACCTCGACCCAGTCGTTGTCCACCAAGCCACCACGTTTGGCATCCGCTTCCGACACCCAAACGTGTGGCCCGCCGCGCGAGAGTGTGAGCATGCGCAGATTGTCGCTGTAGGTGCTGTGAATGCCCCATTTTTGGTGCGGCGTGAGGAAGTTCAGCACGATTTCAGGATTGCCATTGCTGTGTTTGCCGAGCATCATGTCGGTGGTTTTCAGGTCTACCGCCGGACGATAGACGCAGAAGCCTTCGCCGAATTTGCGCATCCATTGGTGGTCTTGGTAAAACTGTTGGCGACCGGTGAGCGTGCGCCACGGAATCAGCTCGTGTACATTGGTGTAGCCGGCGTTGTAGGAGACTTCTTCGGACTCCAGCCCCGACCAAATTGGTGAGGAAATGATTTTGCGCGGCTGTGCCTGTATGTCGCGGAAACGGATACTGTCGTGCTCGCGCGGTTTGGCCAAATGCGTGTGGTCAATGCCGGTGAATTGGCTCAACGACTCCCATGCCTTAACCGCCACATGACCGTTGGTTTCCGGCGCGAGGGTCAAGATCATTTCGGCCGCATCAATGGCGGTATTGAGTTTTGGCTGACCTTTACCCGCACCTTCGGTGGCGACTTTGTTCAGGCCACGCAGGATGTCCACTTCGTGCTCGGTTTTCCAAGTCATGCCTTTGCCGCCATTGCCAACTTTTTCCAGCAACGGCCCGACCGAGGTGAATTTATTGTAAATTTGGCCGTAATCGCGCTCCACCACGGTCATCATCGGCATGGTTTTGCCCGGAATCGGTTCGCATTCGCCTTTTTTCCAGTCTTTCACGTCGAACGGTTGCCCCAGCTCTTGCGGTGAGTCGTGCATCAGCGGCGTCAATACGAGGTCTTTGCGCGTGCCGATGTAATCACCCGCGATTTCGGAGAATTTTTTGGCGATGCCTTTGTAAATTTCCCAGTCGGTTTTGGACTGCCACAGCGGCTGAACCGCTTCACTCAGCGGGTGAATGAATGGGTGCATATCGGACGTGTTCAGATCGTCTTTTTCGTACCAAGTCGCAGTCGGCAAAACAATATCGGCGTACAAGCAGGTCGTGGACATGCGGAAATCGAGCACCACGAGCAAATCGAGCTTGCCCTGTGCCGCCGGACGCACGGTGATTTCCTGCGGGGTGATGCAGTCGTCTTCGTCACCCAACACGGCGTTTTGCGTACCAAGCAAATATTTAAGGAAATATTCGTGGCCTTTGCCGGAGCTGCCTAAGATATTCGAGCGCCAGACAAATAAATTGCGCGGGAAGTTTTTCGGATTGTCCGGGTCATTGCACGACATATCGAGCGTACCGTTTTTTAGGCCATTCACGGCGTATTGCACCGGATCAACGCCCTGCTGCTGCGCCTGATCGGTCACATCCAGCGGGTTGGTACTCAACTGCGGCGCAGACGGCAGCCAGCCCATGCGTTCGGCTTTGGCGTTGTAGTCGATCATGCTCATCGGCTCTAATTTGCCATGATGCGACGGCGCGAGAATCTCGCTCATGCCGAGTTTTTCATGACGCCATTGGCTGGTATGCGCGTAGAAAAAAGAGGTGCCGTTCATCTGGCGCGGCGGACGATGCCAGTCCAAGCCAAAGGCCAACGGCGCCCAGCCCGATTGCGGACGGAGTTTTTCCTGACCGACGTAGTGACACCAGCCGCCACCCGATTGACCAATACAGCCGCACATCATCAGCATATTGATGATGCCGCGATAATTCATGTCCATGTGGTACCAGTGGTTCAAACCCGCGCCGACGATGACCATGCTCTTGCCGTGCGTTTGGTGCGCATTTTGTGCGAATTCGCGCGCCACCTGAATCACCATTTCGGCTTTGACGCCGGTGTGTTTTTCCTGCCATTTGGGCGTGTATGGAATGTCTTGCATGTAGTCGGTCGCGACCGTATCACTGGCAAACTCGGCCACGCCTCGGTCCACGCCGTAGTTCGCCACCAACAGATCAAATACCGTTGCCACCAAGACCGACGAGCCATCGGCCAAAGTGATGCGGCGCGCAGGCACTTTGCGAATTTGGATGTCTTTGGAATTCGCTTCGTTTACACCGGCGAAATACTCAAAGCCCACTTCGGCCACAGCGTCGTGTTTGCCGAGCAAGCTGAGCTGCGCTTTGACGTCAGTACCATTGGCATCCTCTGATTTCAGATTCCATTTGCCCTGCTCGCCCCAACGGAAGCCAATCGAGCCTTTCGGCGCGACGATGTCGCCGCTGTTCTCATCCACGACCAAGGTTTTCCAGTCAGGGTTATTGTCCTGCCCTGCGTTGCCGGACAAATGGCTGGCGCGCAGGAAATACTCGGGCAGCAGTTTGTCGCCGTCGTCTTTGAGCACCACCAGCATCGGCATATCGGTCAAGCGGCGACAGTAGTCTTGGAAATAATCCGACGGATTGTTCAGGTGAAATTCTTTCAAAATCACATGCCCCATCGCCATCGCCAGTGCCGCATCCGTACCCTGTTTCGGCGCGAGCCAGATATCGCCGAATTTAGCCATTTCGCCAAAGTCGGACGATACCGCCACGGTTTTCGTGCCTTTATAGCGTACTTCGGTGTAAAAATGCGCGTCCGGCGTGCGCGTCATCGGCACGTTTGAACCCCAAACCATCAGATAAGTCGAGTTATACCAATCGGCAGATTCGGCCACGTCGGTCTGTTCACCCCAAATTTGTGGCGAGGCCGGTGGCAAATCGCAATACCAGTCATAGAACGACAAACACGCGCCGCCGAGTAAAGACAAATAACGCGAGCCTGCCGCATAACTCACCATCGACATGGCGGGAATCGGAGAGAAGCCAATCACGCGATCGGGACCGTAGTTTTTCACCGTGTAGGCATTGGCCGCGGCGATGATTTCCTCCACCTCGTCCCAAGTCGCGCGCACCATGCCGCCGAGGCCACGTTTGGCTTTATACTGCTTCGCGCGCTCAGGGTCTTGGCTGATGTATTCCCACGCGCCGACTGGCGTCATGGTTTTGCGCGCGTCGCGCCACAGGCGCATCAGATGCCCGCGTATCATCGGGTATTTCACACGCTGCGCCGAATACACATACCAGCTATACGACGCACCACGCGGGCAGCCGCGCGGCTCGTGGTTCGGCAGATCAGGCCGCGTGCGCGGATAGTCGGTCTGCTGGGTTTCCCAAGTAATCAAACCGTTTTTCACATACACCTTCCAACTGCACGAACCCGTACAGTTCACACCATGCGTCGAGCGCACGATCTTATCGTGCTGCCAACGGCTGCGGTAGGCGTTTTCCCATTTGCGGTCTTCATCCACCACCGCCCCATGCCCGTCTGAAAACGTGCTTTTCACTTTACCGAGAAAGTTCAATCTGTCTAAAAAGTGGCTCATACTGCCTCTCTATGGTCTGATAAAAAATGCCGTCCTGAGAAACACACAATTTCCTCAAGGTACGGCATCAGTTTAGGAGAGATTAAGCACAATACCCATTGCCTGAACGTGGTGTCTATGGTGTGCAATGGGTGGGGAGCAGACTAATCCTTTTGGGGGAGGTGATCATTCTGAACCAGGCAGTCCATGATCAAAGAACAACTTCGAGATATTTAGACCATAAATTTGGTCAGTATTTCAAAAGCCGACCTTGGCTTTTGTTGACCGTATGCAAGATCAGCAAGACGGCGAAAGAAAATACCAGCAGACCTGCGGACAGCCAATGCGCCTGCGTATATTCCAGCCCCTCGACATGCTCATAAATAGCGATGGAGACGACTTGGGTTTTATCGGGGATATTGCCGCCGATCATCAGCACGATGCCAAACTCGCCAACGGTGTGCGCAAAGCCAAAAATAGCGGCGGTCAAAATACTGGATTTGGCAATCGGCAAAACCACCGTGAAAAAACGGTTGACCGGCCGCGCGCCCAAAGAATATGCGGCCTCCAAAATATCCGAATCGATGGATTCAAAGGCATTTTGCAAAGGTTGCACCACAAACGGAATCGAGTAAAAAATCGAGCCGATGAGCAACCCCTTGAAGGTAAAAGCCAAAGTACCCCAGCCGAGCAAAGCGGAAAACTGGCCCAACGGGCCGTTCGGCCCCATCGCCAACAATAAATAAAACCCCAGCACCGTTGGCGGTAAAACCAACGGCAAGGCGATCAATGCATTCAGCGGAATTTTCACCCACGAGCGTGTACGCGCCAGCCACCACGCCAAGGGGATTCCGAACAGCAGTAGAATCACAGTGGTGAAGGTGGCTAATTTCAATGTCAGCCAAATCGGGGGCAGTAAATTTTCCAAAATAAATGCTTAAAACGCGCTGATAATCAGTTAATCAATGAACCAAGGAATCAAGGGGCAATTCCGATATTACACACCATAGCCATAGCGGCGGATGATGTTTTTCGCAGCGGGTGTTTTCAAGTGCTGCATCAATTGTTTTGCACCGGCGTTATCTTTGCCATGATTCAGAATAATGGCTTGTTGGATGATCGGGCTATACATATTTTTAGGAATTAGCCAATATGAGCCTGAAATTCCACGATCTGATTGTACCTGTGAACGCGCGACAAAGCCAAGCTGTGCATTGCCTGTATAAACAAATTGGTAGGTTTGACCGATATTCTCACCGGTGACCAATTTGGGACGTACCTGCTCCATCAAGCCCATGCGTTCCAAAGTTTGCTGCGCCGCACGACCATACGGTGCGAGTTTGGGATTGGCCATTGCCAAATGTGCGAATGATTGACCACGCAAAACCGCGCCATTGCTGTCAACGACATTCGGTTGCGCGCTCCACAACACCAGCTCACCCACGGCATAGGTAAACCGCGTACCGGCAACCGCATTGCCCTCCTGCTCCAATTTGGTCGGTGTTTCTTGGTCTGCTGCGAGCAGCACATCAAACGGTGCACCATTTTTGATCTGCGCATAAAACTTACCGGTTGCGCCGGTACTGATGACCAAGCGATGACCGGTCGTTTGCTGAAACTGCTTGGCGATTTCCTTGATCGGCTCGGCAAAATTCGCCGCCACCGCCACGTTAACCTCATCCGCTCGTGCCACGTTGCTGACCGCCAATGCACCCAATAGAACCATCCACACTTTATTCATCTCTTCCTCCGCTTTGATCACGCTTCATTTTTAAAAGGGTAAAACACCATACGCCATCATCAGCCCCAAAATCGGCAGTAGCATGATGACATGCGCCTGCACCATCATTCGGCGACGCATCGCATCCAGATCATCGGGGCAATGCGACGGATTCATTTGCCAGCGGCCATAAGCCTTTTGTACCTTGAGCGACATCAAGCTGATGGCTATAAACGCCAACAATTTGAGCCAAAAAACCGGCTGTGTGCTGTAAAAATCCCACGTTTTCACGCCAAACGCCGCACGCGCCAAACCGCTTAATAACACCGCCAGCACGCTGCCCCAATAAAAATAACTCAGGCGCAGCAATCGCGGCACAATCGTTGCATCCCACCACGAAGCGCGGCACAAGGTGATTTGACTGCTCAAAAAAACCACCAGTCCCAGAAAGGCACTGATATGAATCACCCCCAAAAGCAGCTCAGCGTACATTCATCTATCCCTTAGTCGATTAAGCAAAACTCAAAAGAAGCGCAGCCCGCATGATTGAAGCGAATTTCACGCGCATCCGATGTCCATTCTAACTGAGATTGGAACCGTTTCCCATTAGCCAAAAGAGCAAGCCCTCGATAAAAAATCAAGGGCTTGTTCTTGAATGCAGACGCACCGATTAAAACCCCATCAGCACGGCGTTTGTGCATTTTTACGCGAGTAATACCACCAGTTAATCAGCAAACACAGCACGTAGTAAATGATGAAGCCAATCAGTGCCGCTTTCACACCACCCGTCGCAGAAATAGACAGGCCATAGCTTTTCGGTACGAAAAAGCCGCCGTACGCACCAATCGCCGCACTAAAGCCCAACACCGCTGCCGCTTCCTTGTTCGCATTGGTCTCGATTTGCGTTGCACTCACGCCTTTTCCGGCCAAGCGCGCCGCCACGGTGCTGAAAATTTTCGGCACTTGCGCGAAAGTCGATGCATTGCCCACACCGGTCAAGGCAAACAGAGCGATAAAACAGGCGAAAAAGCCGTTGAAATTACCGCTACCGTCTACGCCTTTGACCGGTAAAAAGTGAATCACGCCGAATACCGCGACAATCATACCGATGAATACCCATGTGGTCACGCGCGCCGCACCGAGTTTATCCGACAGCTTGCCGCCGATCACGCGCGAAATCGCGCCGATGAGCGCACCCAAAAACACATAGTTGGTCGCATTCACCTGCGGGAACTGCCCTTTCATCAGCAGGCCAAAACCCGCCGCAAAACCAATAAACGAGCCGAATGTACCCAAATAAAGCACGCACATCAACCATGTGTCTTTGCGTTGGAAAATCACCGATTGCTCTTTGAACGAAGCCTTCGCGCTGGACAAATCATTCATACCGAACCACGCGGCGATGGCGGAAATCGCCACCAACGGTACCCAGAAAAACGCCGCATTTTGCAACCAAATCTGTTTCACCTCGGCGCCCTTGGTGAAGGTTTGCGCCTCACCCAATGCCAATGCGCCCATGGTCACCACCACCGGCACGACAAATTGCACCACCGACACGCCCAGATTACCCAGACCCGCGTTGATGCCCAGCGCCGTACCTTTTTCCGCTTTCGGGAAAAAGAAGCTGATATTGCTCATGGACGAGCTGAAGTTCGCGCTACCAAAACCACACAACAAAGCCCAAATCTGCATTTGCCACAGCGGAGTATTCGGGTCTTGCACCGCAAAACCCAAACCCAGCAAAGGAATCAGTAAGGTCGCAGTTGAGAACGCCGTCCAACGGCGGCCACCGAAAATCGGCACGACGAAGGAATAAAAAATCCGCATGGTCGCACCCGACAGCGCGGGCAAACCGGCCAAAGTGAACAGCTCTTCCTTAGAATATTTAAAACCGATATTCGGCAAATACGTCAAGGTCACACTCAAAATCTGCCACACCGCGAAAGCCAGTAACAGCGCCGGTACCGACAGCCACAGATTGCGCCGCGCGACGGCGCGTCCTTCGGATGCCCAAAAGTTCTTATCTTCGGGCTTCCAATTGGTAATTAATTTAGCCATTTTGTTTCCAATCAAAAATATCATGCCTACTCATGACGAATGCTTAATCTCACGATTGCGCACATCACGGAACGAAAAATACATCCACACCAAACTCACGCACACCGTGCCATACAGCAGCATGAAAGAGGTCGAGCGAATACCGGTCAAATCCACCAGCGCACCGAACATAATCGGCAGGAAAAATCCGCCCAAGCCACCCGCCAAACCGACTGCGCCCGAAACCGCGCCAATGTCCTGCGGAAACTCATCGGCAATAAATTTAAACACCGAGGCTTTACCCACCGCCATCGCAATGCCCACGCCGAATAAAATCACGGTAAACACAGTCGCGTTCAAACCCAGATGGAACGATTTCGGCCCTTGAGTGCTTTGCACCACCAATTCGGTTTGCGGATACGACAGGATGAAAAACGCCACCCAGCAGACCCACATCACCGCCCAAGTCACCTTCAGCGCGCCGAATTTATCCGACAAATAGCCGCCAAACGCACGCAACACACCACCCGGCAAAGAAAAACACATCGCCAGAAAACCCGCTGTCGCCAAGCTAAAGCCATACTCATTGACGTAGTACTTCACCATCCACAACGCCAGCGCGACGTAGCCGCCGAATACCACCGAGTACAGTTGGCAATAGCGCAACACGGCGGGGTCTTTCATCAATTTCAATTGCGAGGCCAAAGTCACATTCGATGGCACCAAATGTTTCGGATCGCTGTAACTGAAGAACCAAAACAGCACCGCCGTCGCCAGCATGATCGCTGCATACACCGTCGGTACCATTTGCCAGCCTGCCCACGCAATAATCGCTGGGGCAATCAATTTGGTCAGGGATGAACCGGCATTGCCCGCACCGAAAATCCCCATGGCCATGCCCTGCTGATCACGCTCAAACCAGCGTGCCACATACGGCGTACCGACCGAAAACGAGCCGCCAGCCAGACCGACAAACAGGCCAATCACCAAAAAGTGCCAATACTGCGTGGCATAGCTCATCAGAAAAATCGGAATCACGGTGGCGATCATCAGGCAAAAAAATACAATGCGTCCGCCGTATTTATCCGTCCAAATGCCCAAAGGCACGCGAATCAGCGAGCCGGACAACACCGGCGTCGCCGCCAAAATCATGGTTTGGGTTTCGTTGAGATTGAGGATTTTTTGCAGGGGCACGCCGAGCACCGCGAACATCATCCACACCATAAAACAAATGGTGAATGCGAAGGTGCTGGCAATTAAAACCGACCACGCATGTCGTCTGCTGAGTGGGTCTTGCGTCATTATTTTCTCCATAATCGTTGCTGACGCTCGCAGATTACGCCCCTCGGTCAACAATCGCCATTCTCTGAATGGGGACAATGCACCGCAATTACGGTGTAGCACGACTACGCCAAATGGATTAGGTCACCTATCCCTATGGCCATCGACAGACAAATCCGACTAGTTCACTCGGGAAATGGTTTTGCGGTATGGAACGTCGTACAATGTATCCGACTGAATTCATCAACTATTTGAATAATCTATTCACCACCGATTGAAAGCGCTTTATGGCTCAACTGATTTCTATTGACGATCTGACACAGAAAAAACCGCTCAATCCCAAGGGCTTTGCCTTATTTGAACTGGCATTCCGCCCTTTTTTCCTGTTGGGCAATTTGTTTGCCTTGCTCTCGATCATACCGTGGGTATTGGCGCTGCATGGCACGCTGGCGTTGCCGCAGCTCTCCACTTGGTGGCACGCGCATGAGATGATTTTTGGCTTTTCGCTGGCGATTATCTTGGGGTTTTTGCTGACGGCGGCACAGACCTGGACGGGCGTACCGAGCGTGCGCGGCCGCTGGCTGGCGTTGTTGGTTCTGTTGTGGCTGTTGCCGCGTATGGGGCTGGTATTTTTGCCCGATGTGCCTCTGGCGGTCTGGGCAGCATCGGACTTTTTGTGCCACTTGGGTGCGTGGTGCGTGCTGGCGCGCATGATTATTCAGGTGAAACAATGGCGCAATGCGCCGTTTTTGGCGCTGCTGTTGCTGTTTGCCCTGCTGAGTTTAGCGAGCTATTATGCACAAGCGACGGAACAAATGGTTTGGGTCACGCGTATTCACTATGCCAGCGTGGGCGTGATTGCGGTGGTGCTTAATCTGATGGGTGGTCGTGTGATTCCCGCTTTCACGCAGAATGCGACGAAATACGGTCGCAAACCCGAGTCACCCTGGCTGCTGCGTTTAAGTAATACCGGCTTGTTGCTGATGGCGGTGTTTTGGCTGCTGGATGCGCCGATGGCACTGCAAATCACGGCAGGATTGACCGCATTGGTACTGTTTTATCGCTGGCATGGTTGGGGCTGGTACGCCACGCGAAATAATCCGCTGCTGTGGTCTTTGCATCTGAGTTTTGTTTGTCTGCCCTTGGCTTGCACCCTGCTCGCCTTCGCTTATCCGGCTTCGGGGGCATTGCATGTATTGACCGTCGGTGCGATTGCGGGATTGATCGTGGCGATGACCTCGCGCGTTGCGCTGGGTCACACCGGGCGTATGCTCAAAGCGCCGCGCTGGATGCCGTTGGCGTATGGTTTGATGTTTTTGGCGGCTATTTTGCGCGGCTTGGCGGGCTTAATCCACGTTTGGCCGCGCGCGTATTTGCCTTTGATTGATGCGGCGATGCTGTGCTGGGTCGTGTCGCTGTTGATTTTTTTGCTGTACTACACGCAGATTCTGCTGCGCCCACGTTTGGATGGTAAGCCGGGTTGATCGGTACGCAAAAATATCACAACAAAATGGCTTGTTCCAGTTCGAGTAGTTTTTGCTTGCGCCAGATGCCGCCACCATAGCCGGTCAATGAGCCATTGCTGCCAATCACCCGATGGCATGGTGTAAATCGCACAGTAAAATTGAGCCAGATGACGGAGTAAAGTAGAGCCACTGAGCATTAAAAAAAATAGACCGAAGTCCTCGTAGAGGATTGTATCGTAAATCCCGATATCATAAACTCAATCAACCGTCCAAATTAGCCTCCTTATCATTTTTGCGTCGTTTACGCGCCTCAAGTCGGTAGCTATCACCATTCATTTCAAGGATATGAGCATGATGTGTGAGTCTGTCGAGCAAAGCGCCAGTCAAACGCTCGGAACCAAACACCGAAGTCCATTCATCAAACGGCAAGTTACTGGTGACCAATGTTGCCCCTTGCTCATAGCGTCGGCTAAAAACCTCGAACAACAACTCAGCACCCACAGCGGTAAACGGCACATAACCCAACTCATCAACAATCAGCAATTGCACTCGCGCCAATTGTTTTTGCAAAGCCCGTAAACGCCGCTCATCCCGCGCCTCCATCAGCTCATGCACCAACGCGGCAGCGGTACTGAAGAAGACCGAATGATTCTTCTGGCAAGCCGCCAATCCCAATGCCAGAGCGGTATGGGTTTTACCCGTCCCCGCATTGCCCAAAGCAATCACCGACTCACGCTGTTCAATCCACTCGCAACGTGCCAATTCAAGCACCAATGATTTGTTCAAGCTCGGAATCGCCTTAAAGTCAAACGTGTCCAGCCCTTTGACTTGCGGAAACTTGGCTTGGCGAATTCGCCTCTCGATGTTGCGCCGCTCGCGGTCGATGTGTTCGAGTTCGCACAGGCGCAGTAAGTAACGCTGATAGTCCACATCGCCTTGAGCGCATTCAAGTGCCACCTTCTCGTGTTCGCGTACAAAGGTGGGCAAACGCAGTTGCTTCAAATGGTGGTTGAGTAATACGGCTGGCGGCACAGAGGTTTCCATCGTTGACAATTGATTAAGCGACATGGCGCACCTCCTGTGTCAACAGGCTCATGTAAGCACGGGTATCAGTCGTGCCCACCGATGCTTGTGGTACGTGTGGATAAGCCGATAGATTCAAACGTGGCTGACGACGCTCATGCTTGGCCAATACCAAATGTTTGACCGCATCATAACTGATGGTGGACAAACGCAAAGATTCCTCAACCGCAACGGCGACTTCTTCCTCACCAAAGTCTTCAAGCAATCGCAATACCTGAATGTACTCACGCCGTCCCCCATTGCCCAAACGAGCTTCCATCAACCTGCGCAGTCGCTCGAAGTCCTCTGGCAAAGCCCAACCGTGTAACGGTGCAGCTTGATTGAGTGCATTCGGCTTGGTTTCGAGTAAAGCCAGATAATGCAAAGGGTTATAGACAAACTGCGCTTTGCCATAATTGCGCTCATGCACGGCAATCACCTTGGCTGCGTGACCAATCACGACTCTGTCCACATAACCACGCACCTGCACGGTTTGATAGGCATATTCGGTCGGAACCGAATAGTCGTTGCAGCGATAGCGCACCAATGACAGCGAACTGACTTTGGTGGATACCGATTCACACGCATCGAACGGCACGTCGCTCAACGGCAAGAAATGTGCTTTGTCTGCCTGCAACCGTGCGCCAATCGTCCCCGAATGTCCACGCAATACAGCCTTTAGCCGCCGCTCGCATGCCTCTTGTAAACGCACATTGAGCTCATCAAGGGATTGCACACGTGGCATCGGCACTAGAAAGTTACGGCGACTATAGCCCACAATGCCTTCCACCTTTCCCTTGTCATTGCCACGCGCAGGTCGTCCGAAGCGCGTATCAAACAGATAATGACAGTGTAGACGTTTGAACGCATCGGTGAGCGTGCGCTCTTTGGTTTGTTTGTTGATACTCGACACCAACATCTTGCTGTTGTCGTACAGAATCGATTGCGGAATGCCGCCCAACCAAGCAAATGCGCTGACATGGCCATCGAGCCATGCCTCTGTGGTCTCGGCTGGGTAAACCTTCACATAGAATGCATCAGAATGCGGTAATGACAGGCAAAAGTAATGCACGCGCGTCTTGCAGCCGCGATAGATGATGTCGGTCTCGCCAAAGTCTGCTTGCGCTTGACCCGCTGGATGATGCAAAGGCATAAACACCTCTCGCATCCGTAACTGTTGTTTCATGACATAGCTGCGCACAATCGTATAGCCACCCGTAAAACCGTGCTCGTCTCGCAATCGTTCCAAGATTCGTTTGGCGGTGTGGCGCTGCTTCTTGATGACCAATTTGTCGTCTTCGAGTATCTGGTCAATGATGCCCGTAAATGCATCCAGCTTGGGGGAAACGGGGGCCGCTTTGCGGCGATAACCAGGTGGCAGATGGTGTTTGACCATCTTGGCGACCGTGTTGCGTGATAATCCTAATTCTTGAGCCACCGAGCGGCGACTGCGACCTTCTATCAGCACAGCTCGTCTGACTTGTGCGTATGTGTCCACTGTAAACATCCTTATTGCGCTTCCTTTGCTCTTCTAAAAGCAAAGTCTAACGCGCTTAACAGTGGCTCACTTTTACTCCGCGTTTTTTAAACATACTGCGCGGTAAGTGGCTCAGTTTTAAAGTGTCATTTACAGCAGACACTTTATTTCAAAAAACACCACTGATTTTTTAACATATTTACAGAAAAGCAGAAAAATCTTTTTATAATTTATTGCCTTAATAAGAGGCGTAAACCCAAAAGGACTTTATGATGAAACCATCAACATCTGCTTCTCCTCTTTTTTCCGATTATTTCAACGACTGGGTCGCCACCTATAAAGAAGGTGCAATCCGTCTGGTTACGATGAAAAAATACCGCTCCACACAGCACTGGATTAAAACCCTTGCGCCCAGCTTACACATTGGTGAAATTACCCGGATTGCCTATCAGAAATTGCTCAATGATTATGCGCAAACGCATGAACGACAAACCACGCTGGATTTTCATCATCAGCTCAAAGGCGCCATTCTAGATGCGGTGGATGACGGCTTGCTTGATAGTGATCCGAGTCGCAAAGCCATTATCAAAGGTAAAACGCCGAGAGGCAAAAAAATCAAATACCTCAATCAGTTTGAATTGCAGGCTTTGCTGAATAGCCTGAATTTATCGCCAACCCTGAATTGGGACTGGTTTATCCTACTGGTGGCCAAAACCGGCATGCGCTTTTCCGAAGCCTTGGCGGTGACACCGGCCGATTTTGATTTTGCCCACCAAACCCTGCAAGTCAACAAAACATGGAATTACAAGGAAAAAGGTGGCTTTTCCCCCACCAAAAATCGCTCTTCGGTGCGCAAAATCCAGATTGATTGGCAAACCGTGATTCAGTTTTCGCAACTGGTGAAAAACCTGCCGCCGGAGCAGCCGGTATTCCATCATCCAAACCCAATTTACAACTCCACCATCAACGGCATCTTGGCGCGCTTGTGCCACAAAGCCAATGTTTCCGCCATCACCATCCACGGCTTGCGCCACACCCATGCCTCTTTATTGCTTTTTGCCGGGGTATCGATTGCCAGCGTGGCGAGAAGGCTCGGGCATTCGAGCATGACCACCACGCAGCACACTTATATTCATATTATTCAAGAACTTGAAAATCAAGATACCGATATTGTGATGCGGCATTTGGCTGGACTTTGCTAACCAAAAACAGGCGGATATCGTGTCCGCTTGTTTTATTTTTGACGCTTTTTGAAGCACCGGCTTACGTTGATGAGAAGCGATAGCCGCGTCCAGCTGTCTGAAAAAGTCGCCGATGGCGGTTTGTTCTTCTAATGCTGGAAATGACAAAACAACAGAGGATAGTCGCCCAGTATTTATACTCAGCACTTTTGAGCCTTGTGCTTGTTTTTGGATTTGCAGGCGAACATTACTAGACTGAAATAAATAACCGTTAAACCCTTTTGAAAATTTTTTTTCGCTGGGTCTTGCCAGCAAAGTGTGTAATCCCGAAAGCACTTTTTCATTATTTAAGTTAATAATTTCAATACTTTTCCCAACATCTTTCAAATCTTCTGAAGCATCTGCAAAAACTAAATCTCCCTCTTTGCAATAAAAATCTTCTGAAATTTTATCTATATTCATTGCACTATTTATAAACGGAACTTTCTCCTTAGCTATATCAAATAATGCTTGAAATTTTGTATGAATATCACCGTAATGAATATTTCTAACTTTGCCATTTTCATAGTTTAAATTCTCTCTAGAAAATGAATTAGTTATCTTAAATTTTACGCATTCCCCCAGCTTTCGCTGTTCCCAAGCGTGTGTCTTTTATCGTTCAAATTTAGGAAGCTATTTCACACACGCTTGGGAACAGCGAAAGGCAAAAGAAATATTTATATCTACTTCAGAAAAAAATCATGCCTACTTACCTGTTATATCGGCAACTCAAGATAAGGGTATGGTTTATAGAGATGATGTAGGTATTGATA
>JBATQE010000023.1:0-31971 GCA_049291875.1 Burkholderiaceae bacterium
TATCAATACCTACATCATCTCTATAAACCATACCCTTATCTTGAGTTGCCGATATAACAGGTAAGTAGGCATGATTTTTTTCTGAAGTAGATATAAATATTTCTTTTGCCTTTCGCTGTTCCCAAGCATCAGTAAAATCCGGGAATCTAAGCTCCGGAAATGCCTCTCCATCCTTTGGAAACATTTTTTGCAGCAAACTTTTCTTTAATTTTTTGACCCTCTCCAACTTACGCTGATGAGAAGCGATAGCCGCGTCCAGCTGCCTGAAAAAGTCGCTGATGGCAGTTTGTTCTTGCTTACTTGGCAATGAAATAGGCATTTTAAAAAATACACTATCTTTAATAGCAAACCGATCGGAGCGTGCACCACTATCTCCATTCTCTTTCATAAAGATGTGCCATTGCGTGTTTTCAAAGTATGTTTCTAAAAATTGATAATCAACACCCTCCACTCTAAAAACATGATAGAGCGGGGACATTACGCCACTTCTACCCAATTTATTCCTTTTTATCGGACCAACAGGTGCAAAATTAGAAATCCTTGGGTTATAGACAAAATCATTATTCTGTACCACATAGTAGCCCGCTAAATTGGCTTTATTCGAAATATCTTTATCAAAAAAATCCCTTTGATTGATAACTCCAAATTCTGCCGAGTTTGTAAAGGTTTCCTGATATAGATTATTTACATTCTTCTCTATCACTTTTTGAGAAATTTCATTCAGCTTTCGCTGTTCCCAAGCGTCATTGAAGCCGGGGAAGCGTAATCTCGGCACTTGCTGCTTATTTTTTTCCACTTTTTTCTCCTTGAATGCGTTTCACCGCTTTATCAAAATCTGAGGTGATTTGTTGCTGTTTGTTGAATGCTTGATATTCTCCCACCGCTTTTTGTGCCGCTTGCTTTTGGCTGATTTTGCCTTTGTGCGGCAGAATGTCATAACGGTTAAAACTTAAGAAATCATCAATGCTTTTGGCAAAATCCTGCATGCCCAATAGATGTTCGTCTTCCAGCAGACGTTCCACATAATCGAAATAGGCGGATATAGTCTTTTTAATATACCGGTCGCCCAAATGCGAAACTTAGTGGCTTTTTGGGAATTAACGCGGTAACCGACGGAAATAATGGCATCGAGATTATAGTGTTCGATTTCCCGTGTGACTTGTCTGCTGCCTTCTTGGCGAACTATTAAGATTTTCTTAATAGTTCGATTTTGTTCTAACTCACCGCTTTCAAATATATTTTTTAGATGTTGGTTAATTGCTGGTACGGTTACACCAAACAATTCGGCAATACTTTTTTGGGGCGCCCAAAGGGTTTCGTCTTGAACCAATACTTCGGCTTGCCCCTCGTGATAAATCAGAAACTGGATTTCATTCATTTTTATCCCCTTATTCATCCATTCACCCGCCCTTGGCTTTTTTTGCTGTTTGCTCAAGGAGTTTCAAGTTGTCCAAATAATCTTTTTCCACTTGTGTCAGGGTTTTAGCTTGAAATTTTTGATATTCCACTTCAACTTTTTTCTCCATTTGTTGATGGGAGATTTTGCCTTTATCTGTTAACAACACTTCGCCAGTTGCCGTCAAAATCTTGTCAACATGTGCAATCCAATCGTGCATGGTCATGGCAATTTTTCTATCTGCTTGGCGTTCGGCAAAATCCAAATAGCCTGAAACCAACTGGTTTAAGCCTTTTAATTCCGCTTCTGACAGGTAGTTTTTGGCGGTTTTGGCTTCTTTTAATGTGGGCAATTCGCCGTTGAATAACTTCAACCCCATAAAATCTTGTTCGCCGTTCACCCGCGCATAAATTAACTCTGCTGCGGTATGTTGATGAATGGCATAGTGCATTTTGTTTTGTATCGTGGCAAAAAACTGTTTGGCTTCGTCTGCCTTACCGTTGTAATCTTGGCTGGTTGCAAATAAATCCAATATCTGGCGGTAAAACACTTTTTCACTGGAGCGAATATCTCGAATCCGCTCAAGCAATTCTTTAAAATAGCCGCCACCGCCCAACTCTTTTAATCGGCGGTCATCCATGGCAAAGCCTTTGAGCAAGTATTCTTTTAATACATTGCTGGCATAGTGGCGAAATTGTGCACCGCGCACCGAACGTACCCGATACCCAATGGCCAAAATCATATCCAGATTGTAATAAGCCACTTGTCTATGCTGGACTTTGCCTGCAATGGCACCATGGGGAGTGGTTGTCAATTGATAGTTGACAACCACTTTTTCGGATAACTCACCATCGGCAAAAACCGCTTTGATATGTTTGCTGATATTTTGCTTACTGGTTTGAAACAGTTCCGCAATTTCCAATTGGTTCAGCCACACGGTGCCGTCTTGCAAATGCAATGAAATCTCGGCTTTACCGTCTTCGGTGTTATAGATGATCATTTGCTTATTCATGGCTTGCTCCTTACTGGTTTTCTGCCATTTGGTCGGCCAGCCGGTAGATGGCCTGACGCAAGTCGTTGCGGTAGCGGATTTTGTTTAAATCGCGGATTTCCGGCTCGCGCGCCAGTATGCGGTAGTTTTTGCTGGCTTCGGTGATCAAGTCGCGCAGTTGACCGGTGTTGTCCAAATCTTGCATGCCGTATTGGTGGCGGGAAAACATTTCGCGCATTTGGGTGCTGTTAATGATGTCGGTAATGCCCCATTTCACCCTGAAATCAATCAGGATATGGTCGAGTATGACATTATTGGCTGCCTGAATAATGCTGTTGCTTTCGGTCAGGTTTTCAACCGGGTAATGCTCGGCCTGATAGCTGCCGTTATAGATGGCGGTGGCGGCATTGGTGATTTCTTTGGCATAGCTGCGGTCTTCCAGCCCGCTGGCAAAGCGGTTGATGTCTTCGCGGGTTTGGGCGGCGGCTTCCATTTTTTGCTCGTGTACTTCGTTCAGCAGGCGCGTTACCAGTTCGGTGAGGTAGTCGTAGTCGATTTTCACGTCTTTTACATGGGTCATGCGCAATTCGATTTGATGCAGCGGGATTTTTTGGGTGGCGGCCAGGTGTGCTTTTAGCTCGTTCGCCAGCACGGTGGTGAGCATGGTTTCCTGCTCGGTACTCATGCCCAATGCGGCCAGCAACACTTCGGGTTTGTCATAATCAAAGCCGATTTCGTCATCCTGTGCTTCCGGGGTGTATTGTTTGAGCTGGCTCATGCCGTTGTTGTAGGCGCGTAGCAATTCCACCATATGGTCTTTGGCTTTTTCAGACGGCGGCAAATTATTGAAGCCGTCGGTTAATGCGTCCAGCTCGGCCACCACGGCTTTGACTTCAGCCAGCAGTTCATTAAACGGCTTGGCCAAAAGACCGTTTTTTCCAGTGGTTGTGGTTTCCCCGCCGGGCGATAAAATGGCGGAATCTTTATTGGCATAAATCGCTAATGCTTCGTTCATCAGCTTTTCGTTTTGCGCCGGCCAGCGGTAATTGACGATGCGCCCCCACGGCTTTTCTTTCATGTCGGCAATGCGGTTGGTGCGCGAATAAGCCTGTATCAGCCCGGCACCTTTTAAAGTGCGGTCCACATAAAGCGTGTTTAACTCGGGCGCATCAAAGCCGGTGAGCAATTGGTCGACCACAATCACCAAATCGAGAAAGTTTTTATCAGCGGCGGATTTATTCAGACGGCTGGTGACATCTTGGGTGTAACCTGTTACATCGTCCATGCCGAATTGGGTGCCAAATGCGCGGTTATATTCTTGCATGGCGTAGTGCAGCCCTTGATTATTCGCCAACATACCGTCGTTATTGCTGCCGTTGTCGCTGAAGGTAACGGCGACTTTAAGGGTGGGCAAACCTGCGGCTTTGCGCTCTTGATTGACGCGCTGAAATTCGCGGAAATACATCATTGCCATCGGTGTGCTGGCCTTGCCGCCGCCCACATGGGTGGTGAACAGGGCGTTGTATTTGCCATCGTTGGAGCGGTTGCGCCAGTTTTTGAAAATATCGGCCACCACCAGGCGCACATGCTCGATGTTTTCATCGTAGAAGCTGGGTTCCACGGCATCGTCCATGTCGGCCTGGGTGAGGTTGTCGATTTTTTGGCGGATTTGTTCTTCCGTCCAATTCGGATAACGTTCACGATAAAAAGCAGGCAGGTATTGGGTTTTCATCTGCTCTTCGTCGATGGTGGTTTCAAAATCCACTTTGAAGCCGAGCACATTGCGGTCGGCAATGGCTTCGCGGATGGTGTAAGCGTGCAGTAGCGAGCCGAAAATATCTTCGGTGCGCAGGCCGGTGGTGGTGGTGTCGTCAAACATGGGCGTGCCGGTGTAGCCTATCCAGGCAGCTCGTTTGAAGGCTGCCTGAATGGCCTTGAAACTGTCGCCGCCGGTGGAGCGGTGGGCTTCATCTACAATAAAGACGATGTTTTTATCGGGTGCTTGGAAATGCTTGCGCTTGATTAAAGTGTCCAGCTTTTGCACCGAAGTAACGATAATGTCGTTGCCACGGCTTTTCAGTTTGCGGCTTAAATCGGTGGTGGTGTGCGTGCTCTTCACCACGCCGCTTTTGGCGATATCGGCCACATCGCCGTCGGGGTCGTAGGCTTGATAGTTTTCGCTGGTTTGGCGGGTGAGCGCAATGCGGTCCACCACAAACACCACTTTGTCGACATGCGGCATGCGGCTGGCGAGCCAGGCGGTTTTGAAGCTGGTGATGGTTTTGCCCGAGCCAGTGGTGTGCCAAATATAGCCCACTTTGTTGCTGCCCAATTCAAAGTCGATCTGCTTTAAACGGCTGATGATGTTTTGGGTGGCATACACTTGGTACGGACGCATCACTTTGAGCGCCTGCTTGTTTTTGGTGCCATCCAAAATCATGTAATTGGTGGCCATTTGGTGTGCCATCGGGATGCTCAACATGGCATCGGCAAAGGTTTTCCAGTCGCGCACAATGGCGTTGTCGCGGTTTTGCCAATTGAAGGCGAAGTCTTTGTTGAATTTGTCGGCAGTGGTGTTGGCCATGTATTTGACATTGTTGGGCGTAATGGCCACCAGGATTTGCAAGGTGGAAAAGATGTCGCGATACTGGTTTTCGTCGATGTATTGGTGCATCTGGTTGAGTGCCTCGTTCACATCGCGGGTGTCGCGCTTCTCTTCAATCTGAATCACCGGCAGCCCGTTAATCAGCAAGGTAGTGTCGAAAATTCGATTTTGCTTGCCGATGATCTTGGCCGGGCGGCGGATTTGGTTGACCACCTGATAAACCGTGTCGCCCGCGCCGACTTGCTTTTGGTCGAACACGGTCAGAAACACATGGCGACCATCATCCAGATCAATTTCAATTTGCGATACGCCGTTTAAGCCATACAGAAATTGCCCGGCCAAATAAGGCGTGTGCAGTTCGGAAATAATCTTTTTCACTTGGTTGAATTCCACCACGCTCAACGGATAATCCAGTGTGTTTTGATTGTGTTGCTCCAAAATGGCTTTGAAATTGGTCCACAAATCATCGGTGGTTTTGATTTCGGGATGATGCCGCCAGCGTTTGGTGGTATAGAGATAATCCGCCGCCTGTTCGGCTGTAGCATGGTCGCCTGTTGCATGATGACGATGGCTAATCACCCCGCTGCTCAAATATTGGATCAGCTCGGATTCAAATTGCTGTTCATTCATGATTCACCACCCTTTCAATTATCCCTAATGTGATTTTGGTTTCTTGCGCCGCCACTCGGTTTTTCAATGCCTGCAACCGCAGTTGCATGATGTACACCTGACCGATGATTTTTTGCTTTTCCAATAGTGGCAAGGCGTTGATTTGCAGATTTTTCAGTTGCGCCAAGGTGTATTTCAGCACGCTGGAACCTTGCAAACCCGCCGCCCATTGCCTTTTAATGTGCTGGTCCTCATTGAGCAGATACAGCAAAAATTGCTTATCCAGCTGCTTGCCGGGGGTGAGCTTGATGTAGTTTTGCGTTTGGATATAACCTTGATGATGGCGGCTCACTATTGCCGCAGTGCCGGAAATCAGGCTGAACACGAGATCCCCCGCCGCCAGCGTACAAACCTTATTCCAAGTGGCTACGGTTTTGATATCCGTATACACAGGCTCGATGCCAGATAAATCGGCATTCAGATGATGCTGCGCATACCAGACATAACGAGGCGCCTGCTGATCGGGCGACTCTACCACCCGGAATTGAGGCGAACCACTGGCAAATCGAACCAATTTTTCCAGCTTTTCCATAAGTAATTCCTTTTGTGATTTTTTTAAATCACATAAAATTTCCTATATCATAAGCTGATATGCTTATTCTTGCAATATAATTTTGTGATTTCTATAAATTACATTTTTTATTTTAAAAATGCAAATAGAGGCCGTCTGAAATCTTTCAGACGGCCTTTATTTGCACTATGGATTTATTGGATTAGGTCTATTTTACATATGCGTTCTGTCCAAGCCTGAAATACCACTTAATCAAACAAATCCGGCTCAAACAAATCGCCCTGCTCGTGTTGTACGGTAACGGTACGCCGCACATCCAGCGTGAGGTCTGATTTCACCGTACAACAGCACGGTAATACCTCATCATAGCCGATGAAGGCCAGCGGCAGGTCGGCGTAATCGACCGAGCCGGAGAGTAGTTTCACCCGACAACTACCGCAGTAACCCGCACGGCATTGATACTCTACCTCATGGCCGGTGCGCGCGAGTGCATCCAGCAGGCTTTCGCCTTCTTTGAGTTCAAACGAGTAGTCGTGGGTGGTGATGCGCATGGGAGATATTGGGGTTGGACGCTTAGAAAAAATTCAGGCGCACAACCCAAAGGAAAAACCCCGAGCGATGCGCCTGCTGTGATTTTAAGCGAATTACAGCTCGAAGTCGCTCAGATCGCTGGAATTGATTTCGGCGTTGATTTGACCCACCAAATAGGAGCTGACCTCGACCTCTTGCGGGGCGACTTGCACGTTATCCGAAGACAGCCATGCGTTGATCCACGGAATCGGGTTTTGCGTCGCATGGGCAAAAGCAGGCGTGAGGCCAACCGCACTCATGCGTAGATTGGTGATGTATTCGACGTACTGCGCCAAAATATCTTTGTTCAGGCCAATCATCGAGCCGTCTTTGAATAAATATTCGGCCCAGTTTTTCTCCTGCTCGGCAGCGCGTTTGAACAGATCAAAGCACTCCTGCTCGCATTCACGGGCGATTTCAACCATCTCCGGGTCATCCTGACCGCTGCGCATCAGATTCAAAATATGTTGTGTGCCGGTCAAATGCAGGGCTTCGTCACGCGCAATCAGCTTGATGATTTTCGCATTGCCTTCCATCAATTCACGCTCGGCAAAGGCAAACGAGCAGGCAAAGCTGACGTAGAAACGAATCGCTTCAAGCGCATTCACACACATCATGCACAAGTACAGTTTCTTTTTCAGATCGCGCAACGACACGGTGTAATCACGGCCATTCATGTGATACGTGCCTTCACCGAACATTTGATAAACCTGTGTCGCATGAATCAGATCGTCGTAATAATGCGAAATTTCCTTTGCCCGCTCGATGATATGCTCATTGCGTACAATGTCGTCAAAAATCACCGACGGATCGGTCACGATGTTGCGAATGATGTGGGTGTACGAGCGTGAATGCACGGTCTCTGAAAACGACCAAGTTTCAATCCAAGTTTCCACCTCAGGCAAAGACACCAGAGGCAGCAGCGCGACATTCGGACTGCGCCCCTGAATCGAATCAAGCAAGGTTTGGTATTTCAAGTTACTGATGAAAATGTGTTTCTCATGTTCCGGCAGTGCTTGGTAGTCTGCACGATCGCGCGAGACATCCACCTCCTCCGGTCGCCAGAAAAAGGACAATTGTTTTTCGATCAACTTCTCAAAAACAACGTGCCTTTGCTGGTCATAGCGCGCCACATTGACGTTTTGCCCGAAAAACATCGGTTCTGCGATTTGGTTATTCGGCGTTTGGCAAAACGTACTGTAGGGGTGACTCAGGTGAACGTTACTCATTTTACACTTCACAATAAATTATTTTAAATCAATAGATTATATTTTGTATTTAAACCAAGATATTAGATTTTACAAGCACCTGATGCACAGTCATCATCCGCGACTTGTACATCAAACTGCGCATCATCCGCACCATCACGGGTGTTGTGATAGTACAAAGTTTTCAAACCGTATTTGTAGGCCATCAGCAGATCGGTCAACAATTGTTTCATGGGCACGCGGCCATCTTCGAAACGTTGCGGGTCGTAATTGGTATTAGCAGAAATCGACTGATCGACGAATTTTTGCATCACCGCCACCAATTTCAAATAACCTTGATTGTTCGGCATTTGCCAGAGCAATTCGTATTTGGATTTGAGTTGCTCGTAATCCGGCACGACTTGCTTGAGCACACCATCTTTCGAGGCTTTGACCGTCACCAAACCACGCGGCGGCTCAATGCCATTGGTCGCATTGGCAATCTGGCTGGAGGTCTCCGATGGCATCAATGCGGTCACGGTGCTGTTGCGCAAGCCGTCTTTGACAATGGCTTGACGCAAACCTTCCCAATCGTAGTGCAGCGGCTCGGCGCAAATGCCATCGACGTCTTTTTTGTAGCTGTCAATCGGTAAAATGCCTTGCGCATAGGTGGTTTCACTAAACGCACCACAGGCGCCCTGCTCACGCGCCAATTGATTCGAGGCTTTGAGCAGGTAGTATTGAATCGCTTCAAATGTGCGGTGGGTCAAACCCAACGCGGAGTCATCCGAGTAGCGTGCGCCATTTTTCGCCAAATAGTAGGCGAAGTTGATCACCCCGACACCGAGCGAACGGCGCTTCATGCTGGCGATATACGCCGCTTTGATCGGGTAGTCTTGATAATCGAGCAAAGCATCCAGCGCACGAATGATCAAATCGGCCAAGTTTTCCAGCTCGTCCAGATGTTCCAGCGCACCCAAATTGAACGCAGACAAAGTACACAGCGCGATTTCGCCCTCTTCGTCATTGATATCGTTCAACGGCTTGGTTGGCAAAGCGATTTCCAAGCACAAATTCGACTGACGCACCGGTGCGAGTTTCGGATTGAACGGGCTGTGGGTGTTGCAGTGATCCACGTTTTGAATGTAGATACGACCTGTACCCGCGCGCTCTTGCATCATCAGACCAAACAGTTCTACGGCCGGAATGCGTTGTTTGCGAATGGTTTCATCCTGCTCGTATTGCTCATACAGGCGCTCGAATTCGTCCTGATCGGCGAAAAATGCGTCGTACAGACCCGGCACATCGTGTGGTGAAAACAGTGTGATGTCCTGATTTTTGATCAGGCGCTGATACATGGTTTTGTTCAGTTGTACACCGTAGTCCATATGGCGCACACGGTTTTCCTCGACGCCGCGGTTGTTTTTCAAAACCAGTAATGACTCAACTTCCAAATGCCACAGCGGATAAAACAAAGTGGCCGCACCACCGCGCACGCCGCCCTGCGAGCAGCATTTGACCGCCGTTTGGAACAGTTTATAGAACGGAATACAGCCGGTATGTTGCGCCTCTCCATTGCGAATCGGGCTACCGAGCGCACGAATACGCCCTGCATTAATACCAATACCGGCACGCTGCGACACGTATTTCACAATTGCGCTGGTGGTCGCGTTGATCGAATCCAAACTGTCGCCGCATTCGATCAATACGCATGAGCTGAACTGACGCGATGGTGTGCGTACGCCGGACATAATTGGCGTCGGCAAGGAAATCTTGAAGGTTGAAACCGCGTTGTAAAAACGCTTGGCATAGTCCAGGCGCGTCGCTTTCGGGTAATTTGCGAACAGACACATCGCCACCAGCATGTATAAAAATTGCGGGCTTTCATACACCTTTTTAGTCACGCGATCTTGCAACAGGTATTTGCCTTCGAGCTGCTTGACGGCTGCATAAGCAAAGTTCAGATCACGCTCGTGTTGAATCTCGGCGTCTAACTCGGCGAACTCTTCCGGCGTGTAGTCCTTCAGAATGTGCGTATCGTAGCGGCCATCTTGGGTCAAGCGAGTGACGTGTTCCAACAAGCTCGGCGGCTCGTATTGACCATAAGCGATTTTGCGCAAATGGAAAATCGCCAAACGCGCTGCTAAGTATTGATAATCCGGGTATTCGGGCGAAATCAGATCCGCCGCAGCCTTGATGATGGTTTCGTGAATATCCTGTGTACGAATGCCGTTGTAGAACTGAATGCGTGATTTAAGCTCCACTTGCGAGACCGAAACGTTGTTCAGCCCTTCTGCCGCCCAAGTAATGACGCGGTGGATTTTGTCTAAGTCAATGGGTTCTTGGCGACCGTCTCGTTTGGTGACCAGGATATTGTCTGTGTTCATAGGGCGTGAACCTTTATAAATTGTAATCGTCGGTTAAATAAAAGCTTTTTAAATCCTATAAGCGCATGGCGTAACGGATACAGCGAATGCAAGGACTGGGACTGCTCACATGCTCGCACGAAGCTGTACGAAGGCACGCAGATGACAGACATTGATTCACTCAAGGTATGTGCCTGCTTTTGGTTCGAAAGCCTGCACATCAGCACGTCGCGGTAGGTATCTGACTTGGCACGCACAGCCATGCGTTGTGCCTTACAGTTGCGCCACAGTCCGTGATTTTCACACGGTTCCCTACTTCATCATCGAAGCTTTTTTAGATTCGCGCGTGGATGTGATGGGATGCATCATAACAAAATTTGCAGGCTTCTTGTAGCTTCAAACGGCTGTTTTTTTGAGCTAAAAAAGTGGTTTTTATCTTGACTTTAGCTTGGCTTGCCGTACCGCCGCATGTTTACTGGGCAAGGAATTTTTACGCCAAATCAATGTCCAAAATCGACATTGTCAAGGTGTAGGAAATTTCCCCGTCGTCCTCGTCTTTATAAATCGTCGCGATGAATTCGTCGTGCAAATACACCTCAGCGCTGTCTTTGGCTTTGCTCAATTTGAGGCGAAAATCTGAGCCGAATTGATTCACGAGGTAGTTTTCCAGTTTGATGAGTTCTGTTTTGTCCATGTCTATTGATCCATTGAGTTTAAGAGATATTGTACATTTTAAGCATGACCCTGAATGATACCCGATTTTGCCAACCATCCAACAAAAATGGGCACAGCACTCGAACCGTACCCATTTTTATTTTAAAATCAATCAGTTGCAATTCTATTCTAAAGTTTTCAAATTCTGAATGATTTCACCGGCCATTGGCTGCGCATCACCGTACAACATACGACAGTTATCGGTGTAGAACAAAGCGTTTTCGATACCGGAGTAGCCCGTGCCTTTACCGCGTTTGATCACTATCACGTTTTGCGCGTAATCGGCATTCAAAATCGGCATGCCGTAAATCGGGCTGGATTTGTCGGTACGCGCGCTTGGATTCACCACGTCGTTTGCACCGATGATCAACGCGACGTCGGCTTGGCCGAACTCTTCGTTGATTTCTTCCAGATCAAAAATCTTGTCATACGGCACACCCGCCTCAGCCAACAGCACATTCATATGTCCCGGCATACGTCCCGCCACCGGATGAATGGCGAATTTGACTTCCACCCCCGCTTTTTCGAGCAAGCCCGCCATTTCCCAGACTTTGTGCTGGGCGTGCGCCACCGCCATGCCGTAGCCCGGCACAATGATCACTTTGCTCGCGTAGCGCATCAGCGCCGCCGCATCGATGGCCGAGAGTTCTTTCATCGTACCTTCGATCGCCTGACCGCCCTGCGCTTCGCCGGTAATCGGTGTGAACAGGATGTTCGCCAGTGGACGGTTCATCGCTTTGGCCATCAATTGGGTCAACAGCGTACCCGCCGCGCCGACCACGATACCCGCGATAATCAGCGCCGGATTGCCCAAGACATAACCCTCAAAGCCCACCGCCAAGCCGGTAAACGCGTTGAACAGCGAAATCACCACCGGCATATCCGCGCCGCCAATCGGCATGGTCACGACCACGCCCAAGACCAGCGCGACGATGAAAAACAGCACGATCAGCCAGCCAGAAGCCGGTGCAAACGCGACCATCATGAAGCCGAGCACAATCGCCGCCATCGCCAAAGCAACATTCACGGTATTTTGCGCGGGCAGGCGATGCGCTTTTTTGATCAAACCTTGCAGTTTACCAAACGCCACGCATGAGCCGGTGAACGACACCGCACCGATCAACGCCCCCAATACTGCCAAAATCAGCGTGCCGGTACTGTGCGCCTCACCTTTGGCAAACTCAATCGCGGCAATCGCAGCCGCCGCGCCGCCGCCCATACCATTATAGATTGCCACCATCTGCGGCATATCGGTCATCTGTACTTTTTTGCCGGAAATCCACGCGGCAGACGCGCCAATCACCAAGGCCAGCAACATCAAGCCAATATTGTTCAGATGCGGCACCAAAAACGTACCGATGATCGCGACCAACATGCCCACGCCCGCCCAAACGATCCCGCGACGCGCCGTGGTGGGCGAGCTCATGCCCTTCAAACCAAAAATAAACAGCAAAGCACCGGCAAACCATGCCGCTTGTACATAAAACGGAATGCTCATGATTGACCTCCTGCTTTATTGTCAGACGGCTCTTTTTTCTTAAACATCGCCAGCATTCGCTCGGTCACCACATAGCCGCCCGCTGCATTGGCCGCGCCTAATGCGACTGCGAAAAAGCCAATCGCCATTTCCAGCGGCGTTTCCGCATGACCCAAGGCAATCATTGCCCCAACCACGACCACGCCGTGAATGAAGTTGGAGCCGGACATCAGCGGCGTGTGCAAAATCACCGGTACTTTACTGATGATTTCGTAGCCGACAAACGCGGCCAACATAAAAATATAAATCGCGAGCATACCATCCATGATTATTCTCCCAAAACTTGTTTGACGCCGGTGTGTACGGTCGCACCGTCTTTGCACAACAACGAACCGGCAATCACTTCGTCCTGCCAATCAATATTCAACTCGCCGTCTTTGATGAACGGTGACAAGAAGTTGTACAGATTTTTGGCGTATAACTCAGAGGCATGCGTCGGCATACGCGACGGCAAATTCACCGGCCCGACGATGGTCGCATTGTGTGCTTGAATCGTTTGGCCGGCCTGCGTCAGCGCACAGTTACCACCGGATTCGGCCGCCATATCTACTACCACCGCGCCCTGCTTCATACCGGCGATCATCGCTTCGGTGATGATCAGTGGTGCTTTTTTGCCCGGAATCGCCGCCGTGGTGATGAGCACATCCGCGCTGGCAACCGCTTTGGCGAGGCGATCGGCCTGCT
The DNA here is from genome assembly GCA_049291875.1 of Burkholderiaceae bacterium. Lineage (GTDB taxonomy): Bacteria > Pseudomonadota > Gammaproteobacteria > Burkholderiales > Burkholderiaceae > CTSOIL-112. The sequence continues at coordinate 13,231 of JBATQE010000023.1, forward strand.
GGGCTTTTTCCTCTTCGGTCAATTCACGCGCATAGCCGCCCGCGCCATCCGCCGAAACGCCGGTATCGACGAATTTTGCGCCGAGCGATTCGACCTGCTCTTTTGCTGCCGAGCGCACATCATACGCATCCACCATCGCGCCCAAACGCTTACAAGTCGCAATCGCCTGCAAACCGGCAACACCCGCGCCAATCACCAATGCGCGCGCCGGACGAATCGTGCCTGCCGCCGTGGTCAACATAGGGAAAAATTTGGCGCTGTGCGACGCACCGATCAGTGCGCATTGATAGCCCGAACACGCACCCTGCGACGATAGCGCATCCATGCTCTGCGCGCGCGAAATGCGAGGCAATAACTCCAAGGCAAACGCGCTGATGTTGCGCGCATTCAGTGCCGCCAAGCGCTCTTGACTCTCGTATGGTTTGAGCAAGCCAATCAATACGGCGCCATGCGGCATTTGCTCGATTTCCTCTAAGGTCGGCGGCGTTACTCGCATGATAATCTGCGCGTTTTGATAGGCCTCGGCCTGAGCTTGGGTTATCTCGGTATTCAGATAATCCGCATCGACAAAGTGGCTGTTCAACCCTGCCCCTTGCTCCATGCGCAATTGCGCGCCCAATGCGGAAAACTTTTTGGCCGTCTCAGGTGCCAAAGCCACCCGACGCTCGCCTTCCAAGTGTTCGCGCCCCACTGCAATCGTGATTGGCATAATGACACTCCGTTGTTTGATCGAAGGCTTCATTTTAACACCGTACAAGCGATTGGAAAACGATTTCAGCGCCTTAAAGACAATCCTTTGAGCAATTTCCTTTGACTTACATTGCGTTCAGTTAAACCCTTTTAAAAGCCAATAGCGCAAACCGTGTAGTTGCAACAAGATGCCAAAGCCCCTAACGCTCTCGGTCATTTTCCCTCATGCTTTATGCTATAGTGCCTCATGCAAGCAAATCACCCCCCTCACCTTCATTGGCACGAAAACGATGGGCCACACCAAGCCCGCTGGATTTCAGAAGCCAAGCATCCGCCACCCAAACACCTCACTTTGGCCGACGACACCCTGCCTGCCGATCAAGCCTATCGGCTCGCCAGCGCAGGGCACGGATTACTTTGGCGCGGGGATTTTCAAAATGCGCGGCATTTGTTACAAGCGCTCATGCGTCGTATCGACAAACCGAAAAAGCCGGCGAAAAAAGTCTCGTCCGCAGCAACGCCATTAGAGCAATTTCATCGCCATCGCATGGCGCAAGCACAGCGCGCGCATATACTGAACGCCATCCTGATCCCAGTCCAAGCCGACCATCAAATTGACCTACGCCGCGCGCCCGAGGTCGCACAAGCCTGTGCTGAAGTACTGGGCGAACAAACCGAGCCATACGTATTGTCATTGCGCCAATTGCAGGCACTCATCGCCGCTCATGAATGGCGCAAAAAAGGCGTGTTGATTCCCGCGTTGAACGCGCACATTCACCCGCACTACGGCGTATTCTCACCGATACGCGGTGAATATCTGGAGCTGCTCATGCAGGCCGAATTACCGCCCAACTGCACTACAGCATGGGACATTGGCACGGGAACCGGTGTGATTGCCGCCATTTTAGCCAAACGCGGCATCCCCAATATCACTGCGACCGATACCGATGAGCGCGCTTTGCACTGCGCTCGCGAGAATATCGAGCGATTGGGCTACACGCGACAGATTCAAATACAACAGGCCAACCTGTTTCCAGATGCGCCTGATACGCCCAATGCCCGTGCGGATTTGATCGTCTGCAACCCACCGTGGTTACCCGCCAAAGCCAGCTCGCCAGTGGAGCATGCGGTATTTGACGCGGGCGGCGCGATGCTCAAAGGTTTCTTATCCGGCGTGGCAGGACACCTGAGCGAACGCGGTCAAGCATGGCTCATCATGTCTGATTTGGCCGAGCATCTCGGACTGCGCCAATCAGATGAAATCCCACAACTGATCACGCAGCATGGGTTAACCTTGGTGCAGCGGCTTGATATTCGCCCGAAACACGGTAAAGCCTTCGATGCAAGCGACCCGCTGCACGCCGCGCGCTCGAAGGAAATCACCTCCTTGTGGTGTTTGGGCAAAATCTAAACCCTGCGCCCACACGTAAAAATGCCACCGAAATCGGTGGCATTTTTAATAAGCTCCATACATCAAAACGGTGACATCCGGGACAATACGTCATCCTTGGCTTTGATTTTATGAACAATCGCACCGACCACATGCAGTACCAGCAAAATCACAAAAACCGCAGCGCCCGTTTCGTGCATTTCACCCAGAGTATGCGCCAGTGGCTCGTTTTTATCGATCAGCGTTGGCAAATTGAACAAGCCAAACACGCTCACAGGGAAACCTTTGGCATTGCTGATCAGCCAGCCGACGAACGGCATGGCGAGCATCACCACCATCAACAAGCCATGAACAGACTTTTCGACCAAGCGCATGGCACCTTGATTCACCGATGGTGGAATTTTGCCCATATTGCGCATGCGATTGATAATACGCACAATACCGAAAATAAAGACCAGCGCGCCCAATGATTTATGCAACGGCATCAAGCCGCGATTGTCATCCATCATCCAGCCGACGACCAAAGTGGCGATCATCAATATAGCCAATAATGCATGAAGAATGATCATTGACATCGGGTATTTGTGCTTGGTGTTCATAGTCTCTCCTAAAGATATTGTGTGAAGCGTCCGTTTGGGAAGTGGCGAATTATACCCGAATTTGCTCCCAGCATCTGTTTTCGCCCTGTTCTGCACATTTGCCTTATACCTGACGCGCCAACTGCGCCGCGATACCGATATAGTTCGCCGGTGTCATTTGCAACAAGCGCGCTTTTTCGTCTTCGGGAATGGCGAGATTTTGGATGAACGTTTGCAATGCCTCGCGGGTAATGCCCTTGCCACGGGTCAACTCTTTGAGCTGCTCGTACGGATTTTCAATACCATAACGACGCATCACGGTCTGAATCGGCTCGGCCAACACTTCCCAAGTCGTGTCCAAATCCGCGTTCAATGTATCCGCGTTCAATTCCAGTTTACCCAAACCGCGCAGACACGCATCATACGCGATCAGCGCATAGCCCAAACCCACGCCCATATTGCGCAACACGGTCGAGTCGGTCAAATCACGCTGCCAGCGCGAAATCGGCAGTTTTTCGGACAGATGGCGCAGCAAGGCATTGGCCAAACCCAAATTACCTTCCGAGTTTTCAAAGTCAATCGGATTGACTTTATGCGGCATGGTCGATGAGCCGATTTCGCCCGCTTTGGTTTTTTGCTTGAAAAACCCCAGTGAAATATAGCCCCAGATATCGCGATTTGCGTCGATCAAAATGGTGTTAAACCGCGCCAATGCATCGAAATACTGCGCCATATAATCATGCGGCTCGATCTGAATGGTGTACGGATTGTAGGTCAAGCCCAAATCATTTTCGATCACGGCGGTGGAAAAAGCCACCCAGTCATGATTCGGATAGGCGGAAAAATGCGCGTTGTAGTTACCGACTGCGCCATTCATTTTCGCCAGTAATGCAACCTCGGCGAACGAGTCGCGTGTGCGTTGCAAACGGTAGGCGATGTTCGCCATTTCCTTACCCACCGTGGTGGGCGACGCCGGTTGACCATGCGTGCGCGAGAGCATCGGCTGCTCGGCCAATTCGTGCGCAAGCTGTTTGAATCGCGCAATCAGCGCATCCATTTGCGGCAAAAGCACTTCCGCACGGGCTTTTTTCAGCATCAAGCCGTGCGAGGTATTATTGATATCCTCCGAGGTGCAGGCAAAATGCACGAACTCGGCGGCGGCTTTCAACTCATTGCCAAACGCGGTCATTTTATCTTTGAGGTAATATTCCACCGCTTTCACGTCGTGATTGGTGGTTTTTTCAATGTCCTTGATCGCCTGCGCATCGGCCTCACCGAAATTGGTCACAATGCTGTTCAAATACGCCACCGCCGCGTCAGAGAATGCCGGCAATTCGGCAAAACCCGCGCGTGACAAGGCTATGATCCAAGCGACCTCAACCTGAACACGATGGTGCAGCAAACCGGCCTCGGACATAATCGGGCGCAGCGCGTTGACCTTGGCAGCGTAGCGGCCGTCAATCGGGGAAATGGCGTATAAAGCGGACATGATGTGATTCCTCTTAATTTAAAAATGAATGGCGGCATTTTAACCTTTTTAAGCGATAAAACCCAGAACTTGTGCGCACAACGCCCTAAAAATGAAGCGAATTGGCTATAATTCGCCCTTGATCTTGCTCGATATTAAAAAAGGATATGGATGAACAACGCACAGCATTATTTGCGCCAAGCCTACCACGGCAACGCCGACACGACCTACACCTTGCCCGATGACTGGGCGCAAGGCCGCGCCAGCTTTGGCGGGTTAATCGCAGGCATGCTGCTCGCCGCCATGCGCCGCGATGTGCCGATGGAGCGCGTTCTGCTGTCCATCTCCTGCACCTTTGTCGGTCCGATCGCCACCGGTGAACCATTCACGATCGAAACCGAACTGCTGCGCAGCGGTAAAAACGCCGTGCAAATGCAGGCGCGTATTATTCAAAACCAAGTCGCGCAAACCGTGTTGATCGCCTCGTTTGGCCTGTTGCGCGAGTCCGCCGCGCACATGCCTACCCTGCCCGCGCCTGTGACCACCGCACCCGATGGCTTGCCTGCCATGCCGTTCATTCCGAATGTCATTCCCAACTTTGTTCAGCATTTCGATATGCGTTGGGTTTTTGGCGGTTTGCCTTATTTTGGCGAAGGCACGCGCGAGATGGGCGGCTGGTGGCGTTACAAAGATTTTGATGGCGCCCATAATGAGACAGACAATGGCACACACGATGGCAGCGCCGCCATTTTATCCGAAGCGCATTACGTCACGCTGCTGGATGCGTGGCCGCCGGCCATTTTGCCCCTGATTAAAAAGCCCGCTCCCGCCTCCAGCATGACGTGGTTTGCGCAGTTTGTTCAGCCGTTGCCCTTGTTCCAAAACAATTGGATGCTGTATCGCGCCGAAATCGCGCATGCCGCCAATGGCTACGGACAAACGCAAGCGCACATTTGGAACGCGTCAGGTGAGCTGCTGATGGTCAGCAGCCAAACCGTGGCGGTGTTTGATTAAAATTAAATTGAGATAAAACGATGAAACCTTATTTAGACCTTATGTGCCATGTGTACGAACACGGCACCGATAAAACCGATCGTACCGGAACCGGCACACGCTCGGTGTTTGGTCATCAAATGCGCTTTGACCTGACCGAAGGCTTCCCGCTGGTGACGACCAAAAAGGTACATTTGAAATCCATCATTTACGAGCTGCTGTGGTTTATCCAAGGCAGCACCAACAACCACTGGCTGACCGAGCGCGGCGTGAGCATCTGGAACGAATGGGCGCGCGAAGACGGCTCGCTCGGCCCGATTTACGGACACCAATGGCGCTCATGGCCTGACCATCACAATGGCGGCACAATCGACCAATTGGCACAAGTCGTTGATCAGCTCAAAAACAACCCCGATTCACGCCGCATCATTGTCTCCGCGTGGAACGTCGCCGACATCCCACACATGGCTTTGCCACCGTGTCATGCGTTTTTCCAATTTTATGTCGCCAATGGCGAATTATCGTGCCAGTTATACCAGCGCAGCGCCGATATTTTCCTCGGAGTACCGTTCAACATCGCCTCCTACGCCCTGCTCACGCACATGCTGGCACAGCAATGCGGATTGGTCGCCAAAGAATTCATCTGGACGGGCGGCGACTGTCACCTCTACAGCAACCACTTTGAACAGGTGCAAACCCAATTGGCGCGCGAACCTTTGCCTTTACCTCAGCTCCGGATCAAACGCAAACCCGACTCGATTTTTGACTACGAATTCGACGATTTTGAAATTGTGAACTACCAAAGCCACGCACCGATTCGCGCCCAGGTCGCTGTCTAAAAGCGAAACGGTTCAATGCCAAAAGCAAAAAGCCGCAATCACTGCGGCTTTTTTGGTAACTCGGGCGTTAGACCATCATTCCAAATGCAAATGAATCATCAAATAGCGTTTCAATTATAGCACCCAACACCAAAAAATCTTCTTTCAATATCGGTCGCATATGCCCATTGTGCAGTGCGGCGGCGGGATGGTATAACGGCAGCAGCATAAAGTTGATGCCTTCAAGCGTCATTTTGAATGGCTGTCCGTGTACTTGGCTGATTTTGAACTCGGGTAAAAAGCAGTTGAGACCTATGCGTCCGAGCGTCACCACCACTTTGGGTTGGAGCATCTGAAGTTCGCTCAGTAAATACGGCCAAAATGCCGCAATTTCAACCTTATTCGGGTCGCGATTGGACGGACGAAACTTGACCACATTGGTGAGGTAAATATCCTCTCGACCCAAATTCACCGATACCAGCAATTCGTCCAAAAATTTACCGCTGGCACCGATAAATGCTTTGCCTGTTTCGGCTTCATTCATCCCGGGCGCATCTGCGATCAGGACAATACCATTTTTAGTATTGCCGCTGCCCCAAGCCAATGGCTGCCGGAATCGTTGTGTCAACGCTTCTTTGAGTGCATCCATCATTGTCCTAACCCATGTTAATCTGATTCAAACGTTCGCTCAAAAAGTCGATAAAACAGCGAATTTTCACGCTGAGAAAGGCGCGGTTCATATAGGCCGCATACAGTATCGGCGAGGGTTTGTCCAAGGGAAACAGCGGTACCAACTCACCCCGCGCCACGGCATCGTCCACCAGCCATTTTGGCAGCGCGCCAATGCCCATGCCCACTTTGATCATTTCCGCGAGCATCACGGTATTGTTGCTGTCGTGGTTCGCAAGCAATGGCACACCCAGCTGGGTGTAGTTGGGCAATACGCCTTGATGCGTCGTCAATTCGGCCTCGCTGCGCGGTGTGCCGTGCTGCGCCAGATACGCAGGGCTGGCAACGTAGTAAAAGGGAATTTCGGTCAGAGGTTTGACGATGAGGTTTTCCTGCGGCGTACCCACCACGCGCAAAGCCAAATCGTAGCCCTGCGCGATCAGATCGGTGAAGCGATTTTCCAAATCCAAGGAAAGTTGAATCAGCGGGTACTGCGCCTGAAACTCTGCCAGCAGTCGTGCAAAGTATGGCGTTGCGAACCACAGCGGCGCGATGATGCGCAGTTTGCCCTGTGGTTTGACCGTGCCTTGCTGCGCAACGGTGCGGGCGGTGGCGAGCGTATCGAGCGCATGACAGCACTCGGCGTAGTAGCTCTGACCGATTTCGGTGAGGCTTTGCCGCCGATTATTGCGATTGAGTAATTTCGCCTGTATGTATTGTTCGAGATGATGTAAATGTTTGCTGGTCATGGCGACCGACATATTCAAATGCTCAGCTGCTTTGGTAAAACTCCCCTGTTCAACCACCGCGCGAAACACCATCATGCTTTTAAGCGTATCCATTTTGGCTTTCCATTATTAACTATTAGGAAAAATTATATCAATAAAATCACTATCGTTTTCCTAAATAATCGCTTCTATAATACTTCCATTCCGAGTGTTTTACTCGGATTAATGTTTGATGAATGATGAACGACAACGAATTTTTTATGGGAGTTTGACAATGAATGCTTTGAATAAATATCAACCTTATGCTTTGGCCGCGCTGCGCATCGTCGCTGGTTACACCTTTTTGCTACATGGCACGGCGAAATTATTGGGCGTGCCGCACGTCGCCATGTTTGATGGTTTGCAGGTAATGTCTCTGATGGGTTTGGCCGGTATTTTGGAAATCGTCGGCGGTCTTTTGCTGATTTTGGGTTGGTTCACCCGTCCGGTCGCGTTTTTATTGTCCGGTCAAATGGCGGTGGCATATTTCATGGCCCATGCGAAAGCAAGTAATTTTTTACTGCCTTTGTTGAATCAAGGTGAGTCTGCCGTATTATTCTGCTTTATCTTTTTGTTTTTGGTGTTTGCCGGTGCGGGTGCATGGTCCATCGACAACCGCGCTTCAAAATAATCAACAATCGAACAATCAATTGATTTAAAAGGAGATTTTTATGAACAATATTTTAGTGATTCGCAGCTCGGTTAATGGCGAAAACAGCGTTTCCAATCAAATGCTGGACGCCTTTCTCACACAATTGCGTGCCAAACATCCAACACTGAACGTGATCGAGCGTGATTTGGCACAGCACCCCATTCCCGCTTTGACACCCGAAACCGTGGGAGCGATTCGCGCCGGCGTGACTGAGTCTGCCACTCAAGTGCAGGCCGATCAATTGGCCAACACACTGATTGAGGAAATCAAATCGGCGGATGCCATTGCCATTGGGATTCCACGTTATAACTTCCACGTTCCGGCCACGCTCAAATCCTACATCGACTATATCGCCCGTCCGCGCGTCACCTTCCAATACGGTGCGAACGGCCCCGAAGGCTTGTTGCCACACGACACACCAGTGTATGGTTTTGTTGCCAGCGCGGGTTATTACAGCAACAATCCCGAAGCCGACTACCTCAGCTCGTGGCTAAAACAGGTCTTTGCCTTTGTCGGCCTGAATAATTTGGAACTGATTCACACCGAAGGTTTTGCCATGGGCGAAGAGCATGCGAAAGCCGCTTTTGCCAAAACACATGAGCGTATTGCTCAGATCGTAGCCTGATATTAGTTAAAGGGATGATGATTATGAGCAAGCAGCAGCATTTGGGTTCATTTATTTACCACTATAATGGCGGCGAAACCGAATACGCCGTGCGTTTTGACAGTGACAGCGCATTGCATTGGGAATGCATCACCGGCGAGGAAAAAGGCCGCTCGGCGAATGAAACCGTCACGCGCCTCGTCATCCGACCCGACGTGCATTTTCTCAGTTGGACCGAGGCGGACGGTTTGGTGGTCACACAGGTGGTGGATTTCACCGCCATGACCGTCCATGCCATTTTGCTGGTCGGCGGTGAGCGAATTGTATTGAATGGTTCGGTGACGCGAATGGCGGCATAAATAGCATCACCACGCCATGAATCGCCGCTCGTTTGCCCAACATTTGTTGGGGCTTTTTGCCCTCAGTTCCAGTCCTTGGGCTTTTTCAGGAAACATCATGAACACACATGCTTTGAATACACAGACGCTTGAATTACTCAAGCAGTTTCCCAACACCGAGCCGATGCCCGCGCTATTTTTGGGGCATGGCAGTCCGATGTACGCCATCACCGACACCGAGTTTGGTCGTGCGATTGGCGCACTCGCAGGCAAAATGCCCAAACCGCACGCCATTTTGTGCATCTCCGCGCACTGGGAAACGCGCGGCACATGGCTCACCGCCATGCCGAAACCGCGTACCATTCACGATTTCGGCGGCTTTCCGCAGGCGCTGTTTGACGTGCAATACCCCGCGCCCGGCAGCCCCGCATTGGCTCAAACGGCACAGCAGCTCATCACCACCGCTCCGGTCGGATTGGACGAGGACGAATGGGGCTTGGATCACGGCACATGGTCGGTGATTCGTCATCTGTACCCGAACGCCGATATTCCCGTGGTGCAATTGAGTTTGGATCATTTCAAAAGCCCGCAGGCTCATTACGATTTGGCCAAAGAACTGGCGATTTTGCGCCGCAAAGGCGTCCTGATCGTGGGTAGCGGCAATATCGTACACAACTTGCGTCTGCTTGAATGGAACCGCGACGAAACCGAACCTTTCGGCTTTGATTGGGCGCTGGAGACCGATCAAAAAGTTAAAAATGCGATCATGAGTGGCAATCATTCCTATCTGATTGACTTTCGCAACAACGGTGAGGGATTCAATCTGTCCATCCCGACGGCGGAACATTATTTACCACTGCTGTACACGCTGGCTTTACAGGAAAAATCGGATAATGTACTGATTTTCAATGACAAACCGGTGCAAGGTGCATTGACCATGACTTCGGTGGCGTTGGGCTTATAAATCAAAACTGAGCAAGCTATTTGCTCAGTTTTTTACTCTCTGAGTAGAATAATTTTAATGATTTTCTTGGTGAAAATCATAGCATATACCGGAGTAGCCATAAAAATAAATGCGTTAAAGGCTCTACCCATCAATCCGCCGCTCAATGCGTTTTGACGCCAATCATTCATATTAGGCTGAATGGGCATACAGAATAAAAAAATTAATATACCTAAGCCAATGATATATTTAAATAAATGCGATGGATCTACTTCCGCCCATAAGCTTGTATTAACAATGCTATTTTGAGGGTTCAAATATTTTTCCATATGCCACCCGATCACCAAAGCCAGCGGAGTAAATAGCCAGCAGCCCGCATAAAAAATACCAAGGTAGTTAGAATAGGCCGGTAAATAACTTTTGATATTCCTCACGACTGGAACAACTGCGGCCACTCGATCAATCAATGACACAGCCCATTTGCTATCGGCCCATTCAGGCTTGAAAAAGAAAGACATCAGCAAGGTATATAAAATAGGTAATGCAATCAAGACAAATTCATAATCACGTCTTTTGTTAAACAATTTCCCTATAGCGAACGCCATCTGATAACCTGTTCTATGAAATCACAGCAGGATAATATCGTACTGTTCTTGGAAAAACATACTTTGTGCCTGAAGTGATATCGGTTTGCCAATCTGACTGGACAAAGCCGCCAAATGCGGCGCCACTTCATCAAGCAGCATGTCAATCACATCGGGATGCGCCACCACACGAAACGCACTGGCGTTGAATTGGCAGGCCTCGCGGCGAATTTCGCGCAGCACGTCGTAGCATACGGTGCGCGTGGTTTTGATGATGCCTTTGCCCTGACACATCGGGCACGGTTCACACAGCAGTTGTGCCAATGATTCACGCGTGCGCTTGCGCGTGACCTCGACCAAGCCAAGCGGGGAAAACGGATGAACCGCAATCCGCGTACGATCACGGGCGAATTCTTCCTGTAATATCTTCATCACATGCTCATTGTGCGCGGCGTCCAGCATATCAATAAAGTCGAGAATGATGATGCCGCCCAAATTGCGCAATCGCACCTGATGCACGATTTCTTTGGCCGCCTCTAAATTGGTTTTCAAAATGGTGTCGGCAAAATTGCGCCCCGAGACGTAGCTGCCGGTATTCACGTCGATCGTGGTCATCGCTTCGGTCTGCTCGATGATGAGGTAACCGCCGGATTTTAAATCCACTCGGTGTTGCAAGGAGCGATTGATTTCCTCTTCTACCTCGTAGGTGTCAAACAGCGGGCGTTCAACGGGTGCGAGTTTCAGACGAGGCAAAACCGATGGCATATAGGTCTGCGCAAATGCCTGCAACTGATGCAAGGTATCGCTGTTGTCACAAATCACGTTTTGCGTATCCTGCGTCACCATATCACGCAATACCCGCTGCGCCAGCGTTAAATCACGGTGAATCAACGTCGGCGCGGCGCGTTTACGCTTTTGTTCGTTGATTTCCTGCCATGTGCGTTTGAGGTAATTGATGTCGTTTTGCCATTCTTCAACAGCCGCATCCAAGGCCGCAGTGCGAATGATGTAGCCACCATCGGGATGGTCTCCCAATAGCTCGATCATCTGGTTTTTCAGCGCCATGCGTTCTTCGTCGCTGTCCACTTTTTGCGTCACGCCAATGCCCTCTTCTTTGGGCAAATACACCAGCAGGCGACCGGCAATGCTGATTTTGGTGGACAATCGTGCGCCTTTCGTACCAATCGGATCTTTGATGACCTGCACCAAAACCGTTTGCCCGTCGAACAACTGCGTCTCAATCGGTGGCAACTGATTCACCGCCGTCTGGCTCGCGGTCGGGCTGTGCGTGGCAATCGCCATGTCTGCCACGTGCAAAAATGCGGTGCGCTCCAAGCCGATTTCGATGAACGCGGACTGCATACCGGGCAAGACGCGCACGACTTTACCCAAATAAATATTACCGACCAAGCCGAGATTGCCGTGTCGCTCGATGAAAATTTCCTCAACGCGGCGGTTTTCCAGCAGCGCCACGCGCGTTTCCGCGTCGCAGGTGTTGATCAAAATGTCTTGTTTGATGCTCATGGTGTGTACTTTTTTAATTATTGTCTATGTTAATCATACAACTTGAGCATGATTATGCCTGATTTTTCAGCGCTCTGAGCATCTGTGCGACTTCAAAAATCGGTAAACCCTTGACCGCAGAAAAGCTGCCGCGCAAATGTGCCACAAAACACGCGCCAAAACCCTGAATCGCATACGCGCCAGCTTTGCCAAACGGCTCACCACTGTCGATATACGCTTCGATTTCCTCGGTCGTGATCGGACGAAAGCTCACATCACTGCTCACCACCTGCTCGATCATCGCACCCTGCCATGCAATCGCCACCGCCGTATACACCTGATGCGTTTGGCCGGACAGTCGTCCCAGCATCACCCGCACCTCCTGCGCATCGGCCGGTTTACCCAAAATCTCATCGCCAAACGCCACTATGGTGTCTGCACACAAAATCGGACGGCTTTGTTGCTCGGAGGAACCCTGCTCGGCGATCTGTCGGTGCATCATCTCGGCCTTGGCGCGGCACACCCGCTGGACATACACCAAGGGCAACTCATCGGGCAACACCGCCTCCAAAGCCTCCGCCGCATGCGGATTCAGCGGCAAAACCAACTCAAACGGCACGCCAATTTGCCGCAACAATTCTGCGCGACGCGGACTTTGCGACGCCAAAACAAGGGCGGGAAAATGAAAGGGATTCATCGCCAATCCTCAGAAAGTAGATACAAATAGCGCATCACGCGCGGTGGTAGGGATGATTGATGTTGATGGTGTAGGCACGATACAGCTGTTCGGCGAATAAGACGCGCACCATGCCGTGCGGCAAAGTCAGGCTGGACAGGCGAATCAGACCATCGCATTGTGTTTTAAACGCTGGCTCCAAGCCATCCGCACCACCGATGACAAACACCACATGGCTGTGCTCGGTTTGCCAATACTGCAATTTTTTTGCCAAACCCATGCTGGTCAAATCCTGACCGCGCTCATCCAAGGCCAAAACCAGCGCGCCTTTTGGTATCGCCGCTTGGATTTTCGCTGCTTCCAAAGCCATCGCCTGCGCGACGGTTTTGCCCTCGCGCGCTTCGGGTTTGAGTTCCTTGCATTCGAGCTTGATTTCGCGCGCGGGCAAGCGTTTGGCATATTCGTCAAACGCCTCAAGTACCCACGACGGCTGTTTGTGGCTGACGGAAATCAGTGTGATGGTCAGCATGACGTTGTTAGTTCAATTGAGTTAATCTAATTGAGTTCATTCAGTTGAGTTAATTCAACTCTTCGACACGCAATTTGACCACATCCCCCGTGACGCTGTTCAGAGCCATGATTTGTTGGCAAGCGGCATCGACTTCGGCCTCTTTGCAAATATGCGTCATGACCACGATTTGCGCCTCTTTGCGCGCATCGTCCACTTCGGTTTGCAACATGGCGTCCACGGAAATATTGTGCTCGGCCAAAATACGGGTCACATCGGCCAATACGCCTTTTTGGTCTTTCACGGTCAAACGCAGGTAGTAGCGGGTCTGTACCGCAGACAGCGGCAGAACCGGAATATTTTCCAATGCATTCGGTTGGAACGCCAGATGCGGTACGCGATGCTCAGGATCGGCGGTATGCAAACGGGTCACGTCAATCAAATCAGCCACGACGGACGAGCCGGTCGGCTCGGAACCGGCGCCCGCGCCATAGTACAAGGTTGAACCGACCGCGTCGCCTTTGATCATTACCGCGTTCATCACCCCGTTGACATTGGCGATCAATTGGTGCTCGGGAATCAGGGTCGGATGTACGCGTAATTCGATGCCCTCGGGCGTGCGCTTGGTCACGCCGAGCAGTTTGATGCGGTAGCCGAATTTTTCAGCGTAGCTGATGTCGCTGGCGGCCAATTTGCTGATGCCCTCGATCGACGCAGCTTTGAAATTGATCGGCACGCCAAATGCCAATGAGCTCATCAGCGTGATTTTGTGCGCGGCATCCACGCCTTCAACGTCAAACGTCGGGTCGGCTTCGGCGTAGCCCAGCTCTTGCGCCACCTTGAGCGCGTCGGCAAAAGTCCAGCCTTTTTCACGCATTTGCGTGAGGATGAAGTTGGTCGTGCCGTTGATAATACCGGCGATCCATTCGATGCGATTGGCTGACAAACCTTCGCGCAAAGCTTTGATCACCGGAATACCGCCGGCAACGGCCGCTTCAAATGCGACGGTCACGCCTTTGTCCTGCGCTGCTTGGAAAATCTCATTGCCGTGCTCGGCGAGCAAGGCTTTATTCGCCGTCACGACGTGTTTGCCGTTGGCAATCGCTTCGAGTACGAAACTGCGCGCCGGCTCGTAGCCGCCGATCAGCTCCACCACGATGTCTACCTCAGGATGCGAGGCCAGTTGGGACAGATCGTTGATGACTTCTACGCCACGCTCTTCCAAATGTGCCGCACGGCCGGGCGTGCGCTCGCACACCACCGCTACTTCAATGCCTCGCCCTGCACGACGGGTGATTTCCGCCTGATTGCGTTCCAAAACTTTAACCACGCCCGATGCGACGGTTCCCATGCCTGCAATGCCAATTTTAATCGGTTTCATAATACGGTTTCTTTTCCATCAACTTAATACAAGAAAACATGCACGACATGAGTCATGCATGTTTTGAACTCGGGTATTGTAAACGATTCCCGATATTTACTCTACTGTTACCCGCCCTGCCGGGTTAAATTTCAATCTGTGTGCCCATTTCCACTACACGATTGGCCGGAATCTTGAAGTGATCGGTCACGCGAACGGAATTGCGCATCATCAGGGCAAACAATTTTTCACGCCACAAGGCCATGCCCGGCAAATTGCTCGGAATCACGGTTTCGCGGTTGATGAAGAATGAGGTATCCATCACCTCCAGTTTCAGACCGTGTTTGGCACAGCGCGCCATGATGTCGTCCAAGCTGGGCTCTTCTTTAAAACCGTAAAAGCCATGCACCACATAAATATCTTTGCCGATTTCCTTAATATCCAGCTTTTCATTTTCCGCGACAAACGGGATATCCTCGGTACGCAGACTGAGGAACACCACGCGCTCATGCAACACGCGGTTGTGCTTCAAATTATGCAGTAACGAGCTGGGAACCATCGATAAGTCGGAGTTCATAAACACCGCCGTACCCTCAACCCGCTGTGGTGGATACGCCAACAGGCTTTGGATGAACGGCTCCAACGGCAGATTAACACCATCGGTACGTTGATGAACCAAGGTTTTGCCGCGTTTCCACGTCATCAGTAATGTAAATACGGTCAAGCCCAACAAGGCCGGGAACCAGCCACCATCGAAAAACTTCATCATATTTGCTAACCAAAATGAAATGCTTAATAAGCTAAAAACAGTAAAAATACCGAATGAAGCAGCTTTTGACCATCGCCACACGGTTAACATGACAACCAACAACATAACATCATTGATCAACATTGTCGTGCTGACGGCTATTCCATAAGCAGCAGCTAAATTACTCGATGTTTTAAAGAACAACACCGAAAACAAAACCAAGCCACACAATACCCAATTCACAAACGGCACATAGATTTGCCCCCGCTCGCTCGCATTGGTATGAGCGATTTTCAGACGTGGGCAATAGCCCAACTGAATCGCCGCGCTGGTCAGTGAGAACGCACCCGAAATAACCGCTTGCGACGCGATGATGGTTGCGGCGGTCGCCATCAACACCATCGGCATCAACGCCCACTGCGGCAACATCATGAAAAACGGATTGGCTGCGCCGTCGGGATTACCCAACAAATACGCGCCCTGACCAAAGTAATTAATCAGCAATGAAGGCAGAACCAAACCATACCATGCCAATACAATAGGTTTACGACCAAAATGCCCCATATCCGCATACAGCGCTTCACCACCGGTCACTGCCAAGAACACCGAACCCATGACCAAAAAGGCTTTGCCTTGATTATTGATAAAAAATTCAATGGCATAGTGTGGGCTAAGTGCTTTGAAAATCTCAGGGTGCTGAATGATTTGCATGAAGCCAAAACCCGCCAAACTCAAAAACCACATCGCACAAATCGGTCCGAAAAATTTACCGATCAAGGATGTGCCATGCTTTTGCATCGCAAACAAGCCAATGATGATACCAATGGCAATGGGCAATACATACTCTTGCAGCTTTGGCGAAACCACATTCAAACCCTCAACCGCAGACAAAATCGACACCGCCGGCGTGATCACCGAGTCGCCATAAAACATCGACGCGCCGAGCATCCCGACCAGCAACACCCAACGATAATTCGGATTACCCTCTTTGCCGCGCAAGGTCAAGGCCATCAAGGCCAAAATACCGCCCTCACCGTTGTTATCCGCGCGCATGATAAAAGTGACATATTTGATCGAGACAACCAACACCAGCGACCACACCAATAAGGACAAAATCCCCATGATGGTCGGCAAATCATGCGCCAGTTGATAATGCTCCCCCAAACTCTCTTTCATGGAGTACAAAGGACTGGTACCGATGTCACCGAATACGATGCCCAAAGCAGCCAAGGCCAAAGCGTGTAAGGCCTGCTTGCCGGGCAAATGATGATCGGAAGTATGTGCTGTGTTCATATTTATTCTCGAATGCGAATCAAGGTTAATTGGATAAGTCAGGT
Source organism: Burkholderiaceae bacterium (assembly GCA_049291875.1). GTDB lineage: Bacteria > Pseudomonadota > Gammaproteobacteria > Burkholderiales > Burkholderiaceae > CTSOIL-112. The sequence goes on from JBATQE010000023.1 coordinate 29,857, forward strand.
GACTGGGCCAGTAAGGCCTCAATACGGTCGCTCAGTTGCAATGGCGGGGTTTTTGGCGCAAAACGCTCGACGCTTTTACCATCGCGGGCGATTAAAAATTTAGTGAAATTCCATTTGATGGCGGTGCTGCCTAAAATCCCCGGCGCGCGGGCTTTCATCCATTGCCACAGCGAGTCGGCCTGAGCGCCATTGACCTCAATTTTGTCCATCACGGGGAAAGTCACCGAAAAACGCTCGCAAAAGGTTTGAATCTCCTCGTTTGAGCCGGATTCTTGCTTGAGAAATTGATTGCACGGAAAGGCAATGACACGCAAACCACGTGCATGATAGCGCTCGTGCAAAGCCTGTAACTCGGCGTATTGCGGCGTAAAGCCACAGGCACTGGCGGTATTGACCGCCAATACCACGCAACCTTCATAGGATTTGAGCGAAACCGCTTGTCCCTGATGGTCTTTGACGGTAAAGTCTGAAAAAATCTGTTGGCTCATAAGAAGCTATCTGTATCGACACGCTTTGACATGAATGCCATGCCGTCAATAAATCCTTTGGTTGGCATCGGGATAAGGGCTGATCCAGCCATTTTCGATCAAACCCTGACGATGCTGTTCAAATGTAAACATCTTGCTCGCCGCGCCTGTTTGCATGACGGCCTGTAATTGTACTTCTTTTTGTTCGCTAATCAAATGTTTCACTGCTGTGGTTGTGGTTAAAACCTCATAATTGGCGATGCGTCCTTGCTTTGCCTTCGCATGACTCGATGGCACCAAACGCTGCGACACCACACCCAACAACACCGCGGAAAGCATGTGCCGGATGAAACTTCGGCTTTGCGCCGGAAAAATATCCACCATACGCGACACTGCATCCACCGCATTCGCACTGTGCAAAGTGCCCAAGACCAAATGCCCCGTCTCCGCTGCGCGCAAAGCCAATTCGACACTGGCCAAATCGCGTAACTCACCCAGCATCAAGACATCGGGATCGCGCCGCAGAATATCGGTCAAGGCGTCGTGGTAGCCGCCAAAATGCGTACTCAGCTCACATTGGTGCACCAACCCTTTGCCATGCGCAAACACATACTCAATCGGGTCTTCAATCGTGATGATGTGGCTGGCAAATTGCTTACTGCACTGGGCAATCCAGCTTGCCAATGTGGTGGATTTACCACTGCCGGTCGGTCCCGTGACCAACACCAAACCACTCGCGAACGGGGATAAATGCCGTAAAAACTCCGGCATCATGATGCTTTCGGGCGTAGGCGCATTCTGTGAGAGCAAACGCAAAGCCAAAGTTTGCCCCTGTGTCGTCGGGTAAACCGTCACACGCACACGTGCGCGCAAATTCGGCTCATCCAAAGTGAAGTGCGCTTGCTGGCTGTACGCGGGGTGCTGTGGAGAATGCTCCGTCTCGCGTACTTTCGCCTGAAATAATGCCAACTGCTGAACCAGTTCAGCAATTCGATTGGCTGAGACCGGCGACGCAGATTTGTCCAGTGTGTGTAACTGCCCCGCCACCCGAAAAACCGGCGGATGGTGAGGCGAAAGGTGAACATCACTCGCGCCGATAGCCACGCCCTCGGCGATGATCTGCTTCAGTTCAATCAACCCATCACTTAATTTCAAAGACATACTTCACCCGAACTGCATTGATGATTGGTTTTCACAATGTCAAAAGGTGCGATTGGCACGCCACCAGCGCGTTTTAATCACACCCAACTGCACAAACAGCATATTAAACACCAAAACAATCCACAGTGACCAGATTTGATGAGAAATAAAGTGTGCACCGCGCATGACCTGTGAAAAACCCAACACCATGGACAGCACAACCCCATACGCTGCAAATGCACCTGCCGAAAGCCACGGGCTGCGCCGCGCACCTAAAGTTGCCTCGTCACGCCACAATGCACGCGGCCAACCGCCCACGAAGCTCACCACCAGCATGGACAAGCCAACCGCCGCATGCCCCGCCGGCCAGCACGCCTGACTATGTAACCCTCCCCAAAAACAATCACATTGATAACTAGAGTTTTCCGGTAAGATTTAAACAAACGGAGAATGAAGATGAAGAAATCACGGTTTACAGAAACGCAGATTGTTAAGATCCTGAAAGAAG
>JBATQE010000024.1:0-131429 GCA_049291875.1 Burkholderiaceae bacterium
GATTGAGCATTACATGGACAGCAAATACCCGAATATGGAAACGGCCAAAATGCGTGATCGGGTTAAAGGTCGCAACATCACCAACAACGACTATTTCAACGGCAACATGGAAGCGCGTAACGCCCAATTGCACCACGGCGTGGGTGGCAAAAAGTCGCAAGGACTACTGTCATGACCGGCCGCACCCTCGCGCAAATGCGCCAAGCCGACTTGCAAAAAATCCACATTGCCAAAAAGCAACTGGGCTGGTCCGATGATGAATACCGCGCTGTGATTATGCGTATCAGCAAAGATGCGTCGGATTCGGCTGGCGAATTGAATCACAAGCAACGTGCTGAGCTTTTGGCATACATGAAGTTCTGCGGGTTCAAAGTACGTCACGCCCGCAAGGACAACGCAGGCAAGCGCCGCACACCGAGCCGACCGATTGCCGAGCGCTCTGACCAACTAAAAATGATGCGTGCGCTGTGGTTGCGTCTGCATGAGTCTGGCGCAATTGAGAATGCGGACGAGCAAGGCTTGGTGACGTTTGCGACCAAACACACTCGTATTCAAGCATTGGAATGGTTGAGTGTGGAGCAAAATCAAAAGCTCATCGAAATACTGAAAAATTGGCTGGAGCGTGTGCGCATCAAGCCGTTCCGCGAGTCGTACTACAATCTACACCCTTTGGGCAAACGCATCGGTATGAAGTCAGATCGGTTCATCCGAAATGAGTTGCAAAAAATACTGAAAGTGGATGTGGTCGAGTGTGACCTATTGCAATACCAAGCGTGTTTGGCTAAAGTCCGAAATGGGCTTCAAAATCAACAACAGTGAGGCAAATCATGAATGCACACGTTAAATTCCCCGACGGCTACCCTGAAATCCTTGAGCAGATGGGCTATGTGATTGCCCGCCGCTTGGCCGATCATGGTGTGCCGGTGGAGCAATTGCAGGACTTGACGTTGGGCATCACAGAGGAGATTCGCTTCGAGGTCGGTGGGCGCGACACGTACATACCTAAAGGCCATTTATTTGAATTGTCACAACGCGATGAGGAGATTTACAATCAGTTCAAAGGCAATAATTACTACGAGCTGGCACGTAAGTACGGATTGACTGAGATTCAAATTCGCTCCATTGTCAAACGGGGGCGAGAGCGTGATTTAGGCAAGCGTCAAGGATCACTGATTTAATAAGTAAAGCGCTTTACTTTCGATTTTGAGGACACCGCCACACAATGGCGGTGTCTTTTTTTACATCGGAGCGCGTCGTGAAAACCAGTCATGCGGGTTTATCTGTCATCAAAAAATGGGAAGGTTTTCGTTCAAAGCCGTATCTATGTCCGGCGGGCGTAGCGACTATTGGCTACGGCTCCACCGTGTACCCCGATGGCCGCGCGGTCAGTCTGCGTGACCCATCCATTACCGAAGCACAGGCGGTTGAAATACTCGCGGCGACGTTGGTCAAGTACGAGGACGCGGTGCGTCGCTACACCGCAAACGCTAAAAAACCAATCAGCCAAAATCAGTTCGACGCACTGGTGTCCTTTGCGTACAACGTGGGCATTGGTAACTTGCAAAAATCATCCTTGTTGCGCTTGGTCAATGCGGGCAACTTTGCAGGTGCTGGGCGTGAGTTCGGTAAGTGGGTATTTGCCAAAGGCAAAAAACTGCAAGGCTTGGTGGATCGCCGCGCCGACGAATCCTACCTATTTGCAAGCTGAGGTCACTCATGAAAAATGTTTTGCGCGAATTGGTGCAGTCCGGCGGATCAGGCAAAGCCTCGCATACCAAATTTTGGGCGAATGTAGCGTATGCCGCCGCGACCGTGTGCTTTGTGCGCTTTGAGTGGTTTGCGACCGACCCGCATATTGAACTGTGGCTGGTCTATCTCGGCACGGTCGCAGGCGTGGCCAGCGTGAGCAAACTGCTTTCACTACGCTACAACGCCAACTATAACGGTATGAGCGACGCTGATAATCCCGCCAATGGAGGTGCGTCATGAGTTTTTGGCAAATCATTTCAGGCGCAGCCGTTGGTCGCTATCGTCTGTATTTTTGGTTGGGCTTGGCGATATCTGCAGTCGGTATATTGGGTACGGTGTATTTCAGCGGATATCGTTCAGGCGTGCATTCGGTACAAGCCGACTGGGATGCGGAGAAAGCGGCACAAACGACCGTTGTGCGCGATTTGGAAACCAAGCAAGCGAATGTGTCAACGCAGTCTGAGCAAGCGCACACAGAGGCGAATACGCGCATACAAACCATTTTCAAAGACCGCTTTGTTTATATCACCCGTGAGGCCAAAAATGCAAAAGCTGAAAATCCTGCTTGTACTATTCCCACTCGTTTTATCAGCGTGTGGAACTCCGCAAATCGTGCCGAGCCGATTCCCGAAGCCTCCGGCCAGTCTGATGATTCCGCCAGTGGAATTACGCTCGATGACATTGCAGCCCAGCATGACCGAGAAGCCGAGCAATACCACATCAACGCCCAGCGATTGAGCGACCTGCAACATTGGGTGAATGAGCAAGTTCGTGTCAGTGAAGAGGTATCCAAATGAAAATTGCCTTCTACAAATATCCTGCAAAAGCAGCATGGTACAAGGTGTTGCATCATCAATTGGTCTGCTGGTGGACGCATGGCCGATACAGTCATGTTGAGGTGATTTTTGGCCGAAATCCAAACGGCACATATATGTGTGCCTCGGCCTCAGCGCGGGACAGCGGCGTTCGGTTCAAAGACATCAACTTGGTATCTGAGAAATGGGACATTGTGGACATTCGCGCAGACCAAGCGCAGGCATTGGCTTGGTTCAATGGTCAGGCAGGTAAGCGATACGACTATTTGGCTTGGCTCGGTTTTTTGTTCCGCGAAGTCACCGGTAGTAAAGACCGCTGGTTTTGTAGCGAGGCTGTCGCCGCCGCCATCGGCTTTTCTGACCCTTGGCGGTTTGACCCTAATACGCTCTACACGGTATTGACACGGACACAACCATGAACGGTGATATTGCAGACCGCGCCGAGCAGCAGATTGAGGATTTTCGTGATGACGCCATCAACGAGATTCGCAATGCGCAGGCCGAGCAAGCAACGCACGAGTCCGCGTACTTTTGCGAGGATTGTGACCGGTTGATTCCCGAAGCGCGGCGAGCCGCGATTAAAGGTGTGACGCGCTGTGTGGCGTGCCAAACGATTTTTGAAAGACAACACAAATGACATTTAGTTTTGAACCGCAGTGGCTCATTGGAATTTTAGTTTCTTACATTGGTTTGTGGGTAGCCATTGGCAAATATTTATTTGGAAAAATAGATAAGCGTTTCGACGAACTAAGAGACCGAACTTTACAACTCGAAAAAGATTTTATTGAGCATAAAACCAGAATGCCGCTGGAGTATCAGCGGCGCGAGGATGCCATTCGTTTTGAAACCGTGCTCAATGCCAAGCTGGACAATATTTTTAATCGTGTGGATCAAATCAGGGACAAACAACCATGACACCAGACATCGCTAAAGCCCGCCGCGAAAACCTGCGCTGGGTGATTTTACAAGCACTCAATTCCGCGCGTCCCATCGGCGCATCAGAGTTAGTGATTTACTCGGCGGTACAACCCGTCGTGCCGGACGTGACGCAACTCGAATTGCGTCGCGAACTGGACTATTTGGCCGAGCGTGAATTGATTGAGCTGACCGAGCAGGATAGCCCCGCGTGGTTCGCCAAACTCGCCCGTTACGGCGTCGATGTGGTTGAGTACACGGTGACGTGCGAAGCTGGTATCGCTCGTCCTAAAAAATATTGGTGACCATTATGCCTCCACGCTCAAAAGTGGCGGCATTGCCGCCCGAAGTCAAAGAATGGTTGGACAAGGCACTGGTCGAGAACAATTTCGCGGGCTATGAGTTGCTGGCCGCCGAACTCAAAGGCAAAGGCTACGAAATCAGCAAGACCGGCTTACACCGCTATGGTCAGCAGTTTGAAGACCGTCTGAATGCGTTGAAAATCGCTACCGAGCAAGCCCGTGCCGTGGTGCAAGCCAGCCCTGACGATGACGACGCGATGAATCAAGCATTGATTCGCGTCACACAGGAAAAGTTGTTCACGGTGATGATGGATTTGCACATCGACCCTGAGCAAATTGACATCGCCAAACTCACGCGTTCGATTGCCGACCTGTCACGCTCATCCACTGCAGCCAAGGACTATGCGGCTAAGGTGCGTGAAAAAGCCCGTGCCGTCGCCGCAGAGGTCACGGCTACCGCGAAATCTGCCGGTCTGACCGACGAGGCGGTGGAAACGATTAAGAAAAAAATTCTGGGGATTGCGTCATGAAGGTCGTGATTGCTGTTTTATGCATTTTTCTTGTCAGCAATGAGGCTTTTGCTTGGGGTGTCGTGCTGGGTTTTTTGCTTGGCTTGGGTTGGGATTGATATGTGTCCAACTTATTTTTCATGGCGTATCGCGTTGACTTGGCTGGTGATGCTGGTGCTGTTTTGTCTCTGTCTGACACCCGCCATTGCCCTTATCGCCGCGTGTTTTATTGCGGCAAAAATTGAAGACTGGCGCAGTCGCAATAAGCCCGCCGAATTTGAAGGTTGGATGGTTTAATTTTTTTGGAGAGCAATATGAACACTTTGATTGAGCGGGCAGTTGGAACGATTAAACAGGTGCATTATCAGCGCGTTGAAGGAACCACGACGACGATATGTTCTATTGAAACAATATCTGGCTTTGTGTCTGTTGGTCAGTCATCGTGTTTCGATGTGAACAATTTTGATGAAAATGCGGGGCGAGTCTTTGCCTATGATAATGCGCTTGAAAAATTGGTTGAACACATCGTGTTTTTTACAAAACTAAATGTTTATCAATGCCGCGATGCCGAGTTTTTCAAAATGGATTCGGCACAGCAATCTCAGGTGATTAACGCCTTGCTGGAGGCCTCTGCAAATCCTGCAAATGGTGATGACCGAGGTCATTTCCTGAACGCGGCCAACGCCCTGCAAGCGCAAATCAAAGACTGAATATGACCTCCGCCGTCCTGATCCCCTACCAACAAGCATGGGTCGCTGATACCTCACAGGTCAAAGTCTGTGAGAAATCGCGCCGTGTGGGTTTGAGCTGGGGTGAGGCAGGCAATTCTGCACTCGAAGCCGCGCGTGCCGTGGGTGGGCAGGACACTTGGTACATCGGTTACAACAAAGATATGGCCGAGGAGTTCATCCTCGACTCGGCATTTTGGGCAAAAAATTATCAACTGGTCGCGGATAAAATAGAAGAGGAAGTCATTGCCGATGAGCGCGGTGATATTTTGACCTTCAAAATGCGCTTCGCTTCGGGCAACCGCATCACCGCATTGTCATCCAGTCCGAGCAATCTGCGTGGTAAGCAAGGTCGCGTCATCATCGACGAGGCGGCGTTCCACCCGAATCTGAAAGAGTTGCTCAAAGCCGCGTTCGCATTGCTCATCTGGGGCGGTTCGGTCTCGGTCATTTCCACCCATAACGGCGTGGATAACCCATTTAATGAGTTGGTCGAGGATATTCGCGCTGGTAAAAAGCCGTATTCATTGCACCGGATTGACTTCAAAGAAGCCATTGCACAGGGCTTATACAAGCGTATTTGCCAAGTGACCGGCAAAATCTGGACGGCTGAAGGTGAGACCGAATGGGAAGAGGAAATCCGCGCGATTTACCGTCCGAATGACGCTGAGGAGTTGGATGTTATCCCGTCACAATCAGGCGGTCAGTACATTTCCCGCGCTACGATTGAATCACGAATGAGCGCCGACACGCCGATTGTGCGCTACACCTGCACCGACGCATTCGCGCAAAAGCCGGACTATGAGCGCGAATCTGACACGCAGGATTGGATTGATTTCAATTTAAAACCCGTGTTCGATCAATTCCCAGCGCATTACCGTCACGCCCGCAGTAGTTCGGGCATGGACTTTGGGCGCAGCGGTGACTTGTCGGTGTTTACGCCGATTCTGGAGCTGCAAGGTTTGCAACGGGTTGTGCCGTTCATGCTCGAGATGCGCAATGTACCGTTCAAGCAACAAGAGCAAATTGCGTTCTGGATCATTGATCGACTGCCGCGTTTCAATCACGGCGCATTTGACGCTCGCGGCAATGGTCAGTACTTGGCTGAGGTCGCCATGCAACGCTACGGCTCGACCAGCATCAGCCAAGTGATGCTATCCAATAAATGGTATCTGGAAAATATGCCACGCCTCAAAGCCGCGCTCGAAGATGGCAATTTGTCGCAATTGCCACGCGATCAGGATGTGCTGGACGATTTGCGGGCGATTGAGGTAATCGCAGGCATTCCCAAACTGTCCGACACGGCGCGTACCAAAAAAGATGGCAAACAGCGGCACGGTGACGCGGCGATTGCGATTGCATTGGCGTGGTTCTCAGCATCGCAAGACGGCGGTGTGATTGAGTACACACCAGTTCCCAAAAACGGTATTCCCGAACACACAAATCCGATGCGCCCGAATGAGTATGCGGATATGCAGGCGTACAACATCGAAAAACAATGGCGGTAATCATGGCAATCCTTGATCAATACGGTAACCCGATTCAAACCAAAACATTAGACGAGCCACAAACGGCGCGACTGGTGCATTTGCAAAAAGCCACCATCGGCCATCCGACGCGCGGCATCACTCCGGCCAAACTCAATCAGATTTTAGAGGATGCAGAAAAAGGCAATCTGGTGGCGCAACACGAATTGTTTGAAGACATGGAGGAGCGTGACGCGCACATGTTCAGCGAGCTGTCAAAACGCAAACGTGCGGTGACTAAGCTCGGTTGGGACATTGTGCCACCGCACAACGCCACGCCTGCTGAAAAGCAACTGGCTGAGTATGCCAAAGAGTTGCTGCACGACATGACCGATTTCGAAGACATGATGTTTGACGCGCTCAATGGCATTGGCCACGGTTTTTCGGCGATTGAGTACACATGGCAACGCATCGGCTCGGACTGGACGATTGGCAAGTTTGAGCATCGCCCGCAGTCGTGGTTCAAGATGGACGAGGCACGCACCGGTTTATTGCTTCGCGGCGATGGTGGCGATGGTGTGCCGTTGCAAGCGTTTAGCTGGATGATGCACACGCACCGTGCCAAGAGTGGCTATCTGGCACGCAGTGGCTTGTATCGTGTGCTGGTCGGCCCGTATCTGTACAAGTTTTTCAGCGCTGGTGATTTGGCTGAGTTGCTGGATATTTACGGCATTCCGTTGCGGATCGGTAAGTATCCGGCCAATGCCACTCAAGCGGAAAAGCTGACACTGTGGCAAGCCGTTGCGGGCATTGGCCACAATGCCGCTGGTATCATGCCGCAGTCAATGTCGATTGATTTCGAGCAGGCTGTGGCGGGTTCTGAGAAGCCGTTCGAGTATATGATTGGCTGGTGCGAGCGCTCGCAATCCAAAGCCATTCTCGGTAGCACACTGACCAGCGATGCGGGCGCAACGGGTCTGGGTTCTGGACTGGCGGATATTCACAACGAGGTGCGGTTGGATATTCGTGATTCGGACTGCAAACAGTTGGCTGGCACGATCACACGCGATCTGATTTATCCGCTTTTGGCGATCAATAAAGGTGTGCAGGACGTGCGCCGTTGTCCGCATTTTGTATTCGATACGCAAGAAGCGGAAGACCTGAAATTGTATGCTGATAGCTTGCCCAAATTGACTGCCATCGGGATGCAGATACCTGCAAGTTGGGCGCACGATAAACTGCGCATTCCGCAGGCGCAGGACAATGAGGCGGTGTTGAGTACGCCATCGGTCACACCTGCCGAACCGAGCAAAAACGACACAAAGTCGCAAACGCAATTGCGTTCGGCACTCAAAGCACACACTGAGCCGTCCGAGTTTGCTGACCAGCGGGCGATTGACGGTGCAATTGAGGGCATGGCCGAGGATATTCGCCTGCTGGCCACGCAGTGGTTAGAACCTGCTGTGGTTGCGCTCAAACAGGCTGATTCGGCGGAGCAGGCGTTTAATATGTTGACCGCCGCACATCCAAAAATTAATACCGAGGTATTGGCCGAGGCATTGGCTCGCGCGATGTTTGTATGTGACCTCATCGGTGCGGACAGCGCTGCGAAGGATTTACAGTGAGCATCGGCTCTGCGGAACTCATCGCCGCCTTTCGGATGCCACCAGAATTGGCGGTTGCGTATTTGCGTTCCAAAGGGCTGAAAGTATCAGGCAACTGGCGCGAGGTCTGGCAGGTCGCTCACGCCCGTGCATTCACGGTGGCGCAATCCGCTGGTTATGATGTATTGGGCGATATTCGCACGTCGCTTGAAGACGCAATGAACGAAGGTCAAAGTTACAAGCAATTCATTGACGCACTGGAACCAACCCTGCGCAAAAAGGGCTGGTGGGGTGTCAAAACCGACCTTTCAACAGGTGAAATTGAATTGCACAAGGGTATGGATCGCCCCGTGGAGCTTGGGACACCGCGCCGTCTTCAGTTGATTTACGAGCAAAACATTCAGACCGCATTCATGGCTGGACGTTATCGCACCATGAAAGAGGCCGTTGTGACTCATCCGTACTGGGAGTACGTTGCGGTCATGGATGAGCGCACTCGCCCAGAGCACTCGCGGCTCAATGGTATGCTGTTTCGCCACGATGATCCGATTTGGTCGGTTATTTACCCACCGAATGGATTCCGTTGCCGTTGTCGGGTTCGTCCTGTATCTGATGCAACTGTTGGGCGGCGTAGTTTGACGGTGCATTCAAGCGATGGCTATATTACAGAGTATCAATATCAGCGGCGCGATGGCTCTGTGGTTCCGGTCAAGCAGATTCAATTGCCGAATATGGATAAGCCATTTCGTCCCGATGTGGGATTTGACTACAATCCGGCTGAGGAGTACTACCGTGGCGCTGCTTGAAGTAAAAGTTGATACGCGGCAAGTCGATGCAGTGATTGCTCAGACAATGGCTCGCTTGCAAAATCCGCGCCCGCTCATGGCAAGCATTTCGGCGGAGTTGCTGTCTCTGACCGATGAGGCGTTTTCAAAACAAGGTCAGGTCGGAGGGCAAAGCTGGACACCGTTGGCGGCGGCTACGATTGCCAAACGATCTAAAGATGGAACTTGGCCGGGTAAAATACTCGTCATTTCACCGGCGGGCTTGGCGGCGTCCATTCAGTCATTTCATTCGGATTCAGAAGCCGGTATTTCATCGTCCAAGCCCTATGCCGCAATTCAACAATTTGGCGGTCAAGCAGGGCGTAATCGCAAAGTGACCATTCCCGCTCGCCCGTATATGCCGATCACCGATGACAAAGAATTAACGTCGGTGGCAAAAGACTCTATAATGCAAATCGCGGAGCAGTATTTTTCGTTCTAATTTTTGGGGCTGTTTTTTGTTTCAATATTTGAAACAATATTTTATTCCCGTCCCACTACTTCCCGCTTAATCCTAAAACTTCCCGCAATTATCTCACTCTATTAACGGGTATTTATCACACTCTCGTTCAAAATCGAATATGGCCAGCATCAAAGACGTCGCTAAAGCCGCCGGAGTATCAACCGCCACCGTATCGCGCGTGATCGCCAATAAGGGCTACATCACCGACGAAAAACGTGAGTTGGTTTTGCGCGCCATTGCCGAACTGAACTACCGTCCCAATCTGATCGCACGCAGCCTGCGCGCGCAGACCAGTACCAAAATCGGGCTGATCGTCTCCGATATCCGCAACCCGTTTTTTACCGCCATCGCACGCGCGGTAGAGGACGCTGCGTACGAGCGCGGCTACTCAATCATCATTTGCAACACCGACGAAAATCCCGACAAAGAACAAATGTATCTGAACCTGATGCACGACGAAAATGTCGCCGGCATCATTTTCTCGCCCACCCAGCAATTCGGCTCATCGCGCAAACCCTATCGCGCGCACATGCCATTCGTCATCATTGATCGACGCGTGGACAATAATCCGAATTATGATACCGTCATGATTGACAACGTTTCCGCCGCTTACAATCTGACCAAACACCTATTGGAGCAAGGCTGTCAACGCTTGGTCGGATTTTTCGGCGACACCAGTACCACCGGCTTTGATCGCCGCGAAGGTTTTGAACAAGCCATCAGAGAAGCCGGTTTGGAGCATTACAGCGCACACTTTATCGCACCAAGGATTGAGCAAGGATACCAAAGCACCTTGGAACTGCTGCACAGCGACGTCAAACCAGACGGCATCTTCACCAGTAACAACCTCATCACGGTTGGCGCATTTCAAGCCCTGCGCTCGCAAAACATCCGCATTCCGCAGGACATCGCATTGGTCGGCTTTGACGAAACCACCTGGGGCAACGTTATTGAGCCCGCTCTGAGCATCATCAGTCAACCGACCGAAGAAATCGGACGATCGGCCATTGATCTACTGCTGCAACGCATTGAAACGCCGAACCGACCGTATAAAAAACTCATCCTGCAAGGCACGCTGCACATCAAGCAATCCAGCCTCAAGCGCGGTCAATAAACACTTGCATCTGCCGCGCGCACCCTATAGCATAGACACCACAACAATTCATCGCATAGGAGGCAACCGTGTACTTTAATCGTCCGTGGTCCGAATGGATCGCCCAATATGAGCAAAGCCATCAACACCCGATGAATCGCCTGACGCATACCTTCGGCATACCGCTGGTTGCGCTGTCCATCGCTTTACTCATCCTCTCCCTCTTCATGCCATCACTGCTGCGTGTCGGCGTGGTGCTATTCATCATCGGCTGGGTTTTGCAATTCATCGGCCATGCTTTTGAAGGCAAAAAACCCGAGTTTTTCAACGACTGGCGCTTCCTCTTTGTCGGTCTACGCTGGTGGTTCATGAAAATCACTGGCAAAGTTTGAAAAATAACGGTTCAATTAAAAAAGCGTTCGATCACTCGAACGCTTTTTTAATCACGCAACACCATTTACTCAGGCTTGACCTGCAACCAAAACGTCACCGGCCCATCATTGACCAAGAACACCTGCATATCCGCAGCAAACTCGCCCGTCTCAACCATGCGGTGCTCCGAACGGGCCTTCACCACCCAATCTTCATACAAAAATTGGGCTAAATCCGGTGAAGCAGCAGGCGTGAAACTCGCGCGCGTCCCGCTGTTCGTATCCGCTGCCAGCGTGAACTGCGACACGATCAGCAAGCCGCCGTGTGCGCCATTGCCATCCAGATTTTGCACCGAGCGATTCATTTTGCCCGCGTCGTCCGAGAACACCCGATACGCCAAAACCTTTTTCAGCAATTTCGCCCCGATGGCCGGCGTATCGTTTTTCTCCGCGCACAGCAACACCAGCAAACCCTGCTCGATTTGCCCTGTGATGCGCTCATCCACTGTGACGGAGGCGCGTTTGACGCGTTGAATCAATGCAATCATCTGTGATTCACTTTCTGTTCAACCGTTGAGATCATGGGGCGCAACAAAATACCTATCCTCCGCCCAACGTTGCGGATTGGTTTGAATATATTTCGAAATAGTTAAATAAGACGCCTCCGAACGAATGACATGTTCGTAGTAATTGCGTTGCCAAACTTTGTTTCCAACCTTAGCGCATTTTTCATTGATACGCCGAGCAGAAAATGTCTTTAACGCACGCACAATTTCAGACAAACCGTGACGCGTAGGGGTGGGTTTCAAACCCACCCCTACAGATGATGCCGCTTCCTCTACTTTAATTTCAATGATGCCATGCACATGATTAGGCATAACGACAAATACACCCAAGTGAATGTGAGCATAATGCTCTGTTAACGCAAACCATACAGCTTGCACAATTTCACCCAATGAATTCAACTGCATTTGTCCATCAACAATCTGACCCAATAATGCCTGCCGCTCATGCGTACAAATCGTAATGAAATACGCACCCGCCCGCGAATAGTCACAGTCTTTCAGGCGTATGGATTTTCGGCGAAGTGTTTTTGTATCATTCGTCATGACAACCTCATTCTTAAAGAGCGCATACCATGCGCCCCTACAAGCTGCGTGTTATCAATCAAAAACGGAATCAACCCTGCGCCACCGTCACTTTGGCAAACCGCCGTTTGCCCACCTGAATCACGTATTCGCCCGCAGTCAAACGCAGTTGTTTGTCTTTAACCGCTTCGCCGTCAATTTTACAGCCGCCTTGGTCAACCGCACGATTGCCTTCGGATGAGCTGGCCACCAGCCCCGCCGCTTTGAGCAGCGCGCCCAGCGGCATGCCTTCGGCATCGACATTCACAGTGACGCTTTCAATATCGTCGGGAATGCCGCCTTTGGCGCGGTGGTTAAACGCGGCCAATGCGTCCTCTGCCGCCTGCTGATCGTGGAATCGCGTTACGATTTCCTGCGCCAGTAAAACCTTAATGTCGCGCGGATTGCGGCCGTTCGCAACCTCTTGCTTGTATTGCGCAATTTGTTCGAGCGAGACAAACGAGAGCAGCTCGTACCAAGTCCACATCATGTCGTCGGAAATACTCATGATTTTGCCAAACATTTCATTCGGCGCCTCGGTGATACCGACGTAGTTGTTTTTGGATTTCGACATTTTGTCCACGCCATCCAAGCCAACCAGCAGCGGCATGGTCAAAATACATTGCGCTTCCTGACCGTATTCTTTTTGCAATTCACGCCCCACCAGCAGGTTAAACTTTTGATCGGTGCCGCCCAGCTCGATGTCGGATTGCAGTGCCACCGAGTCATAACCCTGCATCAGCGGGTATAAAAATTCATGCACGGAAATCGGCACACCGCCTTTATAGCGCTTGGTGAAATCCTCGCGCTCCAGCATCCGCGCCACGGTGTAGCGCGAAGCCAATTGAATCATGCCGCGTGCGCCCAGTGGATCGCACCATTCGGAGTTGTAGCGAATTTCGGTTTTGGTCGGATCGAGAATCAGGCTGGCTTGTTCGTAGTAGGTTTTCGCATTCGCCTCGATTTGCTCACGGGTCAGCGGCGGACGCGTGGCGTTACGCCCCGATGGATCGCCAATCATGGAGGTAAAATCGCCAATCAGGAAAATCACGGTATGACCCAAATCCTGCAATTGACGCAGTTTATTCAGTACAACGGTGTGTCCCAGATGAATGTCCGGCGCGGTCGGATCAAGGCCGAGTTTGACACGCAACGGCACACCCGTGGCCGCACTACGCGCGAGTTTTTGCACCCATTCGGATTCCACCAGTAATTCGTCGCAGCCGCGTTTGGTCACGGCCAATGCATGCTTCACCGCATCGGTGATCGGGTATTGGGGCGACGTTTTGGCTGTCGCAGAAGACGTTTGCTCAGTCATTTGAAACCTATTCATGATTGATTTGAAAGGCGCTATTGTACCAATTTGTACCCATTTTCGCCTCGAAATACCGCGCCAATTGCGTCTGGGCAGCGCATCAAATCCAGCATGAGCACAACAAAAGCACTCAAAATTAACGGCATTGCGACAGATCCTGGGCGGTATTCAGCCGAAATGGGGCGACATGACGCAGGGTCAATGCTAAAATTGCACCAACTTTTCAACCTTAAAAAAACACACCATGAACCAAAACGAACTGAAGCAACTCGTGGCACAAAAAGCCATCGAATACGTCCCACACAACGCCATCATCGGCGTCGGCACCGGCTCCACCGCCGATCTATTCATTGACGAGCTGGCCAAAATTAAGGACAACATTATCGGCGCCATCGCCAGCTCCAACCGCACTGCCGAACGTTTGGCAGGCTACGGCATCAAAGTATTTGACGTGAACGAAGTGCGCGACGTGCCCGTTTACATTGACGGAGCGGACGAAATCGACCCACGCGGCTACATGATTAAAGGCGGTGGCGCAGCGCACACGCGCGAAAAAATCTGTGCCTCGGTCGCGCAAAAATTCATCTGCATCGCCGACGCGAGCAAAGAAGTCGACGTGCTCGGCAAATTCCCTCTACCGATTGAGATCGTACCGCTCGCACGCGAAGCCGTCGCGCGCCGCCTCACCGCCATCGGCGGCCTGCCAATCTGGCGCGTCAAAGACGACGCACCGATCATCACCGACAATGGTTGCCACATCCTTGACGTACACGGATTACAGATCACCGACCCACTCGCATTGGAACGCGAACTGACTTTGATCCCGGGCGTACTCACCGTCGGTATTTTCGCCCAACAGCCCGCGCATGTCGCCCTGATCGCCACGGCGGATGGGGTGAAAGAGCGGATTTATCGTTAAAACTAAAACGTCAATGAATAAGCCCAAACACCCAAACAGTATTTTTTCCGATATTTTTGGTGAAACAATATTTCGTATTGTTTTCTATGGACTAGCTTTTATTGGGGTTTGGTTCTTGTCACAAAATTGGTCTGCGTGGGTCTTCATAATTTTTGGGCTTATTTTTATGCTTGGTTTACCCATTTATTTTTACTTCAGAGCAAAAAACAAAAAAACAGATCCAATTCGCACGCCTGAAAAATCACGTTATTAAACGATAAAGGTGATTAGATATAGTTAGCTCAGCGTAACCGTATGTGTTTCAGCATAAAACATTCGTTGTTGGATCAATAAAGAAGTTTGCTTTATTAACCTCACACCACTCAGCCAATTCATCACGAAGCACAGGCCAAAGTTCGCGCGCCCAAATCGGTGCCTTTTCTTTCCAAGAATCCTCAGTTGGAAGATAAGCAGATAAAACACCCATTGACAACTCAAGAACAAATTCACCTGTAGCTCCTTTACAGACCAGCTCTTCTTTCCATCGCGGTTGGAAGATAAATACGCCCATAATCACAACCTCAAGATTCAATTCGTCAAAATCGGATACTGCCCGATATACGTCGGATTCTCCGCCTGTTGTCGCATAAAATCCGCCACGTCTTTGCGTGAAATCATGCCCACGCGCGCGCCTTTTGTCGGTTCGGGCAGCACGCGATAGCGGCCGGTTAATGCGCCGTTGGTCAATACGCCCGGACGCACGAACAGCACCTTCGGATATTGCGCTGCGAGCATTTTTTCCATCAGGGTTTTTTCGGCGTAAATTTCGCCAAGCAGTAGTTTAAACGCGGTTTTCGCCGGCCATGCCGTGTATTTCATGCTGTCACCCGCGCCAAATCCGGTGAGTACGATCAACGGCGGCTGCGCGCCGGTGGCTTTGATCGCATTCAATATCGCTTTACCTGATTGCATGAATAAGCCTGTTGCCTTCAAACTCATCCCCAAACCAAGCGTGACCAAAATCGCGTCCACGCCATCTATGGCTTGCGCAATGTCCGCTTCGTTCAGCGCACTGCCGACGATTTTATGCACGCGCTCATGCTCGGGAATCGCCCCGATACTGCGCGACAAGGTATTGACCGTATGCCCGTGGTCAAGCAGTTGCTTGACCAGCTCCAAGCCCACGCCCGCCGATGCACCGATAACTGCGAATTTCATATAGCCTCCACTCATTTGATGATTCTGTACATGATTTTATCTCAGAATTTGCCTACCGATGTCAACCCAGCAATACCACTACGATGCGCAACTGCGGTCTTTGGCTTCATAATCCTTTTGCAGCAGGTAGGCAACGGCCTCTTGATCCACGCATGAGCTGATGCCGCTAAACACGAGGGTGTGGCCATCGCCTTCGCGCGTGAGCAACGGGCTGTTGAAATACTGCGCCATGCGAACGGCATTCGCATACGGCGTGGTCGGATCGTGTCGTTGCGCGACAAACAGCAATTTGGGCAGCTCTTTGGCAACCACGGGGATACGCGCTTGATCGGTTCCCGCGTGCGGCCAAAAATGACAGGACTCCAATATCTCAGCCTCGGTTTTTGGCCGGTGGTCGCTGAATGTGGCGGCCTCGTCCACACGTCGCCACTGCGCCAAGGCATGATCTTTGTCCAAGTGTACCGCGCCATCAGCGCAATTGATGGCACCCAATGCGTCGTTGGCAGCTTCGTTTGGCAATTGCTGCATCAGTTGAACGAAAGGCTGCGCCGAACCGCGATTCAATGCCTGCAATGCGCGCGCCAAATCGGGCCATTGATCGTCCCAGAGTAAATACGTTCCCATCGCAGACAGCACCTCATCCGCACCGATGCGCGTGTGCGCATCCACTGCCACAGGCTTGGCCTCTAATTTTTGCAACAATTGATGAAACTGCGTCTGAGCCGTTTGCGGATCCGCCGATAAAAAGCAAGCACCCTCACGCGCACAATACGCAGCAAATCGCTCAAAAGTGGCTTGAAAGCCCTTTTCCTGATTGATGCGCTGGGTGAAGTAGTCCTCCGACAGATCCACCACACCGTCCAGCACCAAGGCACGCACCGATTGAGGAAACTGTTCTGCGTAGCTGGCCACCACCTTCGTGCCATACGAGTAGCCAATTGCCGTCAGCTTTTCATTGCCCAAAACCTTGCGAATTTGCTCCAAATCATAGACCGCTTCGCGGGTGCTGATGTGCTTTAATACCTCCAAGCCCGTATGCTCAATGCATGCGCGCACAAACAACTCGTTTTCAGACACAGCACTGTCAGATGAATCATGCGCTGCAATCGGACAGGATATGGTCGGCGTGGAGGGTGCAACGCCTCTGGGTGCGTAGCCAATGATGTCATAAGCCGCCAGCAAAGGCGCATTCGCCGCCGATGGCGTAACCGACGGATTCATCCCCGATTCGCCGGGACCACCAGCCAAAACCACCAAATCACCTTGTTTTTGCTGCTGCGCAGGCAAGCGCGTCAGCGTGAGTGTGACCCGTTGTTGCGCAATCGTATCGGTTGACGATGGTACCGCGTCATAAGACAGCGGCACATCCAAAGACGCGCATTGCAAATTAGACGGAATCTTCTGAGTAAACCACGATTGATATTCAGGACGGTGGCAGCTCGCCCACTCAATCGGTTTTGGCACGTGGGCGTCCGTGACATGCGCCGCAGCCTGAACCGGCGTGTTTACCGTCTCATTTTGAACCGTTTTATGACAAGCCGACAGCAGGCACAATGCGCCCAACCCGTAGATACCCCATTGAAACATACAAACTCCCTATTTTTCGATTATTTTTAATATTTCTAACGCTTTGTTGACAGCCTATTTAGTATAAAACAACACCTCCTTTACGCAGCATCCCTGTCAGCGCAATCAGCGGCAAGCCAATCAACGCAGTCGGATCGTCGGATTCGACTTTTTCGAGAATCGTGATGCCCAGCGCCTCCACTTTCGCACTGCCGGCACAATCATACGGCTGCTCGATGCGCAAATACGCGGCCAATTCTTCGTCTGACAAATCGCGGAACGTGGTCTTGGTCACAATATTGTCCAGTTGATAGGTGTCGTTGCGCGCGTCATACAGACATAAAGCACTGTGAAACAGCGCCGTTTTGCCCCGCATCATTTGCAGTTGCGCCAATGCCTTGTCAAAGCCGCCTGCTTTACCGATTTGCTCGCCATTCACAGTGGCCACTTGATCCGCGCCAATGATGAGCGCATTCGGATGGCTGCGCGCGATGTGTCGCGCTTTTTCCAGCGCCAGTCGCAACGCGGTATCCACCGGCGTTTCGCCCGCATGCGGCGTCTCGTCAATGGTCGGGCTGACCACGCGAAACGGCAGACGCAAACGTTCTAAAAGTTCACGACGATAAGGAGAAGATGAGCCTAAAATCAGCTCAGGATGAGATGTGTCAACCATAAAACCTCTGTTATAATTTTCAAATCATTTAAGGAAGCACGGAACAACCCAAACCAGTCTGCGTTCTGAGCAAAAAACATTCAGAACGCGGCGCAGGATAGGGGTCGTAGTTATTCTACGACAGCCCCTATGCTGCAACAAAGTTCTGGGTGTTTTTTGCCAGAACCCTTCGGGCTGGAGATTGGCGCGTAATTAACTTTGTTGTGACGCTTGTATGGGGAATGCCATAGACTGCGCGCCATGCCTCGTTACTCATCACGCCAATCTCCAGCGCAGACGGTAGGGGTATTCCGTGCTTCCTTTATTGTGAAGGCGTTATTATCGCAGGATTTACGCACGGACACACCCTCGAACATTACGAAAGACACTATGAGTACAGCCCACGCATCACCTTGGACAATCGACGTATTCGCCCTATGCAAAGAGCATGCCAGCAAGCAAGGTGAATTGCCCATCAACCTGCTGACCCGCTTGGGCAGCGACTTGACGCGCCACGATGGTGCGCTGCATTACGAGCTATCGGGCGAATTGGACGAGAAAAAGCATCCCATCATGCACATTCGCATCACCGGCACGCTGATGATGCGCTGCCAACGCTGTTTGGAGGAAATGGTGTATGCGGTGGACGTGGATAATTCTCTCGAATTGGTTCACACCGAAGCCGAACTGGACGACGAGGAAGAGGAGCTTAACGCGATTGCCGAAGGCACCGCAGGCATTGAAAAAATCGTCGGCAGCAAAGCCTTTGACACGCTCGCCTTGATGGAAGATGAAATCATCCTGAGCCTGCCGATCGTCATCGCGCATGAGCAATGCGACAAAACCCTACCCATGTCGTCGGGCGAAAAGACCTCGCCGTTTGACGTTTTACGCACACTGAAAAACCAATAAATTCAATCATTTGCCTCAAAACCACGCAAAAACGCAATACCACTTGGCAAAGATGAATTTTTCCTATATAATCGCGCATTCTCTGTTTGGAGTTTCTGGAGTTTATCATGGCTGTTCAACAAAACAAAAAATCACCTTCTAAACGCGGTATGCACCGTTCGCACGACTTCATCACGGGTCCTGCTACGGCGATCGAACCGGTGACCGGTGAAGTACACTTGCGCCACCACGTTAGCCCGAACGGCTTTTACCGTGGCAAAAAAGTAGTTAAAACTAAAAACGACGAATAATTTTGCGTCAATCGATGTGCATCTGTGCGCAACGATTAAGCATTCTCGTCGGCAATAGCGACATGGCAAGGCTGGTATTTACCAGCTTTTTGTCGTTTAAATTGAGTCGGCCTAACCGATCGGATTAAACGGTCGCTTTGCAATTCACGGTTTCAACTATTTAGTCCCCATATGAGCCTGCAAAAAACCATCATTGCCGTAGATGTCATGGGCGGCGATCACGGATTATCCGTGACCTTGCCTGCCTGCGCTGAATTTTTACGCGCCCATCCCGACGCGGGCTTGTTGCTGGTCGGTGAGCAAACACAGATTCGCTCTGCGCTCGCGCAACATCAGCTCACCGAATCCGCGCGCTGCCAAATCGTGCATGCGTCCGAAGTGGTGGAAATGCATGAGGCCGTCGAATCGGCTCTGCGCCGTAAAAAAGACTCCTCCATGCGCGTGGCAATCAATCTGGTGAAAGAAGGCCGTGCGCACGCCATCGTCTCCGCCGGTAATACCGGCGCGCTGATGGCCATTGCGCGCTTTGTGCTCAAAACATTGGATGGCATAGACCGCCCGGCGATTGCCTCAATCATGCCGAATCTGGAAGGAACCGGCACGGTGGTGCTGGATTTGGGCGCGAATGTGGATTGCACCGCCGAGCATTTGCAGCAGTTTGCCTTGATGGGTTCATCGCTTGCCGCCGCAACGATGGAGCACGCGCACGCAGCCAATCCGCGCGTCGGCTTGCTCAACATCGGCCACGAAGAGATGAAGGGCAACGAAGTGACCAAGCAAGCATTTGAGCTGCTCAAAAGCACGCCCATCAACTTTATCGGCAATGTCGAAGGCAACCAGATTTTCACCGGCGGTGCCGACGTGATTGTGTGCGATGGCTTTGTTGGCAATGCTTTGCTCAAAACCTCCGAGGGCATGAGCAAATTGGTGCGCGAACACATGACCGAAGAATTCAAAAAATCATGGTGGCGCAAATGGACGGCCTTGTTCGCCATGCCCGCGATCAATGGCTTTCGTCACCGCGTGGACAATCGCCCGTACAACGGCGCGGCGCTGGTCGGTCTGCGCGGTGTGGTCATTAAAAGCCACGGGGGCGCGGACGCCTATGCCTACGGCTTCGCCTTGGCGCGCGCCTTCAACGCGGTGGAACACCATATGCTGGACAAAACCAGCGCGATGCTGGCGCAAATTCATCATTGAATACGCCCTACAGACGATAAAAACCGGTAGTCATTAACTACCGGTTTTTAATTCAATTGCAAACGACCGATTAGATCACCACCATCTCAAAATCCGCTTTACCCACGCCGCATTCGGGGCAAATCCAGTCCGCAGGGACGTCTTCCCATTTCGTACCGGGCGCGATACCGTCCTCCGGCCAACCTTGTTCTTCATCATAAACCCAGCCACACACCAAACACATCCACGTTTTCATACTCATCCTTAAATTTAAATCAACACATACCCAAGCGTATCGTAGCACGGTACAATACAGCATCTGGGGCGCATATCGCAGACTTCAAGTCCAATGCGCACACCCAAAAGACAACCCTTATTTTATCAAGGTTTCGCATGAGTTACCCCATCGTTTTGAGTTTTAATGCACACGATCCGACCGGCGGCGCAGGCATTGCCGCCGATGCGCTGACCTGCGCCAGCTTAGAAGCCAGCGCATTCACCGTCGCCACCACGCTGCTGGCGGGTGATTTCAGCCGTTTAGAGGCGGTGATTCCGCTGGACGCTGACTGGGTGGACGATCAGGCGCGCACCTTGCTTGAGGATTCCGTCGTTCACGCGATCAAAATCGGCGTCTTGCCCGATGTGCAAATCGTACGCGTCATCGCTGAAATCATGGCCGATTATCCGCAAGTACCGGTGATTCTCGCGCCCTCAATTCTCGTGGCCGATGACGATGACGGCAACAACGCCGAAGACATCATCACCGCGACACACGAATTGATTTTGCCCAACGCCAACCTGCTGATTGCCCAGCGTCACCTGCTGCGCCAATTGGCCGAAGTCAAACACAACTTCACGCAAATTGAAGAGGAGCATCCGCAACTGCTGGCCAACGCGCACGCGCAAGCCCTGCTCTCCTCGGGTTGCGAATACGTGTTCGCCACCGACGCCAAATCGCCTGATTCACAAGTCGTACATCAGCTATTTTCCAGCGACGGACTGCTGCGCACCGACACCACGCCGCGTTTGAAAGACGCGTTTTTGGGCGCGAACAGCACCTTGTCCGCCGCCATCAGCGCGCTCATCGCCCACGGGCAACCCACACCGCAAGCAGTCGGCGAGGCACTCGAATACACCTGGCAAACCCTGCGGTTTGGCATCAGCATGGGCATGGGCAAAAAAATCCCTGACCGTTTTTACTGGACGCGCCAAACCGAGGACGAAACCGCCGAAGTTGAGCAGTCGCCCAACAAACGCCCTGCGCCTTCATCCAACACATTGCAATAACCTTTAAACGACATGATTATGACTGCATTAGACCAAAACCAAGCCCTATTTGACCGCGCCCAAACCACCACACCGGGTGGCGTGAATTCACCTGTGCGCGCCTTCCGCTCCGTCGGCGGCACGCCGCGCTTCATCAAGCGTGCCGAAGGCGCGTATTTCTGGGATGAAAACGACAAAAAATACATCGACTACATCGGCTCATGGGGGCCGATCATCGTCGGCCACGCCCACCCGCGTGTGGTCAAAGCGGTACAAGAAGCCGCGGCGAACGGCCTCGGCTACGGCGCGCCGACCCGCGCCGAAGTGGAAATCGCCGAGAAACTGTGCGCGATGCTGCCGCAATTGGAGCAGGTTCGTCTCGTCTCCTCCGGCACCGAAGCGACTATGAGCGCGATTCGCCTCGCGCGTGGTTTCACCGGACGCGATTTACTGGTGAAATTCGAAGGCTGTTACCACGGTCACTCCGACAGCCTGTTGGTCAAAGCCGGCTCCGGCCTGTTGACCTTTGGCAATCCATCCTCTGCCGGCGTGCCGCAAGCGGTGTCCAAAGACACGCTGGTTCTGCCGTACAATGACGTTGAGGCGCTGCAAACCCTGTTCAAGGAAAAAGGCGATCAGCTCGCCTGCGTCATCCTTGAGCCAATCGCAGGCAATATGAATTTCGTGCGCGCCACGCCTGAATTCATGCAAACCCTGCGCGAACTGTGCACGAAGCACGGCGCGGTATTGATCATTGACGAAGTGATGACCGGCTTTCGCGTCGGCAAACAATGTGCGCAAGGGCTGTACGGCGTGCAAGCCGACATCACCACATTGGGCAAAGTCATCGGCGGCGGCATGCCTGTCGCCGCATTTGGCGGTCGCCGCGACATCATGGCGCACATGGCGCCGCTCGGCGGCGTGTATCAGGCAGGTACACTGTCCGGCAATCCAGTGGCGGTGGCGGCGGGTATGACCACATTGGAAATTATCTCCGAGCCATATTTCTACCAAAACCTGTACGAGCGCACGCGCCAACTGATGAACGGTCTCGAATACGCCGCACAATCAGCCGGCGTGCCATTCTCCACCGACTGCGAAGGTGGCATGTTTGGCCTGTATTTCGCCGAGAAAAAACCGCAGAGCTTTGCCGACATGATGGCCTCGCGCACCGACCTGTTCCCCGCGTTTTTCCACGCCATGCTGGACGAAGGCGTCTACCTCGCGCCATCGGCGTTCGAGGCGGGCTTTGTCTCCGCCGCGCACAGCGCAGATGATGTGGTGAACACCATCGCGGCAGCGCAAAAGGCGTTTAAACAACTAAAGGTTTAACTGCTGTTCAAATAAAAACCGCGCTACTCAAACAGTAGCGCAGTTTTTATGCCGATTCGGATCATTAACTTACGACTCGTCATTGGGCACATACTGCAATCCGCTCAACTTCATCACCGCACCCTTCGGAGCGCCAATGGCAGAGGAGAGGTTATCCCTCAGAGATTTGTAAAACGGGCCGTTGTAGAGTTTCGCGCCCTGATGCGTCAGATTGGAGTGGCAATCCACATAGATATGCTCGCCCAGCCCGCTCCACAGACGGCAAAAGCCGTAATCTTCGGACAAATAGCGGCGTGTTTTCGGGTCGACCATCACGTCGAAAAAGCGGTAGTGCAGCCCTTTGTCCTCAATGCCGACGGCATCGGGAACGTATTGGTAATCCGGGTAGCTTTGCATCAGGCGTTCAAACACATGACGCTTGATGACCATGAATCCGGTCGGCGCTTCGTCAAGTTTGAGAAATCCGTCTTCTGAAATATCCATCAGCAATTCGTTGTTCTCATTCACACCATCGGTATTGACGGTATAGCGCGTGTAATGGCTTTCAAATTGCGCCTGCGTCATACCGGCTGGAATCCCCTCCGCCGGCCAATTTTCACGTTTGAGCGGATACACACCCGCGGCAATGTCGTGATCGGAGAGCAGCAGGCGAAACGCCGCCTCGGTACTGAAACCGATATCGGAGTCAATCCAAAACAGGTGCGTCCATTGCGGATTGGCCAGAAACTGCGCCACGCAATCATTGCGCGCGCGCGTAACCAGACTTTCACCCCGGTGCAGGACCACTTGCAAAGGCATACCGACTTGTTGCGCTTCGGTAACGAGGTTGAGCAGGGATACGGTGTAATTGTGAAAATATTTACCGTCATGGCTGGGGGTCATAATGACCGGGAACATTTGACTAAGGGCTGAAATAGGCAACATGAAACAACGCTCCAAAAGTGTGTGACGTGAACGGCAGTATAGCCGATTGCCCCAAAAATCGGGGGTAATTTTACGGTACGAATCCATCGAGTAGCGTCATGCAGCGTTATAATCATTCATCCAAATACCCAACACTTTTAGTGAGCCGCATATGCCCAACTTTCCAGACATGCTCCGCGCCATTGCCCAGTGTGATGTGTGCGCCGAGCATCTGCCTTTTGCACCCAAACCGATTTTTCAACTGCATCCGTCTGCGCGGATTTTGGTCGTCGGCCAAGCACCCGGGCGCAAGGCGCATGATGCAGGAATTCCGTTTGATGATGCCAGTGGCGATCGTTTGCGCGCATGGATGGGCGTGACGCGTGAAGTATTTTACGATGCGCGGCAAATCGCCCTGCTGCCGATGGGTTTGTGCTTTCCCGGTACGGGCAAATCGGGCGATTTACCACCGCGCCCAGAATGTGCGAGCCAAGTGGCGCACATCGGCCGCACGGCGATCCTAAATCGTTTACCCAATATTGAGTTAACGCTGATGGTGGGGCAATACGCCATCGGCTTTCATTTGCCCGACGAAAAAGGCACGTTGACCGACACCGTGCAACGCTGGCGCGCTTATTTCCCCGAACGCTTGCCCATGCCGCATCCCAGTCCGCGCAATCAACTGTGGCTGCGGCGCAATCCGTGGTTTGAGACCGAGGTCATTCCCGCATTGCAGGCACGGGTGCGGCAGTTACTGGCTTAACCCCTTTACAGCAAACCCGTCACCAAACCCAAGCCGATCAACACCAGCAGCACCGAAACCAGTCGCTGTATCGTGCGCAACGTCACTTTATGCAGCAATTGGGCGCCCAAATACGCGCCAACAAAAGCCGAGAGCGATGCGGACAAGACCATCGTCCACTGAATATGCGCCGTGCTTGCCGAAAAATTCCAGCCGTACACCAGCATCCGCGCGACATCAACCAGCACCGCCAGCACCACGCCGGTGGCAATGAAGCGCTGCGAATCCAAGCCGGATTTGAGCAAAAACATGCTGCGAAACGCGCCCTGATGCCCCGACAAGCCACCGAAAAAACCACTGAGCGCCCCGCCGAGCGGCAAGTAACGCGCATCAAAACTCATGTTGGCAAAGCGCGGCGACAGCTCCAGCCAGACAAACGCAAAAATCAGCACGCCGATGATGAATTTCACCACTGACACCGCGAACGCACGCCCGAGCCATTGATATTCAAACAAGGTGGGTAAACACGACAGCATATTGAGCAGCCATGCGCCGAGTAATGCGGCCAGTACGGCGGGCACACCGAAACGCCACAGCACCGACTGCACCGAGCGATCGACTTTTTTACCCACCAAAGCCCATTTGAACAGATTATTCGCCAAATGCACGATGGCGGTCACGGCAATCGCCACCTCCACCGGCAAAAACAAGGCAACCACAGGCATGAGCAAGGTTCCCAAGCCGAAACCGGAGAAAAAAGTCAAACAGGATGCAAGGAAAGCCGCCAACGACACCCAAAACAGTTCCATTTAGCCAAGCTCTCCCAATAAATGCATCAAGCCCATCTGCGCACTGCGCGGTTTGACCTGACGGCTGCTCGGTTTGCGCCGCGTGTAGCCGCCCTCACCGTTCATCTCCCACGTCTGCTGATTGTCACTCAGATAAACGCGCAGACCTTCGTGAATCACGCGCTTTTTGATTTTTCGATCCAGTATCGGGAATGCCAATTCGATGCGTTTGAACACATTGCGCGCCATCCAGTCCGCGCTGGAGAGGTAAATATCTTCACGTCCCTGCGCGTAGAAATAGAATATACGGTGGTGTTCCAACACACGCCCGATGATGGAGCGCACACGGATATTCTCCGACAGTCCTTTCACACCCGGACGCAGCAGACAAAAACCGCGCACGATCAGATCGACTTTCACGCCCGCTTGCGAAGCCTCGTACAGCGCGTGGATGATCTGCGGCTCTTGCAGCGAATTCATTTTCGCGATGATGCGCGCCTTGCCGCCGGCGCGTGCGGTCTCGGTTTCGGCGCGAATGCGCGCCATGATATTGCTGTGCAGGGTAAACGGTGCTTGCCACAGATGCGTCAGGGTGCGCGCTTTACCCAATCCGGTCAATTGTTTAAACACCTCGCTCACATCGTGCGTGATCTCAGGATTCGCGGTCAACAGGCCAAAATCCGAATACAGCCGCGCGGTTTTCGGATGATAATTACCCGTGCCCAAATGCACATAGCGGCGCAATTGTCCCGCCTCGCGCCGCACGATCAGCAACGCTTTGGCATGGACTTTATAGCCCACCACGCCGTATACCACATGCGCGCCGACCTCCTCCAATTTCGTCGCCCAGCCAATATTGGCCTCCTCGTCAAAGCGCGCCATCAGCTCGACCACCACCGTGACTTCCTTGCCATTTTGCGCCGCGCGAATCAGCGACTGCATCAGCTCCGAATCCGTCCCCGTGCGGTACACCGTCATCTTGATCGCCACCACATTCGGATCATGCGCCGCCTCATTCAACCACTCGATCACCGGTGCGAACGACTGGTACGGATGGTGCAGCAGAATATCGCCCTTGCCGATGGCCTCAAAAATATTGGCGCCTTTGCTCAACTCTTTGTTCACGCCCACGCGATACGGGGCAAATTTCAATGCGGGCTGATCAACCCAATCAGGCACTTGCATCAACCGCACTAAATTCACCGGTCCGTTGACCCGATACACATCGTGTTCATTCAAGCCAAATTGCGCGGTCAGAAACGCCGCCATCGCCGGTGAGCAATTGTCCGACACCTCCAAACGCACCGCGTCACCAAAGTGTCGGTGCGGCAATTCGCCTTGTAAGGTGGTGCGTAGATTGGTCACTTCCTCTTCATCGACAAACAGATCGGAATTGCGCGTCACGCGAAATTGATAACAGCCCAACACATTCATGCCGATGAACAATTCATGCATGAACTCATGCAGCACCGAGGATAAAAATACAAAGCCGTATTCCACATCAACCAATTCCTGCGGCAGACGAATCACGCGTGGCAACACGCGCGGCGCCTGCACAATCGCCGCATCCGCATGGCGACCGAAGGCGTCTTTGCCCTCCAGCTCCACCGCGAAATTCAGGCTTTTGTTCAAAACTTTCGGAAACGGATGCGAGGTGTCCAAACCGATGGGCGTGAGTACCGGCATCAGCTCGCGCAAAAAATATTCATGGATCCATTCGCGCTGCTCCGTCGTCCACGTCGCGCGACGCAAAAATCGAATGCCCTGCTCAGCCAACTGCGGCAAAATCATCTGATTGAGCACTTGATACTGCTCATCCACCAGTCGATGTACCTGTGCGGACACCAGCCGATAGGTCTCCTGTGGGGTTTTGCCATCGACGCTGACGGAGGACGACTGAGCGCGAATTTGCTCCTTGATCCCCGCCATGCGAATCTCAAAAAATTCGTCCAAATTACTCGATACGATGCACAAAAAGCGCAAACGCTCCAGCAAAGGCACGCGCTCATCCTGCGCCTGCGCCAGAACCCGCCGGTTAAACGCGAGCAGGCTCAGCTCACGGTTCAGATAGTTTGTTGCGGGCAATGACGTTTTGCTCATAGGGGCTTGGATGGCGGTTTTTATCATGGTACTCACTCAAATTCATGGTTTTAGCCTACATTATGTGGGAAATCAGTTGTATGCAATGTGACAAATTCATGACAAGGCCGCCGTTGCTCTGTAGCGCATCCGGCACATCGCGTGCAGATTGCCAACCGTTGCGTTCGGAACCCAGACCATCGTGGTATGATGACACCTTGTTATTTTTTGATTTTGTTTGTATTGCATATGTTACCCCAGATTTTTCATTGGTTTGAATCGCGCATTGACGCCTACCCCGATACCGAGCCGACACCACCCAAATCCGGCCTGTTTCCATTCATCTGGTCATGTTTGGACGGTTTGCGTGGCTGGCTGCTCGCCGTCATCATTTTAACGGCGGGCATCGGCGTATTCGAAGCCTACCTGTTTCAAATGATGGGCAAACTGGTGGATTGGCTGACCACGCTCTCGCCCAACGAGCTGTGGACGCAAAAGCGTTACGCGCTGCTGTTGATGTTCGGCCTGATTGCCTTCAGTCCGCTGTGGATTTTTGTCCAGTCGGCGCTGCGGTTCCAAACGGTGCAAGGCAATTTTCCGATGCGCCTGCGTTGGAATTTTCACCGTTTGATGCTTCAACAAAGCCTGAGTTTTTACCAAGACGAATTCGCCGGCCGTGTCTCGGCCAAAGTGATGCAGACGGCGCTGGCCGTGCGCGACACGATCATGATCTGTGCCGATATGCTGGTGTATGTCTTGGTATATTTTCTGACGATGGGCGTGATTTTGGCGAGCTTTGATGCATGGCTGTTGTTGCCATTTGCGCTGTGGATCGTGTTCTTTGGCGTGGGCATGCGCTATTTCATTCCCAAACTGAAAATCACTGCCGAGGCGCAGGCGGACGCACGTTCACTCATGACCGGCCGCGTCACCGATGCGTACAGCAACATCACCACGGTGAAGTTGTTCTCGCACGGCAAACGCGAGTCCGAATACGCCCGCAGCGCCATGCGCGAATTCATGGGCTCGGTGTACGCGCAAATGCGTCTGGTGACGCAGTTGGAATTCGTCAACCATACGCTGAATATGCTCTTGGTCATTTCCACCGCCGGTTTGGGCTTGTGGCTGTGGCAAAACGGACAAATCCAAGTCGGCGCACTCGCCGCTGCAACCGCGATGGCGCTGCGTCTGAACGGTCTGTCGCACTGGATTATGTGGGAAACCGCGCAGCTATTCGAGCAAATTGGTACGATTCAGGACGGCATGAACACCTTGTCCAAGCCGCACACGGTTCTGGACGCACCGACAGCGCAGGCACTGAGCGTATCGCGCGGCCTGATTGAGTTCAAAGATGTGACTTTCCGCTACGATGAGAAAAAACCGCTGTTGACGCATTTGAACCTGAACATTGCACCGGGTGAAAAAATCGGTCTGGTCGGACGCTCCGGAGCAGGCAAAAGCACCATCGTCAATCTGCTGCTGCGGTTTTACGATCTGAACGAAGGACATATTCTGATCGACGGGCAAAACATCCGCGAGGTCACGCAAAACAGCCTGCGCCAACAAATCGGTATGGTGACGCAAGACACCTCGCTGTTGCATCGCTCGGTTCGCGACAACATCGTTTACGGCAAGCCCGACGCGAACGATGCCCAAATGATGCTCGCGGCGCAACGCGCCCAAGCGCACGACTTCATTCTGCAACTGACCGATGCCAAAGGTCGCACCGGTTACGACGCCCACGTCGGCGAACGCGGCGTCAAGCTCTCCGGCGGTCAACGTCAGCGCATCGCCATTGCTCGTGTTATGCTCAAAGACGCACCGATTCTATTGCTCGACGAAGCCACCAGCGCACTCGACTCTGAGGTAGAAAACGCGATTCAGGAAAGCCTATACGAGCTGATGGAAGGCAAAACCGTGATCGCCATCGCCCATCGTCTGTCCACCATCGCCGCCATGGATCGGCTGATCGTGCTTGACCAAGGACAAGTGATCGAACAAGGTACACACCACGAACTCTTGGCCAAAAACGGCTTGTACGCGCGACTGTGGGCACATCAAAGCGGTGGATTTTTGGGCGCGGAATAATGCCACACGCCACAAAAAATAAGGCGGGGATGTTCCCCGCCTGTTTTTTGTCATCATCGACACCACGCATTGCCCACAGCCACTCAATGCACCGCCGACTCGGTCGGGCACACCGTGCCATCGCTCAGATGCGCGGCTGGATTGCTCGGCGGACGATACACAATCCCCTCATCCTGCCATTCCGGCTGCAAGGTGATGTGCTCGATTTTATGCTTATCACGCAGCATCAAGCGCGCCGATTCGAGCAAAATCGGCCAGCGCACATCATGCTTGAGCATCACATGCGCAGTCAGCATCGGATGATCGGGCGACATATTCCAAATATGTAAATCATGCACCGAGGCAATGCCCTCCACATTTTGCAAATCCATCCCAACGCCATCGTAGTCAATCTGATACGGCACGGCATCCAGCAAATGCCAGCCCGACTCCTTGAGCAAACGCCAAGTCGAATTAAGCAACAACACCGCCACCACCATCGACAAAATCGGGTCAATCGGCAACCAGCCGCTGTATGAAATCACCAAGCCGGCCACAATCGCCGCGACCGAGCCGAGCAAATCACCCATCACATGCACCAGTGCCGCGCGTGCATTCATCGACGTTTGGTCACGCATTAACAGCCACGCCACCAACAGATTCACAAACAAACCCAAGGTCGCCACCAACGTCACCGTTTCACCCGCAACCGGCGTTGGCGCAATCAAGCGGCTGATGGCTTTAAACACAATCCAGCCGATAATCACCAGCATGAACAACGCATTCACAAACGCCGCGACAATCTCCACCCGCGTGTAACCAAACGACAACTTTGACGACGCCGGACGCATGGCAAAGCGCTGCGCCAAATACGCCAAACCGAGCGACGCCGAGTCCGTAATCATATGCCCCGCGTCCGAAAGCAAAGCCAATGAGCCCGAGGCGAAGCTCGCAATCACCTCGACAATCGCAAAAGCGCCGGTCAACAATAGCGCAAATCCGATGAATCGGCTCGCGTTGTAATGCATCTGATGCTGATGATGCGCATCGCCATCATCGTGATGATGAAAAATCGACATACAGTCTCCTTCTAAATACCCAAGGGCACACAGCGCTCCACTCTGCCCTTTCTCTATTCAATTCATTTACTCATCGGTCTCACCGATGTGCTCCAACATATTGCCCAACATCGTGCGAATGTGCGCATCAGTCAAACTGCAATACACATGTTTACCCACGCGCTCGGCATGCACAATGCGCGCGGCGCGCAGCAAACGCAAGTGGTGGCTGATCAGCGACATACTCAAATTCAAATCCTGAGCGATTTCGCCCACACCTTTCGGCGCCTCAAAGCACGCCAACACAATGCGCAAACGCGTCGGCTCGCCGAGCAAACTGAATACATCCGCCAACTGCTCAATATCCTGTGACTCATCCCTCATATTCGCACTCCTCAAACGGCAGAGAATTATACAACAATTGAACAATTATTCAACTGTTTAGATAATAATTTAGACGAAAAAATACCCGCACGCGCGGGTATGAGATAAAAACGCATCAGGGTGGTGTTCATACGCCTCCAGCATCATGGCTCGATACACCTCCGCGTGCATGGGATTCAGTCTCTGGATGGTTATTTGACTCATTCGCGCTCCATAAGAAAAAAGGCTCGAAACCGAGCCTTTATGATCAATCTTTATGCGCAATCTGCGCGATGGCCTCCACCTCAAACTTCGCGCCTTTGGGCAGACCGGCGACCTCCACCGTTGAACGCGCAGGGAATGGCTCGGCAATGTATTGCGTCATGATTTGGTTCACCGTGGCAAAGTCGTTCAAGTCGGTCAAAAACAGGGTGAATTTGATCACATCGGACAAACCGCCGCCTGCTTCGTTGAGGATGGCGGAGAGATTTTTAAACGCTTGATGCGCCTGCTCCTCAATGCCCTCCGGCAGGGCGCCAGTGGCCGGATCCATGCCGAGTTGGCCGGAAGTAAAAACGAAGGCGCCAATTTTCACAGCTTGCGAATACGGGCCGATGGCGGCGGGTGCGTTGGTGGTGCTGATGATGCTTCGGGTCATACGAGTGTCCTTTCAAGAAAAATAAATCGCGCGGCTTATTGTACACGTACTTCATGGTTTGGCAACATCGCGTAGGCACGCTCCACTTTGGCAATGCGGGTGAAATAGGCTGCATACCAGTCGCTTTTGCCTTTGGCCTGCGCGATTTGATGCTCGGCGTGGTTTTTCCACTGCGCAATATGCGCCAAACTGTCCCAATACGACAGCGTGATGCCGAAGCCATCCGCATCACGCGTGCTTTCCGCACCGAGGTAGCCGGGCTGCTGCGCGGCCAATTCCAACATGCGTTGCGCCATGGCGTGATAGCCTTCGTCATCGCGCTCAGTGCGTTGATTCGTGAACATCACCACATAGTACGGTGGCTGCGGCGTGTTGGCAAAACGCTCCATGAGACGCATACGATTCCTTGAGTTTACTGTTCGTTGTAATTATTCAGTTTCGCACGGCGACGCGCAGCAACACCATCCGACAGAATTTGCAGCACTTTTTGCGAGGTTTCCCAGTTGATGCAGCCATCGGTGATGCTTTGACCGTAGGTGAGCGTTTGGCCTTCGACCAAATCCTGACGACCGCCAACCAAATTGCTCTCAACCATCACGCCAAAAATCCGTTCGTCACCCGCCGCGAGCTGCTCGGCGATGTTTTCACACACCGGTAACTGACGCTCAGGATTTTTCTCGGAGTTCGCGTGCGATGCGTCAATCATGATGCGTTGCGGCAGACCGCCTTTGGCAATTTGCTCGCACGATGCACTGACATTGGCGGCGTCGTAATTCGGGGTTTTACCACCGCGCAGAATCAAGTGACAGTCCTCGTTACCATTGGTCGAGACAATGGCGGAGTGACCTGCTTTGGTCACGGATAGGAAATGGTGCGGACGACGCGCCGCCTGAATCGCATCAATGGCGATTTTGACATTGCCATCCGTGCCATTTTTAAATCCGACGGGACAAGACAAGCCGGAAGCCAACTCGCGGTGCACTTGCGACTCGGTGGTGCGCGCCCCAATCGCGCCCCAGCTCACCAAGTCGGCAATGTATTGCGGGGAAATCATATCGAGGAATTCCACCGCCGCAGGCAAACCCAACTCATTGATTTCCAACAATAATTTTCGCGCCATGCGCAAACCTTTGTTGATATCAAACGTTTGATTCAAATCAGGGTCGTTAATCAGACCTTTCCAACCCACCGTGGTGCGCGGTTTTTCAAAATACACGCGCATGACGATTTCCAAGGTGTCTTTGTACTTCTCGCGCTCCGCCATGAGCTGCTTGGCATATTCAATCGCCGCTGCCGGATCGTGAATCGAACACGGCCCGATAATGACCACAAGGCGATCATCCGCATCGTGTAGCACGCGATGGATCGCTTCGCGAGCATTGAACGTGACTTGCGAAGCACTCTCGGACAGTGAAAATTCGCGCATGATGTGCCCCGGCGGCGCAAGCTCCTCAATTCGTTTAATCCGCACGTCATCGGTATTGATCTGCATGGTTTTTCCTTTTCAATTTAAAATCATTAAACATCTAAAAATAGGCATAAAAAAACCGCTAATCGGACATTAGCGGTTTCGTGTATTTTGGTCGCACAAGGCTACCGAACAGACCCACCGCCAGTTCGTGTAAAGTGCCAAAAGTAAAATGATTGTGCGTGCAACATGATTCAGTTTCTCCAAAGCCGCTCATTTCTCAATGCGCAAAGCGGCGAACAGGTGTATTTATAGACCTTTTCCAAACCGATTGCAAGCAAAAACTCACTTTAATTGATTGAGTTTTTTAATCGCTGTGGTAAATCCAGCAAATCGCGACGTCAATTACACCACATCTTTGGCGTAGGTGTCGCGCACCATATCGCGGATATCCACGGTGATGCTCGCTAAATCGGGCAGTTTTGCACGCAATGCCTGCGCCATGCTGTGCGTCAAGGCCTGCTTTTGCTCAGCCGTGCGACCGCTCAACAAATAAATGATGATATGAATAAAACCGCTTTGCTGAAGCGGCTGCTCACCCAGAATAAAATCACTCACCTCATGCGCGCGGGTTTTCACATCGGCAGCACCGAACAAACCTGCGTTCAACATCACCTGATGTGCGGTGTGCAGAAGTTCAGTTTTATCCATTTGTGCCAATACGTTGGGCGTGTATTCGATACAGCAGTGTGGCATATTGAATTCCTTTCTATCACGATTTTTTCAGATAATCTTGCAACCAAAACGCACCGAGTTGGGTTTTCACGTCCGAAACCCAGCCGTTTTTGATCCACATCATCAATTGACTCAATGGCACGCGCAGCAATTGCACAAATTCATTGTCATCCAGTTGCTGCTCACCTGCTTGAATCAGCCCTTCCGCCAAGTAAAAATGAATCACCTCGTCGCTGTACGCCAACGCATTATGAATATCGGTCACATGCGTGTAGCGTTCGGCACGATAGCCGGTTTCCTCCAGCAATTCACGCTTGGCCGTCTCCAACGGCGCTTCGCCCGCATCCTTTTTCCCTGCAGGAAATTCGATGAATACTTTGCGCATCGGATAACGGTACTGACGTTCCAGCAGTACATCGCCATTCTCAAATAACGGCATGATCATCACCGCGCCCGGATGTTTGAGGTACTCACGATACGAGCTTGCGCCATTGGGCAGTTGCACGGTGGCGCGATGGAGTTTTAAGTAATCGCCCTCGTACACCAGACGATCATCCAGTGTCTGCTCGGCCAAGCCCTCCCCTTGTTCCAACTGGTCCAATTGCCGAAACTGGCTCGCATCATACGCGTGAGTCATACGCCACCTCTCTCATTTCATCTAATAAAAAACGCGTGGACAGCCACGCGTTCAATCTTTAACGAATCACCATTAAGCGCGACGCCACAAATAGCGCCACGTAAAAGCGGGAAATGCGGCCACTAAAAACAGCAAAAAAGTAACCGCATAAAACTGCCAGCCTTGCTTGTTAACCTGCCCTACCTGCGCTTCCAACAGTCGTCCGAGTAAAATCCAGATCGCATAGGCAATCACAAACTCCAATACGCGCATCCAAGCGGATTTAGATGATTTCAACAGCGGTATCGCCAACACACTGCGATCACCCAACATAGGTAGAGTCGCCAGCACGAGGCCAGCGAGGATCACCCATATAGCCGACATATTCATCAATTAAACACCCAAACTTTTCAACACCGCATTAACCGCCATTTGAATCAGACCATTAGGCAACACACCCAGCAAAATCAAGGCCAAAGCGTTAACGGTCAAAACACCATGCTGAACGGCTGAGAATTGAATCGGTGTGGTATTTTCCGGCTTGTCGAAGTACATCAACTTGACCACGCGCAAGTAGTAGAACGCACCAATGAGCGAAAACAGAACCGCCACCAAAGCCAGTTTAAACAGACCTGCGTTAACCAAACCTTGAATCACCACGAATTTTGCCATGAAACCAACCAACGGTGGAATACCGGCCAAGGAGAACATCACCAACAGCAACAAAAACGCCAGCCAAGGATTGCGCTGGTTCAAGCCCTTGAAGTCATCCAATTGATCCGCTTCAAAACCCGAATGCGTCATCGCCAAAATCGCACCAAAGCTGGCCAGCGTGGTGATGGAATACACAATTACGTAGTAGAACGCATGGCCAACGCCCAATGCTGTGGTGTATGGATCAACACCCGCGCGCGCAGACAAAAAGCCCAACAGCACAAAACCCATGTGCGAAATACCCGAATACGCCAACATACGTTTATAACTTTTTTGGCGAATCGCGGCCAGATTACCGAGAATCAACGAGAGCACCGCCAAAACCGCAAACATTTGCTGCCAATCAATTGACAAGTGCGGCAAACCTTGGATAAACAAACGTACGATCATCACAAACGCGGCGATCTTCGGCGCCGATGCAATCATCAGCGTCACCGGGGTAGGCGAACCTTGATAAACGTCCGGCACCCACATATGGAATGGAACCACACCCAGTTTGAACGCCACGCCCGTTACCAAAAATACCAAGCCCATAATCAAAATCGGCATTTGTGTATCGGCATGACCACTCGCCACTTTATTAGCGATTTCGGTCAAACTCAAGCTACCGCCCGTCGCACCGTACACCAGAGACATACCGAACAACAGTAAACCGGAAGCAATCGCGCCCAGGATGAAATACTTCATTGCCGCCTCAATCGAACGCACATGGTCACGACGCAAGGCCACCAAGGCATACAGGGACAAAGCCTGCAATTCCAAACCCATATACAAAGCCAGCAAGTTATTGGATGAAATCATCACCAACTGACCGACCAAAGAAAACAAGCTCAAGCTGTAGAACTCGCCATTCAAAAAACCGCGCTCGACCGCATAACGTTGACCGTACACAAACGTCACCGCGACACAAATGAGCGAGAACATTTTGGCCAGATTCGCCAACGGATCCGAGATGAACATGTCATTAAAGGCCATCAAATTGACGCCGGAGTGCAGTAAGCGAGCCGTTAAAACGCCTGCGATGGCCAAACCGATCAGGCTGACAACATGAATGATCCGACGATACGCATCGTTGTGTGTCCCCAGTTCGAGTAATAATACCGCCGTTGCGAAAATCGCTAACACGACCTCAGGGTAAACAATGAAAAAATTTGGCATAACGTTTTAACCTCGTTCTAACCGATTAGAATTCTTAAAATAGCAGCTACAAATAATGACTTAGGACTTCATGAGCGCTTGATCAATTATGGCTTAATGGGCAATTTGCTTTGCGCCACATGCTGAATCAGCTCATTCACCGAAGCATCTATCGTGTGCGTGAATGGGAATGGATACAGACCCATTGCCAATACGGCTACCGCCAATAAACCCAAGATCAACAGTTCACGACCATTGGCATCGGTCAATTCCGCCACATGATGGTTCGCAACCGGACCAAATACCACACGTTTGTACATCCACAGTGAATACGCAGCGCCGACGATCAAGGTCGTTGCGGCAATCGCGGCAATCCAGAAGTTGAACTTAGTCGCACCGATGATCACCAAGAACTCACCGACAAAGCCACTGGTGGCTGGCAAACCGGCATTGGCCATGGTAAACAGCATGAAAAACGCAGCAAATTTAGGCATTGTGTTGACCACGCCACCATAGGCAGAGATTTCGCGGCTGTGTACGCGGTCATACATGACACCAATACAGAAGAACATCGCGGCAGAGACGAAACCGTGCGAAATCATTTGCAAAATCGCACCTTGCATCGCGACGTTATTTCCTTGCCCCTGTTGGTTGAACATGAAAAAGCCCAAGGTTACGAAGCCCATGTGCGCGATGGACGAGTACGCCACCAGTTTTTTCATGTCTTTCTGTACCAAGGCCACCAAGCCAACGTAGACAACAGCAATCAGCGACAAAGTAATCATTAGCGGAGCCAATGCGTGAGAGGCATCCGGCGCGATTGGCAAAGAGAAACGCAAGAAACCGTACGCACCAAGCTTCAACATAATCGCCGCCAAGACCATCGAACCGCCTGTCGGCGCTTCCACGTGTGCGTCTGGTAACCATGTGTGCACCGGCCACATCGGCACTTTCACCGCAAACGCCATCAAAAACGCGAAGAACAATAATTTTTGCACCGACATCGCCAGCGGATAATCATGCCACGCGGCAATATCGAACGTGCCGGTTGCATAGCGCAGATACGCAATGGCGATCAACATCAGCAACGAACCCATCAAGGTGTATAGGAAGAACTTAAACGCCGCGTACACACGGTTTGGACCACCCCATACGCCCACGATGATGTACATCGGGATCAAGGTCGCTTCAAAGAAGATGTAGAATAAAAAGCCATCGGTCACACCAAACACACCGACCATCAAACCGGACAAAATCAAAAATGCGGCATTGTACTGCGCCACTTTATTGGTAATCACTTCCCAACCGGCCAATACCACCAAAACGGTAATAAACGCGGTCAGCGGAATAAACCAAACAGACAGGCCGTCCACGCCCAAAGCATAGCTTGCGTTGATGCTGGGCAACCAAGCATGTTGCTCAACGAATTGCATCGCCGCCGTTGCCCCATTGAACCCGGCGATCAGCGGAATCGTGATCAAGAAACTGACGATCGCACCGAGTAAGGCAACCCATCGCGCCAGACCATCACGGTCGCTGCGCCCTAAAAGCAGTGTCACCACACCAAACAAGATGGGAACCCAAATCGCTAAACTTAACCAAGGCATATGCATATCGCTACCACTTTTTTAATATCGAGCCGACCCGCTGATCCAAACCACTGAACCGTAGAGTCGCCCCCAATCGTTAACTATTAATTACAAAACCCATGTCATTGACGATACCAAGCAATACCATCAAAGCGTCACAATAATAAACAAGAAGAAAATCACCCCAATTACCATTGCAAACGCGTATTGGTAAATCAAGCCGGACTGGAACAAGCTCATCGCTTGCGCAAACACATTCACCACTTTTGCCGCGCCATTGACGATCAAACCATCAATCAGCTTGCTATCCGATACTTTCCACAAAAATTCACCGATTTTGCGTGCGCCACCGGCGATCACGGTTTCATTGAATTTGTCAAAGTAGTATTTGTTTTCCAAAATATTGTTGATGATCGGCGTTTTTGCCTTGATCGCCGCAGGAATCGACGGCTTGACCATGTAGAAGAAATAAGCCAACGCCACACCCGCCAAAGCCAACCAGAACGGCGCAGTCATCAAAGCATGTGTGCCCATACCGACAGCACCACCATGCGATTCAAAAATATGTTTTAACTCTTCCATAGCAGGATGGGCTTCGCCATTGACCGTGATAACGCCTTTAAAGAAGTCGCCAAACAGCATCGGCTCAATCGTCAGGAAACCGATAATCACGGACGGAATCGCCAAGAGAATCAATGGCAAGGTCACAACCCACGGCGATTCGTGTGGTTTATCATTTGGTCCCAAGCCATGGTGGTGTTGATCGTGATCCGCGTGATCCGCGTGATCATCATGCTCATCGCCATGGATATCCGCGTGTGCTGCATGCACATGATGAGCATGGTGCGCAGACGCCTGCATCCAACGCTCTTTGCCATGGAACACAAGGAAATACATGCGGAACGAATAGAATGCCGTGATGAACACACCGGCCAATACCGCAAAATAGGCAAAACCCGAACCGAACAGATGCGATTCAGCCGCTGCTTCGATGATGGAATCTTTTGAGTAAAACCCTGAGAAAAACGGCGTACCGATCAAAGCCAATGAGCCGAGCAATGACGTAATCCAAGTAATCGGCATGTATTTGCGCAGCCCCCCCATATTGCGCATATCTTGATCGTGGTGCATACCAATGATGACCGAACCCGCGCCCAAGAATAACAAGGCTTTAAAGAACGCATGCGTCATCAAATGGAATACCGCAACTGAGTAAGCCGACACACCCAAAGCCACGGTCATATAACCCAACTGTGACAGTGTTGAATACGCCACCACACGTTTGATGTCGTTCTGTATAATGCCCAAAAAGCCCATGAACAACGCAGTAATCGCACCGATAATCAACACAAATGACAAGGCGGTATTGGACAATTCAAACAGCGGCGACATGCGGCTGACCATAAAGATACCTGCGGTCACCATCGTTGCCGCGTGAATCAATGCAGAAATTGGCGTTGGGCCTTCCATGGAATCCGGCAGCCACACATGCAAAGGCACTTGCGCCGATTTACCCATCGCACCGATAAATAAACAGATACAAATGGTGGTAATCAGCATCCAATCAGTACCCGGAAACAGCATTTGCGCCAACTCTTCACGTTTGGCAAATACTGCGGCATAATCCAAAGAACCGGCAAACGCATAAATCAAGCCGATACCTAAAACGAAGCCAAAGTCACCGACACGGTTGACCAAAAATGCCTTCATATTGGCAAAAATAGCAGTCGGGCGTGTGTACCAGAAACCAATCAAGAGGTAAGACACCAAACCCACAGCTTCCCAACCAAAGAACAATTGCAAGAAGTTGTTGCTCATCACGAGCATCAGCATAGAGAAGGTAAATAAGGAAATGTATGAGAAGAAGCGTTGATACCCCGGATCATCTTTCATATAGCCCATGGTGTAAATATGCACCATGAGAGAGACAAATGTCACCACGCACATCATCATGGTGGTCAGATTATCAATCAGAAAGCCGACTTCCAATTTCAAATCGCCGATTTGCCCCCATGTGTACACCGAACCATTGAACACATTGCCTGCACGAACGTCGTTAAAGACAATGACCGAGCCGATGAACGCAATCAATACACCCAGAATCGTCACGATCGCAGATGGCAAACGCCCAAGCTGTTTGCCAAAAATACCTGCCAAAATCGAGCCGACCAATGGCGCAAACGGAATGATGAGGTACAACGATTTCATTGTTTTCTCGCTTATTGTCTAATCTATCTAATACTTGTTACAACTCGAACGCGTCGTTTTCAGTCTGGCGCATCCGATCTCAACTGCTATTGGTTTAAATCCGCATTAACCCTGCAAATTATCCAACTTATCCATATCAACGGTATTCATCGTACGGAACAGCACCACCAAAATCGCCAAACCAATGGCCGCCTCAGCCGCCGCAACCGTCATGATGAAAAACACAAAAATTTGACCCGAGGCATCGCCCAACATGTGCGCAAAACTAATGAAGTTGGTATTCACGGCCAACAACATCAACTCGATCGACATCAGCAAAACAATCATGTTTTTACGATTCAGTACAATACCGACCACCCCGATCGCAAATAACGCCGCGCCTAAAATGACATAATAAGAAGTAGGCATCATGACTCCTGTGTATTAACTGGCTTGACCGACGGATCAACCAAAGTTTGTCGTGCATCAACATCCGCTGCTTCATTGACCATACGCAAACGATCTTGCGCGCGGGTTTGCGCTTGTTTGGATGGATTTTGCTCTTTGGCCTCTTTGCGGTTGCGCAAGGTAATCGCCACAGCCGCCACCAAGGCAACTAAAAGCACCAAAGCAGCCAACTCAAACGCCAAGGCATATTGCGTGTACAGCACTTCACCAATGCGACGGGTATTCGAGCCGTCTTTCACCAGCATTTCCGCGGCATTCGGTTTGGCCGGACGGTGCAAATAGTGAAAAATCACGGAGCCGATTTGTACGATCACCAATGTACCCAAGCCCAAGGCCAACGCCAAAGTTTTCTTAAAACCTTCACGCTTTTTGACCGTATTGAGGTTGAGCATCATCACCACGAAGACAAACAATACCATCACCGCGCCAACATATACGAGCACGAGTAAAATGCCAAGAAATTCTGCCTGCAACATAATCCAAATGCCCGCGGCAGAGAAAAACGATGCGATCAGAAACAAGGCGGAGTGAACCGGGTTACGTGCCGTAACCACGGCGATTGCACAACTGAGCAATACCGCAGCAAACACGAAATAAATGATATTTTGAATATCCATCTCAAACTCTTTTCACATTAATACAATTTAAGCGTACGTCACGCGACACGATTTAACGATATTTTGCATCAGCCGCTTTGGCCGCCGCAATTTCCGCCTCATAGCGGTCACCGACCGCGAGTAACATTTCTTTGGTGTAGTACAAATCACCGCGCTTCTCGCCGTGGTATTCGAGGATAGGCGTCTCCACAATCGCATCCACCGGGCAGGATTCTTCGCAAAAGCCGCAAAAAATACATTTGGTCAAATCAATATCATAGCGCGTGGTGCGACGCGAACCATCTTCGCGCTCAGCCAATTCAATCGAAATCGCCATTGCCGGACATACCGCTTCGCACAATTTGCACGCGATACAGCGCTCTTCGCCGTTTTCATAGCGACGTTGTGCATGCAAACCGCGAAAACGCGGGGAAATCGGGGTTTTTTCTATGGGATAACGCAGAGTGATTTTTTCTTTGAAAAAATACTTCCCTGTGACTGTCATACCAGTCAGCAATTCAGTCAAGAAAAAACTTTTAAAATAATGTTTCAATGATGCCATAGTTTTCTACCTACGCTTATCTGTGTGCGGTTTCCGTTAAGTACACTTAAGTGCACGGTACTCATTTATTTCCAAATGGACAGTGGCGAATGCAACCAAATACCGATGACCAGCAACCAAAGCAAACACACGGGTAAAAACACCTTCCATC
Organism: Burkholderiaceae bacterium; assembly: GCA_049291875.1. Lineage (GTDB taxonomy): Bacteria > Pseudomonadota > Gammaproteobacteria > Burkholderiales > Burkholderiaceae > CTSOIL-112. The sequence goes on from JBATQE010000024.1 coordinate 41,416, forward strand.
CCAAACGCATAATTTGATCATAGCGATAGCGAGGGAAGGTCGCGCGAATCCACAAGAAGAAGACAATGATTGAGCTCATTTTCAAGAGCATCCAAACAATCCCCGGGATAAACGACAAGAATGCAAACGGTGCGTCCCAACCACCCAAGAACAGGATCGAGGTCAAAGCAGCAATCACGAACATGTTGGTATACTCGGCCAAGAAGAACAAGGCAAAACCCATACCCGAATACTCGGTCATGTGACCGGCCACAATCTCAGACTCACCCTCAACCACGTCAAATGGGTGACGGTTGGTCTCGGCCACGCCGGAAATCAAATACACCACAAACATCGGCAACAGCGGCAACCAGTTCCACGAAAGGAAATTAATGCCCATGCTGTTGAACATGCCTTTTTGCTGGGTTTCAACGATGCTGGTTAAATTCAGGCTGTTCGACACCATTAATACCACCACAATGGCAAAACCCATCGCGATTTCATACGACACCATCTGCGCGGAGGCACGCATCGCACCGAAGAAGGCGTATTTGGAGTTACTCGCCCAACCTGCCAAAATCACGCCGTACACACCGATGGAGGCCACCGACATCACGTACAGCAAAGAGGCGTCAATATTAGAAATGACGAAATCTTTGGCCAATGGAATAACCGCCCACACGGCAAATGCGGGCACCAAAACCATCAACGGACCGAGGTAATACAGCGGTTTGTCAGCGCGGCTGGGGGTAATAATTTCCTTGAGCATCAGTTTGACTACGTCGGCGATCGGCTGCAGCAAGCCAAACGGCCCCACCACACTCGGCCCCATACGAATCTGCATCGCACCGATGATTTTACGCTCGGCATAGGTCAAATACGCGACGGAGAGCAGCACCGCAACCATCAAGGGTACGATGCGGATCAATGCCCACAAAACCGTCCACAGCGCATCGCCAAAGGTGGCGACACCCCAAGTCGTGAATTGATTAATCAGCTCCATTATGCTCGCTCCACTGTTACGCTTGCGTACGCAGAACCCAAGGCAGCGGCCAGTGCCGTACCTGCTTGAATATCAACGACGTTATCCGCCAATTTTGGATTCAAAACGGCTTGCGCTTTGACACTGTTCTCGCCTTGTTTGACGCTCACCCATTCAGGATCACCTGCCAGATCAACGGCCAAGCCCAAAGCCTGATACACATTTTCTGCCAAACCAACGACCAATCCCTCTTGCGCCCATTTGGTTTTTTGCAAACTGCCTGCACGACGCACCACCGCATCCACGGCGTATGGATTCACGCGTGTGCTGCGCACCCAACCATTAGCCACTTCTGTCGCCTGCGCAACGGCATTTGAACCATTGCTCAAACGTGCTGGCAATTCTGCCAAAACAGGGGCAACTGCCGCACGAATATCATTCACATCGTTGGCGCTGAACGCTGGGGATTGAATACCCAAGCGCTCGCCCAAAACGCGCAACACTTTCCATGCCGGACGTGCTTCGCCCAGTGGTTTGACCACCGGATTGAATGTCTGTACGCGGCCTTCGGCATTGACAAACGTACCACCGGTTTCGGTAAAGGGTACGGTTGGCAAAATCACATCAGCGGTGTCTGCCACCGCAGAGAAGTATGAATTCAGCGCAATCACAAAGGCCGATTTCAAAGCAGCTACGGCTTGCGCCGGATTGGCCGTGTCATTGGCAGGCTCAACGTTTAAAGTCACGTAGACGGCGCGTGGTTGTGCCAACATTTGTTGTGCGGTCAAACTGCCGTTTTGCGCAACCGCACCCACGGCGTACGCACCCACGGTATTTGCACCATCCACTGCCACGGATACCACAGCGCCGCATGATTGCGCGATGCGATTGGCGACGGCCAAAATTTGTGCGGCTTGCGGGTGATTCATAGCGGCATTGCCAAGGATAATGGCTTTGTTGCTCGCATGTTCATTGCGCAAATTACGCGCGACTTGACCAGCAAAATTGTCGCTTTGCGGATTGTTCAACTCGGCTTCAATCGCCAACAATTCGTCCAACCATACCGAGGCATTGAGCGCTTTTTGATGAACACGCATATACAAATCTTCGGCTTCATCGCTCAACACATAAATGTCCGCTCGATTTTTCGCCGCTTGACGCAAGCGCAGTGCGAGCAACGGATGGTCTTGACGCAAATGCGCGCCAATCACCAAACCAACGTGGGTTTCGCCCAAGCTCGGAATGGTTTGTCCCAAATGCGGGATGCCTTGCAAATGCGCATTGAGGCTGTCATCGGTTTGACGCAACTGAGTGTCAATGTGCGCACTGCCCAAGCCGTTGATCAATGCTTTGAGCGCGTATAGCTCTTCAACGGTTGATTGTGGGTGCGCCAAAGCACCAATTTGGTCCGCACCTGCCTGACCTTTGCGATTTTTGATTTGTTCGATGGCATAGGTAAATGCTTCGTCCCATGAAACGGTTTTCCACTCGCCATTGGTTTTGATCATCGGTTCGGTCACACGATCCTCTGAATTCAAACCTTCGTATGAGAAACGATCGCGGTCAGAAATCCAATGATCGTTGACCGCTTCGTTAATCAAAGACACCACGCGCTTGACGCGGTGGTCTTTGACGTGTACGGCCAAGCTACTGCCCCATGAATCGTGGGCGCTGATGGATTTGCGACGGGATAATTCCCATGAACGCGCGGAGTAGCGGAATGGTTTGGACAAAATCGCGCCGACCGGACACAGGTCAATCATATTGCCGGAGAGTTCGGAATCAATGGTTTTGCCAACAAAAGTGGTGATTTCAGAATGCTCACCACGGTTGATCATACCCAATTCCATGATGCCCGCGACTTCTTGACCGAAGCGCACACAGCGTGTGCAGTGGATGCAGCGCGCCATTTCTTGCATGGAAATCAGCGGCCCCGGATTTTTCGGCGCAACGACATGTTTTTCTTCACCAAAGCGCGAAGTGCCTTTACCATAACCCATAGAGAGGTCTTGCAGTTGGCATTCACCACCCTGATCGCAAATCGGACAATCCAGCGGGTGATTGAGCAATAAGAACTCCATCACGTCGGCTTGTGCAGTTTTGGCTTTTTCAGAAACCACTTGCGTGCGCACAACCATATTCGGCGTCACCGGCGTGGCGCAGGCAGGCAAGGGTTTGGGTGCTTTTTCGACTTCAACCAAACACATACGGCACGAGGCAGCAACCGATAATTTTTCGTGATAGCAAAAATGGGGAACGTACTTACCCACTTTTTTCACGGCATCCATGACCATGCTACCCTCGGGCATTTCGATCTTGATACCATCAATTTCCATTTCAAGCATACGTCACCTTCAATTAACGATACGTGGGCACAACGCAGTTTTTGTGCTCAATGTGATAGGCGAATTCATCACGGAAGTGTTTCACAAACGAGCGCACCGGCATAGCCGCGGCATCGCCCAAGGCGCAAATGGTGCGCCCCATGATGTTACCGGCTACGGAATCCAGCAAATCCAAATCCTCTGGGCGGCCTTGACCTTTTTCGATACGATCGACCATGCGCCACAACCAGCCGGTACCTTCGCGACATGGGGTGCATTGACCACAGGATTCTTCATAATAGAAATACGACAGGCGTTGCAACGACTTGACCATGCAGCGCGTGTCATTCATCACGATCACAGCGCCTGAACCAAGCATAGAGCCGGCTTTAGAGATCGAATCGTAATCCATGGTGCATTCCATGATGATGTGCGCTGGCAATACCGGCGCAGACGAGCCGCCTGGAATCACGGCTTTCAAATTGCCGCCACGCACACCACCAGCCAATTCGAGCAAAGTGGAGAACGGTGTTCCCATCGGTACTTCGTAGTTACCCGGCAGATTGACATCACCTGACACGGAAAAAATCTTGGTGCCGCCATTATTCGGTTTACCGATGTCCAAATACGCTTGGCCGCCCATTTTCAACAGGAATGGCACGGCGGCAAAGGTCTCGGTATTGTTAATCGTGGTTGGCTTGCCGTACAAACCAAAGCTCGCAGGGAACGGTGGTTTGAAGCGCGGTTGGCCTTTTTTACCCTCAAGCGATTCGAGCAAAGCGGTTTCTTCACCGCAAATATACGCGCCATAGCCATGATGCGCGAACAGATCAAAACTAAAGCCTGAGCCGAGGATATTATCACCCAGCAAACCTGCTTGACGCGCCTGTGCCAAAGCCTGCTCGAAGATTTCGTAGGCTTCAAAAATTTCGCCGTGGATGTAGTTGTAGCCACGCGAAATGCCCATGGTGTAGGCGGCAATGGTCATACCTTCAATCAGCGCATATGGATTGTAGCGAATGATGTCGCGGTCTTTAAACGTGCCCGGCTCGCCTTCGTCGGTGTTACACACCAGATATTTTTGCCCCGGGTATTGGCGCGGCATGAAACTCCACTTCAGACCGGTCGGAAAGCCCGCGCCACCACGGCCACGTAGAGCCGACAGTTTCATTTCATTGATGATGTCGTCCGGCGAAGTTTTTTCCGTTAATATTTTCTTTAATACTTCATAACCACCGCGCGCCACATAGCTATCCAAATCCCAGTTGGATCCGTTTAAGCCCGCCAGAATCACAGGATTGATGTGTCGATCATGCAAACAGGTCATTTGTTCGACTCCCCTGATAATTGGTTGAGCAAAGCATCGATTTTTTCATTGCTCATGAAACTGCACATGGTGTGGTTGTTGTGCAAAAGCACCGGCGAATCGCCGCACGCACCCATGCATTCGCCTTCTTTAAGGGTGAACATGCCATCGGACGTGGTTTCATTAAAATCAATGCCGAGTTTTTCTTTCAGATACTCCGCTGCAGAAACGCCGCCGCTCAAAGCGCAAGGCAAATTGGTGCAGACGGTGATTTTATGCTTGCCCACCGGTTTGATGTCGTACATATTGTAAAACGTTGCCACTTCTTCCACCGCAATCGCGGGCATATCGAGCACCTGCGCGACTTCGGTCATGATTTCAGGCGAAACCCAGCCATATTCGGCCTGCGCAATACGCAATGCGCTCATCACCGCAGATTGCTTTTGATCTGCAGGATATTTCGCCACTTCTACGGCGATTTGTTGTAATGCTTGTTCTGATAACATCTTCACGTGCCCCTATCTGTATTGTCTTCGATCAATCAGCGGTCAATTTCACCGAATACAATATCTTGAGTACCAATGATGGTAACCACGTCGGCCAACATATGGCCTCGGCTCATTTCATCCAATGACTGCAAGTGCGCATATCCCGGCGCACGGATTTTCAAACGATATGGTTTGTTCGCGCCATCGGATACCATATAAATACCAAACTCACCTTTTGGATGCTCCACCGCCGCATACGCCTCGGATGGTGGAATGTGCATACCTTCGGTGAACAGTTTGAAGTGGTGAATCAGCGCTTCCATATTGGTTTTCATCTCGGTACGCGTCGGCGGTGCGATCTTGTGATCATCAATAATCACTGGCCCTGGGTTGGCTTTGAGCCACGCGATACACTGCGCCATAATTTTGTTCGCTTCGCGCATTTCTTGCATACGCACCAGATAGCGATCATACGAATCACCGTTTTTGCCTACGGGAATCGCAAAGTCGAGCTTGTCGTAGATTTCGTAAGGTTGGTTTTTACGCAAGTCCCAAACGATGCCCGAACCACGCAACATCGGCCCCGTGAAGCCCCACGCTTTCGCACGCTCTGGCGTCACGATACCCACATCCACCAAACGTTGCTTCCAAATACGATTGTCCGTCAACAAGGTTTCATATTCATCGACATAACCGGGAAAACGCTGTGTGAAGTCTTCCAAAAAGTCCAGCAAAGAGCCTTCACGGTTGCGGTTAATGCGATCCAAAGAAGCCTGCGAACGCACCTTGGTTTTTTTCAGTTTTGGCATGGTGTCCGGCAAATCGCGCGACACACCACCCGGACGGTAGTACGCTGCATGCATCCGCGCACCGGAAACGGCTTCATACGCATCCAATAAATCTTCACGCTCGCGGAAGCAATACAAGAATGGCGTCATCGCACCAACGTCCAGCGCATGCGCACCAATCCAAAGCAGGTGATTGAGCAGGCGAGTAACCTCGTCAAACAAGACGCGAATATATTGCGCACGCAACGGCACCGTGATATTGAGCATTTTCTCAATCGCCATCACATAGGCATGCTCACTGCTCATCATGGACATATAGTCCAAACGATCCATGTACGGTAAAGCCTGCAAATAGGTTTTTTGCTCCGCCAATTTTTCTGTCGCCCGATGCAACAGCCCAATATGCGGGTCGGCGCGCTGCACCACTTCGCCATCCAATTCCAGAACCAGACGCAATACACCGTGCGCCGCAGGGTGCTGTGGACCAAAGTTCAGTGTGTAATTTTTAAGTTCAGCCATTTTTCACCCGATTCATCTTATTTGGCATTCTGCCCAAAACCCGGTTCGCGCACAATGCGTGGGGTATTTTCACGAGGCTCGATGGTAACAGGTTGATAAATAACCCGTTTTTGCTCCGTGTCGTAACGCATTTCAACATAGCCAGACACAGGAAAATCCTTGCGTAGCGGATGACCGATAAAGCCATAATCCGTCAGAATACGGCGCAGATCGTTATGACCTTCAAATACGATGCCGTACATATCGAATGCTTCGCGCTCAAACCAATCTGCGGCACTCCAGATACCCATCGCACTCGGCACCACCGGAAAATCATCATTGGGCGCAAATACGCGCAAACGCAAACGTTGATTTTGCGTCACCGACAGCAAATGCAAGACTACCGCAAACCGATTTGGCCAACCGCCACCGTTGTACTCTGAATAATCCACGCCGCACAAATCAAGCATGATATCGAATTTCAACGCTGGTTCATCATGCAGTTGACGCGCAACCGCCAAATAATCCGCCACCGGTACTTGCAAAGTCACTTCGCCTAAAGCGTCGGTGTAGTGGTACGCACCACCAATGATCGCTTTCACTTGATTGAGCAACTGCGCACTGCGTGATGACGATACGGTCTCAACAGTGGTTTCAGTGTTTACTACAGCTTCACTCATACGACACCTCGCGCCAACAACACAGTATTTTGAGATTTTTGTTTACGGATGATTTTATTTTGTAACTGGAAAATCCCGTAGATCAAAGCTTCAGCAGTCGGAGGGCAACCCGGGACATAGATATCCACCGGCACAACCCGATCACAACCGCGCACCACAGAATACGCATAGTGGTAATAACCGCCGCCATTGGCACACGAACCCATGGAAATCACCCAACGCGGTTCGGCCATTTGGTCATAAACCTTACGCAATGCCGGCGCCATTTTATTGGTCAAGGTTCCCGCAACAATCATCACGTCAGAATGGCGCGGGCTGGGGCGAAAAATCACACCGAAACGATCCAAGTCGTAACGCGCCGCGCCCGCCTGCATCATTTCCACTGCACAGCAGGCCAAGCCAAACGTCATCGGCCACATGGAGCCAGTACGCGTCCAATTCATTAAATTTTCAGCAGTGGTTACGATAAACCCTTGCTTTTCGACGGTTGTATCACTCATCAGATTAACCTCTTTGCGAGCTATTGACCCACAGATTGCACGACAACAAAAACGATTATTGGAAAAACAAAAACGCCTGCGTGGAATTACTCCCAATCAAGCGCGCCTTTTTTCCAAATATAGATGTAACCCAAAACCAATTCGGCCAAAAACACCAGCATGACGATAAAGCCGTACAACGGCGCTTCAGGCGTTGATAAGTCTTTAAGAGAGATTGCCCAAGGAACCAAAAATGCGGTTTCCAAGTCAAATAAGATGAACAGAATAGCGACCAAATAATAGCGCACATCGAACCGCATCCGCGTATCTTCAAACGCTTCAAAGCCGCATTCGTAAGGGGATAATTTAGCCGCATCCGGTTTGCGGGGGCCGAGCAAGAAGCCGATACCAACGACCAACAAACCCAAACCGAGCGCTGCGAAGATGAATAGCAATACCGGAACATAGTTGGTTAAATTCATTTTATCTTCCCAAATCAAATTGATACCGAACATCCGAATAACCAACGCATTGCACGCCACATCGAATGTTTGCTTTACCACTTGCCCGAAACACTTTGTGTTTCAAACTACTTTTTGGTGCCGACGACGAGACTCGAACTCGTACAGCCTAAGGCCACTACCCCCTCAAGATAGCGTGTCTACCAATTTCACCACGTCGGCTTATTCTGATTTCCCCAACTACTCATTGCTTGCCCGCAACCATCGCGAGCGCTGCACATTATTGTGGAATTCCTTGTGTTGCATTCGGCTTAGCCGGCGCTGCGGGTTGAGCGGGTTGCTGCTCTTGCACTTTCACGTTGCTCAAATTCACACCATCATTTCTGATAGACGAAATCGGGCTAACCACAAAGGACAAAACAATGGTGCAAACCACAAACAGCGTTGCCAACCATGCCGTGGTGCGACTCAGGAAATTAGCCGAGCCTGCCGCGCCAAATACAGTACCAGACGCACCGGAACCAAATGCCGCGCCAGCATCAGCACCTTTACCTTGCTGAATCAAAACCAAGCCTATCACGCCAACGGCGGATAAAACCTGCAACACAATCATAATCGTTTTGAGTAATTCCACTTTTTTCTAATTCCTCATTGAGACGCTGTTTTCGTTGATCGCAAAAACCGCATCCGCATTTATTCTATTGGGCGTTATTGTACGCTATTTCTCGCCTCAAGCCGAGCGATAAATTGCCAAAAAATCCTCTGCAACCAATGCCGCACCACCAATCAAGCCGCCATCTACATCCGGCTTGGAAAAAATCTCTTGCGCATTACCGGCCTTCACACTGCCACCATATAAAATGGCCATATCATCCGCCATTGCGCCGTCCAATTCACGCAACGCAGCACGAATCCAGCCATGCACTTCTTGCGCTTGTTCTGGAGACGCGGTTTTACCCGTGCCAATCGCCCAAACCGGCTCGTAAGCCAAAATACTACGCGACAATCCTGACACGCCGATGACATCGGCCACCGCTTTGAGCTGACGCAAGACCACGGCTTGCGCTTGACCTGACTCACGCTCACCCAAGGTTTCGCCGACACAAATTACCGGCATTAAACCCGCTTCCAAAGCCACGCGCGACTTTTCGGCCACCACGGCGTCGGTTTCACCATACAAGCTGCGACGCTCGGAGTGCCCGATCAACACCAGTTGCACGCCGAAATCTTTGAGCATATCGGCACTGACTTCGCCGGTATACGCGCCACTGGCTTTATCGCTCAGATTTTGCGCCCCGTAGGCAATATTGCTATTTGCCAAAGCCGCTTGCACTTGCGCCAAATAGGGATAAGGCGCACAAACCGCCATGCGTGCCGAGCCTTTTTCCTGCGTACCCGCGATCAATTCGTTCAACAATGCGGCGTTTGCACTCAAACTGCCGTTCATTTTCCAGTTACCGATGACCCATTGACTACGCATGATGCTCTCCAAAAAGGTTTTTGAGGACTAAATCCCCCGGCGCGAACGCTCGCGTCGGACAACTTTGAAATTATACGCGGTTCAGCCTTTTCGGTCAATCCGAATGCGGACGATTTGGGCCGCATGCCATTAACAAACTCGCAGCATCCAGCACCAAGAACCGCATCCTTCTGATTCAAAACGGTTTTTAGTCATTCATCCATGACAAGACCAATTTGCCCGAATGTTGGTTGGATTCCATATATTGATGCGCCTCCCGCACCTGATCAAACGCAAACACTTGATACACCATCGGCACAATCAAACCCTGCTCAATTTTTGGCCAAATATGCTCGCGCAAACCTTGCGCCAATTGCGCCTTGGTATCCGGCGATTGTGGGCGCAAAAATGCGCCGGTCAATACAGCCTCTTTGCCCATCACCTCGTGCACCTTGATTTCCATGCGCGAGCCGGTTAAAAACGCAATCCAAGCCAAACGCCCGCGTCGCGCCAGCACGCGCATATCGCCAGCAGCGGTCGCTGTGCCGAGCATATCAAGAATCACATCGACACCACGCCCTGCGGTTTTCTCCAAGACCACGTCGCTCCACTGCTCATCCAACAATACCACCTCATCCGCGCCCAGTTGGCGGCAAAAATCCGCCTTGCTCATTTGGCGCAAGGTGACAATCACCCGATGCCCCAAAGCCTTGGCCATTTGAATCGCGCTGGCACCGATGCCACTCGCGCCGGCGTGAATCAGCAGGGTTTCCGATGACTGATACAAACCCAGTTGCGCGCGCTCAAATACATTGAGCCAAACCGTGAACAAGGTTTCGGGCAGGCTCGCCGCCTGCGCCATCGTCCAGCCGTTTGGTACAGGCAGACACTGACGCGCATCCGCCCAAACGTATTCGGCATAGCCGCCCCCATGCGTCAGCGCACACACGCGATCGCCGATTTTCCACGACGAATCGCCTTTGACCTCGACCACTTCGCCCGCCACTTCCAACCCGAGCAACGGCGACGCATCCTTCGGCGGCGCGTACAGACCGCTGCGTTGCAACACATCGGGGCGATTGATTCCTGCCGCATGCACGCGAATCAACACCTGCTGCATTAAATTAGGCCACGGCTGTGGCAACGCCACCTCAGCCAGTTGCAGCACCTCCGCACCACCCGTACCGTCACATACCACCGCACGCATCTGATTCATACACCCTCCGACAACCATCACGAATAAAAAAGACTGTTTGACCAATTATCCAACTGCTCGATTTGACGGTCGTGCCAACGACGAAACACAAACACCGCCACCAGCGCTCCAAGCAGAGCAAACCCCATGTCCGACTGCGTGTCCCAGACATATCCTTGCGTACCGAGAAACTCATCCGCACCCTGCCCGAGCAACACCGCCGCCAGCCACTCAATCAACTCATACACCGCGCTGACCGTCATGGCCACACACACCGAGAAAAAACCCGCCATGCCACGGCCATTGACCCAAGCGCGACGCAACATCAATTCACGCGCCACCAAAGCCGGTACCAAGCCCTGCATAAAATGGCCGATTTTGTCATACGGATTGCGCGACAAAGCAAACACATCCTGCAACCAAAATCCAAAAGGGACGCGCGCATACGAATAAGCGCCACCCAAAATCAACACCAGAGCATGCGCGGTGATCAGCACATACAGCAAACTGGTCCAAGTGAAAGAACGGCGCGTCAGCCACAACAAGGGAAACGCCACGAAAACAGGAAACACCTCCATCCACCATGTCGCACGATCAAACGGACGAATGACCGAAGCCAGCAACGCCAACACCACCAGCACGCTGCCCGCCATCAATACATATCGGGAAACCAAAAACGGGCGATGCATCTCATCTCCTAAAATGTTCAGACGTCCACCCGCCCGCCATCACAAACCGTTTGCTTTTAAAATCAACTCCACGGCCAGCTTGATTCCGAACCCGACCACGCCCATCATCAGCGCGATCATCATTACCATCAAACCGTATTTACCTGCTTTACTCTCATGCGCCAATTGAAACACAATGAAAAACATCAACGCGACCAGACCGCCCACGCCCAAGCGCACGGCCCACGTCGCAAACTCCGCTTCGGACATAGAATCTCCCTCTACCACACATTATAATTATCGCCAAAAAGCCTTACATCTGCGCTTTTTTCAACCACGCCGCCAGCATATGCGGCTGCAAAGCATCGTAAGCCTCAAACGGCTGATGAATCCACGGATTATTTTCCAAAAAGTCCACGCAGTAATCCGGCTTTGACTCCAAATCCTCAGAAGCATGACCTTTGCGCCACAGCACCGCCGAGCGTACATCGGTGATCGCCGGATAAAATTCCTTCAAATGCGCCTTCACCGCCGCCAACGTCACACCGGTGTCAATCAAATCATCGACCAAAAGCACGCTGCCACTCAACTCACCCTGCGTCATCGTAATGTTTTTTGCAATGTCCAACGCCCCCTGCACGGTGCCGATCGACTCGCGGTACGAGCTGGTGGACAATACCGCCAACGGCTTATCAAAAATACGACACAGCACATTACCCGCGACCAAACCGCCGCGCGCCAAGCACAACACCACGTCAAAATGCCAGCCCGACTCATAAACCTGTAACGCCAAGCGCTCAATCATACGGTGATAACCCTGCCAATCGACATACAAATCGGTTTCGGTGCTTTGCTGGATGCTCATTTTTAATTCCTCTTTTATAGACAAACCATGGATTGAAAGCGCAAATTGTAAGCCATTTCCCCATAAAAATGCTTACAATCTCGCATCTCTTGGCAAAACAACCAACGCGCGCTCAGATGGAACAACTCGAATTTTTCGACCTACCCAACCCCTGCAAAGGCGTGTGCGAATCCAACGCACAAGGCCTGTGCAAAGGCTGCTTTCGCAAGCGCGAGGAGCGCCAATACTGGCAGCACCTCACACCTGCGCAACAATATTGGGTGCTGCGGCTGTGTCGAGTTCGGGAACAAAAATACCTGCGTGCGCAGGCCAACGAATCAAACAGCGACAGCGTGACAGATGATTTGCAAAGTGATTTGTTTGAGGACGAATAAAACCTTCCCTCAAAAACAAAACAGCGTGGTTCACACCACGCTGTTCTTTCTCTCAACGCAATCCATCAAGCCAACAACAATGTCTTCGATTTATTGATGGTATGCACCCGATCCGGGCCGGTCGATACGATGTCGATCGGTACGCCACAGACCGCTTCAAGGCGATTCAGATACGCCTGAGCATTGGTCGGCAGCTCATCCCACGAGGTCAGGCCATAAGTGGATTCCGTCCAGCCGGCGAAGGTTTCGTACACCGGTGTGCAGCGCGCCACTTCATCCGCACCGCGCGGCAGCAGATCGACTTGTTTGCCGTCGATTTCATAACCCACGCAGAGTTTGACCTCTGGCAGCCCGTCCAACACGTCCAATTTCATCATGGCCAAACCCGTCACACCGTTGATTTGAATGGAACGTTTGAGCGCAGCCGCATCAAACCAACCGCAGCGACGCGCGCGCCCTGTCACCGAACCAAATTCTTTACCGACTTCGGCCATGTGTTTGCCGCTGGCGTCGTTCATGCCGTCGGCGTTATACAGTTCGGTCGGGAACGGCCCCGAGCCAACGCGCGTGCAGTAGGCTTTCGTGATGCCGAGGATGTAGTTCAAGCGATTGGGCCCCACGCCCGCACCGGCCGCCGCCGCACCAGCCACGCAGTTGGAGCTGGTGACAAACGGGTACGTACCGTGATCAACGTCGAGTAAGGTGCCTTGCGCGCCTTCAAACAGCAGGCGCCCACCTTTAGCCTGAATCTCGTACAGCGTCGCAGACACGTCGTCCACCATTGGTTTGAGCTGATCCGCGTAGGACAAAGCTTCGTCCAAGGTTTTTTGATAATCCACCGCAGGCGCGCCCAAATATTGGGTGAGCATGAAGTTGTGAAACTCCAATGTTTCTTTGAGTTTGGCCGCAAACAATTCAGGATCGAACAAATCCTGCACACGCAGGGCGCGACGCGCCACTTTGTCTTCATACGCCGGACCGATGCCTCGGCCGGTCGTGCCAATTTTCGCGGCACCGCGTTTGGCTTCGCGCGCCTGATCGACGGCAATGTGGTACGGCAGAATCAACGTGCAAGCTTCGGAAATGCGCAGACGTGAGCGCACATCCACGCCGGCAGATTCGAGCTCGCCGATTTCTTTGAACAAAGCTTCGGGCGAGAGCACCACGCCGTTACCAATAAAGCACGGCAAACCGGCGTGCATGATGCCCGACGGAATCAGACGCAAGACGGTTTTGTGACCGTTGATGATCAGCGTGTGACCGGCGTTGTGACCGCCTTGAAAACGCACCACACCCTGCGTGGTTTCGCTCAGCCAGTCGATGATTTTGCCTTTGCCCTCATCGCCCCATTGTGTGCCAATGACCACCACATTACCTTGCGCATTGGTTTGCTGTACCGTACTCATAGCTTTTCCTTCAATTCCATTTTAAATTCAAATCAGGCTTTCGCCTTCACCAACCATTGCCCGCCCTCGCGCACCAATTCACGGTCGCACACAAACTCGTCCTCTTCGTGCGCATCACCTGCCGGCAGGGGAATCACCACTTCGCCTTGCGCGCGCAATTGCGTCATCGCCGCCTGCAACGACGCATCGAACAACCACGGCGCGCCAATGGCTTTTTTCGCCGGCAAAGTGGGCAAAATCTCAGTAATTTCGCGCAAATCGAGCGAAAATCCCGTCGCCGGACGCGCGCGCCCAAAGCGTTCACCAATCCGATCGTAGCGACCGCCGCGCGCAATCGCATTCGGCACGCCGTCGCAATACGCTGCAAAGGTCACGCCGGTGTGATAGCTGTAGCCGGTCAAATCAGCCAAATCAAACTGCACCACACCCGCACGATCCAACTGCGCCAGCGTTGTCAACTCATCCAATGCTCGGGCAATCTGCTCAGACGCAGGCAAAGCCGCGCGCGCGCGCGCCAACACCTCCACGCCGCCGTACAAATCGAGCAAGGCCAACAAAGCCGCGCGCACCGAGTCAGGGTACGCCTGCGTGCATTCGCGCAAAGCCGCCGTATCTTTGGCCTGCAAAGCCGCGTACACATCGGCAGAATTTTTCAACAGCACGCTCGGCACATCCGCCAAAATCGCGCGCACGATCTGCGCGTGCGAGACGTCCACGCGCACACCGGGCAATTGGCAAAATTGCAGCGCCTCAATCAGCAAAGTCTGGATTTCCGCATCCGCTTCCAAACCCTGATGACCGTAAATCTCCGCACCGATGGGCAACGGTTCGCGCGAAGTCAGCAAACCCGCCGCACGCGCATGAAACACCGAGCCAAAATAACACAGGCGCGTCACGCCACGACGATTGAGCAAATGCGCATCAATCCGCGCCACCTGCGGCGTCATGTCGGCGCGAATCGCCAACGTGCGACCGGTCAACTGATCCGCCCATTTCACCGTGCGCAAATTCAGATCATCATCCTCATCGTCCAGCAACGCATCCGTGTATTCCACCAGCGGCGGCAACACCAACTCGTAGCCATAGCGCTTGAATAAATCCAACAGCCCACGGCGCAAAGCTTCCAAGGTGCGCGCCTGTCGCGGCAACACATCGGAAATTTGATCGGGCAAAACCCACGCATTTGTACTCATAAATTGACATCCATTATTCAAGGATTACACCGCAGCAGTACATCACACACCCTACAAAACCACAAAAAAAAACACGCCTTGACAAGACAATTGAAAAGGCGTGTTTTATAAATATATTGGGTCGGGCGGCGTGCTTTGATAGACCCGGTGCTTTTCAGCCGTATTCTACGGGAAAATCCCCCGTCAGTCATGTATTTTTATCGCCTCATCGCCACAGATCAAAACCGACGATCCAAACTCAGATACACCCGCTGCTTTTGATAAGCGTACAAACTGATGTTGCTGGTGGTTTTTTGCGCCTCAAAATTCAGCTTCGGCATCACACCCCAGACATACCAACGGCGATTCCACAAGGTCAATGTGCCGTTGTACTCACGCTCCTGCCTGCGCACCCCGAAAAAATTCGGCTCGTCAAACCGCTTGCGCGCCACCGAGCCTTGCAACTGCGCCGAAAAACCCGAAGTAAAATCATGCGTCACGCCCGCCCGCACACCCGTGCGCCATGAGGAATCACTCGCATCCTGCGTCTGATCACGGGTCACATCCATGCCCAACACCCCTTGCGTGGTCGAGTTAAACGCATGGCTCGCGCTGAGCGAAACAAAATGATAATCCCCATCCAAATATCGGCGCTCGTCATAGCGGTTGCGACCGTACTCATACGCGCCACCGACTTGCCAATCCGATTGGACGATGTACGAGCCGCTCAAGCGCACACCATAGGTATGCGAATACGCGCGATTGCCAAACCAACGTTGCTGATAAAACGGCACCGCCGCCGCGTAATAGCGCGCCGTTTGCCGCTGATAGCCCAGATTCGCCCGCGCAATCACATCATCATACGCATGTTGATTCCAATACGACTTACCATTCACACTCACGCTACCCGTGATCGCGTTTTGGTCGGACACATACACATCGCGCGCGACATTCACACCATAGCCCAAACCCTGCGCCTTTTTTGGCAAACTATCAGGGGTCAACATCAAATTCGTCGCTCGCCCATCCACGGAAATTACCTGCTGTTTCGACGCATTGTTCACATTATCATCGTTCAGATAATTCAACCAGCCATCCACACGCCAAGCATTGCGCCGACGAATCGCCGTCAAATACTGCTCAACGGTTTGCAGCACCTGCACCGGTGGCTGATCCGCGCGAATTTTCTCAAACTGAAACACCGCCGCCTCATTTTGCTGATTCTCAAACAAAGCCTGCGCCAAATACAAACGAATCGGGGTCAGTGTCGGTTTATCCGCCAAAATTGCTCGATAAGCATCAATTGCCTGCGCATACTGACCACGCGCATGCGCCAAACGCGCCCGTGCAAACGACAGCAGCGTTTCATCTCGTGGTGAAACCTGCGCATACAGGGGAATTAAATGCGCCACCATATCCCACATCTGCTGATCCACCGCTTGATTTAAGACCTGAGAAAACAAAGCTGGATTACGCATTAATTGCGCATCGTCCACTGACATCGCGCGCCTTGCCTCAGCCTGTGCAACGGGCAAAACCGTGTGCAAAGGCACATCGGCCTTCGATGGCATCGGCACCAACACATCCGGCGCTGCTAGCGGCGTCACGCTCTCCGGCACCTGCGCCAACGCGGACACACACACGCCCAGCAAGCCACCCGCCACCCACACAACTCTCAATCTACCCGCGAATTTACTCAAAATAAACCTCACCAGAAATACAGCAAAAATAAAGCGAGGAAGTTACGCCTCGCTTTTAAACTTATTCAACCACTAAATCAGTCAATGTTATTGCTTTTTACCACCAAACGAGAATGTAATTTCATAATTTTTATCCCCATTAGCCGCGGGTGTTAAAGCCAGATGAGCCGAACCACCCAACTCCTCAGCATTTGGACCGAAGAATTTACCCGAATAAGCCCCCGAGCTAAAGGCGACTCCGCTCTCATCCGTCACAACAGTACCCGAGAAACCATTACCTGTAATTGCCCCTTGCTTAAACACAATATCAGTATCTGCAACATCTATCGTTGGTGCTATCGTCTTATTGCCAAAATTAACATTAAATGTCATAGGCGCATTATCAAAAGCCGTATCATTCACGGCAGCACCAATTGCTTGTCCCTTATAAACAGCAGAACCTGTTGTTGGCATATTTGCAGTTTGCGTACCCATATAAAAAACCTCTCCATTCATCGCTTGGTCTTTGGGGGAAACAGCACCAAAGCGAGAATAACTAAAGGTCGTACCGCCAATCACTTGATTAATCCCACCCGACGTTAGGTTAACCACCGAGCCGGCAGTCATACCTGGTAAAGTCAAATCAAGCACTTGACCATTATAGGTATAAGTATATTTACCTGCCGAGGTCGCTTGCGCAACACCCGTACCCTTAGAGCTACCATCACTCACTTTAAATCCATTAGAGACGGAGATATCGCTCTTTACTGGTGTAGTTGGTGTAGCACCAGTTGAAGGTGAAACCCCTGAGCCGCTGCCCCCCGAACCACACGCGGTTAAAACCAATGTTGCTAACATAGCCGATGTCCAAGTCATTCGCTTCATATCATTCTTCCTTTAGTCAAATCTGCATTAAGGTTACAGGATAACGAAAACAGAAGTAAAAAGCAACTCAACCTCTCGATATAAGTTGCTTTATTTCAATCCAAATATTGATTATATAGCGACAAAATTACTGCTTTTTCGCACCGAACGAGAAAGTGTAGCCATCTTCTGCATGGGCGTAGCCACCCAATTCGGCAGCATTCGGGCCAAAGAATTGACCCGCGAATGTACCCGCAGTTTCAGCGGCAGGATGCGCAAACACGCCGGCAAACGCATTACCCGCGATTTTACCATCACGGAATTCGTATACTTTTGTGCCATCAACGGTATTACCCGAACCGGTCAAAGTTTTATCGGCAAATGACACGTCAAATTGTGTGTGGAATGCTTGACGATCCGAGGTCATGCCCGCGCCCAGCAACAAACCTTTGTATTGGGCGCTGCCAGTGGTTGGCATATTGCTGGTCGGCACACCAACCGAGAACACTTCAGACGGAGATGATTGGTTTTTTGAAAAAACTGAACCAAAACGTGAGTAACTGTAGGTCGACCCACCCACAGCAGTCGTCAAACCGCTGCCATCGGTAGAGCTAACTACAGTACCCGCTTTGGTACTCGGCAGAGTGATATCCAATGTTTTGCCTTCGTATTGGTAGGTATACTTCGCACCATCCGAGGTAGCGGCGGCCAAATTGGTACTGGCGGTGCCTTGTGAACCATAGCCGGCTTGTTTAAACTCAGTTACAGTCGGCTTAGTCGGGGGAGTCGGTGTGGTGGGATTGCTGTTTGAAACACCCGAGCCGCTACCGCCTGAACCGCATGCGCTCAAAGCAACCGCCGCCGCAACTGAAACCAACCATAATGTGTTTTGTGATTTTTTTATAATAGTTCCTTAATATTAAAAGTACATTTAAAAATAAATCTGCTTAATTAACAAAAAACAGAATAATTATTCATTAACAATAGATTTTATTTCATTATTATACCATAAAATATAAAATAAATGGTATTACCAATTTACCATTAAGCCCAATAAAGAGTGGTATTGTTAAATACCACTCTTTATTCAACGCTTTTATTGTTGCGAACCATACCAACGCAACGCGCATCAACCCAAAATCAGCACATAGTCAACCCGCCATCACCTTTTGAGTTTGGCAAACGCCGCTGCCATCGCGGTTTGGCCGGCGTCGTTCGCGCGCGAATGGCCTGCACCACGGCGATCTTGGCTGCGTTGTCCGTTATTCGGGCGATCTTCACGCCCTCCACGCTCTCTACGCTCGCCGCGTTCTTTAGGTGCGCCCCCTGCTGCGCCCGGTTCGTCGTCCAAGCGCATACTCAAGCCAATTCGCGCACGCGCCACGTCCACTTCCATGACTTTGACTTTGACCAATTGCCCCGTTTTGACCACTTCACGCGGGTCTTTGACGTAGGTGTTGGACAATGCGGAGATATGTACGAGACCGTCCTGATGCACGCCAATGTCGACAAACGCGCCGAAATTCGCCACATTGGTAATCACGCCTTCGAGCACCATGCCTTCGCGCAGGTCTTTGATGCTGTCTACGCCATCACTAAAGGTCGCGGTTTTGAATTCACCACGTGGATCGCGCCCGGGTTTCTCCAGCTCGTTGAAAATATCCATGACAGTGGGCAAACCAAATTGTTCATCGGTGAATTCGCTCGGCGAAATGCCTTTGAGCGCTTCTTTGGCGCCCATCACGTCCTTGATGCCTTTTTGGATACGCGCCAAAATGCGTTCAACCACAGGATAGGCTTCGGGGTGAACGGCAGAGGCGTCCAGCGGATTGATCTCAACGTTATCCGTATCGGCATTGATGCGCAAAAAGCCTGCCGCTTGTTCAAAGGTTTTCTCACCCAGACGCGGTACTTTTTTCAGCCATTGGCGATTGACGAACGCGCCGTTCGCCTCGCGGTATTCGACGATGTTTTTCGCCAGCACTGTATTCAGTCCGGACACGCGCGCGAGCAACTGCGCCGATGCGGTATTCACGTCCACACCCACCGCGTTCACGCAATCCTCAACCACGGCATCGAGTGCACGTGCCAATTCGCGCTGATTCACGTCATGCTGATATTGCCCCACGCCGATGGATTTGGGATCAATTTTGACCAATTCGGCCAAGGGGTCTTGCAATCGACGCGCGATCGACACCGCGCCGCGCAAGGATACGTCCAAATCCGGAAACTCTTTGGCGGCCAACTCGGAAGCGGAGTATACCGACGCGCCTGCTTCGGACACGACGATTTTTTGCACGCCATTGCCAACGATTTTGATCACGTCTGCCGCGAGTTTTTCGGTTTCGCGGCTGGCCGTACCGTTGCCAATCGCGATCAGGCCGACGTTGTGCTGCTTAACCAATTTGAGCAAGGCATTGATCGAGCCGTCCCAATCATTACGCGGCTGATGCGGGTAAATCGTGTCGGTCGCCAGCAGTTTGCTGGTCGTGTCGATTACCGCGACCTTCACGCCCGTGCGAATGCCCGGATCCAGGCCGATGATGGCTTTTTGCCCCGCCGGTGCGGCGAGCAGCAAGTCACGCAGGTTTTTGCCAAACACATTGATCGCTTCGGTTTCCGCCGCTTCGCGCAGCGTGCCGAGCAATTCGGTTTCGAGGTGCAGTTGCAGTTTGACGCGCCACGCCCAGCGGGCGCAGTTGAGCAAAAACGCATCCGCCGGACGATTCAAATCCTTGATATTAAACTGCTGCGCGATCAGATCTTCGCACGGATGCGGCTTTTGTGTTTCCAACGCCTCGTCCAGCCCCAAACGCACGCTCAATACGCCCTCGTTGCGCCCACGGAACATCGCCAACGCGCGGTGGGACGGAATGCCCGCATAATTTTCGGAGTAGGCGAAGTAGTCTTGGAACTTCTGCCCTTCGGCCTCCTTACCCTCGATGACGCTCGCATAAACCACGCCGTTTTTGTTCAAATAGCCCCGCAGATGCGCCAGCAATTCGGCGCTTTCCGAAAAATTCTCGGCCAAAATATCACGCGCGCCGTCCAGCGCCGCTTTGGCATCGTTGATATTCGCTTCGGCGTTGAAGTACTTCGCCGCCTCGGTTTCGGGATTGAGCGTCGGATCGGCCAACAATGCCAACGCCAGCGGCTCCAAGCCCGCTTCGCGCGCGATTTGCGCCCGCGTGCGGCGTTTCGGCTTATACGGCAGATACAAATCCTCCAACACCTGCTTGGTCATCGCCGTGTCAATCGCCGCGTGCAATTCGGGCGTCAGTTTGCCTTGCTCATCAATGGATTTCAAAATCGCACTGCGGCGCTCCTCCAGTTCGCGCAAATAACGCAGGCGCTCGTCCAAATCACGCAACTGCGTGTCATCCAAACCATTCGTCGCCTCCTTACGGTAACGCGCAATGAACGGCACCGTCGCGCCTTCATCCAATAATTGCACGGTGGCCATCACTTGCGCGACACGAATTCCCAAATCACTGGCGATTTGGGGGATAATACGAGCCTTCAAGGTTTCTTCGGTCGTGGCGTCTGTGGTAGTTGCAAGGGTTTCATTGGCGACAGCATTCATCGGTGTATCCATTTATGTTATTAAAAATCAAGCGGTTAATCCATTCAACGAGTGTTCACTCAACTGCTTTTCGGGCGCAAAGCATCCGAAAAACAGCCGCGTATTGTGCCACAATTTGCGCCACTTTACTGCTATTGGGCTGCGCCAATGTGCAACAACACACCCAATCAACCATCGCCAACGACCCGCTGTCGCCGCAAAACCTGCAAAGCAGCGCCGCCCAAATCAACAGCATGGCGCAAGCCGAGCAAATTGAGCGCGACGCCATTGCCCGCCAAAACGCAGCCGATAGCGAACTCAAAAACAACCAAGCCGCCTGCTACCGACAATTTTTCGTCAATCGCTGCTTGGATCAGCAAGCCAACAGCCGCAACCGCATCTGGGATCAAGCACAAATCGAGCGCAGCGCAGCGCGCCTGTACATTCGTCAAGCACAAGCAGAACAACAGCGCATCGCCCTGATGCAAAAAGTGAACGCCTATCAGCAAAAAGAAGCCGCCAAAGCGGCTGAACGCGCGCGCAACGTCGCCGAGTACGCGGCACGACAAAAAGCCCATGCCGACAAACTCGCGCAAGCCAAAGCCCAAGAAGCCGCCAACGCCGCCCAACGTGCGCAAAACGTCGAAGACTACAATGCCAAAGTCAAACGTATCGAGGAAATCAAAAGGCAGCGTATCCAAAAATCCCAACAAGCGGCCGAAAAAGCCGTGCAGTCGGGCAATACGCAATAATCCACCCCATATGTACGGCGCTTATAACGAAGTTGCATACTCGTCGCTGTCTTACGGTCGGTTTGCTGTTTGAGCGTTTGTGTGCAAACGCAAGTTCCAAACCGACCTGACTCCGCGTTCATTGCTTTGCATGACCGCGAACTTGATTTTTTTGGCTACTTTTTTGATCAAGCAAAAAAGTAGCCGCCCCGCGGCGGAGAGCGAATATTCAGAAATCATTTTCTATCTCTGCCTCCCACTCATCAACGACGCAAAGCCCTTTATCCTAAGTTAAAATACGTCCTCTTTCAATCAGTTAAGCACCTGTGTCCTCACTCAAATTACCTTTCGACCAATCCCACCAACTCGAACAAATCTTTGGCGAGAGCGGCACGCTCGCGCAAAAACTGCCGTATTTCAACGCCCGCCCCGAGCAGCTCGAAATGGCGCAGGCGGTCACGCACGCCCTGAACAACGTCAACAGTGCGATCCTCGAAGCCGGAACCGGCACGGGCAAAACCTTCGCCTACCTGATTCCAACGCTTCTGTGGGGCGGCAAAGCCATCATCTCAACGGGAACCAAAACCCTGCAAGATCAACTATTTGAACGCGATCTGCCGACCATCCGCGACGCGCTCGGCGCACCCGTGACCATCGCCCTGCTCAAAGGCCGCGCCAACTACGTTTGCCATTATCATCTCGACCGCGTATTGATGAACGGCCGCCTGCTCGGACGCGACGATGCAAAGCACCTCAAGCGCATCAAAAAAGACCTGCACCACGTCAAACGCGGCGACAAAGCCGAGTGGCCGGACATACCGGATGACGCGATGGTCTGGTCGCAAGTAACCTCAACCCGCGAGAACTGCCTCGGCTCGGATTGCCCAAACCACAAAGAATGCTTCGTCATGCAGGCGCGCAAAGACGCACAGGCCGCCGACGTGATCGTGGTGAATCATCATTTATTTTTTGCCGACGTGATGCTGCGCGAAGAAGGCATTGCCGAGCTGCTACCGGCGGTCAACACCGTGGTGTTTGACGAGGCGCACCAAGTACCCGAAGTCGCCAGCGTGTTTTTTGGCCAGCAGGTATCTACGGCGCAAGTGATTGATTTGGCGCGTGATTTGCTCGCCGAAGGCATCACCCACGCCCGCGACGCGACCGATTGGCGTGAGGTCAAAGACACACTGGAGCGCGCAGCGAAAGACGTGCGCATTGCCTGCGGCGACAATGGTCGCTGGAGCGTAGCGCAACTGCCCGACACCTCACCGATTTGGCCCGCGCTCGATCATCTGCACAGCACGATGGAGAACACGCTCAAAACCATCGAACCGGCCACCGAGCGCGCCGAGACCATTGAACAATTGGCAGTGCGCCTGCAAGAGTTGGCCGAAAAATTCACGCAGTGGCGGCAAATCAACAGCAGCGACATGGTGCGCTGGATCGAGGCGTTTTCGCACACCGTGCGGCTGAACGCCACGCCGCTGTCGGTCGCCGAGCCGTTCACGCGCCAGCGCGAATCCGAGCATCCGCGCTCATGGATTTTCACCTCCGCCACCCTATCGGTGCGCGGCGACTTTGGCCTGTTCAAAGAACAATTGGGTTTGAACGACGCACACACCGCCGCGTGGGACAGCCCGTTTGATTTTGCCCAACAAAGCCTGCTGTATGTGCCCAACGGCCTGCCCGAGCCACACGAGCGCAGCTATGGCAATGCCGTATTGCAAAAAATCTGGCCGATGCTACGCGCCTCAAATGGCCGTGCGTTTTTGCTCTGCACCACCTTGGCGGCGGTCAAACGCTACGGCGCGTGGCTGACCGAACAAATTGAGGAACATAGTCTGGATTGGACCGTGTTGATTCAGGGCGAAGCCTCGCGCACCGAGCTGCTGAACCAATACCGCTCAGCAAAAAATCCCGTATTGATCGGTTCGCAAAGCTTTTGGGAAGGCGTGGACGTGCGCGGCGACGCATTATCATTGGTCATCATTGACAAACTGCCGTTCGCGCCGCCGGACGATCCGGTGCTGGCGGCACGTTTAAAAGTGATCGAGGAGCGCGGCGAAAATGGCTTCATGGCCTATCAAGTGCCGCAAGCGGTCATCAACCTCAAACAAGGCGCGGGACGACTGATTCGCTCCGAATCCGACCGCGGTGTGCTGATGATCTGCGACACACGGCTGGTGACCAAAAAGTACGGCGGACGCATTTGGCAAAGCCTGCCACCGTTCGCCCGCACACGCGAAGAATCCGTGGCGTGCGGCTTTTTTGCCTCCGAAGAAAATACTCAGTCCTGATGAGAACAATAAACACGCAGGTCGAATACTTATATCCGATGAAGGTTGTTGGCAAAGTCCTTCGCTCCTCTCACCGTAAGCGGGTGAGGTCAAAACGAGGTTTATCAAAAGTCTAAACGGCGAACTAAAGTTCGCCGTTTTTCCTCTCGTCCAACGTATTTCTGTTTTATTGATTTTTATTGCGCGTGCCGCGATTGGTTGGGCGCGGGGTTCGTGTTGTGCGCGCAGCAGCGGCGCCATCGTTCTGGCGGCGTGCGCCGTACGGTGAACGCGATTTGCGTTGCGCCGCGGTTCGATCGCCACTGAGTGAGGGGGTTTGACCATCTTGCGTGCGTTGTTTATTGTGGTTGTCGTTCGTACGATGGGTACGATTGGTGCGATCACCACGAGCGGCTTCAGTCGCATCACCCGCCGTTTGAGCGCGCGGATTTTTATTGCGCGCCACGCCACCGATGCGGTTCATCGGCGCGCCTTCCACATGGGTGCGCAGACTTTGTCCACGTTGGGTTTTGCCGCGTTGCGCAGTGGTGCGTTGCTGAGTGCCTCGTTGCGTGCGATTTTGTCCCAAGCCGCTTGGCTGGCGTGCGGCGCCGCTGGCTCCCGCCGAGCCGCGTTTCGCGTCACCACCCGTACGAGCGCCACGCGTGCCACGCACTTCGCGCCCGGTCAGTCCGGCATCGCGGTTGTGATCGACGCCAAAGGCGCTCATCAGGTGTGCGTCTTGCGGCACGGCTTCGCCATCGTTGTGCGCGTGTTTGTTGCGTTGTGCGCTGCTCGCGGTGTTCAAGCCCAATTCGCGCATGAGTTGCAGTACTTGTGGGCGTTCCCATTCTTGCGAACGACCTCGTTTGAGTTGGCTTGGTAAAATGATGGGGCCGAAGCGCACGCGAATCAGGCGACTGACGGTCAGCCCAATGGCTTCGAACATGCGTCGCACTTCGCGGTTGCGCCCTTCGGAAATGACTACACGCAACCAGCGGTTCGCGCCTTCGCCGCCCAAATGTTCCACAGTGGAGAAGCTGGCCAAGCCGTCTTCGAGTTCAATGCCATTTTTCAGTTGGTGCAATTGCGCATCGGTGACTTCACCGAGCACGCGCACGGCGTACTCACGCTCGTGTCCGTAACGCGGATGCATCATGCGGTTGGCAATATCGCCGGAGGTGGTGAGAATCAGCAGTCCTTCGGTGTTGAAGTCGAGTCGACCAATCGCCAGCCATTTGCCTTTGCGTGTGAACGGTAATTTGTCAAACACGGTCGGGCGGCCTTCGGGGTCGCTGTGGCTGACGATTTCGCCTGCGGGTTTGTGGTAAATCACAATGCGTGGCACGGTCGGCGTGAGTTTTTTGCGTTGTAACAGTTTACCGTTGATGCGCACTTGGTCGTCATCGGTGATGCGTTGTCCCACGTGCGCGGGCATGCCATTGACCGAAACGCGACCGGAGATAATCAATTCTTCCATATCGCGGCGCGAGCCAATGCCTGCATCGGCCAGTACTTTTTGCAATTTGATCGTGCCGTCCAAATCCACTTCGCTGTGCTCGTGTTCGTGCTCAATCGCACCGAACGCGTCGCCCTCTAAAGCGATAGCGGTGTCCGCCACACCGGCTGCTTTGCCTGTCTGTTGATTGTGTTTGCGCGCCGAACGCACGCCTGCACGATATAAACGCTGACCGGTGCGGGCAGGTTTGTTGCCTTCGGATTTTTCTTGCCAGCCCCATTGCTCAGGCAATGAGTCGTCGTGCGTCTGCGGTTCTGCTGCACGCTTGGGAGCCGTTTGTGCTGTCGTATTGGTCGTGTCACGCTGGGTACGTTTGCGCACGCCGTGTTTACCACGCAGTAGGGTACTTTTCTTTTTTGCGGGCTTGTGTTCTGTATCACTCATGGTGTTCATTCTGTATTCTGATGTGGCGCATACGCTCGATGCGAGCATTTATGCGATGGGGGGATGGTTGTGTTGTTCCGTATCCGCGTCGGTGCTGTCGGCGTCGGCATGATCGCTTGCGTTGGATGGAGGTGGTAGCTCGGTTGAGGATAGGTTGATGGGCTGCGGCTCTGTCGTGATGGAATGGCTATCAACTTCAAGCGCGGGCGCTAAGGTTTGAATCGATTCGGTCATGTGTTCTAATTGTTGCTTATCCACCACAACAGCATCCGCAGGGTTGGCTGCGTCCATGTTGGATTCGGGGGCTTCTTGATCTTTGGTCGTATCATTGACCTCATGTGTGACCAGCTCCAATTGGCCGGTATCTCCGTCTTCTTGCCCCAGCAACACGGGTAATTCTTTTAACGACAGCAAACCCAGATCATCCAAAAAGTGTTTGGTCGTTGCCCACAATGCGGGTCTACCGGGCACTTCCCGATAGCCCACGGTATCAATCCAGCCACGCTCTTCGAGCGATTTGATGATGTGCGACGATACCGTGACGCCACGAATGTCCTCAATATCGCCCCGTGTAACCGGCTGACGATAGGCAATGATCGCCAAAGTTTCCAGTACCGCACGCGAGTATTGCGCCGGTTTTTCTGCACGCAGCCGATCAATATAGGGTAACACGTCGGCCGCCGTTTGAAAACGGTAACCGGTCGCAACCTGTGTCAAATGCACCGCGCGCTCCGACCAATCGGTTTTAATTTCATCGAGCAGCAGTCGCAAGGTGTCATTGTTGATATCAATATTGAGTGCCGCCTTGATTTGCGCCAAGCTCATCGGCGCGTCGTGACTGAGGATCAGCGCTTCGGTAATGCGTTTGATTTCATTAGGTGTCATGGGGACTGCTCAATGGGTTGTAGCATCACGCTCAAGTTCATCAATTGGGTAAACCCGCAATCGTAGCATTTGTTGTATTCCAACCATTCGCTTAAACCTTGGCTCGCGCCAGAGTAAGCTACCGCATACAATCAAAAACAATGAAACTAAAAGAATAAATAAGAAGATGATCGATCAAAACCAATGAGATAGGACGGCGGGTTTTGACTATTATAATTTTTCTGGACTATATTGTGGTTGCGGGGGCAGGATTTGAACCTACGACCTTCGGGTTATGAGCCCGACGAGCTACCATGCTGCTCCACCCCGCGCCAGAAAAATAGTGTTGTTTTGGAAACAACAAGTTCGGTTGGCGGAAGCGGTGAGATTCGAACTCACGGAGGGCTCTCACCCTCGGCGGTTTTCAAGACCGCTGCATTCAACCGCTCTGCCACGCTTCCGTAACCAAGACGAGCATTATAAGGGTTATTTTAAATTCATGCAAGTATTAATTCATTTTGCGGTAGAAAATCGCTCATGGTCCACCGAAAACCGCATACAAAAAAGCGCCCGTTTAATCACCGGCGCTTTTTACATGCATGTACGCATCAGATTTTTTTCATCACCAAGGTGCCGTTCGTTCCGCCAAAGCCAAAGTTGTTACTCATGGCAATCTCAATGGTTGCGTCGCGCGCTACATTGGCACAATAGTCCAAATCACAGCCTTCACCCGGATTGTCCAGATTGATGGTCGGCGGTGATTTTTGGTGCGCTACGGTCAACGCCGTGAACACCGACTCCACGCCGCCCGCGCCACCCAGCAAATGGCCGGTCATGGATTTGGTCGAATTGACAATCGCATTTTTCGCCGCATCGCCCAAGGTACGCTTGATCGCAACGGTTTCCGCGACATCACCCAATGGCGTTGATGTGCCATGCGCGTTGATGTAATTCACCTGATCAGCATTCACACCCGCATCGCGCAAAGCATTGCGCATGGAGCGCATGGCGCCGTCACCGTCTTCACACGGCGCTGTCATATGGTATGCGTCGGCGCTCATGCCGTAACCAACCAACTCGGCATAAATATGGGCACCACGTGCTTTGGCGTGTTCGTATTCTTCGAGCATCAACACGCCCGCGCCTTCGCCCATCACAAAACCATCGCGATCGACATCCCACGGACGCGACGCACGCGCGGGTTCGTCATTACGCGTCGAGAGCGCGCGCATATTGGCAAAACCGGCCATCGCCAGCGCAGAAATTGTAGACTCCGCGCCACCGGCCAACATGGCGTCGGCATCGCCGTATTGAATCATACGCATGGCTTCACCGATGCAATGCGTGCCGGTGGTACACGCCGTGACCACCGCCAAATTTGGGCCTTTTAAACCATACATGATCGACATGTGGCCTGAAATCATATTGATGATCGAACCGGGAATCAAAAATGGCGACACGCGACGCGCACCTTTGCTGAACAAACTTTCGCAGTTGGTTTCAATCAGCGGCAAACCGCCGATACCCGAGCCGATGATCACGCCGATGCGCTCGGCATTGTCCTCGGTGACGTTAATCCCAGAATCGCGGAACGCCTGAATCCCAGCAGCCAAACCGTAGTGAATAAAGGTGTCCATCGTGCGCGCTTCTTTTTGCCCGATGTATTCGCTCACGTCAAAATTTTTCACTTCGCCGGCAATTTGGCTACTGATCGCGCTGGCATCAAACTTGCTGATCGTCGCAATGCCCGATTGACCGGCAATCAATTGATTCCATGTGCTGGCAACATCATTGCCCAAGGGCGTCACTGCGCCCAAACCTGTGATGACCACTCTGCGTTTACTCATAGCCTACCTCTTTGTTCCGCGTGCGGCTTCAAAAACAGCGCACCGCATCTGTTTTGAATCGCTACCTAATATAATAAAAGAGACCTAACGGGTCTCTTTTATCGTGACACTTTAAAAACCGTCAAGTCGTTTGGACTTAATCAATTATTTAGAATGTGCTGTTACGTAATCAATCGCTTGTTGAACGGTCGCGATTTTTTCTGCATCTTCATCAGGAATTTCGCATTCGAATTCGTCTTCCAAAGCCATCACCAGCTCTACGGTGTCCAAAGAGTCAGCACCCAAATCTTGGGTAAAAGAGGATTCGTTTTTGATTTCGGCTTCGTTCACACCCAATTGTTCAGCAACAATTTTACGGACGCGTTGTTCGATGTTTTCCATGTTCTCTCCATTGGTCGAAAAAATAAATCAGTTGATTTACTGCGCTATTGTAACAGCATTTTTTATGCGATTGACAAGTTTTCCTGCGTTTTTTAACGGCACGATCGTTCGTTTTTGCCCTATTTTACAAGCAGTTACAATCAATTATTTACAGTAATGTATTTTTAATGCAATTTAATCGAACCACGCCAAAACCGATTTGAACACTCGATTTTGGCGTTAAGTTCATTTAAAAATACTTATCCGCATTGATCAAGCCATAAATTGCAGTGAATCAATCGCATTAACCACTGTTGCGCAAACCGGCTGCCAAGCCATTAATAGCGATGTGGATGCCATCTTGTACCGCTTCGGAGTGATCACCCGCACGGTAGCGTTTGAGCAACTCCACTTGGAAATAGTTCAGCGGATCAAGGTAGGGTAAGCGGTTGCGCAGACTGCGCGCCAGCGTCTGGTTAGTCGCCAGCAGCGCACTGTGGCCGGTCACGATGAACAAGGCATGCACGACGCGCTTCCATTCGGCCATGATTTCACCGAAAATGCGCTCGGCCAGCGCCGCATCCTCGACCAATTCGGTGTAGCGTTTGGCAATCGCCATATCGGTTTTGGCAATCACCATATCCAGATTGGAAATCACCGACTGGAAAAACGGCCATTGCTGATACATCTGGCGCAACTCGTCCCAGCGTGTTTCATCCGCGCCAACCCATTGCTCAATCGCCGAACCGACGCCATACCAGCCGGGCAACATCATGCGCGCCTGCGCCCACGAGAATACCCACGGAATCGCGCGCAAATCTTCGATGCGTTGGGACGGCTTGCGCGACGATGGGCGCGAACCGATGTTCAACTGTGAAATTTCGTTGATCGGCGTGGCAGCACGGAAAAAATCGGTGAAGCCGTCGGTTTCATAAACCAGTTTGCGATACGCTTTGAAACTCAAATCGGACATTTCGCTCATCGCGGGTTCAAAACGTGACCAGTCGCCGGTTTCGCCGACGTCATTGGCCACAGCCTCCATCGACGCCGCCACCAGAGTTTCCAAATTACGCAGCCCCATATCCGGGTCGGCGTATTTCGCACCAATCACTTCGCCCTGCTCGGTCAAACGGATTTTACCGGTCATGCAGCCCGCCGGTTGTGCCAAAATCGCTTCATATGACGGGCCGCCGCCGCGCCCGACCGAACCGCCGCGCCCGTGAAAGAACGACACCTGTACTTTGGCCTGATTCGCGGTCTCGATCAGCGCCTGTTGCGCCTCGTACAACGACCAAATCGAGGTCAGGAAGCCACCGTCTTTGTTACTGTCCGAGTAGCCCAGCATGATTTCCTGCTTTCGTTCACGGCGATTGAGCCATTCATTGACCAAATCAATACCGAACCAGTCGCGCATGATCGCAGGTGCCGCGCGCAAGTCTTCGATGGTTTCAAACAACGGCACGATGCCGAGCGCGCAACGCGGCTCGGGTTGACTCGCCACCAAACCGGCTTCTTTGAGCAGCACCGCCAGCTCCAACATATCCGACACACTGGTGGATTTGGAGATAATCGACTGCTCAATCAGGCGTGCGCCAAACTGCGCGCGCAGCACGCGCGCTTCATTAAAAATCGCCAGTTCGTCGCGCAGCAAATCGCTTTGCGCAATCCACGGGCTGCTCAACACGCGCGCCGAATGCAATTGCTCCAGCAAAATTTGGCGGCGTTGCGCCTCATCCAAGGCTTTGTAATCATCCGCCAAACCGGCGCTTTTGAGCAACTCGGCCACGCAGGATTCATGAATATCGGAATTTTGACGCAAATCAATGGTCGCCAAGTGAAAGCCGAAAATATGCACCGCTTCGATCAACTCGTTCAAACGCCCTTCGATCAAAGCCGCACTGTTGTTCGCGCGCAGCGAATCGGCCAGCACCTGCAAATCCTGCGCAAATTCCTCTGCGCTGGCATACGGCGGCAGGCTTTTCATGCGCGGCTCCGGCATCGCGATCATGTCGCACAGCGTCAGCGCGGTTTTCGCCATGCGCCCGTACATACCAACAACCGCCTGACGATACGGCTCATACGAGCGATGCTGCGAGTCATCGCCCGACTGCTGCGCCAAAGCGAGCAGCGGCGCGCTCATCGTGGTGATTTCCGAAGACAACGGCAATTCTTGCCCCAATGACAGCAGCTCGTCCAAATAATGCGCAAACACAGTTTTCGCCTGCGCATGAGCGCATTCACGCAAGGTTTGCGCGGTGACGAACGGATTGCCGTCACGGTCGCCGCCAATCCACATGCCCATGGTCATCGGCAATAATTCCTGCACCTCCGGCTCGGCCATGCCGAGTTGACGCGCCATTTTTTGGTAGCGCAAGGTCAGCGACGGAATGCGTTTCAAAAAGGTGATTGGGTAGTAGCTGACCGCGTTGTTGATTTCATCAATCACATGCAATTTGGATTTACGCAAAATCGCGGTTTGCCAAAAGGTTTTGACCAAACGCTCGATGTCCGCCAGCAGCTCCTGCTCGGTTTCCTCATCCAACTGCGCCGAATCGCGCAGAGACAAACGATGCGCCAATGCGCGCGTCAAATCCAAAATGGTCTTGCGCTGAACCTGCGTCGGATGCGCGGTCAACACCGGCACAACCATGACGCGCGACATTGCCTTGAGCGCGTCTTTGGCCGACACGCCACGCGCCTGCAAATTCGCCAAGGAGCGCGCCAGCGTCCCGACCTGCGGCTGTGCGCCCTGCAAACGGTAGTAACGACGACGGCGAATCTGATGCACGTCTTCGGCAATATTGGCCAGCAGTGAAAAAAGGCTGAATGCGCGAATCACGCGCAAAGCCTGTGCATTGCCCAAACGTTCGCACAGATCAACCGAAATTTTGCGTGCTTCGTGCGCCGCATTTTGCTCCTCAATCGAGCCGGACAGACCGGATTCACTTTTACGAAAGCGCACCGCCGCCTGACGAATGGTCTCGGTATGATCGAACGACTCATCCCCCGCATAGGTACGCACAGCGTCGCCCAATATCCGTCCCAATAAACGAATATCGTTAATCAACGGCAACTCCTTCTCATCCGGCGTGATTTGAAACAGCGGGGTCATAGGCAAAGACGACAAAGACATGGGTTCCTCTCAAACAATCAAATAAACAAACAATGAATCATTTCGGTCACAGACGCGCGTAGGCAAGCACGGAACAGTCAGCGCAGATGGTGGGAATTATTCCGTGCATCCTTAATTCTTCGGCGCACAGTCTAACACGACTGCACCGGCGAACGATGATCCTTTTTGACCCAAACACGGTTTTTTACGCCTCCAAAATACAGTCTGACTCCCGAAAAACAGGCGCATTTCTCAAAATCAACATAATTCTGCGTTATGATAAAAATACAGTAGAAAAATAGAATTTTTATAATGAAATGTAGTAATTTTATTAAGTAATCTTCTAAAAAGGAGAAAAATATGGGATTCAAGCCTCTCCCCGCAGCGATAGCGGCATTGATTACGCTCGTTATCTGGTTCTTCATTCCCATTCCTGCCGGTGTCACACCGCAAGCGTGGCATCTACTGGCACTGTTCATCGGTGTGATCGCCGCCATCATCGGCAAAGCCATGCCCATCGGCGCGATTGCCTTCATCGCCATATTATTGGTCGCGATCACCGGCGTCACCGCCGACAAACCTGGCGCAGCGATTCAGGATGCCTTGAGCAGCTTTGCCAATCCGCTGATCTGGCTGATCGGTTTTTCCATCATGATTTCACGCGGTTTGATCAAAACCCGTTTGGGTGCGCGCATCGGCTACTATTTCATCTCGATTTTCGGTAAAAAGACCTTGGGCATCGGTTATGGCTTGGCGCTGTCCGAATTGGTGCTTGCGCCAGTCACACCGAGCAACACCGCTCGTGGCGGCGCAGTGATTCACCCGATCATGAAATCCATCGCCGCGAGCTACGATTCCGATCCCGAACAGGGCACACAAGGGCGCATTGGTAAATACCTCGCGCTGGTGAATTACCATGCCAATCCGATCACCTCGGCCATGTTCATCACCGCGACCGCGCCCAACCCGCTGGTGGTTAAACTCATTGCCGATGCCACGGGCGCAAACATCCAATTATCGTGGAGCACATGGGCTTTGGCCATGCTGTTGCCCGGTCTGGCCGCGATTTTATTGATGCCGCTGGTATTGTTCTGGCTTTACCCGCCGGAAATCAAAAATACGCCGAACGCCGCACAGTTTGCCAAAGAAAAACTCGCTGAAATGGGCGAGATGAGCCGTGGCGAGCGCATCATGCTGACGATTTTTGCGGTGCTGCTGTTGCTATGGGCGGGTATCCCTGCCATGATTTTCGGCAGCGCTTGGGCGGTTGATCCGACCACAACCGCTTTATTGGGCTTGGTACTGTTGTTGCTAACGGGCGTATTGACATGGGACGACGTGTTGAAAGAAAAAAGCGCGTGGGACACCATCGTTTGGTTCAGTGCGCTGATTATGATGGCCTCCTATTTGAATAAACTCGGACTGATTGCGTGGTTCTCGCAAAGTTTGCAAAGCGGCATTACTCACATCGGGCTGGATTGGTTTGCCGCCAGCGCCTTGCTGCTGCTCGCGTATATGTATGCGCATTACTTCTTTGCCAGCACCACGGCGCACATCACGGCGATGTTCGGTGCCTTTTTCGCTGCCGGTATTGCCTTGGGCGCGCCGCCGATGTTATTCGCCCTGCTGATGGCCGCCGCCTCAAGCCTGATGATGACACTCACCCACTATGCAACGGGTACGTCACCGGTGATTTTCGGCTCGGGCTACACTACGCTGGGCGAATGGTGGAAAGCGGGATTCGTCATGAGCGTGGTCAACCTCATCGTCTGGGTGGTGGTCGGCTTCGGCTGGTGGAAAGTGCTGGGCTATTGGTAATATTATTCATGTTTGCATCGCACGATAAAAAAACGCACCCACTCTGGTGCGTTTTTTATCTCATCTCACCTCATGCGCCACGCCATCAACCCGCAATAAATAACCGCGCACCGCACATTCGGGATAAATGTCCTGCATCAGTGTGACGTATTCGCGCAGTTGCTGCTCATACGCCATCAGCGCCACCACATCCCAGCCGCTTTTATAGTCCAATACGCTGATCGTCGAACCCACGCGCACCCAGCGATCCATGCGTTTGGTCTGGCCATCCGCCGTCATCAGGCTCATTTCATTGTGCGCCTCATCGTACTGTGTCGGGTCAAACCATACGCGCCATTCGGGCTGATTGACAATCGTTTCGCACCACTGGCGCACCTGTTGCGCCTCAGACAGGCTGATCGCGTAGTGCTCGCTCAGCCATTCGTCGTTCAATGCGTGCGGTGGATTCGGCTGACTGAACCATTCCAACGCCTGATGCAGCACCGAGCCTAATGTGAGCACATGGTTATCCTGTGCAAGCGGCGCCATGGGCATTTGCCTGTTCAACGCCGCTTCATCCGCCTCAATATCGCTGTACACATTCACCGCTGCGGCAGTGTTGACCGATTCATCTTTTGCAGCAATATCCACGTGTGCCGAACACGCTTCCTGCCACTGCGCCGCGTGGCTGCTCCACCATTGCGGCTGGTCGGGCAATACGCCTGAAACCACGGGATCAAGGCTCTGGACCGCATGCAGCAACTGTTCAAACAAGCCATTTTTCGCTGGCGCTGCGGGTTTTTCGGCATTTTTATCCTCAGCAGCATCATCCTCATCGCCCAGCTCCTGCGCCGCACTGACCACCAGCATTTGCCGCGCGCGGGTCATCGCCACATAGCATTTATTGAAATGCTCCTGTTCGTCCAATGCCCTCGCTACCTTGCGCCGCTCGCCGCGCCACGCGCCGATGCGCTCGCCCGTGCTGACCCACGACACATGGGCGGGCGCAGAGTCATCCGGATGCCAATCAATCAGCCAGTAGTTCGTCGGTGTGCGCTCCGCCGAGGTTTTCATATCAATCAAAAAGACGATGGGCGCTTCCAAGCCTTTGGACGCATGTACGGTCAAAATCCGCACGGCGTCACGCATCCCGAGCGGCTCGCTTTCCGATTGCCCGTCCTGCGCGCGCGCCTGCGAGCGTTTGAGCGCGTATAAAAAATCCGCCAAGCTCGGGTAACGCCCCGTATTCACATTCAAAGCCAACTGCAAAAAACGCTGCAAATTCGCTTGCACCTGCGGATTGAGCCAGTTCGGGACGACACGCGCATACGCCTCAAAAATTCGCCCTTGTGCGTAAATTCGATCCAGCACATCATGCACCGGCAAATAGCCCGCGACCGCCTGCCACTGACTGAGCAGCGCAAAACTGTCGTGCCAATGCGCCTTGGTTGCTTCGCCAAACGCCGCCAAGCGCCGTTGCCAAACCTGCCAATACGACAAACGCTCGCCCGCCGCCTCATGGCTGTGCGCCCACGCGCGCAATTGCAACAACTGCGCGTCGGTTTTGGCAAACATCGGATTGCGCAGCACCTGCATCAACGCCCAATCATCATCCGCGCGCATCAGCCACTGCACCAGCGCCATTAAATCCAAAGCCTCCAGCGTATCGAGCAAACCGCCGCGACGCGAGCTTTCAAACGGAATGTGCGCTTGGCGCAGCAAGCGCTCGTAGTTGACCAAATGCGTGCGCCCATAAATCAAAATCATCATGTCGCCGTAGCGCGCCGGACGGTGGCTGTGCATCTGCTCATCCCACACCGGATAGCGCCCGACCAACTGCTCAATCGCCGCGACCAACTGCGCGCTTTCGCTGTCGCGGATGGTTTGCTCCACGACGTATTGCGGTTGCGTGAGCCAATCGCGCGGCGCGGTTTCAGCCTGCTCAGTCACCGTCTCAGACGGCTCGTCCGATTCCGCCGATTCCGCCGATTCCACTTTCGGCAAACCCAGACACGCAACATTACCAACGACTTTGCCTGTTTGCGCCGTGCTGTGCGGGCTGAAATCCACCAGCGCGCAATCGGGCTGCGTGAACATTTGATTCACCCAGTCAATCACCGCTTGGCTGTTGCGCCGCGTGAATTGCGTTTGCAACACCACCGCGTCGTACTGCTTGCACAGCAAATCCTGCGCCTGATCAAACAAGCGCGCATCCGCGCCACGGAAACGGTAAATCGACTGTTTCACATCGCCGACCAAAAAAACCCTCGGCTTATCGCCATCGCCCTGATACGCCGACAGCCAATCGTGAATGATGTGCCACTGCAAGGGATTGGTGTCCTGAAACTCATCGAACAATAGATGTTTGTAGCGCGCATCCAACTGAATTTGCATGAATGCCGCCGTCGTTTCATCGTGCAACAACTCAAAACAACTGCGCGACACATCACCGAATTCGAGCTGATGGCTCAGGCGTTTTTGCGCGCGGTCCATGCGCAGCAGCGCGTCCACGCACGGCCAAATATGCGCGTGCAAATGATAGGCCTTCAAGTCCGCTTCTCGTGCGGCTTTGAATGCAAAGGCCTCGTTGATGACTGCACGCGCTTCTTCAAACGACTCTTTATCAATGCGTCCGTCCAGACGTTTGAGCTGGTCTTTGTCCAACTGAAATTTTTGCTTGCTCAGGGTATTGGACTGCGTTCGGAACGGATTGAGCGCCTGCCACACCATCGCTGCATCGCCGCTGTCCAAAGCATTTTGAATGCCCTGCGCACGCTCGGCTTTCTCCGTTTTACCGGCAAACATCGCCGTCAAAATCGTATTCAGCGCCTCGCCTGCGGTCACTTCGCGATACCACGCACGCAGGATGTCCGCTTCGCCGTCATTCACATCAAAACCCGACTCCGACAAAATTTCCGCACGCAGCCGTGCCAACGGCGACTCTGTTAACGTGCTTTGCCACAGTTCGATTTCATTGCCCAAATTCAAGGCGGCATTGAGCATATTTTGCGTGACGAACTCGCCCAACTGCCCAACCAATTGCAAATAATGCGCGCGCACACTCTGGCCTTCGGCGCGATTGAATTGACGATAAAACTCATCCCAAACGGCTTGGCGCAGCGCGTCGTTATCCAACACCAGCGTTGCATCACGCGCCACGCCCGAGCCCATCGGCGCGGCCTTGAGCAAGCGGTAAAACCACGCGTCGAAGGTGTAGATCGGAATCTCCTGTCCCGAGCCGAGGATGCGATCATACAGACCCTGCGCCACGGGCAAACGCTCACGCGCCGCCGACTCGGACAAGCCGCGTTCGGTCAGCAAGGCCAGTACCTGCTCGGTGGAACCATCGGCCATCTCGCGCAGCAGTTGCGCCACGCGGTCGCGCATTTCCTGCGCGGCTTTTTTGGTGAAGGTGATGGCTAAAATGTGCTTCGGCTCAACCCCTTCGAGCAGCAGTCGAATGATGCGCGCAGTCAGCAACCACGTTTTGCCACTGCCCGCACACGCACGCACAACCACGCTGCACGAGGGATCCAGCGCGGCATGCGTGAACGCTACGCCGTCAATCGGCTGCTCGTTTTTAAAATACGCATTGAAGGAAGTATGGATGGGCGCGCTCATGATGCGTCTCCCTGCCCCGATACCGTCGCCCACACTGGCGCGGCATAATCTTTGCGGCACACCGCGCGGTAATCGCAGTACACACAGGCACTTTTTTCGCCAAATGCGACCAGCGGCGCCCCCTGCGCCATCTGCAAAAATACCTGCTGCACCTGCTCGCGCAATTGTCGTGCCTGCTGATGAATATACGTCGCATCGCCTAAAATCGCTTCGGGCAAAGGGCGATCGGCATGGCGATCCACACCGACATAGCGTGCATCCACAATCGATTCCGCCCCTGTAACTTCAACCGCCGACGCCATTAAATTGATGTAGAACGCCAACTGCGTGTCCTCATGATTGCGAATGCTCTGTTGATAACCACGTACATTATTGGTTTTGTAATCGATCAGCGACCATTCGACTTCGCCCAATTCGTTCATTCGCTCATCCACCTGATCAATGCGCCCGCGCCAGTGCAATTCATGCACGGCGTGTCCCGCCGCATCGACGATGCTTTGCGCGCGCGTGGCTTGTGGCGCGTATTCGCTGTGTTTGACTTGCCAACCCTCGCGTTCGCGTGCCTGCCACCATGGGACAAATGCGGCGGCGTAGCCGTGAAACTGCTGCTGTACCGCCCAATAGCGCGGATTATCGGCGCACAACGGCAGCAAGCATTCGTCCACCGTTTGCGCAAATACGTTCAAATCCTGCTCGGGTGTCGCGGCATCGCGCTGACGGTGAAAACGCTCCACCACGCTGTGCCACAAATTGCCTTTATCGCTCGGACTGATTTCGTCACTCGGCCATTCGTGCGGCGCCATTTGCAACACTTTTTTCGCATGGTATTGATAGGGACAAGCAGCCAAAGTGGTCAAATCGGTGGCGGAAATCTGTCGCGGCAGGTGCTGCGCCACCGTGACCGCACTGCGTGGCTGCACCTGCGGAACGACGGTAGATTCAATGCGTTCGGTATCCAACACTTCGCCGCCCTGTGCGCGCAGATACTGCTGCAACCACGGACTGAGCGCATTCGGCGCGCCGTCTTTTTGCGCCGCAAAACTGGCGCAGACCTGCGCATTGAGCGCAAAAATATCCAGCAGCGCGGTGCGCATCTGGCGCTGTTTGTCCTGCACGGTCGGCAAACCCAAATCCTGCCGCACCGCCCAGTTGAGCAAGCCCGAATCCACCGCCGCGCCGGGTAAATTACCCGCATCCGCGCCAAGCAACCACACCGCGTCAAAGGTACGCAAGCGCGTATTGCCCAGCGGCAATAAAATCACCTCTTCCACGGTTTGCGCCGACTCGCTGACCAAACTCGGCGGGCGATAGGTCAACCGCTCAACCTCGGTATTCATCAGGCGCAGCAGCGTCGCAAAACTCAGCGGCGCGTCGTTTGCCACCCACGTCCAGCGGCGCAGCAACGCACACCACAGTTGACCGGCATTATCCTGCTCCAGCGCAGACCACAGGCCGAACTGCTTCGCCCAGTCCATCAACTCTTGCGCCCACACCGACAGCGTGCGCGGCGTTTGCCAACGGCGGTGCTGATTTTTCGCCTGCGCCAGCAATTCATGCACATCCGTATATGCAGTGTCCATTTCGGCAGCGCTCAAATCAGCCAGCGGCATCGCGCGCGTTTTCACATACGCCCATTCCTCAAGCCAGTCGTCCCATGTGCGCCACACGCGTGTCTGCTGATAACGCTGCTGCCGATCGGCCAAGGCATACAGCACGGCCAAAGCCGCCGCTTTGCGCTCGCTCGACCAATGTGCCAGCACCATCGGATGCGTCAGCCACTGCATCAAATCCTTGGCCCATACGGCTTCGTGCAACAATTGCAAACCCTGAAACCACGCACTGGCCGCGCGCGACGTGGACAGCAGCCAACCGGTATCGTCCCGAATATCCACACCCACACGCCGCAACAAAGCCCAAACGCGCCGACTCACCTGTCGATCCAGCGCCACCAATGCGATTTGACGCAAACCCTGCTCGCGCCAACGCAACACCTGCCGCACGATGGTCTGCGCCTCATCCTCTAAATTGTGCGCACGGAAAAATTGAATGTCTGAAGTCACCTCAGATGAATCAAGGGCACAATCATCCGACCAACGCGCTGCCAAATCCCCCGCGATACGTGCGATTGCCGCTTGCCGTTGTTTACCCACGCGCACCTGAACCGCCTGAATGTCCAACACACACACCCGCGTGTGCTGCGCGTAGGTGTGCCAAAAATCCGTCTCGTGCGCCGTCCACGGACGGTTGCGCAGTACCCAAACGCAGTCGTAAGGACGCGGCTCGCGCCGACACATCTGCTGCAACACCGCCAAATAGCGCACCACCGGCGTTTGTTTGTCTACGTCGGCTTGCCAACAGTGCAATAAAATCGCCAATTCCTGCTGCGCGATGCGGTGTGTCTGCCGCTGATACACCGTGGCAATCGCCTGCTCCACCGAATTTTTCACCCACTGCACGTCACGACCGGCGAGCAAATGAATGCTCAACTCGTCCGACATATCGATCAACTGCCGCGCCAAACCCAACAAATCATCGCTGTGCTCAATCTGCTGCCCCAATGCTTCGCGCAGCACCTGCGCCTGCGGCAATACCTGCATCCAATTGAGCATACGCTCGGTGTCGTGCGCATCCCAGTCCTGTGCGCCATTGGCCTTCGCCCAATCCATCAGCGTCATCAACGGCGGCATGAGCGTGGTTTTTTGCGTCGCGCGCGCATGCTCCGCCCATGCGGCACGGTAGGCCAAAACCATCGAATTATCGGGGACAATGAATAGCTGTCGTTGCAGCGGCGTTGTCGCCGCCTGCGTCACCATGCGCACCACCACCTCACGCCAAAATGTCGGCGAAAAAGTACACGCGACGAACTGCAACGCGCCGTTTAAATCAGCGGATGCAGCGACATGGTGATGGTCGTCATGGAATAAATCGGCTTGTGTGGACATGAACAGTGACTCAAGTTTTAGCGGTCAGAATAAGGCGTCTTATTATAATCGCCTTCCGCCGATGAAATACCCGAAAATCTGAACCACGCGCCTGTGCTGCGTTGCCCATGAATCGTGTCAAGCATACGCTTCAAAATGGCTGAACACCCGATCCGGCATCCACGCAAAATGTTTCATATCATTCTGCCGCGTGGTGACAAAGCCGACATGCCCGCCGTTATCGGTGTAGCACAGGGTCACGCCTTTACCGACCTCGCTCGCAGTGGCCAAACTGTGCGCAGGCACAATCGGGTCATTGGCGGTATTCAAAATCAAGGTCGGCACGGCAATACCGCCCATGAATTGTTTGGACGACGATTTTTGCCAGTAGTCCTCGGCATCTTTGAACCCATGCAGCGGTGCGGTGAAGTCATTGTCCACGTCGAAAAAATTACGCGCAGCGCGCACCTGCGCCACGGTCATCGGCAGATCGGGAAATTGTTCGAGTTTGAGCAGGGCTTTTTGTTTGAGCGTGCCGAGAAAATTGCGCATATACACGCGCTGATTAAAGCCGCTTTGTAGTGCAATCGCACCGGCCTTGAGGTCGTGCGGCGCACAAATGCCGACCGCGGCTTGGACCCATCGGCCAGCCTCTGCGCCATTTTCGCCCAGCCATTTGAGCAAGGCATTGCCACCGAGCGACACCCCGCCGACGAACAACTGTGCGCTGGGAAAACGCTGCGCCATGCGTTTGAGTACCCAGTCGATTTCTGCACTAAAACCTGAGTGATACATCACGCGCTGACGGTTGATTTCGCCGCTGCACGAGCGCCAATGCACCACGACGCCGCTCCAGCCTTTACGCTGCGCCATGCGCATCAGCGCTTTGGCATACGAGCTTTTGCTCGAACCTTCCAAGCCGTGAAACAAGATGAATATTTTTTGCCCCGCATTCGCGGCGGATTCGAGATTCACCCAGTCCAAATCAATGAAATCATCATCCGGCGTATCCCAGCGTTCGCGCGCATAACTCGGCATATCAAACGGCAAAATCACCGGTAAAATGGTTTGAACGTGGGCATTATTGGCCCACCACGCGGGGCGAAAGATTCCTTGATGCACACTCACACAACATCCTTTTGACTTTAGGAAGCACGGAACAACCCCTACCGTCTGCGCTTCCTTTAAATGGTACACACCGTGACAATTCGATGCTCCAGTTCCGCCGCAAAATTCGGCGCGACCAATTGCGGGCTGTAGACCACAAACACGTCTTCCAATCGCTCGCCCAGCGTCACGATGCGCGCACTGCGCAATTTGATATTCATCTCGTGAAAAATATACGAAATGCTGTACAACACGCCCGGGCGATCGGTCGCCGTGAGTTTGAGGACATACTCGTCATTACCGACCGGCATGAGCGACATGCTTGGCTTGATCGGGAAATTGCGCGAGCGCGAGGTCAGACGACCCAAATTCGGCGCCCGCAATTCGCTGGTTTTTTGCAGGCTCTCACTCATCTGCGCATTCAATTCCGCCAAAAAGGCGTCGTCCACCGTCACATGCTCAGGCAAGGTGACTTGAAAGGTATCCAGCGCCATG
Organism: Burkholderiaceae bacterium; assembly: GCA_049291875.1. GTDB lineage: Bacteria > Pseudomonadota > Gammaproteobacteria > Burkholderiales > Burkholderiaceae > CTSOIL-112. Next base: position 83,679 of record JBATQE010000024.1, read on the forward strand.
CCCTGCGCACCGGTGTAAATGGTCGCATCGAAAATCGAGTAGCCGCGCTGCTGAATCACGGCACAAATACGGGCGAACAAGTCCGGTTTGTCCGCGGTATAGACCATCAATTGCACGCTGTTGTCCACGTCGTTCAACACATAATGCTGCGATGCGACCAACACGGACTGATCGGATGGCAACGACTGCGACTGTTGTGATTGCGGCAACTCCGCCGCCAAAATATGTGCCGTGTGCCACGCAATGGTCGCCGCGTCATGGCGAATGAAATATTCGGAGTTGAAATGCCGCCACAGCGCATCAACCCGCACGAGAAACTCTTTACTCGCACGCGGTAAATTCAGCAGCAACGCGCGGCTTTCCTCCTGACGCTGCTTGATGATGGTCGCACGCGGATGTTGACTCTTACCCTCCAGCACATGCATGGTCGCACGGTACAAATCGGCCAGCAATTTATCCTTCCACGCATTCCACACCTTCGGACTGGTGCCACGAATGTCGGCCACAGTCAGCAAATACAAGGCACGCAGGCGTTCCGGCGTTTTCACCTTTTTAGCAAAGCGCAGGATAACATCGGGGTCGGACAAATCCTCTTTTTGTGCAAACTGAGACATGGTCAAATGCTCGGCCACCAAAAATTCAACCAAGGCCGTTTGCGACTTATTCAACCCATGCTGTTTGGCAAAGCGAACCACTTCCACCGCACCCAAATCCGAATGATCGCCGCCGCGTCCTTTGGCAATATCGTGGTATAGACCGGCGATGTACATCAACCACGGTTTGCCAAACTCGGCCATCACCTGATTGGCCAATTCGTGCTGATGCAAATGCTCTTGCAAGGTAAAGCGGCGCAGATTGCGCATCACCATCAAAATATGCTGATCCACCGTGTAAATGTGAAACAAATCGTGCTGCATTTGCCCGATGATTTTACGAAAAACCGGCAAATAACGCCCCAAAACCCCCATCTGATGCATCAAACGCAAGGTGTGCGTGATGCCGCTCGGCAGTTTCAAAATACGTAAAAACCGCTGTCGGTTTTTCGGATCATGCCGAAACGCCGGTGTAATCAATTCGCGTGATTTGAGCACCGCATCCCACAAGCGCGAGGTGCAACCGGTCAAACCGGAACGCGAGCCGTACACATAAAACACATCGAGCAATAAATGCGGCTTGCGCATAAACACGTCATCGCGCGTGATGTCCAGCTCGTGATTGACCTCGACAAATTCGGGAAAGCCCTTGATTTTATGCACTCGGCGCGGCATATCTTGCCGCGCCATGTATTCGTCAAATTTTTGCAAAAATAAACTCATGCGCACCGAATTCACCCGCGCCGCGATGTAATATTTTTGCATCAACAACTCGCTCGCCAATTTACCATCGTCATCACTCAGGCCAAACGCCTGCGCCAATGATGCCTGCAAATCAAATAACAAACGATTTTCCGCCCGACGCGTGAGGATGTGTAAATGCGCGCGGATCGCCAACAGCAAGGTCTCGCAGCGAACAATCAAACGCGCCTGTTTTTGATTGAGCCAGCCGATGTCGTGCAAATCCGCCCACGACTGCGCCAAATGCGCCGCTTTGGACAACCACAGCATCAGATGCAAATCGCGCAAACCGCCGGGCGATTCTTTACAGTTCGGCTCCAAGCTGAACGGCGTTTCCTCAAAACGTGCGTAACGCGCACGCATTTCCGCGACTTTGTTGCGCCAAAACGCCTGCAAATCAAAGTTCGCAAAAAACTGTTGTGAAAACTGTTGAAACAAACCCTCATCACCCGCCAAAAAGCGCGCTTCCAACACCGCCGTTTCTGACGCCAAATCCTCGTGGCAAAACGCCAAACACTCCGCCACCGTGCGCACACTGTGGCTCGGCGCCAAGCCCATATCCCACAAGGAACCGAGCCATCCCTCCACCGCCGTATTGATTTTTAAACGCTGCGTCTCCGAAAGCGACGCATCATCCAGCAACACCAGCAAATCCACATCCGAATTCGGCAGTAAATCCCCGCGCCCATAGCCGCCGACCGCTGTCAGGCACACATAGCGGCGTAAATCCCACGGCACATGCGCATCGAAATGCGTCTGCCACGCGGTTTGCACCGTTTGATCGGTCAAGGCAGTCAAGCCGCGAATCAGCCGACGAATCGCGCGGGTCGGAACACCAGCGCAATACTGTTCGATCAACTGCTGACGAGCCAGCGAATAAGCGGAGGAGGTTTTCACAACGCGCTCCTAAAAATAAATGCGAGACTGTTAGCCAAGCCCTCGCTTCTGGGGAGAGATAAAAATAGTGTTTTATCCGCAATCAACCATACGCCATCATGCGGATTTTTTACGGCCGAACTCAGCCAACAACACCAAAGCCACACCGATGAAAATCGCCGAGTCGGCCAAATTAAATGCTGGCCAATGCATCTCCTGCCAATGAAAATCGAGGAAATCGACTACCATGCCGATGCGCAGGCGATCAATCATATTGCCCAGCGCGCCACCCGCAATCATGGCAAAACCCATGTTTTGTAAAGTTTTGTCGCGGTTCTGGTAAATCTGCACAATGAAAAATACCGCCGCCGCCAAAGCCAAAACGGTGAAAAACCAGCGCTGCCAGCCATCGTGATTGGCCAAGAAGCTGAATGCCGCACCCGGATTGTAGGTCAAACCGAGATTAAAAAACGAGGTCACCGGCTCAAATTGGTGCAAAGCATATTTTGCCTCAACCGCAAATTTTGTGATTTGGTCCAGCGCAATTACCAAGGCGATCACCGCGTAATAACGCGCCATACCCACTTTTTGTGTCATCGTATTCTCCCAAAAACCATAGGGGCAAACGTTGCCCCTACAGACAACAAACCCTTTGTCTTGCAATTTGTCGCAAAATCTAAGAAAAATGCCGTCATACCCGCGTAAGCGGGTATCCAGAAATTTTAATAAAAACAATCCGTTAGAATCACTATCTGGATTCCCGCTAAAATCATGCGGGAATGACGGAGCTTTGTTTAGGTGTATGTGCCACTTTGTCAACAACCTCTAGGGGCAAACGTTGCCCCTATTTTGTCACTATCGGTCAATCAAGCAAACTGTCGCGCCTCACCGGCGCCAAACAAATTGTCCACGCAGCGCGCGCATAACGTCGGATGTTCGGCATTTTGCCCTACATCGACCGTCACATGCCAGCAGCGTTCACATTTTTGCCCTGACGCCAATTCCACTTGCACACTCGGCTCGCCTTGTTCCACCTCAGCCGCCGAAGTGATCAGGACGAATTTCAAATCATTGCCCAAACGTTGTAACAGCGCCGCATCCGCCGCCGGTGCGCTGATGTGTACCTTGGCCTGCAACGCCGAGCCAATCTGGTTCGCGCCGCGTGCGTCTTCCAAAGCTTTGTTCACATCATCGCGCAAGGCACGAATCCGCGCCCAGTCCACGAGCAATGATTCCGCATCTTTCGGGGTCGGAATCGTGTGATACAGCTCGGTGAAAATCGTTTCCTCGTCCGAAACGCCCACCAAAATCGGCCATGCTTCCTCAGCGGTGAAACTCAAAATCGGCGCCATCACACGCACCAGAGACTGCGTGATGTGCCACAGCGCCGTTTGCGCACTGCGACGCGCCACCGAATCCGGCGCGCTGGTATACAAACGGTCTTTCAAAATATCCAGATAGAAACCGCCCAAATCTTCGGAGCAGAAAATTTGCATCTTCGCCACCAGCGGATGAAACTCGTATTTTTCCGCATGCGCGAGCAAATCAGCCTGCCATTGCGCGGTTTTTGCCAGCGCATAGCGGTCGATTTCGAGCAACTCATCGACGTTCATCAACTGGGTGTTCGCATCAAAGTCGGATAAATTCGCCAGCAAAAAGCGCAGAGTATTGCGAATGCGGCGATAGCCCTCGGACACACGTTTTAAAATTTCATCGGAGATCGACAGTTCGCCCGAGTAGTCGGTCGCAGCCACCCACAGACGGATGATTTCCGCGCCCATTTTATTGGCCACAGTTTGCGGTGCAACGATGTTGCCGACCGATTTACTCATCTTGCGCCCTTGCCCATCGACCACAAAACCGTGGGTCAACAGCGCATCATACGGCGCACGGCCATCGAGCATCGCGCCGGTCAGCAGCGACGAGTGAAACCAACCGCGGTGCTGATCCGAGCCTTCGAGGTACAAATCCGCCGGCCATTTCAGGCTGGATGCGTGCGAGCCGCGCAGCACATGAAAATGCGTCGTGCCCGAGTCAAACCATACATCCAGCGTGTCTTTGTTTTTCACATAATCGGCCGCGTCGCTGCCCAAAAATTCGTTGATGTCCAGCGTTTGCCACGCTTCAATGCCGTTCGCCTCAACCAATTGCGCCACACGCTCCAGCAATTCCGGCGTATTCGGGTGCAATTGCCCCGTCGCTTTATGCAGGAAAAACGGCATCGGCACGCCCCATTGACGTTGGCGCGACAGCGTCCAGTCCGGACGGTTGGCAATCATGCTGTGCAAACGCGCTTTACCCCACGATGGGAAAAATTGCGTCGCTTCCACTGCGCGCAAAGCGGTGTCGCGCAAGCTCTCGCCGTTCACCGGTTTATCCATCGAGGCGAACCACTGCGTCGTCGCGCGGTAGATCAACGGTGTTTTGTGACGCCAGCAGTGCATGTAGCTGTGCGGGTATTGCACCACTTTGAATAGTGCGCCGACCTCTTGTAATTTCTCAACGATGACCGGATTGGCTTTCCAAATATGCATACCACCGAAGAACGGCAGATCGTCGGCGTACACGCCGTTCGCCAATACCGGCGTCAAAATATCGTCATTGCTCACACCATGCGAAGTGCAGGAGATAAAGTCATCCACACCATACGCCGGTGCGGAATGCACAATGCCCGTACCCGCGTCGGTGGTCACATAGTCGCCCAAATAAATCGGCGACAGGCGATCGTAAAACGGATGGTGGAATGCGATGTGATCGAGTTTGTCACCCGTGGTTTTCGCGACAATTTCGCCGGTCAAACCATAGCGTTGCAAGCAGGACTCAACCAAATCAGTCGCTAAAATCAATTGGCCTTGTTCGGTGTTGACCAAGGCGTATTCCACCTCGGGATGCACGTTGAGTGCCTGATTCGACGGAATCGTCCACGGCGTCGTCGTCCAGATCACGATGTGGCCTTTTTGCGCCACCGGAACGCCAAATGCCGCGCTCAGTTTATCGTGCTCGGCAAAAGGAAAACCCACGTCAATCGCCAAATCGGTTTTGTCTTGGTATTCCACTTCCGCCTCGGCGAGCGCAGATTCACAATCAAAACACCAGTTCACCGGTTTCAAACCGCGATAAACGTAGCCTTTGTCCAAAATTTTGCCCAGCGCACGGATTTCGTTCGCTTCGTTGGCAAAATTCATGGTTTTGTACGGATTATCCCACTCGCCCAACACGCCCAAACGCATGAAATCGACTTTTTGTGACTCGATTTGCTCGGCGGCGTAAGCGCGGGATTTTTCCTGCACCTCTCGCGTGGGCAAACCACGCCCGTGGATGGACTCGATTTTGTTCTCAATCGGCATACCGTGGCAGTCCCAGCCCGGCACATACGGCGCATCAAAGCCTGCCATCGTGCGCGATTTGACAATAATGTCCTTGAGAATTTTGTTCACCGCGTGACCGATGTGAATGTCACCGTTGGCATACGGCGGGCCGTCGTGCAAAATGAATTTCGGACGGTTTTGCTCGGCGGCGACCTGACGGATTTTGTCATAGCGTTTTTGCTGTTGCCATTGCGCGACCCATTGCGGTTCACGTTTGGCCAGATCACCACGCATCGGAAACGGCGTGTCCAGTAGATTGACGGGGTAAGAATTCTTTTGGCTCATAAGATTTTGGACTGTCAAAACAAGGTGTGCGCGGCGCTGTATCGGCAAGTTCATTCCTACCCAAAAACGCCGCAAAGACGCGTATTTTACCTGATAATCAATGCTTTATCAGTAGGAAATCAGCAGGTTGCGAAATAGAACATGCCATGAGCGTTCAATGAACGCGGGAGAGAGTGCGTTTAGAGCGAATGCTCGGCGAAATAGATACTGCACGCATCAATATCGGCTTCAATCGCGCTAATCAAATCATCGAAGCTATCGAATTTTTCCTCATCACGAATCTTATGCAGCAGCGACACGCGCGCAATCTGACCGTACACCGACTCATTAAAATCAAGCAAATGCACCTCGCACCAACATTGGCCATTGCTGTCCACGCTCGGTCGCGTGCCAATACTCGCCGCGCCCTGAATCACCCGATCGGGCGAACCTGACAAGCGAACTGTGACCGCATACACACCTTGCGTGGCCAACTGCGCCGGCATTTTCAGATTGATAGTCGGAACGCCAATCGTGCGCCCCAATTGTTTGCCACGAATGACATGCCCTGACAAGGTCAGCGAATGACCGAGTAATTGAACCGCTTTTTTCAGCTCGTCTTTGGCTAAAAACGCGCGAATGGTCGAGCTGGACACGCGCTCGTCATTCTGCAACACCGAATGCAGGTTTTGCAATTCGTAGCCGAATTGGCTTTGCAGCTCGTGCAGCAAGGCAAAATCGCCCTTACGCTGCGCGCCAAAGCGAAAATCATCGCCCACCATCAGCAATTGCGCATTCAGCGCATCGTGCAAAATGCGCTGCACGAAAGTCTCGGCAGGCATATTCGCCAAATGCGCGTCAAACGGCAAAATCACCACCTGTTCAATGCCCAATTTTTTCAACGCCGCGACTTTATCGCGCAGCGGCATGATCTGCGTGGGCAAAGGCTCGCCGCGCAATTGCGCAAAATACGCCTTAGGATTCGGCGCAAAGGTCACTACTGTCGGCAGCAAACCGCGCTCTTTGGCCAAGGCAACCAGATCGCGCAACACCGCCGCGTGCCCCAAATGTACGCCGTCAAAGTTACCGATGGTCACTGCGCTGGCTTGAGGCAAACGAGAAGGTCGATAAAAAATAGTCATGCGAATGCGATTCTATATTTAAGAAAACGCGGAATAAGTTTATTTTTCAGCTCAAGCATTGATACAGGCAAGCATACTTGAAAGCATCCGCAATTTTAACATTTTGATTTTGTTCAAATTTTGTCAGGGTTTCCCTGACAAAACTTCTAACCCTAAGCACGGAAAAAGCAGGGTTTTACTTTTTCCGTATTTCCTTAATCTTCTTTACGCATGTGCGGGAACAGCAGCACATCGCGGATATTCGGACTATCGGTCAAAAGCATGATCAAACGATCGATCCCGATGCCACAACCACCCGTCGGCGGCATGCCGTATTCGAGTGCGCGGATGTAGTCGGCATCGTAGTACATCGCTTCGTCGTCGCCCGCGTCTTTCGCCGCGACCTGAGCCATAAAGCGTGCGGCTTGATCTTCGGGGTCGTTCAATTCTGAGAAGCCATTGGCGATTTCGCGACCGGTCATGAATAATTCAAAGCGTTCGGTGATGCCCGCCACGGTGTCGGATGCGCGCGCCAGTGGCGACACTTCCACCGGATAGTCGATGATGAAGGTCGGATGCCACAACAAATGCTCGGCGACTTCTTCAAACAGCATCAATTGCAACGCACCCAAACCGGCGTTTTTCACCTGCGGATCATCCATGGTCACGCCGTGTTTGCGCAATTCGCCACGCAGGAAATTCACATCATCAAACGGCGAGCCGATGTATTCCGGCGCGTATTTTTCAATCGCTTGGATGATGGTCAGACGGTCGAACGGTTTGGATAAATCCAATTCTTTGCCTTGATACGTCAGATTGGCGCTGCCGGTCGCCCGCACGGCCACATCGCGCAGCAATTGCTCGGTGTAGTCCATCAGCCAGCGGTAGTCGGTATAGGCCGCGTAGAATTCCATCATGGTGAATTCGGGATTGTGGCGCGGCGAAACACCTTCGTTGCGGAAGTTTCGGTTGATCTCAAACACGCGCTCAAAACCGCCGACGACCAAGCGTTTTAAATACAACTCAGGCGCAATGCGCAGGAACATTTGCATATCCAGCGCATTGTGGTGCGTGGTGAACGGTTTGGCCGAGGCGCCGCCCGGAATCGGGTGTAACATCGGTGTTTCCACTTCCATAAAGCCGTTTTCAACCATAAAATCGCGCACAGCATTCATCGCTTTGGTACGCTTGATGAAGGTGGCGCGCGTTTCCGGCGAGACAATCAGATCGACGTAGCGCTGACGGTATTTCAGCTCTTGATCGGCCAGTCCGTGGAATTTGTCCGGTAAGGGACGCAGCGATTTGCTCAACAGGCGCAAGTGGGCGCAGCGCACCGACAATTCGCCGTGTTGGGTTTTGAACAACGTCCCTTCGGCGGCAATGATGTCGCCCATGTCCCAGTGTTTGAACGCGGCATGGACGTCTTCGCCCACGCCCTTGTCATTGATGTAGAACTGAATTTGTCCCGTGCCGTCTTGTACCGTGGCGAAGCTGGCCTTACCCATGACGCGCTTGAGCATCATGCGACCGGCGATGGAGACGCTGATGTTTTGCGCTTCGAGTTCCTCGCGCGTGGTGTCGGCGTATTGTTCTTGCAAACTTTGCGCACGATGCGTCGGCACGAAGTCGTTCGGGAATACCACGCCCTGCTCGCGCAAAGCGGTTAATTTACTGCGGCGCTCGGCCATAATCGCGTTTTCATCGCGTTCTTCGATCATGCCTTCGGGCGTATGTGATGGGTGTTCAGTCATTTTGTGCTGTCATTGGGTTAAAAAATGCGTCGCGCTGTATTAACTTGTATCGCTTGTGTCACTTGTAACACGCACGCGCTCATGAATGATTATTGTGTGTTCAGAAGTGCTTTTTGAGCATCGTTCGGCTTGCCCAGCCAAACGGTTTTCTTGTTTAACTGCGCCAAGCCATAAATTTCACGCGTCGGCGGGTTAAACAATATGATGAGGTGATTGTCACCGCAGTTGTGCATTTTGCAAGTGTTGAGCAACACCCAATTCACACCCTCTTGCGGCAACACGCGACACGGCGCAGACGGCCCCGCACCATGTCGCACCCATGCGGGCATGGGCACATTGGAGCGCGCGAACAGTTGGCGCACCGAGGCGCGGAATTTCGGATTGCGATTCCAGTCGTGGTAATAGCTTTGTTCCACTTCGTGCTGCGTCAGCGTGTTGAAATCCGTGATCGGCGCTGCCTGTGTCACTGAAGGCGCGCCCAAACCGAGTACACTGGCGGTCAGCAACGCAATGCCCATGTGTTTAATTGAATGGTTGACGTTCATATCACACCCCCTGTTTCAAGCTCGCTTCGATAAACATGTCCAAATCACCGTCCAACACCTTTTGCGTGGCCGAAACTTCGACATTGGTACGCAAATCTTTAATGCGGCTGTTGTCCAACACATACGAGCGGATTTGATGACCCCAGCCCACATCGGACTTGCTCGCTTCGAGTTTATCCTGTTCGGATTGACGTTTGCGCAATTCCAACTCATACAAGCGCGATTTCAGCATCGACATCGCTTCGGCACGGTTTTTATGCTGCGAGCGGTCATTTTGACACTGCACCACGGTATTGGTCGGAATATGCGTGATCCGCACTGCGGAGTCGGTTTTATTGATGTGCTGACCACCCGCACCTGACGCGCGATAGGTGTCAATGCGCAAATCCGCCGGATTGATCTCCACCTCAATCGAGTCGTCCACCTCGGGATAAACGAAAATTGAGGCGAACGAGGTGTGGCGCCCGCCAGACGAGTCAAACGGCGATTTACGCACCAGACGATGCACGCCGGTCTCGGTACGCAACATACCGTAGGCATATTCGCCATCGACCTTCAAACTGGCCGATTTAATGCCCGCAACATCGCCGGGTGATTCTTCGAGAATCTCGACTTTAAAATCCTTGCGCTCGCAATAGCGCACGTATTGGCGCAGCAACATACTCGCCCAGTCGCACGCCTCGGTACCGCCCGCGCCGGCCTGAATGTCCAAAAAACACGGCTGTGGATCGAGCGGATTGGAGAACATACGGCGGAACTCCATTTGCCCCACTTCTTCGTCCAATGCCTCAACATCGACAGACAAGGCCTCCAACGTACCGGTATCGTCCTCCATCTGCGCCAGCTCGAACAGCTCTGCCGTGTCTTTTTGATGCGCTTTGAGGCGATCCAGTTGTACGACCGTACCCTCCAACAATTTTTTCTCGCGACCCAAATCCTGCGCACGTTTGGCGTCGTTCCAAACGTTCGGGTCTTCCAGCTCCGCATTGACTACGACCAGACGATCTGCTTTTTCAGCGTAGTCAAAGATACCCCCATAGCGCTTCGATGCGCTCTTGGAGTTCGGATAGCTGATTGGATAGGGCGTTTATGCGTTCAATTTCCATAGAAATATACTTTATCAAAATTCAGTTAAGCCCCTGTTTTTTCAGGGAAACGTGCATTATAAAAGTTTGAGCGGCAAATTACCACCCGAATTATCCACTCTCGCCACATTTGCGGTGGTCATCACAAAAAATTCCAGAGTCAAACACGCGCATCCGATCGCTTATTGCGTCGTTGCAAAAACCCGTCAACATCGAGCAAGCCAAGCATGGCGCACATGCACACCAAGCCAATGGCCATAGGCGCAGAGATGGCTTGCTGGCTCAAAAAGCCACTCACCAGTGCCGACAGGCTCATTTGCAAGCAGCCCAAAATCGCGGAAGCGCGTCCGGTGCCTGCCGCAAACTCATTCATCGCCAAGCTGTTGGCCGGTGCCATCACCCCACCAAACAAAAACGAAATCGCCACCATCGGTATCACGAAAGAAACCACGCCGCCCATCGGCTCCAGCAACAACATCAACACACCGCCAACCAACATCAGCAACATGGAAGCCCGCAAAATCACCGGCGCGGTATATCGTTTAAGCAGCTTGGACACCATGAAAAAACCCAGACTGATAATGCCCGCGTTGCCTGCAAAAAGCAGCGAAAACGCCAAAGCCGACCAGCCAAAAGTATGGATGAACAAACCCGGCGCCAAAGTCACATAGGTCAAAATAATCGCCAACGCCCACGCAGAGCAAAAACTGTAAAACACAAAAGCGGTATTTTTCAAAGGATCAAACAAGCCCAAAGGCGCGTCATGCAAACACGCACGATCCCTTGGCATCCAGCGCCACAGCGCCACCAACACCACACTCGCCATCAAGGCCAAAGCCATAAAACTGGCGCGCCAATCCAAATACAGCAGCACCAGCGCACCGATCACCGGCGCCAAAAAAGGGACGACATTCAACATACCACCCAAAAAACTGTACTCGCGCGCCGCCTGATCACCCTCAAAATAATCACGAATCAAGGCCATCGCACAGACCGAGCAAGCACTCGCGCCAATACCCTGCATCACGCGATAGGCAATCAAGCCCTCCAGCGTCTGCACGGTAAACAGCAGCACAGATGCGAGGATAAAAATCAAAACCCCCAACAAGGACACCCGCCGTTTACCGTAGCGATCACCCAAAGGCCCGAACAGCAGTTGTCCCACACCCAAAGGAATCAGATACGCCGCCATCGACAGGTTCGCCTGAACCCCAAACGCCGTCACCAAACTGGGCAAGGCAGGCAAATACCAGTCAATCCCCAAGGGGCTGAACAAAATTAACAATCGCGCGGACAACGCCGCCCATTCACTCATGCTTTTTGGATTCATTATTTTTTAAGTCAAGTTAAAGAAAACGCGGAATAAGTTTGTTTTTCAGCTCAAGCATTGATATAGGCAAGCATACTTGACTGCATCTGCAATTTTAACATTTTGATTTTGTTCAAATTTTCCAATGTTAAGCACGGAAAAAGTAGGGTTTTATTTTTTCCGTAGTTCCTAAAGTACACCGCCATATGATTCAAATCTACAGGACGTGCGACAAAAACATTCAGGTCACAGTTTACACGCACCGCCCCAAGGAGGAGCACAAATACTTGTCTAAACCGTCTGCTCAGCGTGTTAAAATGAGCCGCTTATAAGGGTAAGAAAGGGTAAGAACTTGCCCTTCACAATCCATCAACACACCCGAAACCGAATGCGCACGGATTGATACACAAAGCGCGTTGAATGGATATTGCCTTTATCGCCTGTCCATATAGAGCAATCCTCACTCAGACGCCGCCGCCACACCGCACCTCACCTCACCAAAGGATTTTCATGCAGTCGCTCTGGATGCTCGCCGCATCATTTTTCTTTTCCCTGATGGGGGTCAGCATCAAATTCGCATCAAACCAGCATAATTTGGCTGAAATCGTGCTGGCGCGCGGCATTCCGAGCGTTCTGCTGCTGGCCGGATTTGCCCTGTATCGCGGACGCGAGTTGTTCGGAAATCATTTGCGCGTACACGCCATACGCAACCTCAGCGGCGTCATTTCGATGTGGATGGGTTTTTACGCCATGCTGCATCTGCCTTTGGGCTTGGCGACCACGCTGAACTACACCTCGCCCCTGTTCATCGCCGCATTTATGCTGTATATCGGCTATTATTCCGGCATTTTGCGCGAGCAATGGCTGCGTTTCGGTGCGGTGGTTCTGGGGTTTATCGGCGTACTGTTCATTTTTAACCCATTCACCGAAACCCAGCTCAATCATTTCGCAATTCTGGTCGGTCTGTTGTGTGGCGCATTGGCCGCCGTCGCCTATATGAGCGTACGCAGCCTCGGTCAACTGGGCGAACCGGAGTGGCGCACCGTGATGCTGTTCTCCATGAGCATCACCGCGACCGGTGTCATCGGCATGATGGTTTTGGGCTTCTCGCCCAGCCCGACGTGGCAGTCCGTACTCGCACTGCTGGGCATCGGCAGTTTCGGCATGATTGCACAATTGTGCATGACGCGCGCGTTCGGCTCGGGACATCCGGTACTCACTGCCACGCTGCAATACAGCACGATTATCTTTTCAACCATCTGGGGCGAACTCTTCTGGCGCGAACACATCAGCCTGTCCGGCTTCATCGGCATGGCGCTGGTGATGATTGCCGGATTGTCCGCCACATTGTATAGTCTCAAACACAAACCATGATCTTTTGGAGAGCATTATGACGGCCTACGACAACCTCATCAACGCACAACAACTGCACGATTTACCCGCTCAAAACACCTTGATATTGGATGTGCGTCACAGCCTCGCCGATTTTGCGCAGGGCAGACGCTTGTACGCCCAATCACACCTGCCCAACGCGCATTTTATCGATATTGAAACCGATCTATCGGGTGAAAAAACGGGGCAAAATGGCCGCCATCCCTTGCCCGATTGGGACGTCTTAGCCGAAAAACTGCGCCGCTTCGGAATGAATCAGGACACGCAAGTGGTCGCCTACGACGATGCAGGCGGCATGATGGCGGCGCGCGCATGGTGGCTGCTGCGTGCGCTCGGCCACACCGCTGTTGCGGTGCTCAATGGCGGCATAGCCGCGTGGGAGCGCGCGGGTTTTGCCTTGACCGATAAGCGACCTACACCGAACACCGAAGGCAATTTTCAACGCGGCGCTTCACTGATGCGTGTCTTGAGTGCGAATGACGTATTGGCGCATTTGGACAGCGCCGAGCAATTACTCGTCGATGCGCGCTCACCCGAGCGCTATCGGGGTGAAGTGGAGCCGATCGATCCGATCGCCGGGCATATTCCCGGGGCGCTGAATTATTTTTGCGCCGACAATCTACTCGGGGATTTCACCTTCAAATCCGCCGACGAACTGCGCGTGCAATGGCAGGCATTGTTGGGCGAAGCGATTGACACTCATACCGACCGCGTTGTCCACTACTGTGGCTCCGGCATCACCGCCAGCCATAACCTGCTGTCCATGCACATCGCGGGGCTGGACGTATCGGCCAACGGCGCGGGCTTGTACGCCGGATCGTGGTCAGAATGGATGGCCGATCCGCAACGCCCACGCGATCCGAGTTGATTTTAAACGCCAAATTGATTTTAAACACCATCGCGGCGCAGATTATCTATTCAACTTGAATACGATAGAAAAACGATAGCGGTAGGCAATCGCTTGTCCGCCGCGTGTCGCCGGTGTAAAGCGATATTGATTCAGCACCGTGTCGTGCGCCGCACGATCCAAACGCGCGTAACCACTGCCTTTGACCACATCCACACCAGACGCGCGGCCATTCGACTCGACCATAACGGACAGTACAACCTCGCCTTGCTCGCCATTCTCCTTGGAGAACTCGGGATATGCCGGACGGGGATTGTGCAAATGCCCACCAATATGCGTGGGCAAAGTCAGCACTGCATGATTACTCTGCGCACCGCCGCCTATCGTCTCAGACGATTGACTCTGAACGCCATTACCCGCCGCATGACGGGCATTTTGCCCCTGCGCCAATGCACTCAATGGCTCTGATGGTCTCGTGTTTGGCTTGTTTGCCAGTGTGTTTGCCTTGAGTCCGTCGTTGGTTTTGCCTGACGAAACCGTTTCTGCGGTAGGTTCGCTGGTCGTTGCAGAATGCGCGGTGGATGCCGAAGACACAACGGAAGGCGCAACGAAAGATGCGACAACAGCCGCCGTATCATTGTGCTCAGACGGTGAACTGACAACGTGCGCGCTCACCCACTGCGGCGGCTGGAAATACCCTTCCCGCAATGCAATACCAATCGCGCCCAGATGAATGAGCGCGATCAGCAAGAGGATACTGAACCAACGTTGCCCCCTCATGCCCAGCCGGTCAAATCATTAAAATTTCGCATTGAGCTTCAGCCAGAACTGACGACCCGGCTCGTTGATGCGCGTACCGACCTGTCCGGCTGCGGCAACGTCGTAGGCCGTTGCTTTGCTGATATGCTCGCTGTAGGTGCGGTTAAAAATATTATCCACGCCCAGATTCAGGCTGGCGTTCGGACTGATTTTCCAACCCGCGTTAAGCGATACCACGCCATAACCGGCGCTGGCTGTTTTCAAATCTTGCCCCACGATATTGCCCTGTCCCGGGGCAATGCGGTTTTGCCCTGCCACAGCACGCAGCAACAAGGCAGCGGAGAATTTACCATCATCGTAGCCAATTGAAGTTTTCGACTCCAGCGGCGGGGTTTGTGCCAACGGCAGGTTGTCCGTGGTGTTTTTGCCACGAGTGTAGGCCAGACTTTGGCCGAGTTTCCAATTCGGTGCGAAGTGCCACGTCAGCTCGGCTTCACCGCCCCAGCGTGCGGCGTCCACATTGCGCGCCTGTGGTGTGCTATTGCTATCAACCAAGATGAAGTTATTCACACGGCTGCCAAACACGGACAGGCTCGCAGACAGGTTGTCTACCGCGTAAATCACGCCCGCATCCAATTGTTTGTTCGATTCTTTGTTGAGTTTAAAACTGCGGTTGCGCTCCCAAAAATCCGGTGCGCGCTCGCCCACACCCACGCCGGCGTAGGATGTCCACGCACCATCGCGACGCTCAAAACGCACAAAACCCGAATGGAGTCGGTAGGTTTGATCTTCCCACGGCGTGCCTTGAACCGCAGCGTAGTTGGCGTATTTTTCTTGATACTGCGCTTGGGTTCTGTCGTGACGATAGCCCGCAACCAGTCGGTTTTTCTCATCCATCAGCCAAGTGCCTTCGGCATAAACCCCCAGATTGCGGAAATGTTGATCGTTCTGACGCGGATTCAGGGTGTAGCTTTTCATGCTATTGCCATTGCGCAGCGTGTGCTGATCGTCCATCCAGTCCAAGCCCACTTTGGCCTGCACCTTTTCAAAGCCTAAATCGGCTTGTAAACGGGCGGTATCGGTGGTGCGGTCAGGATTGTTCTCCATTTTCATGCCGGCATTGGGGCGCAAGCTGTAATTGTCCATCACATGATCCACATAGCTGTGGCCGTATTGCGCTTTCAATTCGGTCAACCACGACGTCAAATCGCGGCGCGCAACGCTGATATTCCACGCATCGCGGTCAAATTTAATCCCGTCCATCGCGCGGTCGGCGTAGGCCGCGTGTCCGCGACTGCGATCGTAGCTCGCCTCGATGGTGGTTTTCTCATCCGGCGTGATACCGACTTGTAGATTTTGGCTGTTGCGTTTATAGGCCGAATGCACCTCATTGCCATTGCCATCGCTGTAATTTTCCGCGCGGTTATCCACCCAATTCAAACGCGCGTAGCCGTATTTCCAGCCCGCGGTCAAACCCGCATATGCATCAAAACGCTCTGCGCTGCCCGCCGTCAAATTGCCATCGAACTTTAACGTAGCTTGGTCAAAGCGCGGCGTCTGGCGCACAAACTGCACCGAGCCTGCAACCAAACCCGGGCCTTGCGTCACCGACTGCGGGCCTTTGGTGATAATCACTTCATCATAATTTTCAGGATAAATATACGCTGTCGGCGGATCCATCCGCCCGCCACAGCCGCCAAACAGGTGATGATCATCCGCCGTAATCGCCAACCGCGAGCCACCCAAGCCTCGGAACAGCGGATCGCCGTCAATCCCGCCTTTGCGAATCACTGTCATATTCGGTACGGTTTTGAGCAAAGACGCACCATCGGGCGCAGGAATCGGCTGGATCGGTGCTTTCGGGTTAATTTTCGCCACATTCGGTTTGACCGTCGGCGTGGAAGTCACCACAACATCGTCCAATACCGCTTCGCCAACCGGAGTTTGGCTCGCGCCCTCTTGGGCATAAGCGGTTAAAGCGAACACGCTCAACACAACAGCGGTCATCGGTTTGAGCAAAAATACGGTTTTAGCCCCGTGGGGTGTCATGCGCAACATAAGCATCCTTTTTGAAGAAAATAAGTGTTTCAAAAGTAAAATTGTGGACTTATTGTAGAAGCGCGATGCGGGTGGGTAAACCAAAAACTGCTCCGTCGTATCTCATTACCCTGCCGTCTGAGAAAGACCGATAAAAACAATTCTCATTCCGAGTATTTTTTAGGGTTTTTGGCTTGAATTTTTGTGGGCTAAAAATGAGCGATTTTCTTGGAAACCTTATCAAACATGAACATCTAAACCGTTGCGCCAGAACAACAAAACGAAAAACCCAACAAAAGCCCTTTTATTTTTATGGTCTTTTGGTCACAAATTTTGTGTGATTTTCCCTCAAATGGCATCAAAAAAACCTGCGCTCGTTGCCGAAATCGCAGGTTTTTTGATTGCAGATTTTTGATCTGATGCTTCTAATGTTTTCTGATGAATTAGACTGCGCACACCGCCAAGGTCTGGCGCAAGATCGCTTCGTCCGCCGTTTGTACTTGAGCCTTGCCAATGCCGTCCAGCAAGACGAATTGAATCTGCCCCGCCGAACTTTTCTTGTCCAGACGCATCATCTCGATCATGGCGTCCACGCCCAAACGCGGCGGCTGTATCGGTAATCCGGCGGCTTCGGTCAAAGCACGAATCCGCGCCAATTCGTCGGCGTTCAGTTGCCCCAAACGATGCGACAAATCCGCCGCCAAAACCATGCCCGCGCCGACCGCTTCGCCATGCAGCCAGTTGCCATAACCCATACCCGCTTCAATCGCGTGACCAAAGGTATGGCCAAAATTCAAAATCGCGCGCAAGCCCGATTCGCGCTCATCCTGCGCCACGACCTCGGCCTTGATTTCGCACGAGCGTACAATCGCATGGGTTAATGCCGCCGCATCGCGCGCGCGCAACGCAGCCATGTTTTGCTCCAGCCATGTGAAATAGTCGGCGTCGTAAATCGCGCCGTGTTTGATGATTTCGGCCAAACCGGCGGACAATTCGCGCTCGGGTAGGGTGTTGAGCGTATCAATATCGGCCAGTACCAACTGCGGCTGGTAAAACGCGCCGATCATGTTTTTGCCCAGCGGGTGATTGATGCCGGTTTTGCCACCGACCGATGAATCCACTTGCGAGAGTAAGGTCGTCGGCGCTTGAATGAACGGCACGCCGCGCATATAGCTGGCCGCCGCAAATCCGGCCATATCTCCGACTACACCGCCACCGAGCGCAATGATCGTGGTTTTGCGGTCGCACTGCTGTGACAGCAGCGCGTCGAAAATGCTGTTCAGCGTTTCCAGATTTTTATACGCTTCACCGTCGGGTAATTCGTGCACATACACGGTTTTACCCAAATCGCGCACCACCTGCGCCATGCGCTCAGCGTACAGCGGCGCAACCGTGGTGTTGCTGACAATCAACACGGTTTTGCCTTTGATCGCCTGTTGCAAAGCCTGCGCGTGGCACAAGGCATTCGGCTCGATGATGATCGGGTAGGCGCGCTCGCCCAGTTCAACGGTAATGGTGCTCATAGCGATTCGTTATTTCAGGTTAATTGAGGATTGATCCGTAGTCACTTCGGACGCGGTCTGCTCGCTCAGTTTTGCGATCAGTTGCGCCATGATATCGGCGACCACGCGGGTCACATGCCCCGAACCGGTTTTCACCACGATATCGGCCAAGGACTCGTAAATCGGATGGCGCTTTTGGTACAGCTCGGTCAAGGTCGCCAAGGGGTCTGCGGTTTGCAGCAGCGGACGGTTGCGATCATAGCGCGTGCGGTTGTACAGGCGCTCAGGCGTGGTGGACAGGTAGACAATCCAGCCGCTGTTTTTCAATGCCTGCTGATTCGCTTCGCGCAGCACCGCGCCGCCGCCTGTGCCCAAAACCACCGATGGTTTGGCGCACAATTCGGCGATCATGCGCTGCTCGCGTTCGCGAAAGCCCGATTCGCCCTCAATCTCGAAAATCGTCGGAATACTCGCGCCGGTGCGGTGTACGATTTCTTCGTCCGAGTCGTAAAAATCCCGCCCCAAGGTGCGCGCCAGCATTTTGCCCGCCGTCGATTTACCCGCGCCCATCAGGCCGATCAAGTAGATATTGGGCGCTTGCCCGAGCAGGACTTTTTGCGCGGGACTGATGGCGATGCTGGTTTTGTAGTGTTTCGGCGTCATTGAGAAGGTCGTTTTAATCAGCGTGTGGGGTTCGATAACTTTTATTCGTCAATCGTTACGGTGTCGGACTTTGAGGGCAAAATATTACCACGCGCGTCTAAAAGATGCGGCGTTAAAAAAATCAGCAGCTCGTTTTTATTAACCGAGCGCGTGGTGGTTTTGAACAAATTACCCAGCAGCGGAATGTCGCCAAGCAACGGCACTTTGTCCACGGCTTTTCGGTTGTCTTCCT
Source organism: Burkholderiaceae bacterium (assembly GCA_049291875.1). Taxonomy (GTDB): domain Bacteria; phylum Pseudomonadota; class Gammaproteobacteria; order Burkholderiales; family Burkholderiaceae; genus CTSOIL-112. The sequence goes on from JBATQE010000024.1 coordinate 102,764, forward strand.
GATAAATGCCGCCAATCACCAGCGTACCGCCATTATCAATCGTCACTTGGGTTTTGACGTGTTTGGTATTGATCGCATAGCCCTGCGTGGTCATCGCACCCACGCTGTCTTTGGTCACGTCCACGTCCAGTACGACTTCGCCGTTCGGCGCAATTTGCGGCGTGACTTCGAGCTTCAGATTCGCTTTGCGAAACGACACGCTGGTCGCGCCCGAGCTGGTCGCCTGTTGGTACGGAATTTCCGTGCCTTGTTCAATGATGGCTTTGACGTTGTTGCTGGTGACCACGCGCGGATTCGAGATCATTTTGCCTTTGCCGTCGGTTTCCAGCGCACTGATTTCCAAGTTGATGAAACGGCTCATGCCGGAGCTAAACAAACTGACCGCGAAGCTCGCCGGATCAGCACCACCGGCACTGACCAAAGCGGGAAAGTTAATCATGCTGCTGCCGGTCGTCGGCGCTACGCCCAGCCCTTGAATGCCGGAGGTTTGCCCGCTCAGTTGCTGGACTGCGCCCAGATTGCTGCCAAATACGGCGCCCTTGCTGGTATTGGCAGGGATTTGAACCGGCACATCAATGTATTCGCCCGAGCCATTCGGATCGAGCACCCGTTCGTAGCCTATTTTGTATTGCGTGCGGCTCAGGTCATTAAAGCCCAATTTAACGCCAAGCTTGCGCGAAAACGAGTCTTCCGCCTCGACAATCCGCGCTTCGATCAGCACCTGTTCTTGCGAATACCGCGGCCTCGGCATCCTATCGTTGGACACATCAGTCGCATAGGTGTTGGAAACGAGTTCATTGCCACGCACATAAATCGCACCGCCGAGTTGCTCCGTGCGCAAATTTTTCGCACGCACAATCACGTCCAAGGCCTCTTGCCAGCCGGCCTGCTTCAAATTCAAGGTGATCGTGCCGCCGACCGATTCATCGGTCACAATATTCACGCCCGCCGTTTCACCGAGTAATTGCAGCAAGGCGCGCACTGGGATGTCCTGAAAGGCAAAATCCATGCGTTTTTCATTGGCCTTCGCGGTATTGGTACTCGCTGCCACCCCCGTAGACACATTCACCGTCAAACCGTCCACAGCCTGCGCCTGCGCGCCAAGCGCCGGTAAAAATATGGCCAATATGCTCCAATAGATACCCCAGCATGTACGTTTAGCCACACGTTGCAAAGGGTATTGCGAAGATTGTCTGGAGTTATCTTGCGCATGACGTCGCCAATGGATCGCCTGCTGTTGCGTCTTATTTTTCATAGTGAACCGTTTGACCATTGATTAATACCTGCATTTTTGCCGCATCGAATTGCAACACGCGCCACTGCCCGCGCCCGATGCGCATATCCGGCACGACGCGATATACACGCTCGCCCACTCGCACCAACCCGAACCGCTCCGATCCCGTTCCCATCATGCCCACGTATTGAATTTGCTGAGCCTCCGCTTGGCTCAAATCAGGCATGATTTGTACCGTTGGTTTAAGCGGTGGACTCAAAACGCCGAAATCGGCTGCACCCAAGTCATAGCGATCATACCGATTGAGGTTCGGTATTGGGGCCTTGGGCGTCCGCTCCGACGACGCCGCGGCTTTTTTCTCCACAGCAATGCCCACGGTAGTAAATACGTTTTCGGGGATCTGTTCGTCCAATCCAATACTGCGGATCAAGCGACGATCAAGGTTCTGCAACTGCTGGTTCAGACGACTGACTTCCGGTTGCCCGTGAATACCATGCATCTGACGCAGCTCGGTATTCAACCATTGTTTCGCTTGCTCCGGTGTTTGGGGGGTATTGCCAACATATCCCCGAAGCACCTGCGACTTGGACAATTGATTCGACGTATTCGCCGACTGGGTTTGATCACAGGCAAACAGACCGAAAGATACCGAGATCAAAGCAATCGGCATCCACATACCGCGCCATTGACCTTGCCATCGCAAGATGCACTTTCCGAACTTTGCGCTATTTCGTCCCATTGCGCTCCGCCTTTTTGACATTCTCTTTGAAACACCAAAAACTCACCGACCAACGCACCTGATCAGAACCCACCGCTTCCAGATCAGACGATACGACGCCCAACCATTCATTATGACGCCCCAAATCCGAGGCAAATCCCAATATGTCGGCATAAGTGCCTTGCACCGAGATACTCAATACCGCCGTTTGACTCAGCCAATCCGTTGAATATTTCAGCGCTTCACGATGAAATGTGCGGACATTTTCTTTTACCGCATAGTCAATAGCATCTGCCAGCGCTTTGCGTTCAGTCTCCGACGGCTCTTGTAACTTCAGCGACACCACGCTCAGATTGCGCTCGCGTGTCGATGCGAGCAAACCCGCCAACCACTGCGCTTCCTCATCAGCTCGGATCATGCGCGCAGGCGGCACCAATTCCAAAACATCCGGCGGCACTGCGAGCGCTTGACGAATCTGCTGTTGGGTCGAGCGAATGCGCATCAACTCTGTTTCCAACAGCGCCACACGCGGCCACACCAGCATCAACATCAAGCACGCCAATAACGCTATGCCCAACAAAGCCAAAACCCAACGTCGCACAGTACTCGGCCAATGCGCCATCTGCGCCACATCCAAATCACGCCAATGCAATTGCTGCCTCAGAGATTGCCTCATCGCATCCCCCACATCTGGCTGATGAATGAACGCATACCGCGATCCGCGCTGGGCGCGGTTTCTTCAACCTTCACCGGTTCCGTCGCCAAAATCCAACGGTGCATCGGGTCAACACCTTCAATACGCATAGAAAAACGCCACCATGTTTGCCCCGCCACATGAACCCCTGTTACCTCACTGATACTCAATGGCGGCTTCGGATAGCGCGCACGAATCTGCTCGGCCACCGCCTCAATGGCAGCACCATCCTGAGCCACACCCTCTAAAAGCAAATGATCATCCACCACTTTTGCAGACAGCCAGCGGACTCGCCCATCCTGCGTCCATTGCGACAACTCCCCCATCCAATCGAGCTGCCCCGCGAGAATTTGCCGTAAAAACCGCGGTATTTGCGTCATTGACGCTTCCTCGACCTCGCGCTGCTGTTTGAGTAGCGACCATTCGTTCTGCAAGGTCTGATTCGCCCGCACCGCCTGAGTCAATCGCCAATTAATCCACATCCACGAGGCCAAAGTAATTGCCGTTACCAACAACAGAACAAATACGATTTCCAAAACAAAACGCCGTACCGGCTGAACCACCACTTGGCCTTCAGGCCACAAATTCAATAGTCTCATGCGTCCACCTGCCCTGCCAACAGCCACACAGCAGCCAGACCATTGCCCGGAGTCACTGCCAAAGGCGCGACATAACCTGCGGCGGCCACGTGATCCTCCGCCAAGCGAAACGGCACACCAAAGCGCGCTTGCAACAAACTAATTGCCTCAGCCCAATTGACCGCTTTACCCGTCACATAAACGCCATTCAAATCACGCCACACATGCTGTCCCAACCACGAGGACACATGCTGTTCCAACAAATCACCCACAAAACGCGAAGGAAACCTCACTCCCGACTCGATCGGCGCATCATCACCACTGTGGTACACAAAACCAACGTGCGCAGACTCCTGATCGGTCAACGCATGATAAAAAGAGCGCACGCGGCCATCGACCTCAATTAAAAAAAACGCCACTCCATCCGGCTCAACACGGCACACAGCAACAGGGCGCTCGTCCAACGCATGTGTACAATAAGCTCGACCCAATACCTGCGGCTCAGGGCAAACCCATTGCAAACGCCATGTACTGTCAACAAACAATTGATTAAATACCGCCACATCCGCCTGACGCGCAACCGCAAGCAAAACCTTGATCACCCGCTTTTCAGCACTTTCGCTTTGTACCGTCCAATCAAAAAAAACCTCCGTCGGATTCAAGCCCAGCGTATGCGTGACGTAACGATTCATCTGATACGCCAGCTCCTCATCATCCAAACCCATTAACAAACCCACCTCATGCAACTGCAACCACTGCGAAGGCAACAGCACTGCCACACGGCCACCGCCGGCTTTGACCTGCGGCAACAAAGGCAATAAAGCGTGCGCCAAAACCTGTGGCGCAACCAAGCGACCTTGATAAAACGCCTGCGGCACCGAGCAAACGCCCTGTGACAACATTCGCTCGCCCTGACGCACGACATAGCGCAGCTCCTGATTCACCAAGGTCAGTGCCAATATCGGCGGGCGTATCCCCAACCAAGATTGCACTTTTTGCCAAATCATAAGCTTGCTCCCAAAAATATCGTCGATTAACTCAAAAAACGCTTAAAAACACATAAAAACACTTATTAATCAATTTGTTACAGAAAAAATCCACGATCGATTCATACAATAGGCCGCGTCCTTTACAGCGCCACCAAAAGATTCGGCGCTTTTTTCCACAAACAAACTGCGAAAGTATACAATAAGCGACCTTATTGAATCATAGAAATACGGCCTTGCGCCGTTCTAAAAATACACTTATGAGTACAGAAAATTCCACACCGAACCCAAGCAACTCCGGCTCGAACCTCAGTCACATCCTCAAAACGCTGTTGCTTTGGGGGCTATTTGCCGCTGTGGGCGCCGCCATCGCCATCACGATCGCGGTAGTCATCGCTTGGCGTCAGCTACCGCCAATTGATGCACTCAAGGACTATAAACCACGCATGGCCATGCAGATTTACAGCGCAGATGGCGAAATGATCGGCGAATTTGGCGAGGAACGTCGCAAACCGGTGAACATCAACGAAGTGCCCGATCATTTGAAAAAAGCTCTGCTGGCGATTGAAGACGCACGCTTTTACGAGCACGATGGCGTTGATTACTACGGTTTGGCGCGCGCGTTTGTCAACAACCTGATTCCCGGCGGCGGCAAACAAGGCGCCTCCACCATCACCCAACAGTTGGCAAAAAACTTCTTTTTGACCAGCGAACGCACCTACACGCGTAAATTTTACGAAGCCCTGATGGCGAAAAAAATCGAGCAAAACCTCACCAAAGACGAGATTCTCGAACGCTATATGAACCACATTTATCTGGGTGAACGCGCCTACGGTTTCGCCGCCGCCGCCGACATCTATTTTAACAAAGACATCAAAGACCTCACATTGGCTGAATCCGCCATGCTCGCGACACTGCCGCAAGCACCGAGCAGCAACAACCCCGCCAAAAACCGCAAACGCGCGGACGAGCGTCAACGCTATGTTCTGGAACGCATGTTGGAACTAAACTTCATCACCAAAGCGCAGTACGATCAAGCGCGCGCCGAAGTGGTTAAAGTGGCCGACACCAAAATGGCGATTCGCAACATTAATTACTCCGTTCACGCCGAATATGTCGCCGAAATGGCGCGTATGCTGATGTTTGACCGCTACAAAGACGCAGCCTACACCGAAGGGCTGAAAGTTTACACCACCATCCGCAGCAAAGAGCAAAACGCCGCGTACGAAGCCGTGCGCAAAGCGGTATTCGCCTATGATCGCAAATACGGCTATCGCGGCGCGGAAGAGCACTACGAGCTGCCAACCACCCCCGAAGAGCGCAAAAAGAAATTGGCAGAAATCTTCGGCTCTCATCCTGATTTTGACAAACTGCGTGCCGCAGTCGTCACCTCAGCCAGTGGTGGCGTGATGAAAGGCATTTTGTCTGACGGCGAGGCCATCGAAATCTCCGGCGCGAATTTAGGTCCGGCACAAAAATTATTGGGCGCAGCCGGTAAAAAAGGCATTCGTCCGGGTGCCGTCGTGCGCGTGGTCGAGTCCAACGACGGCGACAGCTACAAAATTTCGCAAGCGCCTGCGGTACAAGCCTCCTTTGTCTCGATGGATCCGAATGACGGCTCGATTCGCGCGCTGGTTGGCGGTTTTGACTTTGACCTGAGCAAATTCAACCACATCACCCAAGGCTATCGCCAACCGGGTTCGACCATCAAACCGTTCATTTACTCGGCGGCCATGCAGAAAAATGGCATGAACCCGAATTCCATCGTCAACGACGCGGAAATTCAGGTCGGTTCGTGGAAACCGAAAAACGCCGATGGTCGTTATTTAGGCCCGATTCCCCTCTCCACTGCCTTGGCCTCCTCGCGCAATATGGTCTCAATTCGCCTGCTGCAAAGCATCGGTAATGACTATTTCCGCAGCTACGCCGAACGTTTCGGTTTTGAAGGCAGTCGCATTGACAAATACCTCACCGTCGCACTCGGCGCGATCGAAGTCACGCCGTATCAACTCGTCGGCGCATACGGCGTATTTGCCAACGGCGGCTATCGCATTGACCCGTATTTGATTACCAAAGTGGTGGACCGCGACGGCAAAACCATTTTGCAAGCGCAACCGCGTAAAGCCGGCGACGAGAAAAACCGCATCATTACCAAAGACAATGCGGCCATGGTCGATTCACTGCTTAAAGGCGTAGTGCGTGGCGGTACGGCGCGCGCCGCACAGGCTCTGGGTCGCTCGGACATCGCAGGTAAAACCGGTACCACCAACGACTCAGTGGACGCATGGTTCGCTGGCTACCAGCCGAATCTCGTGGCCATCGCATGGATGGGCTTTGATACCGGCAATAAATCCTTGGGCGAAGGCGAATTCGGCGGCGGTCTGGCATTACCGATCTGGATGGATTACATGCGCGTGGCCTTGCAAGGCAAGAAAATCGAAAACCGCGAATCCTCTTGGGGCGCAGGCACCGGCAATATTTTGGATGGTAACGCACCGGTTAAACGCAATCCGACTGATCCGAGCCTGACGATTGACGGTCAGCCTGCCCCTCCGATCGAAGAACTCAAAGTTGATCCGAGCGCCGTACCATTACCGGGTTCTGAAGCACGTCAATCCTCCGAGAAAACCAACGAAGCCGACGTCAAAGCCGCTTCGGAGAAAAAACTCAAGGATTTGATTGATCAGGCCACCGAACAACCGGCCAAACCGTCGGTACCACGCGAATCCGGCAACTAAAGATTGGTAAACGGTTTCATAAATATATTTACCTAAAAGAGCAGGTAAAACACGGGGAAAGCGGGTCAATAGACCCGCTTTTTTCATGCAATTCGTTTACAATTGACCTATTGAATCTCATCATTTAAAAAATCAAAAATAGCCAATTTTATGCCATTACGTACCGATTATCAGCCCTACCCATTCACCATCACACAAACCCATTTGTCGTTTCGCTTAAACGCGCAAACCACCACCGTCACCCATCGCATTTCCTTTGAACGCAAGGATGCCGACTCAAACAGCGATCTGGTTTTGGACGGTGAACACATCCAATTGCAATCCGTTGCCCTGAACGAAACGCCGCTCACACCGGCGCAATACAGCCTCACCGACAAAAACCTGACACTGCACCACACCCCGGCGCGCGGTGAATTGACCCTCACAACCACCTGTCAACCGATGGAGAACACCAGTCTGTCCGGCCTGTTCGCCACCGGCGAGCATCTGATGACGCAATGCGAAGCTGAGGGATTTCGCCGCATCAGCTACTTCCCCGACCGTCCCGACGTACTGACGGTCTACACCGTCGAATTGATCGCGGACAAAAGCGTGTATCCGGTGTTGTTGGCCAATGGCAACCTATTGGAAAGCGCAGAGTTGGATGACGGCTGGCACAAAACCGTTTGGCATGACCCGTTTCCCAAGCCGTCGTACTTATTCGCGATCGTCGCGGGCAAATTAGCACACATCGAGGAAACCGTTGAGCACAACGGCCAGATCAAACTGCTGCAAGTCTACGTCGAACCCCACGATTTGCCCAAAGCGCAATTTGCCATGGACAGTCTGAAAGCCTCGATGGCGTGGGATTTGCAACGCTACGGTCTGCCGCTGGATTTAGAACGCTTCATGATCGTCGCCACGTCGGATTTCAATATGGGTGCGATGGAAAACAAAGGGCTGAACATTTTCAATACCAAATACGTGCTTGCCAACCCCGAAACCGCGACCGACAGCGATTTTGAAGGTGTCGAGGCGGTGGTGGGGCACGAATATTTTCACAACTGGACAGGCAACCGCGTGACCTGCCAAGACTGGTTCCAACTGAGCCTCAAAGAAGGCTTGACCGTCTATCGCGACCAAGAATTCTCCGCCGATCAGGCGGCTCAAGGTTTGTCCGAATCAGCCGCGGCCTCCGCGCGAGCGGTACAGCGCATCGCCAACGTCAACACCTTGCGCTCGGCGCAATTTGCCGAAGATGCGGGGCCGATGGCGCATCCGGTGCGCCCGAATGAGTACGAAGAGATCAACAACTTCTACACCATGACCGTGTATGAAAAAGGCTCGGAAGTCGTGCGCATGTACGAGGCTTTGCTCGGGCGCGAGGGCTTTCGCAAGGGTATGGATTTATATTTCGCGCGCCATGATGGTCAAGCGGTCACCTGCGACGATTTTCGCATGGCGATGGCCGACGCAAACGACGTGGATTTGAGCCAATTCGCGCGCTGGTATGAGCAGGCAGGCACGCCGCAGGTTCACGCACGCGGTCAATACGATGTCACCGACCAAACCTATACCCTGACGCTGACGCAAGACAACCCGCCGGTTGGGATTGAACGAGATCAGGCGAATTTCCAAAAACCGCCGCTGCTCATTCCCATCGCCTTGGGCTTATTGACAGGCGATCAGGCAGGCGATCAAACCGGTCAACACCACCTCGGTCAAAGCCTCGCGCTGGACGAGTCCGGCGCATTGAGCCAAACGGTGCAATTGACTGAGCGCGAGCAAAGCATCACCTTCCACAACATCCCGCGCGCGCCGATTCCATCGCTGAATCGCAACTTCAGCGCACCGATTGAGATGCACTACGACTACAGCGATGCGGAGCTGCTCACCCTGTTGCGCCACGACACCGACGCGTTCAATCGCTGGGATGCGGCACAACAGCTGTTCACCCGCGCGATTCTCGGCGCTTTGGACACACCCGAATCTGCTCATCTGAGCGCAGACTTGATCGAAACGCTGGCGCGGATTTTGCTCGACCCGCATTTAAGTCCGTCGTACAAAGCGCAATTACTCAGTTTGCCGAATTTCGCCACGCTGGCGCAAAAAGTGCAGCACACGCAAGCGCTTGACCCGCAGAAATTGTTTGCTGCGCGCAAAGCCGTTGGCAGCGCATTGGTACATGGCTTGAACCCATATTGGCCGGACGTGTACGCACAGCTAAACGACGGCGCGACCTATCGTTACGATGGCGAATCCGCCGGCAAACGCAGCTTGAAAAATTTAGCGCTGAGTTACTGGGCAAAAACGGAAGAACGCGCTGCCGACGCATGGCACGCGGTGCAACAACAATACCAAAACTGCGACAATATGACCGATCGCATTGCGGCATTGAACATCGCCATCGAGTATTTCCATAACGATGCCGACGGGCTGATTGCGGATTTTTACCAACGTTACCAAGATGAAGCGCTGGTCGTCGACAAATGGTTCAGCGCACAGGCTGCACGCAGCAGCGGCACATTCGCGCAGATGCAGGCGAGCCTGAACGCGCTCATGGCGCATCCGGCGTTTGTGAATCCCAATCCAAATCGCCTGCGCTCGCTGATTTTCGCGTTTTGCAATATGAACCCGCACCACTTCCATCAGGCCGATGGCGCAGGTTACCACTTCTGGGCGGAGCAAGTTTTGGCCATCGATGCGAAAAATCCGCAGACCGCATCGCGTTTGGCGCGTAGCTGCGAGAACTGGCGTTTATTTGCCGAGCCATACCAGACCCAAATGAAACTCGCCTTGGCGCACATCGCCGCCGCACCGAATCTATCGGATGATGTGGGCGAAATCGTGCGCAAGGCGCTGCATTCGCCCCATTGAACGAAGTCCATTAAAAGACCCAAAAAGACAGAACAAGAACATAGGAACAACATAACCGTACCAACCGATTTTTTACTTTATAGAAAGAGCACCATGAAACGCAAATCCCTATCGCGTTACCTGATTGAGCAGCAACGCGAATACAACAACATTCCCAACGATTTACGACTGTTGCTGGAAGTCGTCTCGCGCGCGTGTAAATTGATCAGCCGCTCCATTTCCAAAGGCGCATTGGGCGAAGTTTTAGGCACGGCAGGCAGTGAAAACGTCCAAGGTGAAGCGCAGAAAAAACTGGACGTGTTGTCCAATGAAATCCTGCTCGAAGCGAACGAATGGGGCGGTCATCTTGCGGGCATGGCCTCCGAGGAGATGGAAACCATCTACGAGATTCCGAACCGTTTCCCGCAGGGCGAATACTTGCTGGTCTTCGATCCACTGGACGGCTCGTCCAATATTGATATCAATTCGCCGGTCGGTACGATTTTCTCGGTATTGAAAAAAGTTGATCACGACCACAGCGTGGACGAGGACGACTTTTTGCAACCCGGTCGCGATCAAGTGGCCGCCGGCTACGCCATTTATGGCTCGCAAACCCTGATGGTACTGACGACCGGCCAAGGCACGCACTGTTTCACACTGGATCCGGAACTCGGCTCATGGATTTTGACCCACGAAAACATGCAGATTCCAAAAACCGCCGCCGAATACGCCATCAACAGCTCCAACGAGCGCTTCTGGTACCCGCCGGTTCAACGCTACGTCAACGAATTGCAAGCCGGCGACACCGGCCCGCTCGGCAAACACTACAATATGCGTTGGGTCGCCGCGATGGCCGCGGACATCCACCGCATCCTGACGCGTGGTGGGATTTTCATGTATCCGGGCGACCAACGCACCGGCAAAAATAGCGGTCACATCCGTTTGCTGTACGAAGCCAGCCCAATGGCGATGATCGTTGAACAAGCAGGCGGTTTGGCCACCAACGGCGTGGAAAATATTCTGGACATGCAACCCGAATCCCTGCATCAGCGTGTGCCGGTGTTCTTGGGTTCTGCCGAAGAGGTTGAACGCATCACCCGCTATCACAAAAACGCATAAACTCTAAAATAGCGTTAAAAATCAAAAAGATGGATGCGTGACTAACGCATCCATCTTTTCTTTTCAGTCAATTGCCGCGCACGCAACAGCACAAAAAAACAGCCCGATTTGTGTTAAAGTAACGGCTATTGCACACGTGCGCAAACCCCTATAACAAGCGCAAAGTAGTCGGTTACTTTGCGCTTCACTATATCAAAGGACGAATCATGGCCAAAGCAGACAGCAAAGCCCCTGTAACCCAAGCCGCCAACAGCTCCGACAAAGCCAAAGCCCTCGCCGCCGCATTGGCACAAATTGAAAAACAATTTGGCAAGGGTTCGATCATGTGCCTGGGTAACAACGACACACCGCCGGACGTACAAGTAGTCTCCACCGGCTCGCTCGGTTTGGACGTCGCGCTGGGCGTCGGCGGTCTGCCGCGTGGTCGTGTGATCGAAATCTACGGACCGGAATCCTCCGGTAAAACCTCATTGACCCTGCACGTCGTATCCGAAATGCAAAAGCTCGGCGGCACCTGCGCCTTCGTCGATGCCGAACACGCCTTGGACACCCAATACGCGCAAAAACTCGGCGTCAACCTGAACGAATTACTCATCTCCCAGCCCGACACCGGTGAGCAAGCACTCGAAATGGTAGACGCCCTCGTGCGCTCCGGCGCCGTCGATCTGATCGTGGTTGACTCGGTCGCTGCGCTGGTACCACGCGCCGAGATTGAAGGTGACATGGGCGATTCATTACCCGGCCTGCAAGCGCGTCTGATGAGTCAAGCCCTGCGCAAACTCACCGCCTCCATTGGCCGCAGCAACTGCACGGTGATTTTCATCAACCAAATCCGTATGAAAATCGGCGTGATGTTCGGCTCACCCGAAACCACCACCGGCGGTAATGCCCTCAAATTCTACGCCTCGGTGCGTTTGGACATTCGCCGTATCGGCGGCCTGAAAAAAGGCGACGAAGTCGTCGGTAACGAAACCCGCGTCAAAGTCGTGAAAAACAAAGTCGCGCCGCCATTCAAAGAAGCCGTGTTTGACATCCTCTACGGCGAAGGCATTTCGCGCGAAGGCGAAATCATCGACATGGGCGTGGCGCAAGGCATCGTTGAAAAAGCCGGTGCATGGTACAGCTACAAAGGCGACAAAATCGGCCAAGGCAAGGACAACACGCGCGAATACCTGCGTCAAAACCCCGCATTGGCAGTGGAAATTGAAAACCTCGTGCGCGACAAACTCGGCATCAAAACCCGTGCTGTGGCCAAAGCGACGGCTTCTGCCCCCGCAGAAGCCGATACAAAAGATGAATAAACCCACACCCAGCCTTTGCTAAAATAAGGGCAGGTTCAACCTGCCCTTATTCCTTCATACCGAAACCCAAAGAAATCGACCATGTTCAGCTACCGCCACGCCTTTCATGCAGGCAACCACGCCGACGTACTCAAGCACATGACGCTCCTGCACATTTGCCAATACATGACGCAAAAAGACAAACCGCTCACCTACATCGACACCCACGCCGGCGTGGGCATGTATCAATTGGGCAATCCGATGGCGCAAAAAAGTGGCGAACACGAAACCGGCATCAGCAAACTTTGGCCGCTGTGGGAAAACAAAACCACGCGCAACGAACTGCCCGAGCTGCTACAAAAATACCTCAAATTCATTCACGAGTTGAATGCCAGCGGCGAACTGAAGCACTACCCCGGCTCGCCCACCGTTGCCTCGCACAACCTGCGCGAAATCGACCGCATCAAAATTTTTGAACTGCATCCGACCGATATGCGTCTGCTGGACGACAATTTGCAATACATCCAAAAGCCCGGTGTGCACGAAGACAAACGCATTTTATTCAAAACCGTAGATGGTTTTATCGGGCTGAAAGCGAATGTACCGCCGCCTTCGCGCCGTGGTGTCGTGCTGATCGACCCGTCGTATGAGCTCAAAGACGACTACAGCAAGGTCGCCAAAGCCATGAAAGATGCCATGACCCGCTTTCCAACCGGCACTTATGCGATCTGGTACCCTGTGCTGGCGCGCCCCGAGTCGCGCAATCTTCCGGTGCAACTCGAGCACATTGCCAACGATGCCGGCGCCAAATGGCTCAACGTCACCCTGATGATTGACCAAGTACAACCTACGCATCTGGCCGCAGGGCTGCAAGCCTCAGGCATGTTTGTATTCAATCCGCCGTGGACATTGGCCAGCGATTTGCAAGCGAGCCTCAGCACGGTGGTTGAACACCTGAAAACCAGTTCAGCCGGTAATTACCAAATCACCAGCGGCGGACAGTGATCGTCCAATAATATAGTAGGGGCTCAATTCATTGAACCCCTATTTTCCATGCTGCTCATTGAAGCTCTCCTCCTCATTTTTGCCTCAGCGACAAAATATTACCTCTTCAGTTTGTCTTAATTTCATCGTGTTTTAATCACACCGCTCCGTACACGATTCTGTGAACGGCGATTTTTCAACACTACGTTTAAGGGACACACCATGAACACTTCACTGAAACTGGCTTTATTAACTTCGATCGTTGGCTTGACTTTGGCTGCTTGCGGCGGCAATGATAAAGCTGAGACCAAACCAGCGGCTGCGCCTGCACCTGCTGCTGCACCAACCACCTCAACCACAGCAGTTGCCACACCCGCTCCGGCTCCTGCACCAACGGCTGCTTTGGCCAAAGACAAAAACGGTTGCCCGGCATATCCGAAAAACGAATGGATGTCTGAAGCAGACGCGAAAGCCAAAATCGCAGAGATGGGCTACAAAGTGAAAACCTTTGAAGTCACCGGCAACTGCTACGAAATGTATGGTCATGACAAAGATGGCAATAAAGCCGAAGTGTATTTCGACGCGAAAACACTGGCCATTGTCAAAAAAGGCGATTAACACCCTTTTTTCAGCAGGTAGTCAACGATCTTCATTCCATTCAACATAACGGGTCATGCTTTACTGGATACGGTATCTGTACTCAAGAAGATTGCGGGTCAAGCCCGCAATGACTCAGAAAATTGAAACATAACGAGTCATGCCGTATTGAATAGGGAATCCCCTCGCAAGGAGATTGCGGATCAAGCCCGCAATGACTCAGCAAATTGAAACATAACGGGTCATGCCATACTGGATACGGCATCTCCTCGCAAGAAGATTGTGGGGCAAAGCCCGCAATGACTTATCGGATGATTGATAGAAATCGCAATACCTGCTGAATTCAGATTACATTCAGACTAAACGCCCGTCAGGAGTACACATGAATCAAATCAAGGTTTGGGACCCGTTGGTGCGCATTTTGCACTGGGGTTTGGCCATTTTAATTTTTTCCAACTTTTTAAACGAAGACGGTCATACCGCGCATCGCTGGATCGGCTATGTCGCCACCGGTTTCGTCCTCGTGCGCATTGTGTGGGGATTTGTAGGAACGCAACACGCACGCTTTAGTGACTGGTTTCCCAGCCCTCGCCGCGTGATAGAATACACCCAGCTCAAATTATCCGGCCAAGCACCGCGCTATATCGGGCATAATCCTTTGGGTGCGGTGATGATGTTAGCATTGTTGTTACTGGTCATCAATCAAGGCGTGACCGGCTATATGATGGGCACGGATCTATTTTTCGGTGAGAAATGGCTCGAAGAATGGCACGGATTCAGCGCCGATCTAATATTGGTCTTCGTCGGACTGCATGTTTTGGGCGCGATTTTTGAAAGTATCAAACAAAAAGAAAATCTACCGTTGTCCATGATTCACGGCTACAAACGTGCCGATGAACCCAAAGACCACGATTAACAGCCTCACTCAATTAACCCACAGCACATAAAAATAACGCATCATGACCTCACTCTCTCCACTGCAAATCATGCTCATTCCGTCGTCATTCATCGCCTTGTCGGGCGTGTTGGCACTCACTTGGCAACCCTCGCATCGCGTGCGCAGTCTGATTCAGCACTTTGCGGTGGGGGTGATTTTGGCGGTCTTATCAACCGACGTTTTCCCTGAGATTGCCAAAGAACACGCGGCGGCCGAAGTACTGATCGGCTCTTTTGCCTTGGGCGGTTTTTTCATGTATTTGATGAAAAAACTCACCGACCGTTGGGAGCGTCAAGCGCATGCATCGGGCAAAGCAGGCACCAATATCGGGCTGATTTCAACCACGTTTATTGACGCGGCTATTGACGGCCTGATTATTGGCACAGGCTTGGCGGCCAGCACCGCGACAGGTTTGATCTTGGCCGTCGGCTTGTCGGTGGAAATGCTGTTTTTGGGCTTATCACTGATGTCGGAAACCATGAAGGGCAAACGCATGGTGCTGCTGACATGTGTTTTGGGTCTGGTGATGTTCGCGTCGATGTTCCTCGGTTATCACTTTTTGAAAGAGGCGTCGCCGACCATCATCGCTGCCATTTTGTCGTTTGGCGCCGCTGCACTGGTGTATTTGGTCACCGATGAATTGCTGATCGAAGCGCACACGATTGAGGAAACGCCAGTGTCTTCATTATGGCTATTTGCGGGGTTTTTGTTGTTTTGGGGCTTTGAGCTGTACACCATCTGACCAAAAAAGGCTTGGATCTCCAAGCCTTTTTGCATTTATGCCTCGCGCGCCTCATTCAAAAATCGTTGCAGGGGCTGATACGCCAAATAGGTCTCCAACACGGTTTGCTCCAGCTTGACACTGCGCATTTGCGCATCGCTCAAATTGCGTTGAATCCACAGCGCTTTGAATTTAATCCACTCGATGTACGGACTTTCGGCGCGCTCGCCCGTGAATCCTTGCGGTGGGCGCACCAGCCGATCGCCATGCAGGCGGCCAAAATATTGTTTGAATGTCTCGTCCTCAATCACCCGCATCAGCTCCGCGCCGTTGTGCAAAATATGCAGGCGAATCTGCTTGAGCCACTCGGGGCTGGGCGCATGCGCACCGCCGCCGATCATGCTCGAATCGGGCGCAATGTGCAGATAAAAACCCGCGCGGTTAAAATCCGAGCGTTTGCCGCTGGAAACAATGTGAATGCCAAAATGCGTCTTGTACGGCGCTCCGTCGCGGGCATAGCGCGCGTCTTTGTAAATCCGAAACAGGCAGTTTTTCGGCGCCACGCCGATCAGTAAGGGATCGTACGGAATCAAGGCGCCAATCAATTCATCGGTAAAGTCCAGCAATTCGCTGTGCAACTGTTGATAGCGCGTTTTGTGTTCGTTAAACCATTCACGTTGATTATTCGCCGCCAGTTCACGCAAAAATGGCAAGGCATCGCTTGGCAATTTCATGTTCAGTTTCCCTTCAAAGTCACCCCGTAGGCTTTGCTATAATACGCTTTTTTCAGCCTCGATACCGCTTTCCATTTTCATGATCACCCTTTCCAATCTGCGCCTGCAACGTGGCCAAAAAGTCCTGCTCGAAAACGCCAACGCCCGCATTGACGTCGGTCAACGCGTCGGCATCATCGGCCGCAATGGCACAGGCAAATCCAGCCTGTTCGCACTGTTGCGTGGCGAACTGCACGCCGATGCGGGCGACGTCATCATCCCCGCGCATTGGGTACTGGCGCATGTCGCGCAGGAAATGCCCGAAACCGACGAATCCGCATTGGACTATGTACTCGCGGGCGATGGCGAACTGGTGGAACTGAACACCGAGCTGGCACACGCCGAGCAGATCGACGACGGCACGCAGATCGCACACTGCCACGCCGAACTGGCGCGCATCGACGCGTACAGTGCGCCCGCACGCGCGGCGCAGCTGCTCAACGGTTTGGGCTTCGCACAAAATTTGCAAAGCAATCCGGTCAGCGCCTTCTCCGGCGGCTGGCGCATGCGTTTGAATCTCGCGCGCGCACTGATGTGCCGTTCCGATTTATTGCTGCTGGATGAACCGACCAATCATTTGGATTTGGACACCGTGCTGTGGCTGGAGCAATATTTGAAAAGCCATCCCGCGACGCAGCTCATCATCTCGCACGACCGCGATTTCCTCGACGCGCTGTGTACGCACACAATTGAGGTCGCGCAGCAAACCCTGACCAGCTATCGCGGCAACTACACTCAGTTTGAACGCACGCGCGCCGAGCGTCTGCTCCAGCAGCAAGCACAATACGCCCAACAGCAGCGCCACATCGCGCATTTGCAAAGCTACATCGACCGATTCCGCGCCAAGGCGACCAAAGCGCGCCAAGCGCAAAGCCGTATCAAAGCGCTCGATCGGCTCGAACTCATCGCACCCGCGCATCTGGATTCGCCCTTCACCTTCGAGTTCGCCGAGCTAAACGATCTGCCCAACCCGCTGATGCAGACCGACGGCATCAGCCTCGGTTACGGCGACACGCCGTTGCTACAAAAAGTCGCCTTCAGCATCCAGAGCCACGACCGCATCGGCCTGCTCGGCATGAACGGCGCGGGTAAATCGACCCTGATCAAAGCGCTCGCACAGGAGCTGACATCACTGACAGGCGAAATCACCACCGCGCAAAACCTGCGCATCGGCTACTTTTCGCAACAGCATCTGGACACCCTGCGCGAGGACGAATCGCCGCTGTGGCATATGCAAAAACTCGCACCCGATGCCAACATCCAAGTGCTGCGCAACTACCTCGGCGGTTTTCACTTTCAGGGCGACCGCGTGGCCGAATCCATCGAAAACTTCTCCGGTGGTGAAAAAGCCCGCCTCGCCTTGGCACTGCTGATTTGGCAAAAGCCGCATTTGCTGCTGCTGGACGAGCCGACCAACCACCTTGACCTCGATATGCGCCACGCACTCACCACCGCGCTGCAACAATTCAACGGCGCGCTGATCGTCGTCTCGCATGACCGCAGTTTACTCGCCAACTGCGTGGACGATTTCTGGCTGGTGGCCGACGGTACCGTCAAAGCATTTGACGGCGATCTGGACGACTACCGCGCGTGGTGCGCGCAAAGCTGGCAGCTATTCAAACAAAGCACGCACGGGCACAAAAACCCCGAGCAAAATGGCGATACCGATTCATCGCAAAACAAAAAAGAAGCACGCCAGCAAGCCGCCCAGCGCCGAACCGCACTGAACGCCGCACAAAAACCGCTCAAACAAAAACTGGCAAAATTGGAAAAACAGCTCGAAGCCGCGCAAACAGAAAACGCTGAATTACAAAATTGGCTCGCCTCCGAGGACGCCTACGCGCCCGAACAGAAAGACCCGCTCGCCACCGCTGTGCGCCGCAACAGCGAACTCACCGCACAGATCGCCGAGCTGGAGGAGCAGTGGTTGGCACTGCATGAAGAATTGGAAACCATCGAGCGAGAATTGGCTTTGTCGTAAAACCAAACCATTGACCGACCATCAATGATGCGATGGCAATAAACGCATCACACCATATCCGGCCAAAATCCCGATAAACAAGGCACCCGGGGCGCTGGCGCCCGTTAGCAATAACATGATGAGCAGTACGGCGATCGGTTTGCCCATTCCTGCCGTAGCAGCCGCAGTCATGCCCGCGATTAAGGCAACGGTTACTGGAGTGCTTGGCAAAAAAGCCACCGCGACGAGACTCAAAACCGCACCCGCAAACAACAGCGGGAAAATTTCACCACCGCGCCAACCACTACTGAGGCACAAAGCCAACGCCAGCGCCTTCAATAAGCCCAAACCGAGCAACGCCGGCCAACCGGCTTCCACTCCGTGCTCCAATAAATGCACCAACTCATGATGGCCGGAAAAACGCACCAACGGTACAAAAGTAGCCAATAGAGCAAACACCGCACTGCCCACCAAAGTCTGCACCTTTACCCCGCCCAATTGATTCAGTGCGCGGGTGATATACGGGCGACTGAGGCGCAACACGATGCCGGCACAAGCACCCAATAGGGCAGGAATAATGGCCCACAGCAGATCACTGCCATCTCGCGGTGCAATGTAGGCAGGCAAAGACAATTGGAGTTGCCCATTCGGAATGAGCCAGTGAGCCACCCATACAAAGCCGGCAAAACCAGCAACCGCGCCTAAAAATTTAAGCGCCAACGGTGTGGGTTCATCATCCATATTTTGGCTGGAGAGGTTGGACGTAGGCTCAGGCTCTATATAAACCGCTGCCGCCGGTGGTGCGCCGTATAAACCCGATAGCGCGGCGGCCGTTCCGGTGTCACCAATCAAGCGTGCTTCCGCCCGACTTCTGGCAATCAATAGCGCCACGACGGCGGATGCTTCGGAAACCACAGCGACCAGACCGGCCTCCGGCCCCACGGCGCCACCAAAACCAACCGCGACAATCGCGGACAGCGCCAGAAACAAGGTACTGCGCTTTTTCAGATGCAATACATCGTGTGCCTGCGCCAATTGGGCATTTAAATCCACATCCTCGGTGACATTCCGAATCAGTGCAATCAAGACGCCACCCAGCATAATCACGACAGGGATATACCAGCGCGCATCGGATAGCGACTACACCCAGTGGTTGACCGTGTTCATACACCACAGCGTCACGGCCGCCAATGCGCCGGCCAAGGCACCATAAATAGCGGCAATAGCAGCAGAGCGCATCATCACAGCCCTTTGTTCAGGCAAGACCAACCACAAGTGTGGGTCGGATCATAAGCTGTGTGCAATAAGTTTTTTGGCATAGGTTCGCTCCAATGGGTCAAAGGCGTCACAACCATCATTCATTATCCTTATGTTGCTGGTGAATACTTTGTAACACGCTATCAGCCACGGCCGTCGCCGTTGCAAAAAACAGACCCAAACCACACAATACGTAACCAATGGTGAACAATTTTCCCAGCGTCGTATGCGGAGAAAAATCGCCATAGCCCACCGTAGCAATCGTGATCACAGAAAAATACACCGCATCAATCAGCTTCCACCCTTCCACCCACCAATAAAATACCGAAGCCACACCGATGAGTGTAAAGGTCAGCGCCAATAATATACGCACCTGAGGCGTGCGAAAAGCAATGGTCAGACCCGAGCTGAGTTGTCGCAAAGAATCCATATCAATATCCTTTATCTATTATTCAAACGATACCGATAAAAGACATCGTAATCAATAGATATGGGGCGCAATCGCAATAAGATATCCGATGAATACATCAGATATGCTCATCTTTCGCGCCCCATACCGAAAAAATGATCCTATGGTTTTTAACCCTGCCGTGCCTAATCGCTCATCAAAGGCTGTTCATCGTATTGGATACCATACCGATGATCCGGCTTATACTTATAAATACTCAAGTTTAGGCAAGCGCATGGGTCAAATGATGCTCAGTCACCCAGTCGTTTCAGCTCAAACGCCGCCCAAATCAAGCTACAGCCGACAAAAAATGCCCAGAATACAAATACATACAACAAGGTCACTGCGGTCAAACTTGGATTCATAAACAGCAACACCCCACCCAATACATAGAGCAAGCCGATAAAAAAGCTGCCCCACGAACGGCTTCGATCGTCACTACCTTTGGCATAACGGCCAAAAAAGATCAAGATCAAACCGTTGACCAGCATGGATACCGCAAACAATGCCACGATCAGATTTAAAGACACCATACTGGCCAGCGCAGGATGCATCAGCAGTAAAGCACCCGCAACCAAGCCGATGAGACCCGCTATAAACAACCATACACGACTCTGTCCGGTACTGCCGGTAAAGGAGCGGACAATATTGAGTACACCGTCAAACATCCAGAACAAACCCAGCCAATAAGTCATCGCAACCAGAGTCTTCAGCGGCGTCGCCCACAAAGCAGCGGCCAATAGAAAAGCAGCAATACCTTGTATGAGTGGTATCCACCACCATTTGGATAATTCTTTTTTGAGTGCTTGTGTCGAATCAGTCATGAAAATCTCCTGTTCTATATTTTGAAATAAGTAATTGAACCATCCCGCCGCTCGAACATCCATGCAACGTTTCGCGACTTTACCCACACATAAATACAAAGTAAAATGAATAATTATTAGAATTTTGATAAGCTATTGGTTATCATGCTGACACAACGCCGCCTACAACATCTGCTGGTACTTGCCCAATACGCGCACTTTGGGCGGGCTGCCCAATCGTTGCATATTTCCCAACCGGCATTAACGAAAAGCATTCAATCACTCGAAGCCGAATTGGGCGTGACTTTATTGGATCGACAGCGCGGTGCGGTTGCATTAACTGCGTTTGGTGAACTGGTGGTCAAACGAAGCAAATCTTGGCTAACGGCCGAAGACGATTTACGTCGAGAAATCGCCATGTTGGCGAGCAATCATATCGGATCGCTGCGCGTCGCCGTCGGCCCGTACCCCAGCGTGATTTCAGGCTTTGCCAGCGCGGCGCAGCTACTCGAAAAGCATCCAAGCATTCGCATGACGGTGCAAGAAGCAAGCTGGTTTGACATCATTCATCTGCTGAACGCGCAAACCATAGACCTCGGCATCACCGAAATCAGCCGTTTGAACCAATACGATCATTTTGTGACTGAAACAGTGGGCCAGCATAACGGCTACTTTTTTTGCCGCGCCGGACATCCTTTGCTGAACCATACCAGCATTTATATTGAGCAGTTGCTTGAGTTCCCTTGGGTTGCCCCTCGTCTGCCTACGCGAATCGCCAACAGACTACCCAAAGCGCTGGGTCAAGCAGGAGAAATTGATCCGGCAACCGGCGATTTGATCCCGAGAATCGAAATCAGCACCACATTCCAATCGATCAATTTTTTAAAAAGCACTGATGCCATTACCTTATCCACGCTCACCGCTATGGAGCGAGAACTGCGCTCTGGTGACGTCGTCATCCTACCGCTAACAGATTTTCCCATCCAAACCAACTATGGTTTTGTTTATTTGGAAAACCGATCTTTGCCGCCGGCAGCCATCGCCTATATGCAAGAAGTGCGCGCAGTAGAAAACAGCATGCTACAACGCGAAGCAGAACTGGCCAAATTTTTAGGTCTGCCTTCAGCCTCGGCCAAAAAAGCGTCGGCGTAGAACGCTCGAACCGAGGTTTATTTGTTTTGAAACGATTGCACGCGAAATGACCAAACAAAGCGACAACTCATCACACGCACACAGACAGCATCAATGACCGATCCCGTCATCTTGCACTCAGCGCTAATCTGTCACAAGCCCACCGCCACAGCTCCCACCATATACTGCCCCAATTCATACGCCTGCTGCACATACTCATCCGCCACAGCACTGCCGCGCACGATCAGTTCAGGCTGCGCCAGACGCATGCCGTAGCCGATCATAATCCGCGCGATGGCACTGACCGCACCGCGCCCATCGTTGTCACAGCTGATCATCAGGCCATAGCTGCGTCCGGCGGTTTGCTCGCGAATCTGATTATAGCTGCGATCAAATACCGCCTTGACTTCGCCGGCCATGTAGCCGAAATTTTCCGGCGTGGCGATCAACCACGCCTCAGACTGAACGAGGTCATCCAGCGTCACGTCACGCGCCATTTTAAATACGATGCGGATGCGTTCGTCTATTTCTAAAGTTTGGTTCAACGCACACGCGCCATCATGCGCCGCCTGCGCGAGACGCTCGTTATTTCCCGTCTGGCTGTGGTAAAAAATCAGCAGTTGTTTCATAGATGAGTCCTTATGGCCCCAGCGTGGTCACCCATGCGTGTTGCGTATCAGTCCGCCAAATCTGTGCGCCCGCCGCACGATAGCGCTCAAGCACCGTTTCACGCGGATGCGCAAAGGCATTATACCGCCCTGCTTGCGCCACAGCGATTTTAGGGGTAACGGCGGCGATCAGCGGCGCACTGGAGCTGCCGTCACTGCCGTGGTGCGGCATGATGAGAATGTCACTGCGCAACGGCACGCCGCTGGCGGAATGCGTGCGCAGTGCCATTTGCGCGGATGATGACGCTTGAGGTGTCGGGTCAACCACCATCTTAGCCTCCGCCAGCATGTCCATATCACCGGTGAGCAGTATGCTACTCATGCCATTGTCATTCGGCTGATGAACTGAAAATCGCAGCACGCAGCTTTTTTGATTATCCGAGGCACGCGCATCATTCAGCGTCGAGGATTCGGGTGAGAACACGGCCATCGTCACGCCGTCGATCTGCTGTGTTTGCCCTGCCAAACACAACTCATGCGGTATATCTGCTACGCCCAATTCGCGCAATTGCGCTTCATTGAGCGAAGTCAAAATTCGTTTGACCGGCAACACACCGGCGATACTGTCTGCGCCACCCGTATGATCGCGGTCATTGTGCGACAGCACCAGCGTATCAATCTCGCGCACGCCGATGTAGCGCAAATGCGGCACGATCACGCGCGCACCCGCATCGGCATCGCTGCTGTATTGCGGCCCCGCGTCGTATAGCCAGTTTTGCTGCGCGGTTTGCAACAGCACCGCCGAACCCTGCCCCACATCCATAACGGTGATGCGCAATTGCCCCTCGCTAATGATCGGATAACTCGGCGGAATCGACAGCAGCCCAACCATCGCCAGCACGCTGAACGCTACCGCAGCGCCATAGCGTTTGAACAACACCCGTCCCCAACCATGCCACAACATGCGCACCGCCGCGACCAAAGCCAAAGACAGCACAAACACCGCCACCACCTGCCACCACTCGATGCGCCCCGCCCAATAATATTGCCGCGCCAGCGGCGCAATCGCCTGCAAGCCGTGCAAAATCCACAGCAAAACCTGATTCATCCAGATAATCGGCGCACTCCAGCCAAACAGCACCAAAGCACCGACACTCAAAAATAACGGCAACAGCAACAACGACACCAGCGGAATCGCGATGAAATTCACCCATACGCCGAACAACGAAGTTTGCCGAAAAAACAGCAGCGTCATCGGTAACAGCGACAACGAGATACCCAATTGTGCGCCCGCCAAGCCGATCGACCAGCGTGCGAACAAAACACCTTTGGATCTCTCCTCCTCATCTGACGGCTTAGGCACATCAAGCGAATCAAACGCCACGATCAGCCACGCAACCGCACCGTAGGACAGCCAAAATCCGACCGACAACACCGCAAACGGATCAACGGCCAGCACCCACAGCACGCTCAGCGCCAACACCCGTAAGCCCGAATGCGCCACGCCCAAGCGCGATAAAAACAACCACAGCGCGAGCATCCACACCGTACGCTGCGCAGGCAAACCCCAGCCCGAAACCAGCGCATACAACAGCGCACCGATCAACCCGACCCACTGCGCCACATGCATCGCCGGAATGCGCTCGGTCAGATACACGCTGCGCCGCCAGAGGCGTTGCGCCAACCACGCCAAAATCCCCGCGAGCAAAGTCACATGCAGCCCCGAAATACTGACCAAATGCGTCACGCCCGTATCTTGAAACAACTGCCACTGTTGGGCGGAGACCGACGCCTGATCACCCAGCGCAAGGGCTTTGAGCAAGCCCACCGCCTCGGTGGAAACCGCGCCCGCCAAAGCCAGATCAATCGTTCGCAGGGCATCAAAACGCCAATTTTCAATGGCCGCACGCACGCCATACCGCGTGCTTAATAATGTCGGCAAATTTTCAGCCGGCGTATCCTTATACACCCGCACATACGCCAGCGCCTCGACGTCATTCGCCAGCCAATAGCGCGTTTGATCAAACACCCCCGCGTTGCGCGTTGCGTGCGGTGTGCGCACATGCACAGGCAAATGCCACGCCTGCCCAACGCGAATCGCCGCAATCCCACCCGCAGGCAAATCATCCTCCGCCCACGAGAGCGACATCTGCGCGGGCATATTCGGCAGGCGCTCGCGTTGCGCCGCCGTTGGCTGTACCAACATGCGCCAGCCATAATCCGTGCGCGTCGGCATCGCAGCAATGTGTAACTCCATCATCTGCACCGTGCGATTCCACTCATCGGGAATCACACTCGAGCTACGCTCAGCCCAGCGCACATTCGTCCATGCGAACATCAGCGCAGCGAACAACGCCACGCCAATCAACTCATAGACCCACCACTTTTTAAAGGAAAAATAACGACGGAGAACCCGCCATAAGAGAACAGCAACAGCGCCAACAGCCAAGCCACCCACGCCCACCCATGGACGCTCCAGCACAAACACCCCCGTCACCACGCACAATGCCACCACCGCATAAACCAGCGCACGCCACGGCCAACGCATGGTCACACCTCGGGCAAAATCGCATGCAAACGCGGCATCGCGTTCAACGTATTGCGCCACAAAGCCACGGACAAATCCACCTCAGAAATACCGCGCACCTGTGCCAACACCTGCGCAATCCGTGGCAAATGATACGAATAATTCGCCTCGCCTGCGCTTAACCAACTCGGCGGGATGTCCGGCGCATCGGTTTCAATCACAATGGATTCCAAAGGCAGGCGCGCGGCCAATCGACGAATCTGCCGCGATCGCTCATACGTCAGCGTTCCGCCAAATCCCAGATGTAAACCCATTTTCACAAACACATCCGCCTGCACATCACTGCCATTAAATGCATGAGCAATGCCATTTTTGATACCCAACTCACGCAAATATTTCCCCACCGGATCAACCGCACGGCGCACATGCAACAACACCGGCAAATCAAACTCACGCGCCAGTTTCAACTGCTCGCGCAAAAACCATACTTGCGTATCCCAGTCCAAATCCGCGACAAAACCATCCAGCCCAATCTCACCGAGCGCCACAAAACGCTCATCCGGCAGAGCAGATTCAATCGCCGCGCGCAAAGCCGCAATCGCCGTCTCACGCGGCATCTCTCGCACCACCGTCATCACATACATCGGATGAATCCCCAATGCGTAAAAACTCCCCTCATGCGCGTGCGCCACTTCGCGCACGGTGGCGAAATTAAACGGCGCCACCGCCGGAATCACCTGCGCCACCACACCCCGCTCACGCGCACGCAACCAATCCCGCGAGCGGCTCACCTCAAACTCAGGCGCATCAAAATGCGTGTGCGTATCAATCCACATGATTCAATCGGTAAAAACAGTCAGAAATAAAGAGGCTCTGATAGTACACCAAAGCCCCCGATTCAGTGCACCACTTTTCGCCGTAAATATTCCACCATCGTCACCATCCACAGCAAAATCACCGCCAAAAATACCGGCAACCACGCATAGCCGAGTTGCGTGGCGAGCCAGCCAAACAACGGCGGCGCAAAAGTCGTCCCTACATACGCGCTCGCCATCTGCACCCCCATCACCGACTGCGAATGCTGTTTGCCAAAATTGCTGGGCGTCTCATACAACAAACTGGGGAAAATCGGAGCACAGCCCAAGCCCACCAAAAAGAACCCCAGATAAAACAACGGCAAACCCGACACCAGCATCAAAGCCACACCCAGCGCAATCAAACCCTGACCCAGACGAATCATCCGCCGCGTTGACCAATACATCATCAAAAAACCCGACAAAAAGCGGCCAAAGGTAATACCGAAGTAATACACCGCCACCCAACGCGCCGCCGCCTCCGGCGAAATCTGCTTGACCAAAACCAAATAACTGCCGCCCCACAACCCCAAACTCGCCTCAATCGAGCAATAGCAAAAAAACGCCGCCAAAACCGGCTTGACCCCATTCAATCGCACAATTTGCCGAATCGACAACGCACCACCAGCGCCGTGCGACGCCCCCGCCAAACCACCGGACGCGGTATGGTGCACCGCCGCCTTTTGCCACAAGGGCAGAGAAACCAACAACACCACGACCAAAGCCAATTGCAGCAAACCAATCACCCAATAACCCAAATGCCAAGAATCATGACGAGACAAACCCCACGCCATCACCATCGGCCCGATGGTCGCGCCCACGCCCCAAAAACAATGCAACCAGCTCATATGCTTGGCCGCATAATGGTTCGCCACATAATTATTCAACGCTGCATCGACCGAACCCGCGCCCAAACCCAGCGGTATCGCCAGCACGCACAACAAGGCAAAATGATGCGACAGCGCAAAACCCAACAACGCCAAAGCCGTCATCAACACACTGACCAAAGTGATTCGCCCCACGCCGAACCGACGAATCAGCCGATCACTCAGCACGCTGGAGACAATCGTCCCAGCGGCAACGATCATCGAAATCACCCCCGCCCACGAAATCGGCACACCCAAGCCAACGTACATCGACGGCCATGCCGCGCCGATCACCGAATCCGGCAAACCCAAGCTGATAAAAGCCACATAAATAATGAGCAACAAAATACTGGAAATCATGGTTCATGCTTTCTAAAAACCACCGAAATAAAGCCATCGGGCTGCACCGCCAAGGCATTGACCAATCCCCGATCATTCAATCAACAGCCATAAAATACAGCAAAAACAGCCCATTGGCCATTCAAACCAACCGAATTAGCCGCGAAGCAAAATCAATCATATTATTAAAACGTTTTTTGTTTTAATAGAAACAATATGCTATAATCCACGCAAACGATGAGGAGTTAATCATGACCGCCATTCCTAAAACCTTAGCCCAAACCGATATGACCGATGACAAAGGCGCTTTGGCCAAAATGGTGATGAAGCTGCTGGAACATTGGCAACTATCCACCGAAGATCAAGCCGCCCTGCTCGGACTGGCCAACACCAACCGCGCCGCGCTCACACGCTACCGCAAAGGCGAAGCCATCGGCACCAGCCGCGATCAGTACGAGCGCGTCGGCCATCTACTCGGCATCCATAAAAACCTGCGCCTGCTGTTCCCGCACAACCGCGATCTGGTCTACGCCTGGATGAGCACGCGCAACCGCGCGTTTGACAACCGCACGCCGGTCGAAGTCATTCGCGAATGGGGCTTTGCCGGATTACTGATGGTACGCGCCTATCTCGAACGCACCCGAGGCGTGTGATATGCAAACACTGCTCACCCAGATTGCGCTCACCGAAGTCAATCACGACGTGATGCGCAACATCACCTCGATTCGCGTGTCACAAGACTTATTTGACGACCTTTCCGACACGCCCGATGACTGGGCGCTGGCGCAAGCGGTCGAAGCCGAAATCAAACCACCGCTGTACCAATCCGCCACCCCCGCGATTCATCGTCCGTTTGAAACCGCCGACTGGGACAACGCCATCGGCTACCCCTTTGCTCGCCCCCACTGGCAGCAATCGCGTTTTTCCGATGATAGCTTTGGCGTGTGGTACGGCAGCGACAGCGTCGCCACCACCGTGCACGAAACCGTATACCACTGGGTCAACGGCCTGCTCGCCGACGCGGGCTGGAGCAATCCGCGCGAACCCATCCTCACCGAGCGCAAAGTCTACCGTGTGCATTGCCACGCCGCGCTGCTCGACCTGCGTCCGGCACTGGCGCAGCATCCCGAACTCATCCACCCGAGTGATTACAGCGCCGCGCAAATCCTCGGCGCACGCCTGCACCGCGAAGGCCACCCCGGCTGCATCACCGGCTCGGCACGTCATGCAAAAGGGTACAACTACGTCGTATTCAACCCCAACATCCTCACCCAACCACGCCACGAATGCCTGCTGACCTACCGTTTCACAGGACAAGGCCAACCGGTGCAAGTAGAAAAAACGCTGGGGAAAGTTTGGATGCGGGTGGTTTAGGCCATTTAGTAGGGTGGTGCAAATGCACCGCATTTGCCCACCGATCCCACCACAAAAAAATGATGGGTAAACCTATTCGATTAGCAAACCAAAAAACACTGAGAAATTAACTTAATGGTGGGCAAATTATAAATTTGCCCACCCTACTTTTTCGTAATGAACAACCTTCAAGGTCTGTCCTAACGACAAGCTAAGGGGCAGAGTGGAGCGCAAAGCGCGAAACGTACCGAACCGGCGCGCAAAATGCGAAGCATGCGCCGGTTGGGGCTGTCCCGCTTGAGCGCCTTGTTAGATTTTTCATGACC
>JBATQE010000025.1:0-21108 GCA_049291875.1 Burkholderiaceae bacterium
CGGCCTCCAGCCTGTCAACGGGCGTGAGCAGTCTGAGTACCTCGACATCAACCGCAGTATCCAGCCTGTCGACTGGCGTAAGCAGTCTCTCAACCGATGTCAGCAGCCTGAGCACCTCCACCTCGACCACAGCCTCCAGCTTGTCAACGGGAGTGAGCAATCTAAGCACCTCGACATCAACCGCAGTATCCAGCCTGTCGACTGGTGTCAGCAGTCTCTCAACCGATGTCAGCAGTTTGAGCACCTCCACCTCGACCACAGCCTCCAGCCTGTCAACGGGTGTGAGCAGTCTCTCGACGGGTGTAAGCAGTTTGTCCACCGGCGTAAGCAGTCTCTCAACCGATGTCAGCAGCCTGAGCACCTCCACCTCGACCACAGCCTCCAGTCTGTCAACGGGTGTGAGCAGCCTGAGTACCTCGACATCAACCGCAGTATCGAGCCTGTCGACTGGTGTCAGCAGTCTCTCGACGGGTGTAAGCAGTTTGTCCACCGGCGTAAGCAGTCTCTCAACCGATGTCAGCAGCCTGAGCACCTCCACCTCGACCACAGCCTCCAGTCTGTCAACGGGTGTGAGCAGTCTGTCAACAGGGGTTTCGAGTTTATCCACCACGGTTAGCAGTCTTTCAACCGATGTCAGCAGTTTGTCGCCATTGGTTGAGGCGTCTAAAGTGGCTTCTACGCGAAACGCGTCATTAGGAGCGACGGTTGAGGGCGGTGCTTTGGCTAATGGTTCAATGCAAACAACCGGCGGTGGCGGCAATAACTCTGTGACTGCTGGTTCGGTGAATGCCGCGGATTGTATCGTGGCCAATGGTTTGGATACCACGGCAACCGGCTTGTGTGCGCGTGCAGGCACGACGGATGCACCGGTCGTGGGTGCCAGTGCGTATGGTTCCAATTCATCGGCTTTGACCAATAATGCGACAGCAATTGGTTTCCGGGCATTGGCTTCGGGCAGCGGCGCGACGGTGGTGGGTATGAATGCTCAGGCGGCAGGTACATCAGCCGTTGCAATTGGGCAGAATGCACAGGCCAATGGCACGAATTCAGTTGCTTTGGGCAGTGGTTCTGTTGCGAATGAAGCCAATACCGTTTCGGTAGGCTCGTCTGGCTCAGAGCGTCGCATAACCAATGTCGCTGCGGGCGTTAATCCAACCGATGCGGTTAATGTGTCTCAGCTGTATCAAATGAATCAAAATGTTTATCAACAGCTTAATGATGTATCGCGTATTGCCTATACCGGGATTGCGATGAGCATGGCGATGTCTTCCAACTATATGCCATCATTGGATCCGGGTGAGAAAGCGCTGGGTTTTGGCGTCGGCACTTATCAAGGTTACAGCGCGTTTGCCATGAACTATCGTCAACTCAGTGAAAATGGTCATATCTCATGGGGCTGGGGTGTGAGCAGTAATGGTAAAGAGTGGGGCGGTAATGTCGGGGTTGGTTTTAAATGGCGTTGAGGCATCACCGAGGGTTGTGGCAGCGATCTTGCGCCGCTTTAGCTTTGCTGGGCTTGATTTCTGGGCAAATACTGAGTGCGCAGACGAAAGCCCAAACCCCTGCCTCTGCCAATATATTGGCTGAGGCGGCCAAGGCCATCGGTGTGAAGAAATGTCAGAATGCCTTATCCCGTCTGGGTGCGGTAACCGCATATGGCAGTCAGAAGCAAGAGGTATTGATGGATTGGAATCGACAAAGCCCCGATACCAATCCGGTTTTTTCCTTGCTGGGCGCGGATTATCCGAATGGTGCGATTGCCGTTTCAGTGGTTGCCGTGCCGGATGCCAGCGGATCCGGCTGTTCGGTTTCGGCCGAACGAATCTCTGTTGCACCCTTTACGTGTGAGAGCATTGCGAAAACCGAGCTGGTGAATTATTCCGTTACCGCGCTTTTACCGAGGTTTAAGGTCTATACCGATCCAACAGACTCCAGCTCAACCGTCAGTTTGCTCGACTCTCCGCCAGGGTGCTTGATGATACGACGCTACGTTAAGTTTCATTGGTTGCCGCCGAAAACCTAATCGGTGCAGAATAAACTGTCCAAAAGTTGATCGTATTCTGCGATCAGTTGAGGATTATCCAAAGTATATTGCTGACGAATCCGCTCACGTTGTTGGTTTAAATACGTTTGGTGCTGTGCGTCGTGCTCCTGCAACGCGCGAATGAGCTGTTGGCTACCGATGGCAATATCGTTTTGTGGATAGTAGTAGCCCAAGTCAGGGCATAAGTCGGCGTTATGAATCAGTGGGTAACCCAACCAGCAGACATCAAAATAAAAATAATTTAACGGGTTGTCCCACTGGTGTGAAATGACGATATCGGTGTGCTCGGATAGAAAGGCAGCGGTGTCGTAACGCCCGACAAAAGCGGCCTTGTGTGCACGGACAATGTCCAGTTGGTTCATGATTAGCTCAAAATCATGGCGCTCGGTGGCCCATTGTTGCGCGTTACACACATGCAGAAAGCCAATATCATCCGAGTGCTGGCGATACACTTGCTCTGCGATCATGATCGGGTAAATACAGGTTTTTACCGTATTGATATTCGGCTCCATGATGCTGAGTCGAGCGGGTGCGGAGCGAGGCCGATAGATGCCTTGATTCGCAAGCGCGTTTGCCCTTTGCTCCAGGAAAATCGGATTCCACACGAATGGCACGACTTTTGCTGGACAGCGTCGGAGTGTTTGCAAATAACCCAGACTAT
The DNA here is from genome assembly GCA_049291875.1 of Burkholderiaceae bacterium. Taxonomy (GTDB): domain Bacteria; phylum Pseudomonadota; class Gammaproteobacteria; order Burkholderiales; family Burkholderiaceae; genus CTSOIL-112. The sequence goes on from JBATQE010000025.1 coordinate 2,706, forward strand.
TATTGGCAATCTGCGGAATGACCCATAACTGGTCGTACTGCTGATTGATAAAAAGACCGTTCGGCCACAGTGTGCGATTGGCAATGAGCCCCTCGATCAAATGTGTATATTCAAAGCCACAACAATAACTCACCAGCCGAGTGCCGCGTTGTTTGAGGTAATCGGTGTCCTGTTCATTGATTTGCCCGCCCAGCTCGATCAATACATCCAAACGATCTTTGACATCGCTCAATGTGCGCGTTGGGAATAATGAGGTGTCCCAAGCCAAGGCTGAAGTGACCGGCACATCCGTGGTGTTGACAATAAAGACCTCGTGTTGGCGTGGCGAGGTGGATAGGAGTTGCGCTAAAAATAGCGCGTTTTGTTTGATGCCATTGACCCATAGGCTCTCATCAACAGAGCGCAGACCAATGGTGATACCGATGTTCAGGGCGCGCATAAACAACCTTTTTATGTTGATGGGGAAAACAAACGCATAATCGCCTGATCATACCAAGCAATATTATCTGGATTAAGCGGGTCAACGCTGTACAAATACGCTCGCGCTGAGCGGCGATAGTCATCCAGCCTCAGATCATGCACGCTTAAGGCTTGAAGAATCGCCAATCCCGCCTCCTCGCAATCAAAATCCGGATAGTAGTATCCACAGGAGCCAACGAACGGCGAGTTGTGAATCAGCGGATAGCCGCCCCATAGCAGTTCATAGTACAGATAATTTTGCGCATTTTCCCATTGGTGAGAAACCACAGCATTGGCCATGCGGGTCATGACTTCAAATGTCGCGGCGCGATGACCGTATTCAATCAGACCATGACGCTCTAAGCTTAGGGCATTGCAAAAACCTTGCATTTCTCTATGGTCACGCAAATGAGCCGTATTAAATGCATACACCTTCGCAATAGCATTCGGATTCCTGCGGTGCGCCACCTCGCAGGCCATTAATGGGACAAAGCTGGTTTTGACCATGCTGACGTTCGGCTCGAATATTGCGATATGCCATGAGCGTTGGCCGGGTTGGTACGCAAAACTCGCTTCTTGTGCACTGCGCGCCATTGTGCGTTCCAAAACCATTGGGCTCCACAGATGGGGCATTATGGCCACGGGGATGCCGGTCGCCGCTTTGTAGTAAGGCTTCGTGGTGCGCTCATATTCGGCCAAAGTCCAAATTTCATCGTACGGTGAGCCAGACATCAGACGGGCATGAGGTTTCTTGAATATCATGCGCTCAATGTCAATCACATAATCATTGCCCACATGTGCCGCAATCACTTTGCCACCGCGCTCGCGGAAGGCATTCACCCACAGAGGGTCGAATTGAGCGCTCATTTCAATCGCAACATCCAATCGGTTCTGTGCTTGCTCCATCGACAAAAACGGAAAGTCAAATCCCGCCAGCAGCCGATCTCTTTGCTCTGGTGTGCCGTCTCCGCCATGCACCAGAAAGACTTCGCCGACGTGTGGTGCTTGTTGCAATAACATCATTAAAAACAAACAGTTTTGGAAGATGCCGTTCTCCCATAAGGACTGGGCGCCGTTGCGGATGTGCAATGTGACACCGACAGATAATTTGGATTTGAACTTTTTAGATGAGGCGCTCATTGAGTACCTCCAGTCGTGCAACGTGTGCGTGTACGAACATCGATCAGACGCTTGGCATACGCCGACACATTGGCAGTATTCAGCGGGCTGACCGAAGCGAATAGCTGTTCGCTCTTGCGCCGATAATCGGTTAATCGCTCATCATGCGTTTGCCATGCCTCAATCAATCGATCAGCCAACAGTTCTGCATCAAAATCAGGGTAATAGTAGCCAACATCGGCAATCCAAGGCGAGTTATGAATCAGTGGAAAATCACCCCACAGCACATCCATATACAAATAGTTTTGCGGATTATTCCATTGGTGTGACACCACGGTATCGGCAAACTCGGCCATGAAGCCGACCACGTCGTGACGGCCTTCAAACGTCGCTTTGTGGTCTTGGGTAAGTTGCAAGCTATTGGCCAAGTACAGCAAGGTTGGGTGTTCTTTCATGTGTAGGGTGTTCAGATTAAACAGGTGCTCAATGCTCTCGGGTTGCTTGCGGTAGGCAACATCCGTTCCAAGCAAAGGCACAATCCCGCTTTTGACCACGGAAATATTGGGCTCAAAAACCGCTACGCGCAGAGGTTTATGCGGTGCAGTGGGCTGCTTGGATGTTTTGCGCTTAGACCACGCATAGGTAAATCCTGCTTGTTCAATTTGCTCTACTCGCTTTTGAACAAAATTCGGTGCCCACAAATAAGGCACTTCGCGTACAGGACATTGGTACAAAGTTCGCAATTGTGGTGCGAAGGGCAGGTGTTGCGCCGCCACCCAAATCTCATCGCATCTGCCTGGCTGGGCAAAAAATCCGGCTTGCTCAAAGATGATTGGCTCAATCAGACCGACATAAGGATTGCCGGCAACAAACCAAATGACTGTTTTGCCTTTGGCTCGCTGCAATTGTAATAAACTGGGGTCTAAGGCGCCGCCAAACTCAATGATGATATCCAGATGTTCGATGTCGGCTGGGCGAATCACGCGCCAGTCGGATAGGGTATCATCAAACTGATCAGCGTTGATTTCGCCGTCACCACAGTTGATTAAGCACACCTCGCTGAACAGTCCGGTGGCTTTGAGCGACTGAGCCAAGAAAAAAATATTTTGATTTAACCCGTTGCTCCAAATATTGAAATTCGAGCTGATCAAAATCGATATGCCGACCTTTATCATGTTTCAGATCCGATGGGATGGTGTGTAATGGGGGCAATTATGACATATTTGTACAAAGCAAAGCCGTAAATGACAGGCTTTGAACGTGCGAACAGCGTTTATTTGGATAAGAAAGATTCGAGTTGAATCAGCATCACGCCGTCGTCATCGTCCGGTAGCAGGCGGATGTGATGGGCGATGCGGTGTTCGGCCAGATAATCATAAAAGTTGCGCATTTTGTGGCGGAATTTGAGCACGTCGTCGATCACGATCAGTCCGCCCTCAGCGGCCAACGGACGGGCGCGCAGGTATAAGTCGAGTGTCAGTGCCTTTTGCGCGTCGATAAAGATGAAATCGAAGCCTTCGGGCGTGCGAGCGTGAATGTGCGGCAATAGTTCCAGTGCATTGCCAAAATGTGCCTCAATCGGTGCGCCGAGCGTGGTGAAATGGTGCTGTGCTTCGTCAAAAGCGGGGCGCGACAGATCCATCGTGACGATCTGCGCCTGCCATGCGCGAGCGATTTGCCACAGGCGCAGCGTCGAGTAGCCGTTGGCGCAGCCCAGCTCTAAAATCCGTTTGGGCTGGTGTTGGTGCAGCAATTCGTGCAAAAAAACGACGTTTTGCGGGCTGATGTTCGGCGTGTGGCGCAGACGGCCGAGCCGATACAGTGCGCTCAAATACTGCTCAAGCGCGTCGTCGCTGATGGGTAGTTCGGGTTGGGGCAAGTGTTGCGCGACCTGTTCCAGACTGAAGTAACGGCGCTCAGTGCTCAATTGGGTTGGTTCAGGGTGCGACGCGCTCATGTGGATTACACAGATTGCCAACGTTTCAGCGTGTCGCTGTGAATACCGTGCTGGTCGAGCACGCGCGCGACGGTTTGCTCGATGATCTCGTCCATGCTGCTCGGCTGATGGTAAAACGCGGGAACCGGCGGAAAGATGGTGCCGCCGGCGTTGGCGACCGCGAGCATATTGTTCAGATGAATCGTGGACAGTGGCGTTTCGCGCACCATCAGCGTCAGGCGGCGGCGCTCTTTTAATATAACGTCCGCCGCACGGCTGATGAGATTGTCCGAGTAGCCGTGTGCAATCGCCGACAGGGTTTTCATCGAGCAGGGCGCGACAATCATGCCGTCACACAGAAATGAGCCGCTGGCGATAGATGCGCCAATATTGTTGACCGCATGTGTGGTATGCGCCAGCGCGCGAATTGCGTCTTTGCTCATGTCCAATTCGTGTGCGATGGTCAGCCAACCGGCTTCGGATACGATCAGGTGGGTTTCGATCTGCGGCAGGCGTTGCAGGGTTTGCAGCAAACGCACGCCGTAAATTGCGCCGGTCGCGCCGGTGATGGCGACGATCAGGCGCTGCGGACGCATTGGCTGGGTTGGCTGTGCGGACATCGGATTCATGCGGGCGGACGAGGTGGATTAGGCTTTGGTTTCGTCAACGAGCTTTTGTAACTCACCCGACTCAAACATTTCAGACATGATGTCCGAGCCGCCGATGAATTCGCCTTTGATGTACAGCTGCGGAACCGTTGGCCATTGTGAAAATTCTTTGATGCCTTGGCGGATGCTGTCGTCTTCCAAAACATTCACGGTGGCGACATTGCTGGCGCCGCAGGCTTTGAGCAATTGAATCGCTTTACCGGAAAAGCCGCATTGCGGGAACTGCGCCGTGCCTTTCATGAACAAAACGATGGGATAGTCGGTAACGGTTTTTTGGATGAAGTCATGTACGGTATTCATGAGGCGTCCTTGTGCGAATGCGCTGTGGCGCGGGTTAAAGTATATGAATCTTGCCGCGTATTATACGCCAAAGCGTCGTTTGTGTTGCTATCCAAAAGGTGGAGGAAAACGGGTGCAGTGTAGGCTCCGGTTTGCCACGTCCGAATCTGGCACGGATGTTTTCTGCTCGGAAAGTGGCTGAAAAACGACTGAAAAATAAACCGTTGTAAATAAAAGTATTTAATATGTCCCTAATTTTTTAAATCCATTTTCACATTGATATTTATTAAAAATACTGACCCCATTTAATAATCATTGCCAGCCCAGATAAACACAGTTATAGTCTATGTCCGAATAAATACAGCACATTGGCGAATGCATCCATGGTGATGCTTCGCTGCATGATTGACCAACCACCGTGCGACGCGATACGTCGGCATACGGAGAATATGATGACCGAACATACCATGATTTTTCAATCCAAAGCGGCGGCGCTTAGTCAGGCCGTGAGCCAGTCGAACCTGAGTGAATTCGCCCAGCAGACCGCTCTGCGTGAACAGGCACACCAAGACGGCCTGTACCGCAAAGAGTCTGAACACGACGCCTGCGGTGTGGGTTTCGTTGCGCATATCAAAGGGGAGCGCAGCCACAACATCGTATCGCAAGGTTTACAGATTTTGATTAACCTGGATCATCGTGGCGCGGTGGGCGCAGACCCGTTGATGGGCGATGGCGCGGGTATTTTGTTGCAAATTCCCGACACGCTGTACCGCGAAGAGATGGCCAAGCAAGGCGTGATCCTGCCGCCGGCGGGCGAATATGGCGTGGGCATGATTTTCTTGCCCAAAGAAAACGCCTCGCGCTTGGCCTGTGAACAGGAATTGGAGCGCACCGTGCGCGCCGAGGGGCAGGTCGTGCTCGGTTGGCGCGATGTACCGGTGAACAAGGATATGCCGATGTCGCCGGTGGTGCGTGAAACCGAGCCGGTGATTCGCCAGATTTTCATTGGTCGTGGTCAAGACATCATGGTGACCGACGCGCTGGAGCGCAAACTGTATGTGATCCGCAAAACCGCGTCGCACCGTATTCAAAAATTGAACCTGAAATACGGTAAAGAATACTTCGTGCCGTCCATGAGTGCGCGCACTGTGGTGTACAAAGGCTTGTTGCTGTGCGACCAAGTGGGTGAATACTTTGCCGATCTGCGCGACGAGCGCACCGTATCGGCGATTGCGCTGGTGCATCAGCGCTTCTCGACCAACACCTTCCCCGCGTGGGAATTGGCGCACCCGTATCGCTTCATTGCGCATAACGGCGAGATCAATACCGTTAAAGGCAATGTCAACTGGATTCGTGCGCGTCAAAAGGCGATCACGTCCGCCGTATTGGGTGACGATTTGCACAAACTCTGGCCGCTGATTTATCCGGGACAGTCAGACACCGCCTCGTTTGACAACTGCTTGGAATTGTTGGTGATGGCCGGCTATCCGCTGGCGCACGCGATGATGATGATGGTGCCGGAAGCGTGGGAGCAGCACGATTTGATGGATCCGACGCGCCGCGCTTTTTACGAATACCATGCCGCGCTGATGGAGCCGTGGGATGGTCCGGCCGCTTTGTGTTTCACCGACGGTCGTCAAATTGGCGCGACGCTGGATCGTAACGGTTTGCGTCCGGCGCGCTACTGTGTGACCGACGGTGATTTGGTAGTGCTGGCCTCCGAATCCGGCGTTTTGCCGATCGCCGACTCGGACATCAAACAAAAATGGCGCTTGCAGCCGGGCAAAATGCTGCTGATTGACACCGAGCAAGGCCGAATCATCTCCGACGATGAAATCAAGAGCAATCTGGCGAATGCGCGTCCGTACAAAGAGTGGAGCAAACGCCTGTCGGTCAAACTTGAGGATGTCGCCGTGCCGAGCGAAGAGCGCCCGACGCCGAAATCCGAATTGCTCGACCGCCAGCAGGCATTTGGCTATTCGCAAGAAGACATCAAAGTCATCTTGCAAGCCATGGGGCAAAACGGTGAAGAAGCCACCGGCTCGATGGGCAATGACGCGGCATTGGCCGTGTTGTCGAACAAAAACAAATCGTTCTACAACTATTTCCGTCAGTTGTTTGCGCAGGTGACCAATCCGCCGATTGACCCGATTCGAGAGCAAATGGTGATGTCGCTGGTCAGCTTCATCGGTCCGAAACCGAATCTGCTGGACATTAATAATACCAATCCGCCGATGCGAATCGAAGTGGCGCAACCGGTGTTGACCTTTGAAGACATGGCGAAAATCCGCCACATCGAAAAATACACCGACGGTAAATTCAAATCCTTCCTGCTGGACATCAAATATCCGGCTGAGTGGGGCGCGGCGGGCGTGGAGGCGCAATTGGCCTCATTGTGCGCCTTGGCGGTGGATGCGGTGAAATCGGGGCACAATATTCTCGTGTTGTCCGATCGTGGCGTGGACGCCGAACACTTAGCGATTCCGGCCTTGCTCGCGACTTCGGCGATTCACCAGCACCTCGTGGCGCAAGGCTTGCGCACCTCGACCGGCTTAGTGGTGGAAACCGCCAGCGCGCGCGAAGTGCATCATTTTGCCCTGCTCGGTGGCTTTGGCGCGGAAGCGGTACATCCGTATCTGGCGTTCGCGACCTTGACCGACATGGTGCAAAAAGGCTTGATTAAAAACAAAAAGCCGTCCGAAGCGATTGAATATTTCATCAAAGCGGTCGGCAAAGGCTTGCAAAAAGTCATGTCAAAAATGGGTATTTCCACCTATATGTCCTACACCGGCTCGCAAATTTTCGAGGCCGTCGGCTTGAAGCAAGAACTGGTGGATAAATACTTCAAAGGCACACCGACCAATGTCGGCGGTTTGGGCTTGTTTGAGGTGGCGCAAGAAGCCGTTTCCATGCATGCCAAAGCCTTTGGTGGTAAACAAGATTTGCAAGAAAAATTGGCAACCGGCGGCGAATACGCATGGCGTAACCGCAGCGAAGAGCATATGTGGACGCCGGATGCGATTGCGAAATTGCAACAATCCACCCGCCGCAACAACTACCAAACCTACAAAGAATACGCGCAGATCATCAACGATCAATCCAAACGCCACATGACTTTGCGCGGTTTGTTTGAGTTTAAAGTGGATCCGAGCAAAGCGATTGCGCTGGACGAAGTCGAACCGGCGACCGAGATCGTCAAACGTTTTGCCACCGGCGCGATGAGCTTGGGTTCGATTTCGACCGAAGCGCATTCAACCTTGGCCGTGGCGATGAACCGCATCGGCGGTAAATCCAACACTGGCGAAGGCGGCGAAGACCCGCGCCGTTATCGTGAGGAAATGCGCACCGGTTCATCCGGCATTCAAGACGGCCAAACCATTGGCGACATCATTGGTAAAGACCGCGTATTGGTCGACATCCCGATGAAAGCGGGCGACTCGCTGCGCTCGAAAATTAAACAGGTCGCGTCGGGTCGTTTCGGTGTGACCGCCGAATACCTCGCCAGCGCCGATCAGATTCAGATCAAAATGGCGCAGGGTGCGAAACCGGGCGAAGGCGGGCAATTGCCGGGCGGTAAAGTCTCCGAATACATCGGCGCTTTGCGTCACTCCACGCCGGGTGTCGGCCTGATTTCGCCGCCGCCGCACCACGATATTTACTCGATTGAGGATTTGGCGCAGTTGATTCACGACTTGAAAAACGTCAATCCGGTCTCGTCCATTTCCGTCAAATTGGTGTCGGAAAATGGTGTCGGCACCGTCGCTGCAGGCGTGGCCAAAGCCAAAGCCGACCACATCGTGATCGCTGGTCACGACGGCGGTACGGGCGCGTCGCCGCTGTCGTCGATTAAACACGCGGGCGGCCCGTGGGAATTGGGCTTGTCCGAAACCCAGCAAACTCTGGTGTTGAACCGCTTGCGCTCACGCGTGCGCGTTCAGGTTGATGGTCAGGTGAAAACCGGTCGCGACGTGGTCATCGGTGCGCTGCTCGGTGCGGAAGAGTTCGGTTTTGCGACGGCGCCATTGGTGGTTGAGGGTTGCATCATGATGCGAAAATGTCATCTGAACACCTGTCCGGTGGGCGTGGCGACGCAAGACCCTGTGCTGCGCAAACGCTTTACCGGCCAGCCGGAACACGTGGTGAACTATTTCTTCTTCGTGGCCGAAGAGGTGCGCGAATTGATGGCGCAGTTGGGCGTGCGGTCATTTGAAGAATTGGTCGGTCGCAGCGACTTGATCGATATGCGTGCGGGCATCACCCACTGGAAAGCCAAAGGGCTGGACTTCTCGCGCATTTTGCACCAAGTACAAAATATCGGCGATGACACCAGCTACCAAACCTTGACTCAAGATCACGGTCTGGACAAAGCGTTGGATCAGGAATTGATTGCGAAATCCAAAGATGCGCTGGAGCAGGGCAAAGCCGTGTCATTCATGCAGCCGGTGCGCAATTTGAACCGTTCCATCGGTGCGATGCTCTCGGGCGAAGTGGCCAAACGCTACGGTCACGATGGTTTGCCGGACGACACCATTCACATTCAAATGAGCGGTACGGCGGGGCAAAGTTTCGGTGCCTTCCTCGCGCGTGGCGTGACCTTTGATCTGGTCGGCGAAGGCAACGACTACGTGGGTAAAGGCATGTCGGGTGGTCGCATCATCGTCCGTCCGTCCAACGGTTTCCGTGGCAAATCGTCGGACAACATCATCGTCGGCAACACCGTGATGTACGGCGCGATTTCCGGCCAATCATTCTTCTCGGGTGTAGCGGGCGAGCGTTTCGCCGTGCGTAACTCGGGTGCAAGTGCAGTGGTGGAAGGTACGGGCGATCACGGTTGCGAATACATGACCGGCGGCACGGTCGTGGTGCTGGGTGATACGGGTCGTAACTTCGCGGCAGGTATGAGCGGCGGCGTGGCCTATGTGTTTGATCCGAAGCGTCAGTTCAAAGCGCGTTGCAACACTTCTATGGTGCAATTGAGCACGGTGCTCAACGAAAACGATCAGAAAATCCACGATCCGGTGTTCCACTCCGTGGGTGCGGGTGCATCTGCGGCGAGCGACGAAGCGATCTTGCGCGAGCTGATCGAAGCGCACTTCAAATATACCGGCTCGGAAGTGGCGCGGGATATTTTGGACAACTGGGATACGGTGTTGAATAAATTTGTCAAAGTCATGCCGATTGACTATCGCAAGGTGCTCGAGCAGCGCGTGCAAAGCGCCGCCTAAGCCACCCGAATGCAGACATGATGCAGATATGACAACGACAGATTAAGGAAAAATCATGGGAAAAATTACTGGATTTTTAGAGCAAGAACGCCTCAGCCAAACCTACGATGCGCCTGAGAGCCGCGTCAAACACTACAAAGAATTCGTGCATGTGTTGAGCGACGAAAATGCGGGTAAGCAAGGCTCACGTTGTATGGACTGCGGCATTCCGTTTTGTCACAACGGCTGCCCGGTGAACAACATCATTCCGGACTTCAATGATCTGGTGTACAAGCAAGACTGGGAAAACGCAATCAAAGTATTGTCGCTGACCAACAACTTCCCCGAATTTACGGGGCGCATTTGCCCGGCACCGTGTGAAGCGGCGTGTACGCTGAACATCAATGGCGATGCGGTCGGCATCAAATCCATTGAGCAAGCGATCATTGAAAAAGCCTATGCGAACGACTGGGTGCAGCCGCGCATTCCGGCGGTGAAAACCGGCAAAAAAGTCGCCGTGGTTGGCTCCGGCCCTGCGGGCTTGGCGGCGGCGCAGCAGTTGGCGCGTGCGGGTCACGACGTGACCTTGTTTGAGAAAAATTCGCGCATCGGTGGTTTGCTGCGTTACGGTATTCCCGATTTCAAACTCGAAAAACACATCATCGACCGCCGCATGGCGCAGATGGCGGCGGAAGGCGTCACGTTCAAAACCAACACCACCGTGGGCAGCAAAGAATTCGTCAAAGGCGTAGCCAACACGTCGCAAGCATTCATTTCGCCGGAAGAATTGAAAGAACAATTCGACGCAGTAATGCTTTCCATCGGCTCGGAAACGCCGCGTGATTTGCCGGTGCCAGGGCGTGAGCTCAAAGGCGTGTACTTCGCACTCGAATGGCTGATCGCGCAGAACCACGAAGTGGCGGGTGACGGCGCGAATCCGATCAATGCCAAAGGCAAACACGTCGTCGTCATCGGCGGCGGTGATACCGGCGCGGACTGTGTGGGTACGGCCAATCGCCACGGCGCGGCCAGCGTGACGCAGATCGAAGTGATGCCAAAACCAGCGGAAGTCGAGGACAAAACCGCAACCAGCGTCTGGCCGTACTGGCCGATCAAATTGCGCACCTCCACCAGTCATGATGAAGGCTGTAACCGTGATTGGGCGATTGGCACACAATCCTTTGCGGGTGCGAATGGTCAAGTGGAAAAATTGAACGCCGTGCGTGTGGAATTTAAAGACGGCAAAATGGCCGAAGTCGCCGGTAGCGAGTTTGAAATCAAAGCCGACCTCGTGTTGTTGGCAATGGGTTTCGTGCATCCAATGCAATCGGTGTTGGACGCATTTGGCATTGACAAAGACGCGCGTAACAACGCCGCTGCCCCAACCGACGGCGAGAAGGCCTACGCGACCAATGTCGATGGCGTATTCGTCGCCGGTGATGTGCGTCGCGGTCAGTCGCTCGTGGTGTGGGCGATTCGCGAAGGCCGTCAAGCCGCGCGTGAAGTCGATATGTACTTGATGGGCGCGAGTAATTTGGCGCGCTAAGAGGTCTTAGACAGAATAACGCAGTTTTTTCACCACATTTGCGGTGAAAACCCCTTGCAAATACGGGCGCAGTAAGCTTTCTGTAAAAGAAAGCGCGTAGTCTGTGAGGTGTAGAGCGAAAAGTGCTCTGAACTGTTGCTTTGTGTGATTTGGGTCGCCTTCGGGCGGCCTCTTTTTTTGCCCAAAATAATGTGTTGAGTCATTGCGGGCTTGCCCCGCAATCTTCTGGCGAGGGGAGGCCGTATCCAGTACGGCATGCTCCGCTATGTTGAAGGGAATGCGTATAAATAATTTGATCCGGTGTCAACCTATCGGCACGAACTGAGTTATACTGCTCCGCGTAGTGGAAAGTGGTGACAACAAAGGCTTTGCGTTCATGAAGCCATGCTCGCCACCGAGTTTTTATGTGAATATCATTAAGTAAGGAGTCGCGAAATGCGTTCATTATTATCAGCAGTGATTGTTGCCGCCACGATGTTGTTGTCCGGCTGTGGGTATAACACCATGCAGGCGCAGGACGAGGCCATCAAAGCCAAGTGGTCGGAAGTTGTTAACCAGTACCAACGCCGTGCGGAATTGATTCCAAACATCGTGAAAACCGCCGAAGCGGAAGCGAACTTTGAAAAAGGCGTGTTGACCGAAGTCACCCAAGCGCGCGCATCGGTTGCGGGTATGAAAGTGACGCCGGAATTGATTAACGATCCGGTGGCGTTTAAAAAATTCATCGACGCGCAAAACCAATTGCAAGGCGCTTTGTCACGCCTGTTGGTTGTGTCGGAAAACTACCCGAACATCAAAGCCAACCAAGCGTTCCAAGAAGTGCGCGCCCAATTGGAAGGTACTGAAAACCGCATCGCCGTCGCACGTAAAAATTACATCGACAGCGTGCAGCAGTACAACACCACCTTGCGTACGTTCCCGAACAATATGACTGCAAAGGTGTTCGGTTACACGCCAAAAGCCAACTATACCGTGGCGAATGAAGCGGAAATCAGCACGGCGCCAAAAGTGGAATTCAATGTGGGCGGTTCTTCCGGTGCAGCCCCTGCACCGAAACAATAATCAGCTCTCATATTCGCTCAGAGCGCATCCGTCTGACCCACGGGTCAAAACCGATGCGCTCATGAGTCGATAGGAGCGCTGGATTTTCATGCATATCCCTGCGATACGGCACACGATGATGTTGAGCACCCAACCCTTTCGTACTTTGAAACACTGGCTCTTGAGCCTGTTCACCTTGCTTGCGCTGGCGAGCTTGTTTTCAGGTTTTGCGCACGCGCAACAAGGCTTGCAGCCGGTTCCGCCATTGACCAAGCTGGTGGTTGATCAGGCGAATATCCTCTCACCGACCGAGGAAGAAGCGCTGTGGCAAAAACTGCTCGCGTTTGAAAAGGCCAAAGGCAGTCAAATCGCGGTTATCACCGTTCCCACCACTGCGCCCGAAGATATTTTCAGCTACTCGCAACGGGTTGCCGAGACTTATAAACTCGGGCGGCAGGGCGTGGGCGACGGTGTTTTGGTCGTGGTCGCGGCGAATGATCGCAAGGTTTGGATTTACGTCATGCGCCACCTCGAAGGGGCGATTCCCGATGTCCTTGCCAAACGGGTGATCAATGAATACATCACGCCGGCGTTTAAACAGGGGCAATACGCTGCCGGTCTGGATGCCGGCACAGGGCAGTTGATGAAGCTGATTGAGGGTGAGCAATTGCCTGCGCCGAGTGCAAATGCGCAAAATCAATACGGTGAAGAAGTCGGCTTGATGGACGTGCTGATCTTGATTGGTGCTTTGGCCATTATCGGTTCCGGCATTGCCGGTGCGACCAGTCGTTGGCTCGTTGCGCCACCTGCGGGTGGTGTAGCGGGTTTGATCGCTTACACCATGACCAGCGTGCTCGGTTTGGGCTTGATGGCGGGGATTGCAGTGTTTGTGTTCATCCTGATTTTTGGCGGTCGTTCGTATCAAATGGCGACTCAGCGCTCATCGAATAATCATCGCAACAACGATATTTTCTGGGGTGGTGGCTTCGGCGGCGGTTGGGGTGGCGGGTCTGGCGGCGGCTGGGGTGGCGGTTCTGGCGGCGGTTGGGGTGGTTCCGGCGGTGGCGGTGATGCCGGCGGTGGCGGTGCAGGAGGGAGTTGGTAATGAAGGCATTTACGCCGCTGGATCTATCTTTGTGGGAGCAAATCAAACGCGTGTTGCGCCATTGGCTGACTTTCTCGTGGCAGGTCAAATCCATGCTCAGCGAAGAGGCGCGCGAGGCGATTGCGCAACGCATTGAAGCGTCTGAAAAACAGCATACGGCGGAAATCGCCGTGGCCATTGAATCGCGCTTGCCGTGGTCATACCTGATGCGTCGCGCACGGGCGCGTGAGCGCGCTTGGGGTGTGTTTGGCAAAATGCAGGTGTGGGACACGCCGCAGAACAATGGTGTGCTGATTTATTTATTGTACGCTGACAAACGCATTGAAATCGTCGCGGATCGTGCGCTGGCTCAGGTTATCGAACAGGCGCAATGGGATACGTGGGTGCACACCTTGTACGAACACGCGCACAATAAAACGTGGGGCGATGGTTTGCTGCATGTGATTGGTGAAATGGATGTTCTGTTGCGCGAGCATTTCCCGCAAACCGATGCGTACAGCGACGATAATCGCGCGAGCAACCGACCTGCGATTTTATAAAAGTGCACAAATGTGTTTGTTTTTGTCCAGAATGCGCAGAAAAACTTGCAAAGCAAAAACAGAACACATATAATCTCACTTCTCGGAGCGTAGCGCAGCCTGGTAGCGCATCTGGTTTGGGACCAGAGGGTCGCGAGTTCGAATCCCGCCGCTCCGACCATATTTACATTGCCTGCAGAAATCTGCCCGTAGCTCAGTTGGATAGAGCAACAGCCTTCTAAGCTGTGGGTCACAGGTTCGATTCCTGTCGGGCAGGCCAAATTTATTTGGTCAACCGATCGATGGTGGCTGTAGCTCAGTTGGTAGAGTCCAGGATTGTGATTCCTGTTGTCGTGGGTTCGAGCCCCATCAGCCACCCCAAAAATAAAAAACGCCTTGCTTATTGCAGGGCGTTTTTTTATGGTTGTTGCTCCGCTAAAGCATAAAATTTGCTTAATTTTTAAGCAAATTGTCTCGGGTGTGCCGCTTGGGTTTGCTACAATAGTGACTGTGGAAAAATTGTGGTGCACGATTTTTGGTCAATAGTTTTTTGGATGAAAAGGGGGCGGTTTTTGCAGCCGCTCGTGACGCGTTGGATATGAAAATCGGCCCTTACGAATTACCCAATAATGTGTTTGTCGCACCGATGGCGGGCGTGACGGATCGTCCGTTTCGTCAGTTGTGTAAGCGCATGGGCGCAGGCTATGCGGTCTCTGAAATGGCCGCGTCCAATCCGCAGTTGTGGCACACGGATAAAAGCACGCGACGCTTGAATCACGCGGGTGAATCGGCGCCGATAGCGGTGCAGATCGCGGGTGCAGATCCGCAGATATTGGCGCATGCGGCGGCGTTTAATGTCGACAAAGGCGCGCAAATCATCGACATCAATATGGGCTGTCCGGCGAAAAAGGTGTGCAGTACGGCGGCGGGTTCTGCGCTGTTGCGCGATGAGCCGTTGGTACAGAAAATCTTGGAATCGGTTGTACGTGCGGTCGATGTGCCGGTGACATTGAAATTTCGCACCGGTTGGAGTCGTGAGCAGAAAAATGCCTTAACCATCGCCAAAATGGCGCAGGATTGCGGCATTCAGATGCTCACTTTGCATGGGCGTACGCGTGCCGACGGTTATAAAGGCGAGGCGGAATACGACACCATTCGCGCAGTCAAGCAGGCGGTGCAGATTCCGGTGGTGGCCAACGGTGATGTGACCAGCCCGCAGAAAGCGAAATTTGTTCTGGAGGCAACGGGTGCGGATGCGGTGATGGTTGGGCGTGCCGCGCAGGGGCGACCGTGGATTTTTCGTGAAATCGTGGCGTATCTGCGCGATGATCGGCTGATCGATGCGCCGACGGTGGCCGAGGCGAAGGCTGTGTTGCTGGAGCATTTGCAACACCACTATGATTTTTATGGCGAGTTCATGGGTGTGCGCACCGCGCGCAAACACATTGGCTGGTATGTGACGCCATTGCAGGGCGGGGAAGCGTTCCGCCAGCGCATGAATGCGTTGAATGAGACGACGATGCAATTGCAGGCGGTGGCAGATTTTTTTGACGAGTTGGCCGAGCGGTACACGTATTTACCGTACGGCGTGGGCGGTGATTCAATATAAGTAAGAAACAGAGTGAACGATGAAGGCAGTTGATATGTTGGCAGAAAAAAAACAATGGGTATCCAATGGCGCGGTGGCGCTGGACGTGACGGCGCAATCGCTAAAAACCGAAGGATCAGAAGGCGGCATGGTAGACATCGCCGCGTGCCTGAGCCACCATTTTGAGGTGTATTTTCAGGATTTGGAGGGAGCGACGCCGAGCCACCTACATCAAATGATGCTGTCGGCGTGCGAAAAACCACTGCTCGAATGGGTGATGGCGAAAACCCGCAACAATCAAAGTTTAGCCAGCGAATGGCTGGGCGTGAATCGCGCCACGCTGCGCAAAAAATTACAGCAATACGATTTGCTCTGAAAGCAAACTGAAGCCGGATCAGGCCAACGCAATCACACGAACGATTTTTATCTTTTTTAAATCAACGAGGAAATCATGATCAAAACAGCATTGTTGTCCGTCTCGGACAAAACCGGCGTGCTCGAACTCGCGCAAGCCCTGCACGCGCACGGCGTGAAACTGCTCTCGACCGGCGGCACGGCCAAACTGCTCGCCGACGCGGGGCTGCCCGTGGTAGAAGTCGCCACGCACACCGGTTTCCCCGAGATGCTCGACGGTCGCGTCAAAACCCTGCATCCGAAAATCCACGGCGGCCTGCTCGCGCGTCGTGATTTACCCGAGCACATGGCGGCATTGAGCGAGCACGGCATTGACACCATCGACATGCTGGTTGTGAACCTCTATCCGTTTGAAGCCACCGTTGCCAAAGCCAACTGCACGCTGGAGGACGCGATTGAAAACATCGACATCGGTGGTCCGGCGATGGTACGCAGCGCAGCGAAAAACTGGCGCGACGTGGTCGTATTGACCGACGCGAACCAATACGCCGAAGTACTGAACGAACTCAAAACCAACAACGCTGTTTCCGACGCGACCAAGTTCAAATGCTCCGTCGCTGCGTTCAACCGCATTGCTCAGTACGACGCAGCGATCAGCAATTACCTTTCCAGCATCGACCCGCAAACCCGTGATGTCGCTGCACGTGCGGAGTATCCGGAGCAACACAACGCCAATATGGTCAAAGTACAAGACCTGCGCTACGGAGAAAACAGCCACCAAACCGCCGCACTCTACCGCGACCTCTACCCCGCGCCCGGCTCGCTCGTCACCGCCAAACAGCTGCAAGGCAAAGAACTCTCATACAACAACATAGCCGACGCCGATGCCGCGTGGGAATGCGTCAAATCATTTGATGTGCCTGCCTGCGTCATCATCAAACACGCCAATCCATGCGGCGTAGCCGTCGGCGCGAATAGCTTGGAAGCCTACAGCAAAGCCTTCCAAACCGACCCGACCTCGGCGTTTGGCGGCATCATCGCGTTCAACACCATGTGTGACGCAGCCGCAGCCGAAGCCGTATCCAAACAATTTGTTGAAGTTTTGATCGCGCCCGAATACACGCCGGAAGCACTGGCTATTTTCGCCGCGAAGAAAAACGTGCGCGTGATGCAAATTGACCTGTCGCAAGTCCAAAAAACCGGCTCCGCGTGGGAACAAGGGCGCAACGCGCAAGACGTCAAACGCATTGGTTCCGGTCTGCTGGTGCAAACCGCCGACAACCACTTCCTCAAACGTGAAGACCTCAAAGTCGTCACCAAAATCGCGCCGACTGAACAGCAAATCAACGACCTGCTATTTGCATGGCAAGTGGCGCAGTACGTCAAATCCAACGCGATTGTCTACTGTGGTAACGGCATGACCCTCGGCGTGGGTGCAGGACAAATGAGCCGTCTCGACTCCGCAAAAATCGCCTCGATCAAGGCCGAAGCCGCGGGGCTGTCACTCAAAGGCTCAGCCGTTGCGTCGGATGCCTTCTTCCCATTCCGCGACGGACTGGACGTGGTGATTGACTACGGCGCAACTTGCGTTATCCAGCCGGGTGGCTCAATGCGTGATGACGAAGTCATCGCCGCAGCCGATGAGCGCGGCATTGCGATGGTATTTACCGGTGTGCGGCATTTCCGTCATTAAATAGAAGGGTGGACAAGTGTTCACCCTTAAAAAATTTAGTTATATTATTTTTTTACTTTATTCCCCTCTGATAATTTTATGGCTCAATCTATAGAACCCAATATCGCCGATTTAGTGAATGGCTGGTTAAAGTCCTACAAACTAGACTACAAGTTAGAGCAAGAGTCTTTAAATAGTGAAATTGATAAAGCGCTCTCCGATTATTTCACTAAGAACGGTGGGGTAGGAGCCAATCGTCCCGATGCAAAGTTACTGTTGCAGGATAAAAGTCTAAATTTTTATCCCGTACTCATTGAGTACAAGGGGTATAAAGACAAACTGGTTAAACTCGATGCTGATGGTAAGGTCGAGAACCGAACAGCAAAAAACGAGCCGAACTTTAAAAACATTAACTCATTTGCTGTTAATGGAGCAGTGCATTATGCGAATGCAATACTGCATCACACCAGCTATACCGACATCATTGCTATTGGGGTAACTGGCCATAAAGATGAAGCGGGAAAAATTCACCATCAAATTGGGGTGTACTATGTATCCAAATCTAATTTTGGTGTTGGGCAAAAAGTAGGTGAGTTCTCGGATCTTTCCTTTTTAGCAGATAAAAACTTTGACGCTTTTATTGAGCGTGTCAATCAGTTGAGTCTGTCGCAAGAGGAGCTTGATAAGATCAAGCATCAGCGAGAGAAAGAAATAGACTCTAGTCTGACTAAGTTAAATAATGATATTTATCAGAATGAAAAAGGCTTGGGCGAAAACGATCGAGTATATCGGTAATACCCCCTAAAAAAGCCAGCACCTAAAAGTAGAACCCTTTAAACTAACCCAAAGGAGTTTTACATGAAAGTATCCAAATTCAGCGACAGCCAAATCGCCAGCATTCTAAAACAAGCCGA
>JBATQE010000026.1:0-28546 GCA_049291875.1 Burkholderiaceae bacterium
TTAATCGCTTCATTAACTTTTACAATACCGTTAAACCTCACAAATCATTAAATAACTTAACCCCCTACGAGATACTACAAAATTACTTTTATCAAACAAACTGTAAACAACCCGATTAATTCTTACACTTTATATAAATCAGTCTTACGGTGATTAAACCTAAATTCAGTTTCCTTCAAGTGTAGTAAAAAAGTGTTTTTCGGAACGCCGTTAAACTGCATCAAACGACGTTTGGCATAACTCCAGAATGATTCTATCCCATTTACATGATTAGAACCATTCACAAACTCATCTGCACCGTGATTGACCCGAAAGTGTTTATCAAAGCCGATGTCCACCAAGCCATCATAACCACGCCAGCCATCGGTGTGAATGATACTATTAATATCTGCTTTTCCGCGGATAATGGCTTGCAGACTGGCTTTTGAAGCATTCGGCACAATCTCAGTGTAGATGTTTCCATCGCGTTTGAGTAAGCCAAACACGATGGTTTTACCTGAAGCTCCTCGTCCGCGTTTACCACGTACTCGATGCGGACCAAAGTAAGATTCGTCGGCTTCTAATTCGCCTTTAAGCGGTGAGGCTTGCTGGCAAACAATCGCCAAGCGACGACGAATCTTGAGGTATATGCTGTTGATTGAACGGACGGATATACCGCTTAATGCGGCACATTCGGTTGCTGTTAAATCTAGAGCAAAATACCTTAAAATCTGACGAAACTTTGCTTCGCTAATTTTTGAATGGTTGAAGTACTTGTTTTTCATTTGGTCTCAAGAGCTTAGCGCTTATTTTAATGCGTTTGCTTCCTAAGACCCTAAATAAATTCCATAAAAATGACACGATACTGCTTTAAAGTAAAAATAACTATTATTTTAAAAATAACAATTAAGTATTCTGATTTTTAATAAAAACGCATTAAAAAAGAATTAAATTAATAAGAAAGGACGAAAATGCAGCTAACCACCGCCTACCTCAATGGTCGTTATGTACCGATCCGTGCTGATGCAGAAACCGAGCACAGCATCAATCCGGCGACCGGCGAGCCGATCGCGCAGATTCAATCCTCCGATGCCGACGAAGTCAACGCCGCCGTGCGTTACGCGCAAGCCGGACAAAAACAATGGGCGGCCAAAACCACTGTGGAGCGCAGCCGAGTACTGCTCAAGGCGGTGGACTTGCTGCGCGCGCGCAACGATGAATTGGCACATTTGGAAACCCTCGACACCGGCAAACCCATCAGCGAAACCGCCAGCGTGGATATTCACACCGGCGCGGACGTAATCGAGTATTACGCCGGTTTGGCCGTGGCGATTGAGGGGCGGCAAATTCCGCTGCGCGAGAGCAGCTTCGTCTACACCCGCCAAGAGCCGCTCGGTGTGATCGCCGCGATCGGCGCGTGGAACTACCCGATGCAAATCGCCATGTGGAAAGCCGCACCGCCGCTGGCGGCGGGCAACGCCGTGGTATTCAAACCGAGCGAACTAACGCCGCTCACGGCCTTGAAGCTGGCGGAAATTTTCACCGAAGCGGGCTTGCCCGACGGCGTATTCAACGTGGTTTTGGGCGACGCGCGTGTTGGGCAGCAACTGTGCACGCACCCCGACATTGCCAAAGTCTCGTTCACCGGCAGCGTGCCAACCGGCAAGCACGTCATGGCGCAGGCGGCACAATCGAGCCTGAAAGACGTAACCATGGAGCTGGGCGGCAAATCGGCGCTCATCGTCTGTGCCGACGCGGACATCGAGCTGGCAGCGGACATTGCGATGATGGCGAATTTTTACAGCAGTGGCCAAGTGTACCAACGGCACGCGGGTGTTTGTGCACCACACCCGCCAAGCGGCATTCGAGCACGCCATCGTCACCCGCGTCGCGCGCATTCGCATGGGCGATCCGCTCGATGCGGCCACCAATTTCGGCCCCGTGATCGGATTTGCCCACCGCGATAAGGTGCTGGACTACATCCGCAGCGGTGTGCAAGACGGCGCGCGCCTGCTGTGCGGCGGCGATACCGTAGAACCCGCATGGCAGAACGGCGCCTACGTCGCGCCGACCGTATTCACCGACTGCCGCGACGAGATGCGCATCGTGCGCGAAGAAATTTTCGGGCCGGTGATGAGCATTTTGAGTTTTGACTCCGAAAACGAGGTGATCGCACGCGCCAACGCGACCGAGTATGGCCTCGCCGCTGGCGTCGTCACGCCCGATTTGAAATCCGCACACCGCATCATCGGTCAGCTTCAGGCGGGTATCTGCTGGATCAATACTTGGGGCGAATCGCCCGCGCAGATGCCGGTCGGCGGCTACAAACAATCCGGCATTGGCCGTGAAAACGGCATGCAAACACTGTTGCACTACACCCAGACCAAGGCCGTTCAAGTCGAGTTGGGCGAATTCGTATCGGTGTTTTAACGCCGAGCGACCTGCATTTACGAACCCATGAGGAAAACAATGAACTCAAAAATCACTCAGGAATACGACTACATCATCATTGGCGCCGGCAGTGCGGGCAATGTATTGGCCGCGCGCTTGACCGAGGACGCCCACACGCGCGTGCTGCTGCTGGAAGCGGGCTTGCCCGACTACCGACTGGATTTTCGCACGCAAATGCCCGCCGCGCTGGCCATGCCTTTGCAAGGCACCACCTACAACTGGAGCTACAAAACCGACCCGGAGCCGTATATGAACAACCGTGTGATGGACTGTGGGCGCGGCAAAGGTTTGGGCGGCTCGTCGCTGATTAACGGCATGTGCTACATCCGTGGCAATGCGCTGGATTTCGATCACTGGGCGAAAGTCGACGGCTTGGCCGATTGGACGTATGCCGACTGCCTGCCCTATTTCAAACAATCCGAAGCGCGCGACGCGGGCGCGAACGACTACCACGGCGGCAACGGACCGATTGAAGTCACCACCGCCAAGCCAAACGCCAACCCACTGTTTGAGGCCATGATACGCGCCGGTGAACAAGCCGGTTATCCACGCACCGAGGATTTGAACGGCTTTCAGCAAGAAGGCTTCGGCCCGATGGACCGTTTCGTCACACGCAAGGGTCGCCGCGCTTCAACCGCGCGCGGTTATCTGGACATGGCCAAAGGCCGCCCGAACCTGACCATCCACACCCGCGCGCTGACCGACGTCATCCTATTTGACGGCTTGCGCGCCTGCGGCGTGCGTTTTGAACACCAAGGGCAAATGCGCAGCGCCTACGCCACACGCGAGGTCATCCTCAGCGCGGGGGCGATTGCCTCGCCACAGATTTTGCAACGCAGCGGCGTAGGACCGGGCGCATGGCTGCGCGACGCGGGTATCAGCGAGATTTTGGATTTACCGGGCGTGGGCAATAATCTGCAAGACCATCTGGAGCTGTACATGCAATACGAATGCACGCAGTCCGTGTCCATCGCGCCGGCGACACAATGGTGGAACAAACCGGCCATCGGCGCGCAGTGGCTGTTCGCCGGAACCGGCTTGGGCGCGACCAATCACTTTGAAGCAGGCGGCTTCATCCGCAGCGACGAGCGTTTTGAATGGCCAAACATCCAGTACCATTTTCTGCCCATCGCCGTGCGTTACGACGGGCGCAATGCCAGCAAGTCACACAGTTTCCAAGCGCACGTCGGCTCGATGCGCTCACCCAGCCGAGGACGGATCAAACTCAAATCGCGCGACCCGAAGCAACACCCCAGCATTTTGTTCAACTACATGTCACATGAACAGGATTGGCAAGAGTTTCGCGCCGCCATCCGCATCACCCGCGAGATCATGAACCAACCGGCGCTGGACGCCTATCGCGGGCGCATCATCACCCCGACCGATGACATTCGCACCGACGCGCAGTTGGACGAATACGTGCGTCAGCACGCCGAAACCGCCTACCATCCATCCTGCACCTGCGCGATGGGCGAAGGCAACGACGCCGTGGTGGATGGCCAAGGCCGCGTACACGGTCTGAACGGCCTGCGCGTGGTCGATGCGTCGATCATGCCGAACATCATCACCGGCAATTTGAACGCCACCACCATCATGCTGGCGGAAAAAATCGCCGATCGCATTCGTGGCAAAACGCCTTTGCCACGCGCCGACGTCCGCTATTTTCAAGCAGACGGTCGTGCGCCGCGCACCACCCCGCAGCGCGCGAACGACGCAGCATAAAAATAGAAAAAAGGAGCTTGCATGCACAGTCCACAAACACCTGAAAACGGCGGCAGCAGCAGTTTGACCGTGAATAAAACGGTTTTTGCCGCCTCATCCCTGATTTCCATCGCGCTGATTGCACTGACGATCGCCTTTCCAAACGCCAGTGAAAACCTGCTGGGTCGCGCCATGACTTGGATTTCCGACTATTTTGGTTGGTACTATATGTTGGTCGTCGCGGCATACAGTCTGTTTGCGCTGTATGTCGGTTTGTCTCGTTACAGCAATATCAAATTGGGACAAGATCACGATAAGCCGGATTTTCCATTCATCACATGGGCGGCGATGTTGTTCTCCGCCGGTATCGGCATTGACCTGTTGTTTTTCGGGGTGTCCGAGCCGTTGGCGCATTACCTCGCGCCGAGCATGGGCGAAGGGGCGACGCCCGAGGCCGCGCGTGCCGCGATTGCCCAGACATTTTTGCATTGGGGCTTGCACGGTTGGGGCATTTACGCGCTGATCGGCATGACGCTGGCGTATTTCGCCTATCGCCACCGCCTGCCGCTGGCGTTGCGCAGCGCGTTGCTGCCGGTGTTTGGCAAGGAGCGCACCGAGGGTTGGCTCGGCCACAGCGTCGATACGTTCGGCGTGGTTTGTACGCTGCTGGGGATTGCCACCAGTTTGGGGATCGGGATTTTGCAGGTGAACGCGGGGCTGACGCATGTGTTTGGTATCGAGTCGAGTAAATGGGTGCAGTCATTGATCATTATCGGCGTCATCGTGATCGCCGGCCTGTCTGCCATGACGGGCGTGGAACGCGGCGTGCGGCGTTTGTCGGAAATCAATATGGGCGCGGCGACTTTGCTGTTGATTGCGCTGCTGGTGTTCGGACCGACCGCCTTTTTGCTCAATGCGTTTTCGCAAAACGTCGGGGATTATTTCCAAAACATCATTGGAAAAACCTTTGATGTCTACGCCTATGAGGGTGCGGTCGGCGCGCAATGGAAGGCCTCTTGGACGATCTTTTTCTGGGCGTGGTGGGTCGCTTGGGCGCCGTTTGTCGGGCTGTTTATCGCGCGTATCTCGCGTGGCCGCACCTTGCGCGAGTTTGTCTTCGGCGTGATGTTCATTCCGCTGGGCTTTATCTTTGCGTGGTTCTCGATTTTTGGTAACAGCGCGATTGATCTGGTCAGTCACGGTGCGGTCGGTTTGGGACAAGCGGCGCTGGAGGATCCGGCGATGGGTATGTTCCGCCTGTTTGAGCATTATCCGTATGCCTCGGTCTGGTCATTGGCCGCGGTGGTCATCGGTTTGATTTTCTTCGTGACCTCCGCGGACTCGGGGGCGCTGGTTCTGGCCAACTTAAGCTCGAAAGGCTTATCATCAGAGACCGACGCGCCGATTTGGTTGCGTTTGTTTTGGGCGGCAGCCACCGGCTTGATCACGCTGGGCTTATTATTCGCCGGTGGTTTTGCATCGTTGCAATCGGTCTCGGTCATCGCGGGCTTGCCGTTTTCGTTCATTTTGCTGATTTATATGCTGTCGATGTGGTCGAGCCTGCGTCAGGAGGGACATAAACGCAAAGCATCCGGTGTGGATATGCCGGCGCTGATTGGCAACGGTCTGCTCTGGCGCGAGCGTCTGGCACGTATTGTGAATTTCCCCAGCTTGAACGAGGCGAAAAAATTCATGCAGTACAAAGTGCATCCGGCTATGCTCGGCGTAGCGCAAGAGTTAAACAAACAGGGCATCGAAACCGAAGTTGTCGCCAACGAGGAAGAAAACAGCCTCAGTTTTGAAGTATTGCACGGCGAGGAAGTGGATTTCGTCTACCAAGTGTACTTGGTGGAGGCGATCAAGCCGGTATTTGCCTTGGAACAATCGACCAACATCGCCTCGTTGCATGAGCAGGACAAATACTACCGCGCTGAAGTGTATCTGAGCGAAGGCAGTCAGGAGTACGATTTGCTCGGCTATACCAAAGAGCAAATCATCGCCGACATCCTGAATCAATACGAGCGGCACATGCAGTTCCTACACCTGAAACGCTGATTGCCTACGCAAGGCATTATCAAAAAGAACGCCACCGCAAATCAAAGCGGTGGCGTTTTTTTATGACGGACTCAGGGTACGAACATTCAACGCAAGCTCTGCCAGTAGGCATTCACCCCCGTGAGCAACATCTGCACCGACACAGCGACCAAAATCATGCCCATCAGGCGTTCCATCGCGACGGTAAAACGATCACCCAAACGCCGCTGCACCACATCGGCAAAATACAAAATCACGCCCGTCGCTGCCATCACCACCGACAGCGCGCCCACCATTTGTCCCAAACGATTCGGCGCCTGCGCTGCGAGCAACATCACCGTCGCCATCGACGACGGCCCCGCCATACCGGGGATCGACAACGGCACGATGAACGGCTCCTGATCGCTGGAGGCCACGCCCATAATGCCCTCGGGATGTGGGAAAATCATACGAATCGCGATCAAAAACAACACCACCGCACCACCGATTTGCAAAGCCCATTCGGTCAAATGCATGATCTGCAAAAAACGCTGGCCCGTGAGCATGAACAGCAACAACACAAAAAACGAAATGATGGTTTCGCGCACGATGATGCGGCGGCGTTTACGAATCGAATAACGATTTAAAATACCGCTGAACAGCGGAATATTGCCCAAGGGGTCAACGACCAAAAACAACAAAACCGCCGCAGCGGCAAAACTGGTTTCCATACCTACCTATAACTAAAAAATAAAAAATCAAACACCTTACTGAACGCCACCACGCCATTGCGCCAGCGCATTCAGAACCTTCGCGGGATAATTCAATTGCCCCAAACTGCCGTTGTAGCGCGCCAACGCCCGCACCAAATCGCCCTGTTCTTGATCAAGGTAGTGCCGCAAAATCACGCAGCCGTAGCGAATATTGATACGCGCATCGTGCAGCGCACGCACTTGTCCATCACCAATCGTTTTCGTCCAAAACGGCATGACCTGCATCAGACCGCGTGCATTGGCTGGGCTGATGGCGCGCGAATTGAAGCGGCTCTCAACCTCAATCACCGCCAAAACCCAATCGGGGTCTAAACCGGCGCGGCGCGCTTCGTAGTCAACGATGGACAGCAATTGTGATTGCAGATGCGGCGGCGCGACAAACCGACTCAAACGCGGTTGAACCCGCGTGTGCCACGCTCTAAACGCCTGATATTCTGCCGCATTGCCAAAAGGTCTCTGGCTCGGCACGCCCGCCGAAATGGATTGACGCAACAAGGTTCGCACGCTGTCGGCCAATGCTTCTTCCCGTTGCGCACCGGCACAGGCGCTGTGTGTGGCGCACAACAGCGCCAGCGCAACGCCCCAGCGTCGCAAATCGCATCCTGTTGTGCGACTGCTGCGACTTAGCTGCGCCACGATCAGCCTTTTATGATTTTAATGATGCCAAGGGCACCAATTGTGACATGACGTGCGCAACGATATGCCCCACCTCGATTTTGGCCGCCGGCTCACCCGACGCAGAATGGCGACGCGCTTGGTATTCCACCACACCTTCTTTCAAGCCGCGATCGCCGATAGTGATGCGGTGCGGTACACCGATCAATTCCCAGTCGGCAAACATCGCGCCCGGGCGCTCGCCACGATCGTCCAAAATCACGTCCACACCCGCGTTGAGTAAGGCTTGGTATACCTCCTGCGCGGTTTGCGCCACCGCTTCGCTCTTGTCCGCACCCACGGGACAAATCACCACGGTGAACGGCGCAATCGCCTCCGACCAAATGATGCCTTTGGCGTCGTAGTTTTGCTCAATCGCCGCGCCGAGAATGCGCGTCACGCCAATGCCATAGCAGCCCATGACGAACGGTTGCGGTTTGCCGTTTTCATCGAGGAAGGTCGCGTTCATGGCTTCGGAATATTTCGTGCCGAGTTGGAACACATGACCGACCTCAATGCCGCGACAAATGGCCAAAGTGCCATTGCCATCCGGCGCAGGGTCGCCCGCCACCACATTGCGCAAATCCGCAATCTCATCCGGCTCCGGCAAATCGCGCCCCCAGTTCACGCCAACGTGGTGAAAACCTTCATCGTTCGCACCACAGACGAAATCCGCCATATTCGCCACCGTGCGATCAACCACCACGCGCACCGGCAAAGTCGTCGCGACCGGCCCGATGTAGCCCGGCTTGGTGGAAAAATGCGCCATGATTTCGACCTCGGTGGCAAAGCGGGTTTCGCCCAAAACTTTAGCCGCCTTGATTTCGTTTAACTCATGATCGCCGCGCAACAGCACCAAAATCACGGTAGTTTGGATCTGCCCCGCGTCGTCCTCAACATCCTGCGCCAACACCAATGATTTGATGGTGGTACTCAGCGGCACATTGAGGAATTTGGCCACGTCCTCGCATTTGGCCTGATTCGGCGTGGCGGTTTTGACCAGTTTTTGCGTCGCTGCTGCACGCTCGCCCAGCAGGCAAACTGCTTCGGCGGCTTCGATGTTCGCCGCGTAGTCGGAATTCGGGTTGTAAACAATGTCGTCTTCGCCGGTTTCAGCGATCACGTGGAATTCGTGCGAGCCGGAGCCGCCAATCGAGCCGTTGTCCGCCGCCACCGCGCGGAAATTCAGCCCCAAACGGGTGAAAATCGCCATGTAGGCGTTGAACATTTTGTCATAGCTCTCTTGCAAACTGGTCGCGTCTTTATCGAAGGAGTACGCGTCCTTCATGATGAATTCGCGTCCGCGCATCACGCCAAAACGCGGACGAATTTCGTCGCGGAATTTCGCCTGAATTTGATACCAATTGACCGGCAGTTGTTTGTACGATTTGATTTCACGCCGCGCCACGTCGGTAATGACCTCTTCGTGCGTCGGGCCAACCACGAAATCGCGCTCGTGACGGTCTTTGAAACGCAGCAATTCAGGGCCGTATTGCTCCCAGCGACCGGATTCTTGCCACAGCTCGGCCGGTTGCACCGCAGGCATGAGCAGTTCAATCGCGCCCGCGCGATTCATTTCCTCGCGTACGATTTGCTCGACTTTGCGCACGCTGCGCAGCCCCATCGGCATCAGGGTGTAAATGCCGCTACCGACACGTTTGATCATGCCGGAACGGATCATGAGTTGATGGCTGATGATTTCCGCTTCGGCGGGCGCTTCTTTGAGCGTGGAGATGAAAAATTGACTGGCTTTCATGATTTTCTTTGGAAAATGGGCGGTAGTTCTATAATAGTTTGTTGAATACAAAGATAATTTTGGAAATTATTACGTTCGTTCGCTTTTTGCCTGACCGCAAAGTTTTCTCATTGGCCAGCGAATCACGCTATAATTGTCGTATTGTAAATCATTTATTGAGGAAATTATGCTCGACAAAGAAGGTTATCGCCCAAATGTCGGCATCATTTTGGTCAATTCGCGCAATCAGGTATTCTGGGGCAAGCGCATCCGCGAACATGCGTGGCAGTTTCCGCAAGGCGGCATTGCCCACGGTGAAAACCCCGAACAAGCCATGTTGCGCGAGTTATATGAGGAAATCGGGCTGCTGCCCGAGCACGTACAGATTATTGGTCGCACACGCAATTGGCTGCGCTACGATGTCCCGAACCGCTGGGTGCGGCGGGATTTTCGCAACCATTACCGAGGTCAAAAGCAGATTTGGTTTTTGCTGCGCTTGGTCGGGCGCGACCATCATGTGAATCTACGGGCAAGTACTCATCCTGAATTTGATGCTTGGCGTTGGAATGATTATTGGATCCCACTGGATGAGGTGATTGAGTTCAAACGCGCGGTGTATAAGGAGGCGCTGGAGGAGTTGTCGCTGTTGCTGTTCCAACCGCGCCAATTCCGTCACAATCACCACCGCGGGCGCAACCCCGCGCCGTTGATCGGTCGCAGCGAGCTGACGCGCAAGGATGCGAAATAAGCTCAAAGGCGGATTCACATTCATACGTAATGGGTAGGCATAGGACTTGAAATCACCCCACTTGTCACTATTTAGTGGGTAAGTTCATGTGAATCGTGGTTTTGTTTACGTATCCACATGGTGTTCTCACTTAACAAGGAGTGCTTATGGATATGCTTGAATCCAACCCGATTGCACAAGCGAGCAAAACCGAAGAAACACGCCAGTGGGCGGTGTTGTTGCATTTATCCACCTTGCTCGGCTTCGTCGTACCGGTTTTGGGCTTTATCGTGCCGATCATCATCTGGCAATGGAAAAAAACCGAATTGCCCGGCATTGACGCGCATGGCAAAGTGGTCGCCAATGCGATTGTGTCCTACATCATCTGGGGCGCGATTGCCTTGCCGCTGTGTTTGTTGGTAATCGGCTTTTTCCTGCTGTGGATATTGGGTATTTTGGCAGTGGTCTTCCCGATCATCGCTGCGCTCAAAGCGCGTGACGGTGAACTTTGGGATTATCCGTTGTGCTTTAAATTTTTCCGATAATCTACGCTTCATAAAAAAACCCGCTGATGTTTCAGCGGGTTTTTTGCATTGATCTCAGCTTATGAGGTAAACGCAGGCTTGCCGTCAAAGGTCAACCAGCGTTGATTCTCATAGTCATACAGCTTGGTGTTGCGCGCGGTGCGCCAGTACCAAGCCAATGAAAATGGCTGAACCACAATGCGGTTAGGCAGTAAATCTTCCAGACGCTGTTGCGTTTCCTTCAATTTATACAGCGGAATGGTCGCATCCAAATGATGCGCCGTGTGCTCCATGATGTGGTGCACCGCGCCTCCAAAGCCGTATTTGAAGGTTAAATGCACCGTCGTGGTGACAAAAGGCTGGGAGGCGAGCCAAGCGGCCTTGTCGTCATACCATTTGATGCGCTCATGCGTGTGGTGCATATAAACCACCACGCCAATCATGCCATTCCAGAACACAAATGGCACAATAAAAGCGGTGATAATCGCCGACCAGACGCTGACATTCGCCGCCAAAGCACCCAACACCACCACCGCCAGCCAAATCACCGCGTACACACTGACCAACACATTGTCCCAAAAAAAGGCCGGACGGCGGGACGGCTGCACTTTTTTGCTCGGCCAGAACATCTTGTTCCACCAGATTTCGATCATGTAGTACAAAGACGGCCCCCAACCACTGCGGTAAATACGTTCCATAAAACGACGCCCCGCGCTCATTTGCTGATATTCCGCCACCGAAGACGGCATCCAAACAAAATCCACGCCTTTGAGGTTGGTATAGCCGTGGTGCATCACATTGTGCCCCACGTCCCACAGGCTGTACGGACTTAATGAAGGCAAAAAGGCAATGCGCCCCAGCCATTTATTGAGCCTTTTATCGGGTGTATAGGCTTGATGGCAAGCATCATGACCGATGACGAACAGGCGACCA
Organism: Burkholderiaceae bacterium; assembly: GCA_049291875.1. Classification (GTDB taxonomy): domain Bacteria; phylum Pseudomonadota; class Gammaproteobacteria; order Burkholderiales; family Burkholderiaceae; genus CTSOIL-112. Next base: position 11,491 of record JBATQE010000026.1, read on the forward strand.
ATCCAAAAACCGGCGACCAATCCGGCCAACAAGCGCAACGACCAATGCGGTGCGGCAATCGCCGCCGCAATCAATACGCCGTAAATAATGTAATCCACTACCAACAAAACAATCGGTAGTGCCGTGGTTTTCTCGGCCAAATCCAACAACCAAGAACGCAACACCTTGCGCGACGGTAACGGTGCATCTTCTGCCACAGGTTGCGCAGGTAACATTGCACCCACTCGCGTTTGACTCATCTTCAATTCTCCTTCTGTCATTTTTGACAGAAAAGAATATAACATAGATAAGTCATTGATTTATCAAAATAAACCGCATGAACGTTCGTTTTTACGTGGCAAATTTCGATGATATTTAAAGCGATTGACGCAGATTTAGAGCCACGCTTTGACCGCGGTCAACGCTCCGATGGCGATGAAAATAATGGCCGCAATAATATGGATAATTTTCGTAGGCAAGCGTTGTGCAAAGCGATTACCGAGGTACACGGCGGGCGCATTGGCCATCATCATGCCCAAGGTCGTGCCCAAAACCACGGAAAACACGTCCGAATATTGCGCCGCCAAGGCAATCGTTGCAAATTGCGTTTTGTCGCCCATCTCCGCCAAAAAAAATGCGACCACTGTGGCAAAAAACACACCCATTTGCTGCTTTGGCACGGCAACGTCATCCTCATCCAATTTATCCGGCACCAAAATCCACAATCCCATGGCAATGAACGCCGCCGCCATCACCCAGTTCAGCACCTCGGGGCGCATCAAACTGGACAACCATGCGCCCAAAGCGCCTGCCATCGCATGATTGAGCAAAGTAGCGACCAAAATACCGAACACGATCGGCAAGGGTTTGCGGTAACGGGCGGCCAAAATCAGCGACAACAACTGCGTTTTGTCGCCCATTTCGGCCAAAGCGACCACGCTGGTCGATACAATAAAAGCTTGCTGTTCCATGAGAAAACTCCGATCGGACCAAATAAATGACCACGCAATCGCCTCCGATCAAAAGCGATTACATGGTCATAAGTCTTGCCCAATTCGAGTCAGAGAATCACCCATGCCATGCGATGTATTCGCAAGTATGTTGACATGGGTATCTTTTTAGAAAAATCGTAGAAAAAGAGAGGCTACTCCCGAATGACGGCGCGGATTCTACCACGCCCCAATCAAAGGCACAAGCCCGCTTATGGCGTGCATTAACGCGCAACTGCCTGAACCCGCTTACCGCTGTTGAGCACCATCACCCCCGAGATAATCACCAAACCACCCAAAATCATGGTCAGAGTAACCGGTTCGCGCAAAAACAACCAGCCCCACAGCATACCGAACACCGGAACCAAATACGTCACCGACGTGGTTTTGGTCGCGCCCCACAGCGCAATCAAACGGTAAAACACCAAATACGCAATCGCCGTGCTAAACACAGCCAAGCCCAAAGCCATACCCCACGCCGAAGGCGCAATCGCATGATTCGGCCACAACCACCACGCCAGCGGCGCGAGAACCACCGCGCCACTGAGCAAACCGGCGCAGCTCATCACCAGCGGTGGCACATGCGCCAGCCAAATGCGCGACATGTGCGTGGACCAACCGTAACACGCGGTCGCGAGCAATGATGCCAGCACCGGTAACAGCGCATCCTGCACATGAAAACCCTTGCCCTGCCCCAGCGTCAAAATCAACACGCCGACCAAGCCCAGCGCCAGACCCAGCGCCCGCCGCAGCGTCATTTTTTCACCAACCAGCGGAATTGCCCATAATGCAGCCATCAGCGGCGTGGTCGCATTCAACACCGAAGTCGTACCCGCCTGCAAACTCAGCGTCGCCCACGACAACATACAAAACGGAATCGCGGTGATCAGGCTGCCGACGATCGCGATGCGCAGCCAATTTTCGCGCCAAATGCGCATCCCGCCCTGCACCCACATCAGCGGCAGCAACATCATTCCTGCCAACGCCACGCGGATAAAAATCAACGGTACGGCGCCGAACACCGGCGCGCTCGCGCGCATGAATAAAAACGAGCCGCCCCAAGCGGCGGCGAGATACAAGGCCATTAAAATAGGTGTTGGCATACAATCACTGCACAAAAATGCGGCAAGCTCAGTTGCCGCTGGATGAAGGAGGTAGATTGGTCAATGAGCGACCAATGCGTTCTTGACGAATCAAATATTAGGGTTTGTCATGCGGTTGCAGCGTGATCGACAGACGCTCTTGCTCAATCACCATTTTTTCAGGCACCCACTCTTTGCCCGCAAAGGACAATTGCTCAGGTGTGAGGGTGTAGATCGGCAAATTCAAACCAAATTTTTTGCCTACCGTGCGCTGAACCATGCCACGCACCACATTGTCCAGTATCGCCGGAATGTGTTTGGCATTGAACGAGTCCACCGTAAAGTCTTTTAAAACAATCGATTGCAATTCTCGACTGTACTCCGGCACGCCCGAAATTTGCATGTCGCCGCTGACATTCATGCCCAACCCGGTATCCACCGTAGCGATAAATTTCGCACCGATGCGCTGTTTGTCCGGCATCAAAATGATTTGCGGTTGCTCGGCATCCAGTCCGTTTTCACGCATGGTTTTGGAGATTTCATCCCATTTTTTGTTGGTCGCGGACTGCAAAATGCTCTGGTTAACGTAAATGGTTTTCGGCGAGGACAAAAAACTACAGGCGGACACCGTCACCAAAACACCCAGCGAAACCGCCAGCCAAGCCCACCAACGGCGCGCCTGCGCCAGCCAAATTATCATACGATTCATATGTTTCATGTCTTGTTCCATCACATTCGTGTCAGTTGTTCCAATTCGCTCAAATAGCGCAATGCATGCTCGCGTGTCGTCGCCACGTCGTTGACCTCGCCACACATGGCGGCACTCGGCTGCAAACTACCACACACTTTCGGGCGGCGCGGATCACCAAATATTCGGCACAGCCCGCGTTCATCTAATTGAACGCACGACACGCCCGCCGGTTTACCGTGCGGCATATCGGGTATAGCGGAGGAAATCGACGGCGCGATGCAGCACGCCGCGCAGCCCATGCGACAACTCGGCTGACTCATCGCTCACACCCAGTGCGTGGCACGCAGAGCCATCAAATCATCGGGCACAGGCCGCCCTTTTTCCACCTGCGCGCACAACTCAATCAGCCCTTCGAGCGCACGCAATACCGTTTGCAGTCGCACCTCGCTGCGATTACCGACGAATTGCGTGCGGTGCGTGCGCACATGCGTGTTGCCGATTTCATCGCGCCACGCCCACGCAAAGCACACCGTACCCACCGGTTTATCCGCTGTGCCGCCGCTCGGTCCCGCGATGCCACTGACCGCAACAACACAATCGGCACACATCAAACGAAACACGCCCTGCGCCATCTGCGCCACCGTGGCTTCGCTGACCGCACCCTGCGTCAACAGGGTTTGCGCCGACACGCCCAGCGCATCCTGCTTCACCGCATTGTTATACGCCAAAATCCCACCGGCGAACCAATCGGATGCGCCCGCCAATTCAGTCAAGTAGTAACCAATGCCGCCGCCCGTACACGATTCCGCCGTCGCCATACGCCAGTTCAAGGCACGCAGACGTTCCGCCAACAGCAATACCAAGGTAGTCATGGACGCATTCATCGCACACCCGATTATCGAGCCAGCCATTGATACAATTGCACGCCGACTGCGAACACCAGCAAGGTATACACGGCAGCCAATACATCATCGATCATCACACCGAAACCGCCTTTAACCCGCGCATCCACTTGGCGAATCGGATACGGCTTCCAAATATCAAACAGCCGGAACAGGCCAAACGCAATCGACTGTTCCAAAAAACTAAAGTGCATCGGCGAAAGCATCGCCAGCACCAACCAAAACGCCCAAATTTCATCGAACACAATCGACGAATCATCCTGCACACCCATTTGCTTGCCGGTCACGCCACAGGCCCAAACACCAATCGGAAACGAGACTGCCAAAATCAGCCACCACATCCACGACCATTGGATAAACGTTTGATTTAAAAACACAAAAAACACCCAGCCAACCAAAGTGCCCCAAGTACCCGAGGCCGGATGCAGCAAGCCCGAACCCATGCCTTGAGCGATCATATGCGCCGGATGAATCAACATCCATTGAAAACGTGTTTGTTGCATCACTAATCCTTTACTACCCACTACCCATCAAAAATGGCGAAAACCCGAGACGGGCGCACCACGCAAAAATTCTGCCAACGCCGCCGCATCCTGCGATTGCCACACCATCGGCTCGGTTTGCGCCTGCGAAGCAAGCACTTCACCGATGCAAGTCACGCGCAGCCCCTGCGTTTGGGCTAAAGATTGTAACGCAGATTGCACCGCAGGCACATCTTTTGGCGCGGTAAAACACAGTTCATACTCGTCACCACCACTGAGCGCATAGCGCCACGCCTGCACTTTCGGCACACCGCGCAACGCCGAATGCAGCGGCAAAGCGTCTACATCCAATCGCGCCGCTACGCCGGAAGCCGTCAAAATATGCCGCAAATCACCGGCCAGACCGTCGCTCAAATCCAGCATGCTGCTCGCGATGCCGCGCAAACCTTGTCCAAACGCCACGCGCGGCGTTGGCCGCTCCAAACGCGCCTGCGCCAATGCCACATCAATCAAATCAGTTGCCGAAGTCTGCTCGCGCAACACATCCAGCGCATACGCCGGAGCGCCCAATTCGCCGGTGACGTAAATGCCGTCCCCCACGCGCGCGCCGCTGCGTGTGATCGCCTGACCCGTCGGCACTTGACCAAACACCGTCACATTGATGACCAAAACCGGGCTGCGCGTGGTATCACCGCCAATGAGCGGACACTGAAACCGCTCGGACAAAGCGAACAAGCCCTCGGTGAATCCCGCCAACCACGCCTCGTCCACGCTCGGCAGGCCAATCGACAGCGTAAAACCAATCGGATCTGCGCCCATTGCGGCCAAATCGGACAAATTCACCGCCAAAGCCTTGTGCCCAAGCGCACTGGGTGCGACATCGGCGAAAAAATGCCGCCCTTCGACCAACATATCGCTAGAGACCACGCATTGATGCCCCTCGCGCACGCGAAATAGCGCGGCGTCGTCGCCAATGCCCAAATCCACCTGAGCAGAGGTGTCTAAAAACGAATTGGCGCGTTTGAAGTACGCGCCAATCAATGCAAACTCGTCCAAATGACTCATCGGCTGTTCACTATTCACTCATCCCGCCGCGTTGACTTCCAACGCACGGGCTTGCGCCGCCAGTTTATCCAACACGCCGTTGACGTATTTAAAACCATCGGTACCGCCAAAGCTTTTGGCAATTTCAACCGCTTCGTTGATCACGACTTTGTACGGCACATCCATCTGCGTTTGCAACTCATACGCCGCCACCAGCAAAATGCCGTGCTCGACGGGGCTGAGTTCGGCCAGCGGTCGGTCGATGTACGGCGCAATCGCACCGCGCAAATCCTCGGCCTGCGCCGTCGCGCCTTTGTACAGAGTTTTAAAATAGGCTTCGTCGGCTTTGTGAAAATCCGGCGTTTCGCGGATGTAGGCTTCGGCTGCACCGGCGTCGCCGCCGGTCATCAGCCATTGATACAGCGCCTGTACCGCCAATTCGCGTGAACGTCTACGCGCACTTTTCATTTAATCTTCCTCTTTCGCGTCTTCGGTCTCGACAAAGCTCAGAAAATCGTCCAATGCCTCGTACAAACACGCCATTTCAATCGCCACGCGCGCCGCTTCCGCACCTTTTTCCGCCATGCGCACTTCGGCTTGCTCGTCGTTTTCGGTGGTCAAAATCGCGTTGGCGATCGGCATATTGTGATCCAAGCCAACCTTGGTGATGCCTGCGCCGGATTCGTTCGCCACCAGATCAAAGTGGTAGGTTTCGCCGCGAATCACCGCGCCCAATGCGATCAGCGCGTCAAATTCCTCAGATTGCGCGAGCATTTGCAAAGCCAGCGGCACTTCCAGCGCACCCGGTACGGTGATGTACAGGATGTCTTCTTCGGCCACGCCTTTGGCCATCAATTCGGCCACGCAGGCGTTAAACAGGCCTTCGCCGACGGTTTCGTTAAAACGTGCTTTGACGATGCCGATGCGCAAGCCTTCGCCGTTGATTTCGGGTTTAAACTCTTCAACCATTTCACTTCTCCTTAATTATTCAATGGCGGTAAAGCCAACCACTTCCAGATCAAAACCGCCCATAGACGGCATTTTACGCGGACTTCCGAGCAAATTCATGCGTTTTACGCCCACGTCCTTCAAAATTTGTGCACCGATGCCATACAAACGCAGTTCGCTCGGCACTTTCGGCGCGGCACTTTCAGGATGCGCCAGCCGTTGAAACTGCGTGATCAGGCGGCTCGGGGCTTCTTGGCAATTGAGCAGCACCGCCACGCCCGCGCCTTGCTCACGGATGTGCGCCAAGGCGCTGTTCAGCGACAGCGAATGTGTGGTGTTCTGCGTATCGAGCAAATCCAGCACCGAAAACGGCTCATGCACGCGCACCGGTACGACGTCGGTGCCTTCGATGTCGCCATGCACCAGCGCCAGATGCGTCTGTCCCGCAGTCGGCTCCTCGTACAGCACGGCGGTAAATTCGCCCACCGCCGTCTGCATGGTGTATTGACCGACGCGCTCAACCAATTTTTCGCGCGCACTGCGGTATTCGATCAAATCGGCAATCGTGCCGATTTTCAAATTATGTTCGCGCGCAAATTCTTTTAACTCCGGCAAACGCGCCATTTCACCATCGGGTTTCATGATTTCGCAGATGACCGACGCAGAGGTCAATCCGGCCAAGCGTGTCAAATCACAGCCCGCCTCGGTATGACCCGCGCGCACCAGCACGCCGCCGTTGCGCGCGCGCAGCGGGAAAACATGCCCGGGCTGCACGATGTCGGCCGCACCGAACTGCTCGTTCGCCGCCACGGCAATCGTGCGGGCGCGGTCTGAGGCGGAAATACCGGTGGTCACGCCCTCGCGCGCCTCAATCGAGACGGTGAAATTCGTACCGTACTGTGTGCCGTTCTCCCCCGCGCCGACCATCATCGGCAAGCCGAGTTCGTCGCAGCGCGCTTCGGTCAGGCACAGGCACACCAAGCCACGCGCGTGCGTGACCATGAAATTAATCGCTGCGGGCGTGACAAAATCCGCCGCCAGCACCAGATCGCCCTCGTTTTCGCGGTCTTCTTCATCGACCAGCACCACCATGCGACCGGCTTTCAGCTCGGCGATGATTTCCTCGGTACTCGCCATGGCCTGCGGCTCGATGACTGCGGGAATGGTCGGATCGATGATGTCTGCTTGCGCTATTGCCTCATTGGATGACATAAAAACACTCTATGTGATTGATTTGGTTGATTTGAATAGGCGTCATTGTACGTGATTTGCGCCGTCACTATTCGGCAATTGATTGGGCTTTTGATTAGGCATATGATCAACCAGTTGAGCGACATAGCGCGCCAACAAATCGACCTCGAAGTTGATCGCATCGCCCGCCTTCAAATACTGAAACACCGTGTGCGCCATGGTGTGCGGAATCAGATTGATCGTGCCGAAAACATTCGTCTCATCCGCCCACACGCGATTGACCGTCAAACTCGTACCGTTGAGCGTGACCGAGCCTTTATCCGCGAGAAAACGCCGCCATTGGATCGGCGCGGTGAAAATCAACTCGAACGACTCACCCACCGGCGAGAGCGACACGATACGCGCCACATCGTCCACATGTCCCGAGACCAAATGCCCGCCCAGACGATCGGACAGGCGCATGGCTTTTTCCAAATTCACATGACCGACACGATCCAGCCCGCTGGTTTTGCTCAAACTCTCATGCGAGACATCCACGGCAAAAGTCTTGGCGACCGTATCCAGCGCCACCACGGTCATGCACGCGCCATTGATCGCAATCGAGTCGCCGAGCGCCACATCGGACAAATCCAAATGCACCGTCTGCACCGTCACGCGCACGCCCGAAAAGCTGCTGTCCGCGCCCAGCGGCGCCACCGCGACAATCTGTGCCACATCGGCAATAATTCCTGTAAACATACTTATTTTGACTCCAATCTGGTTTTATACTACACGCTACCGAATGAACGTACGATTCTAACATTTTTACCAAGGGAGCACCCCATGAAAGCAGTCCAACTCGGCCACAGCGAGCTGCGCGTCACGCCTATTTGTCTGGGCACCATGACCTTTGGCGAGCAAGTCAACGAAACCGATGCACACGCCATCCTCGCGCGCTCATTAGAACGCGGGGTGAATTTCCTCGACACCGCCGAAATGTACGCCGTTCCGGCCAAAGCCGAAACCTACACGCTGACCGAAACCATCATTGGCCGCTGGTTTGCGCAAAATCCGGGGATGCGCGAGCAATGGATCGTCGCCACCAAAGTCGCCGGTCCGTCGCGCGGCATGCCGTGGGTGCGTGGCGGCAGCGATCAGCTCAGTGCACAGGACATCCTCAGCGCCTGCGACGCCAGCCTCAAACGCCTGAACACCGACGTGATAGACCTGTATCAAATCCATTGGCCAACGCGCCCGACCGCCATGTTCGGCAAAATTTACTACGAGACACAGGGACAAAATTACGCGCCGATCATCGAGCAAATGCACGAGCAACTGGGCGCACTCGCGCAGTTGGTCAACGCTGGCAAAGTCAAAGCAGTCGGTCTGTCGAACGAAACGCCATTCGGCGTACACGAATTCATCCGCATGGCCGAGCAACACGATTTGCCACGCGTCGCCACGGTGCAAAATCCGTATTCACTGGTGAACCGCTCGTATGAAAACGGCTTGGACGAAACCATGCACCTGCTCGGCGTGTCGCTGCTCGCCTACTCGCCGCTGGCGTTTGGTCTATTGACAGGAAAATACGACGCCTCAGGCTTCACCGGCGCAGACGCCCCCGAACAAGCGCGCATGGCGCGCTACCAAAGCATGCGCAATCAACGTTGGGGACGACCGGAGGCGCTCGAAGCCGCCCGCCGCTACAACCAACTCGCGCGCGAACACGGCTTGACACCGACGCAATTGGCTCTGGCCTTTTGCTACCACAAGCCACTGGTCGCCAGCACCATCATCGGCGTGACTTCAGTGGCGCAATTGGACGAATGCCTTGACGCCTACAAGGTCACACTCTCGTCCGAGCTGCTGAGCGCAATTGACACACTGCGTTGGCAATACCGCGATCCGGCGCAGTAAGTCGCGATTAGAGTCAACCGTTATCAATGGCGCGCGTTGAATAAAAACCTATTTTAATCATTAAACCAAAAGGAATATTCCCCCATGCACACCAAAATCATCGGCGCATTATCCTTGGTCGGTCTGCTCGCCCTGTCCGCACCCGCACAAGCAAACTACACCATCCGCAACCTGAACAACCAATACGATCAAACCATCACCTACAACATTCCCGTTCAACCGGGAAAAACCGCGAAGAATCACCACGGCTCCTTCTCCATCACCGTGCCTGATCGCGGCGACATTCGCTTCACCGACATTGGTGATCGCAAAGCCTTTGGCTGCTTCGCGCCGACTTGGGGCGTGATCATCCGTTACCAAGACCAATCATGGGGCTACTACTACGAAGGCGATGGCAAGATTGACGTCACCATTGACCACAACGGCAATCTGCGCCTCAAACCCGTCAACGGCAAACTATTCGGCTCCGGCGCATGCACCTCGGACCAACGCGCGCCGTGGTAATGATCGTCGGCTGTGCTCATTGACGATGGGCGCAGCAAAAACACGGGGGCGTGATTCATCACGCCCCCGTTGATTTCAACGCAAACCATACGCCGCAGCACAAAACCTTAATTTTTGCGCAAACGCAGCCGCACGTCATCATCCAAAGTCAGCACATCCAGCCAACGCCATTGCCCCGCCTGCTGCAAATCATCCAACTGCACCGACGGCGCAAAATTCGCGGCAGGTAAACCCGCCCCCACCACACGCGGCGCGAAGTACATCAGCAGCTCATCGACCAAACCAGCCTCCAGCAGCGCCGCATTCAGCGTCGCGCCCGACTCTACGTGAATCTCATTGAACGACTGCTCGGCAAAATACGCCCACAGCGCACGCAAATCCACACGCTCGTGTTGCACATCACCACCTTGCACATCACCGCCGTGCGCATCGCCTTCATACACCACCGTCGGCAAGCGCACCACGGTCAAATGGTCATGCGTCTGCTCCAGTAGCGCCAAACGCATCGCCTGCGCCCCCGCATTCGGATGCGCCTCATCCAACTGAGCGCACACCAGCCAAACCTGCCCCTCATCAAACACTTTCGCATGAACCGGCGTGTGCGCCCACGCATCCACCACGCATTTAATCGGCTGATTCGCCAACTCCACCCCACGCACATTCAACTGCGGATCATCGTGCAACACCGTACCGATGCCCGTCACCAGCACATCCGCGCGTGCGCGCCAACGATGACCATCCAGCCGCGCCGCCGCGCCCGTGATCCACTGACTGCGACCATCCGGCAAAGCCGTTTTGCCATCCGCGCTCTGCGCCCACTTCATGCGCGTGAACGGACGCTGCTGCATCATGCGCGTCATAAAACCAATGTTCAAATCATGCGCCGCTTGCGCAATGTCATGCTCGGGCGGCAACACCTCAACCGCAATACCCGCTGCGCGCAACTTCTCCACGCCCTGACCCGCCACCAAAGGATTCGGATCCAATTCCGCCACCACCACACGCGCCACCCGCGCCACGATCAAAGCATGTGCGCACGGCGGCGTGCGCCCATAATGACTGCATGGCTCCAGCGTCACATACGCCGTCGTTCCCGCCGTGTCATGACCGCGCTGCTGCGCGTCGCGTATCGCCACCACCTCCGCATGCGCCTGCCCGACCGACTGCGTATGTCCCTGCCCGATGATTTGATCGTCCTTGACCAACACGCAACCGACGCGCGGATTGGGCGAACACAGACCGATGGCGTTGTGCGCCAGTTCTAATGCAGTTTGTAAATAGGAGATATTCATTCGCGTATTTTAACAAAAAAGGACGGATAAACCGTCCAAAACAAAATCTAACTCACTATTCAATTAGAGTTGTTTTCCAAATATCTTTTATTAAAACAATCAACAATTCATGACGCTTTTGAATAGTCTTGGCATTCCATACGGTGAATGCTTTCAGCTTCTCATTAATTCTATTAATTGATGTATCATGCCCAGAAATAATCAACTCAGCTAAACTACGTGTTAGGTAATTTCCACTTTTTCTATACTCAACTAATTTCAAGTCATAAAAATCGTTTCCAGCCACAATATTAAGGGGCTTCTCCAACAAGGTCAAATTACCCAGGAGATTTTTATAATCATCGTAAATTTTATCAGGGTTTTCTACATCCCAACTCGTGCTCAATTCACTCTTGGGACTTTGAGGTAGTATGTGCTCAATCTCCAGATTGGTATACTGCTGCAGACTATCTCGCTCCTTTACCCCCTTAAAGGCCATCTCGACGTGCTGCGTCAGTCGCGCTAGCAGATAACGCGTGCGGTATTGCTGCATCGAATGCAGCGTGAAGCGCTTGAGGGCATCAGTCAGTTCCTGTGACTTGCCTGCCATGTTCTTCTCGAAGTGGTCGGCAACGAAGGCGTTGAGCTGAACCTTCTGCTGCACCGGATCGCTGGCCTCGGCAATTGCGCGCAGCTCATCAGCCCATTGCGAGAAGCTGCGCTCCAGATCCTTGGTCGGCGTCTTGGTGAAGATGTAGTAAAAGAGGAAGCTTTCCAGCTGCGCCACAAAGTGATCGAACAGCGGTTTCGGAAAGTTAGCCGCTGCCAGCAGCAAGACGTAGTGCAAGCTGAATGCACCACCGGCTAACCGCTTTAGGCTGTCCATCGCCAGACTGGGCTTGCCGTCATTGCCCTGCCCGTTAGCGAAGGCGAGGTAGTGTTCGACGTTACGGATGACCTTGCGCACAAATTCGAAGGGCTTGCCTGCGTAATCGCACAGCGCCGCGTTATCCTTGGCGATGAACCAGTCGTAGATCTCGTCCTCGCGCACCACAGCATCGCCGCGTTCGTTCTTGATGACGTAGTTGGCCATCAAGAAGTAGCGCAGGAAGCGCAGCGGCTTTTCCTTTCCTTTCTCCAGCGGCTTGGTGATCTTCTTCCACTCATCCTTGAGCTGGGTGAACTGCGTTTGCTTGACCTGCGTGAACAGCAGGTTCTTGAGCAAGTCCATCGGGTTCAGGCCCACGCCGCGTTCGTTGATGGTCTCGAAAATCTTCAGCGCGCTGCTGACGTCGGTGGAGATCTGGATGAACACGACGTTTGTAGCGAGATAGAACCAATACTTCTTGAGCTTGGCGGCGTCGTCGTAGTTGTCTTTCAGATAACGGTACAACGTTGAGTAAGCGTTGATGAGGTTTTCCAGCGATCCGAAGCTGGCGATGCCCGATGCTTGAACGCCGGCGCGCACGGCCACGGGGTCGCCATTGATCTCGACAACCTTAGCCATGACCTCAGCCGCGCTTTCGTAACGGGGATCAAGCTTGAGACGGGTCACGATCCCGGTACTGCCGGTGTAGCTGTCGGAAATCAGCCGGTTGAGGTGCTGGGCTTCCGGCTCCTGTTGCAGGAGGTGCCGCAACGCGCACAGCAGCAGGAAGAACGTGGTCAGACGCTGTTGGCCGTCGATGACCTCGTAGTGGTTCTTCTGGTCGGTCGGCGACACCAGCACGGTACCGATGAAGTATTCGCGTGTCGTGCCCACATCGATCTGCTCGCCGATGTCCTCCAGCAGTTGATGCACCTCCTTGTCCGTCCAGACGTACTCGCGCTGGTAGTCCGGGACGATGTAGAAGCACTCCCTGAAGGCTTCCTCGATGCTGTATTTGTGGTTTTCGATGCGTGCCATTACATTCTTTCTGTTCTAAATAAAAAAATGGGCAAATGGCCGTTTTTATTCCAATCAACCATACACCGGAAACGCATCGGTCAATTTTTTCACATCCGCTTTCACACGCTCAATCGTCGCTGCATCGGTCGGATTGTCGAGCACATCGGCGATCAGGTTGGCGATTTGCTCGGTTTCGGCTTCTTTAAAGCCGCGCGTGGTCAGCGCTGGCGTACCGACGCGAATACCGCTGGTGACAAACGGGGTTTGCGGGTCATTCGGGATGGCGTTTTTGTTACAGGTCATGTGCGCTTCGCCGAGGATGCGTTCTGCTTCTTTACCGGTCAAACCTTTCGGTTGCAGATCGACCAGCATGACGTGCGATTCGGTTCGACCCGAAACGATGCGCAAGCCACGTTTGATCAGGGTTTCGGCCATAACTTTGGCGTTTTTCACGACTTGCTCTTGGTAGGTTTTGAATTCCGGCGACAGAGCTTCTTTGAACGCCACGGCTTTACCGGCGATGACGTGCATCAATGGACCACCTTGCAGGCCGGGGAAAATCGCGGAGTTGATTTGTTTTTCAAACTCGGCTTTCATCAAAATCACGCCACCGCGCGGACCGCGCAGTGATTTGTGCGTCGTCGTGGTGACGAAATCGGCGTGCGGCACTGGGTTTGGATACACGCCCGCAGCGATCAAACCGGCGTAGTGCGCCATGTCTACCATGAAGTAGGCGCCCACTTCTTTGGCGATTTTCGCAAAGCGTTCAAAGTCAATGCGCAATGCAAAAGCGGACGCACCGGCGATGATGAGTTTGGGTTTGGTTTCGCGCGCGAGGGCTTCCATTTTGTCGTAGTCGATGTCTTCGTTCGCGTCCAGACCGTAGGAAACGACGTTAAACCATTTGCCGCTCATATTCAGTTTCATGCCGTGGGTCAAGTGACCGCCTTCGGCCAAGCTCATACCCATGATGGTGTCGCCCGGCTGGAGCATGGCGAAAAATACGCCTTGGTTGGCTTGCGAGCCGGAGTTCGGCTGCACGTTGGCCGCTTCCGCGCCAAACAGTTGTTTCACACGGTCAATCGCGAGTTGTTCAACGATATCGACGTATTCGCAGCCGCCGTAGTAGCGTTTGCCCGGATAGCCTTCGGCGTATTTGTTGGTCAACTGTGAACCTTGCGCTTCCATCACCGCCGGGCTGGTGTAGTTTTCGGACGCGATCAATTCGATGTGGTCTTGCTGGCGTTGGACTTCCTGCGCCATCGCGACGGCAAGCTCAGGGTCAATGTTGGCAATGGTGTGGTTGGCACGGTTAAACATAGGGTTTCCCTTCGTGGTGTGAACGCGTCGCGCTCGATTCATTGTAAAAGCGGTATTTTATAGACTACCGCAGGTTTTATCAAACCATTGTTTCAATTCGTTTTTTGATCAAATTGGCGAATCAGCGCGGAGGTGTCCTCGCGCCCGTGGCCGTCAGCAGAAATCTGACGATAGCGCGCCAGCGTGGCCTGCGTCAGTGGTAAATCGAGCGCGAACGAACGTGCGCAGTCGGTGACGATGCCCAAATCTTTGATCGCCCAATCAACCGCAAAGCCAAAATCAAACTGGCCCTCGCTCATGGTCACGCCGCGATTTTCGAGCTGCCACGATCCCGCCGCGCCGCGTTTGAGCGTATCGATCAGCGCAGGGATGTCCAGATTGAGCGCCTTGCCCAGCGTGATGCCCTCGGCCAAGCCCTGCAACACGCTCACGACCAAAATCTGATTGACCATTTTTGCGCCTTGACCCGCGCCGGATGCGCCGAAGTGCCGTTGATACTGCGAATACAGCGCCAAAATCGGCTGAACGCGTTCAAACGCAGCCAAATCGCCGCCCGCCATGATGGTCAGCTTGCCATTTTCAGCACCTACCTGCCCACCCGAAACGGGGCAATCGAGAAACCGCACGCCCCGTTCAGCGCACAATGCCGCCATTTCCTGCGCCAGCGCCGACGAGGTGGTGGTGTGATCGACAATCACCGCGCCGCTTTTCAAATGCGGCAGCACCGCGTATACCGTTGCGCGCACGTCGTTGTCATTGCCCACGCACAGCGCGAGTACATCGACGCTCTGCGCCAATTCGCTCAAACGATCGCAGGTTTCGCCGTTTGGAAAACGCGCCCGCCACGCCTGTGCCTTGGCCGCAGTGCGGTTGTAGGCCAACACGCGCAAGCCGCTTTTGAGCAAATGTCCCGCCATCGGCGCGCCCATCACGCCCAAGCCGATAAACCCCAAGGCGCGCACGCCCGCTATATTCAATGTTTCCATCACCCACTCCCGTCATTACTATGATCACTATAAACAACTCATTTTGCCCTGCACAGATACAGCGCGATAGTAATTTTCCAGTACAGTTGCGCGGATGCCACATGATCTGTCGCGCTATGCGTCATGGATTTCCGCTAAAATAACGCTTTTACGGAAATACCATCATGTTGATACTGGGCATCGAATCCTCCTGCGACGAAACCGGCGTGGCGCTGTACGACGACCAGCGCGGCCTGCTCGCGCACGCCCTGCATTCGCAAATCGACATGCATGTCGCCTACGGCGGCGTGGTACCCGAATTGGCCTCGCGTGACCACATTCGTCGCGTCGTGCCATTGACTGAAAAAGTGCTGCACGACGCCGGATGCACGCTGGACGATGTGGACGCGATTGCCTGCACCACCGGCCCCGGATTGGCAGGCGCGCTGCTGGTCGGCACGGCGTATGCACACGCCATCGGATTCGTGTTGAATAAGCCCGTCGTTGGCGTGCATCATCTCGAAGGCCATCTGCTCTCGCCGCTACTCTCGGACAACCCGCCTGAGTTTCCCTTCATCGCGCTGCTCGTATCCGGCGGGCACACGCAACTGATGCGCGTGGATGACGTGGGTCAATACGAATTACTCGGCGAGACACTCGATGACGCCGCCGGTGAAGCATTCGACAAAACTGCGAAAGTATTGGGCTTGAGCTATCCGGGTGGGCCTGCGGTATCCAAACTGGCGGAGCAAGGCGTCGCAGGGCGTTTCAAATTCGGTCGCCCGATGCTGCATTCCGGCAACCTCGATTTTAGCTTTGCCGGACTAAAAACCGCCGTGCTCACCCAAGCGAAATACCTGCAAAAAGCCAACCCCGATGGGCAGCTGACCGATCAGGATAAAGCCGACATCGCACGCGCCTTCGTCGAGGCCGCCGTGGACGTATTGAGCAAAAAAGCGCTACAAGCGCTCCAACAAACCGGCTTCAAGCGACTGGTGGTCGCGGGTGGTGTCGGTGCAAACGCACAACTGCGCGCCACACTGAACCAAATGGCGGATAAACACCGCTTCGCCGTACACTACCCCGAACTACATCTCTGCACCGACAACGGCGCCATGATTGCGCTCGCGGGCTGTCTCGCAATTCGTAAAAATCCCGAATTATTGCAAACGCACGACGAATTCACCGTGCGCCCGCGCCTGCCGCTGAGTGGACAATAAACCGCACGCCATCCACTTTTGGCACAAAAGCTATTGACATGACAAAAAATGTATAGCATAATTTCAATCCTGTTCCCTGATAGCTCAGTCGGTAGAGCGACGGACTGTTAATCCGCAGGTCCCTGGTTCGAGTCCAGGTCGGGGAGCCACTGAACAGAACTATGAACCGCGTTAGCATCTGCTACGCGGTTCTTTTTATTGATAAGTTTTCCCGGTTTGTAATTAACAGTTACAACACTTTCATCGAGCACTATTGAATCAACAAATGTACTGATGAGTGATCGAGTTTGCTTATTATTTTCAGAATTGATGATGAGATCTCTCAGTACACTCATAGCTTCATCAACTTGATCCTCTGATACAGCACTAACTGGCGGACTCTTTTCTAAATTTAGTAGCGATTTATTGATGATCTCTACTTCTTCTTCTAAACTTCCTAGTTTTCTAACGATAGATTTCATACCGGGGGCCTCTGTACCCAAACTTGTTAAAATTGAGAGCAATTGTTCAGATTCTCGATTATTTTTGTATTTTTGAGCCAATAATGCTTGATATTTCGGTAATACCCCCTAAAAGGGCGGCATCTAAAAGTAGAATCAACACAAGTCCTGCGTTTAGTGCAGGACGCGTGAGTTTGTTAAAGCCATCATACGCGTTTGCGCTGGAGTGAATCCACCGAGCGAC